>CANIZL010000180.1 GCA_947471985.1 Verrucomicrobiota bacterium | reverse complement strand
CGAAATACGCCGGATCCAGGTCGACCGCCTTTTGGTAACCGCGCGTGGCGGCCGGCAAATCATTGTCCCGATGCGCGGCCAACGCCGTTTCAAATTCGCGGATGGCAGCCGATCGATCCCCGCGCGTCGGTGCCGCGCTCACCTGCCGGATATAACGTTCGAAGACAGGCTTGGCTTTGAAGGGCGACGGCGGAATCCCGGCCGCCATGGTCGGTGAAATCGAAGCGACCGTGCGGGAAGGTTTGGTGGCGACGAGGTCTTGAATCAGTCGTGCATTTCCTTGGACCATTTTTCGTCGTTGAGGAAGCGGTCGAAGAACGGACGGATGCCCTCCGGAATATCGCCTTGTTCGGCCCAAATGCGGGCGGATTCCTTGTCTTTTTGGATCCAGCGTTGGAACGCGTTCAAGGTTGTTCCGAAACGTTCGGTGGGTTCCTGAATGCGGTTGGCCCAATGGGTGGCGAGGGCAGGGTCCATGCCGTCGATGACGGAGACGTAGGCCTTAATGGCGGTGTCGCGCGCTTTGCCGGGAGGAACGGTGTGGATCCATTCGCCGGCTGCTTGGGGTTGATCGGAGGCCCAGTTGCGAATGAGGTTTCGGTAAGCGTCCGGTTGAGACTCGGGAGGGAGGTGTGATGCGATTTGGAGAGCGGTTTCGGGATCAGTTTTGATGAGGGTGCCGATGAGACGTTGGGCGAGTTTACCGGCCACTACGGGGTCTTCGATGGCGCGGTACAATTGGAGCGCTTTGTCGGGCTGCTGGTCGGAAATGTTTTCGATCACGCCGGCCAGGGCGCCATCACGTTGAGACCCGACGGGCAGCGTCTGAACGAAGGCGGTCGCAGCGGCCGCGTCGCTTTGGCTCCAAAGCCCGAGAACGCGAGTGAGATCGCGTGTCCGTTCTTTGGAGTCTGGTTGAGTGATGAGATGAAGCGCGGCAGCGGCGGGATCGTGTGTCCCCCATTCGTGCAGAATTGAATTCATGGCGCCGGAGCGGCGTTCGTCATTGGGCAACGTTGAAGCCCAGGCGAGCGCGTCCTGGATATTTTCGCGGGCGTATTGAAGCCCGAGTTTTTCGGCGAGATTGCTCCGGGTACGATCGGAGGAAATGGTGAGGAGTAGTTTGCGGGCGTCCTCCCGATTGAGGTGCGCGGAATCGAAATTGATGGAACCGTAGAGGTCATTGCGCGCTTTTGGATCCGCTTCGATCCAGGCGAGAACTGCTTTGAGATCAGAATGACTCCAGTGCGCGGCGATGGTGGAGAGGATCGCGCCGTTGGTCTTGAGTTCGGGATCGCTTTCGATGGCCAGGGCAGCGGCGGGTGCGTCGACTTGAGCCCAGCCCTGCCATGCGGCGACACGGGAGTCGTCGCGGAGGCGTTTGTTGGGGAGAGTTTCCGCCCAGGCGACGGCTTCGCGCGGTGAAGTGCGAGCATATTGTTCGGCAACGCTGCGGTAGATGTGTTCGTGCCGCGTGAGTTGCGGATTGGAAGCGAGATACTCCGCAGCACGACGGCCATCGATTTTGGCAAGGGCGGGGAGAACCCATTCGGCGGCTTTTTCGCGGAGATCACGGTCACGAGCGTTGCTGATCCGATCGAGAGCGGCTTGAGGATCGGTGGCGGCGAGAGCAGCGCCGGCGGCGAAGCCGATGCGATTACTCCAGTCATTATTCCGGCGATTGGCCTGGGCGTGGTCGAATGCATCCACCGGATCGAGCTGGGCCCATTGTTCAGCGAGAGCGTCGGAGAGGATTTCGCGCTCGGAGCGATTGAGGTTTTGGAAGAGGGGGAGGCCGGATTTGCATTCGGCGAGTGAGAGTTGGCGGAGGAGAAGAATTGCTTCGGAAAGATTGAACCGTGTGTGCGCGCCGGCGTTGGCGGTGAGAGCGCGGAGTTTTTCGAGAGGGGAAAGGTTTAGTGGGGGACCCGAAAGGGTAGGAGCCGTCATCCCGGAACGGCTCGGAGAAATTGACGAGGGCGTGGCGGCTTGCGGGATGATCTGGTCTTGGGGAGTGCGCGCGAAACGTTGGCCGAGGAGAAATCCGACGCTCAGCAAGACGATTGAAGCGAGCAAGCGAATGATAGCTGGCGTTTTCACGGCAAGAGGGAATCGTATCTTGGGTTTTTACGGAGGCGGTCGCAAAAGAGGAGCTGATAGGAATACTGACAGAATTTGTTTTTTAGCCGCCCCGCGGAAACACGATCCAGGCCTTCGACTTCGATCCCGAAGTCCATACCGATCAGCACGGAAAACGTCAAGCTCAACCCGGGGTAGTCGGCGATTTAAAGCAGCCAGTCCTCACCGTTGATACACTTGTGCTGCCGGCGTGACTTTGCTGCGGGCGCGCGGCTTGCCGACCGATTCGATATATGTGTCCACGTACCAAGCTGCAACGTATCCGTCCGGTGAAGTGCACGGGTTGAGTGTCTGCGGCCGGTGGTTCCGGCGGGTGCACCGAAATTCAGTTCTTCAGCTCGCCGGTATCTCCAGCCGGAGCCGGTATAGGGATTCGATCGTTGGCTTTTGCAGGCCTATGGCAAGAGGTAATATATAAAGCATTTCCCCCGGGCAAGCGTGCTGAGGCGCTTGGAGGCCTGGCCCGAGGGCTGGCGGTGCCGCTTTAGCGGGCGGGGTTGCCGGCGAGCCAGCGGCGGATGGTGTCTGCCTGGGGGTGTGCGGGGTCCAGCGAAAGGACCTTTTCGTAATGCGCCCGGGCTCGATCGGGCTCCTGCAGATCGTTCGCGTACAGGGTGGCGACGGCGAGGTGGCTGGCCGAGTTGGTTTGTTGCAGTCGCGCGACTTCTTCCAGTTCGGCGGCCGCTTCCGCGGGGTGCCGGCTTCGTTGCAGGGCCACGGCGTATTGGTAGCGGGCGCCCACGTCCGTCGGTCGCAAGGCGATGGCCGTTTCAGCGGCGCGAAGCGCCACGGTGAGTTCGCTCTGGGAGACGGCGGTCAGGGAGAGGTTGTATTGGGCTTCGAAATACGCCGGATCCAGGTCGACCGCCTTTTGGTAACCGCGCGTGGCGGCCGGCAAATCATTGTCCCGATGCGCGGCCAACGCCGTTTCAAATTCGCGGATGGCAGCCGATCGATCCCCGCGCGTCGGTGCCGCGCTCACCTGCCGG
>CANIZL010000179.1 GCA_947471985.1 Verrucomicrobiota bacterium | reverse complement strand
TCCGTTAAGTCAGCTTGGGGACTGAGCGGCCGGTCATTGAGGGCGTGCTCAAAACAACCGTGCCTCACCGCAGGAAATTTAGGCGCGCGGTTGGCTCGTGCGTCCGGTTCCAAAGCGGTAGGGGACTACCGCAGTCCACGACCTTGCGGCCCTCCACCCCGCGCTGCGACCAACATCACCAAGTTCCCGCCCGTCGCGTGCATCGAAACTTACTTCAGCACGGCACTTCCAGCTCAGCGCGTCGCCGCCAGATATTGCGAAGGCGACACGTAGCGCCGCGGCCGAGACCGGCATCAAATCTTACGGATGGGGTCGCAAGGCCTGCAGGCGTGTTTGGAGTCCGGTGCTGAGCGGGGTGTTCGCCATCGCGGTTTGGGCGGCCGACGGGTCCTGTTTCAACCAACGCTCGCCGAGCAGCAGCAAGGTGGCTTCGCGGGCCGATTCATCCGCCAGTTTCGCGGCCCATCGCCAGCCCAGGTCGAGATCGAATCCGTCGACCGCGCCCACCAGCGTCGTGATCGCCTTTTCGCGAACTGCGCCGGTCGGGAGACTGTCGATCCAGGCGCCCGTTGAGGGCAGGTCCTCCCGGCTCCATTGATGAACCACCGTCGAAACATGCGCGGCGGCATTCGGAGCTTCGAGATTACTGGTGATCAACTGCGCGGCGGAGGCGGGTTCCCGCTGGACCAGCCGTTGCACGAGGCCGCCCAATTCACGTTACCGTTGCTCCTCCGGAAGCGATTGAAAGGCCGGCAGCCCAACTTCCGGGGCCTTCACCACCAGTTGCCCCAAGACCGCGGTTCGGATCTCGCCCGTCAACTGGTCGGCATGCTCGTTCGCCCAAATCCACGCCGCCGTCGGCGCGGAATCACTCCACTCTTGAAGCAACGCGGTCGTGGTCTGCTGGCGAACGGTCAAATCGTCAATCCGGCTCAATAGACCCACCGCCTGCCCGGGATCGGTCCGGACCAGAGCCGGCAAATAGGCGCTCAATCCGGCCGACCGTTCCTCCGGATCCGTGCGGGCGTCGATCCACGATCGGACCACATCCGGATTGGCGGCCACACAGCTCGTCAGAATCGTCGTCAGTCCCGCCATCTTCCCGGGCGACGCGGGGATACTTTCGGCGAGCTGTAGCGCCAATTCCGGGCGTCGCTCGGCAACGGCCAAAGCGATGGTGCTGTATTGACTGGCCGGCATTCCAGTCGCCTCGGCAACTCGACCCAACCACTCCGCGCCGATCGAACGACCGGATTCCACCGGATCCGTCAGCACTCGGGCGGCAAGTTGCCCCACCGCGTCCGCGGGCAGGCGCGCCTCCTGGAACAGCGCGATCAGCCGCTCCGGGTCCTTTCGACCGATCGTCAAATAGGCCGCGTCCTGGACCCAACTTTTCATGGCCAACGGCACCTCAGTCATTCGGCCCAGGGTTTCCTCGGGCCGGACCACCGCGCGGCATTGCCATTCCAAAGTGCGAAAATCCGCGGGCGATTCAAAGAGCACCGGCAGACGCCCGGCGATCTGCAGGAAGTGCTCGGGATCATTGCGAACCAGCTCCTGACAGGCCGCCCTGATGGAATGCTCCCAGCGCGGATCCCGGCGGCGCTGCTTTTCCCAATGCGTGACCAATCCCTCCGGATCCCGACTCATCCAGGCTCCCAAAAACCCGGCCGCAAACTCCAATTGATCCAGCCCCGGCAACTCCCGCCGAAATCGCTCCTCCACGCCCGGCAGATCCTCCACCGATAAAACCTCGCCCAGCAACCGGGCATAGAACGAAGCTCTTCCGCTGGAGGGATGCCGCGTCAGTTCGGCCAGCACCTCGCTCACCAACCGATCCCGTTCCGCGCCGCTGTGCGGTCGTATGCCGGCCCACAGGTCGGATTCAAACCGTGCCGCTTTTGACGTCGAAACCGTGCCCTTGGTCGACCCAGTGTTGGTGGCTAATTCTGCGGGAATCGCATCCTGAAGGTGACCCCTCAACGAAGAGGAAGTCCGTGAGCGGCCGAGAAGATAACCGGCCCCCAGGCCCACCAGAACCAACGCAGAGGCACGCCAGAATCCGTGTTTCGTTATCACCCAGCTGGAACCCTACATTAATTCTCACCCGCGTCTAAGATATTGCCGTCAAGTCCCGACACCTGGCCTTGGCTCCGCGTTGTTGCCTTCACGCGGATTTCGTTTGAGGCACACGGGAACCCTCCAATTAAGCAGGTTGCAGAATCCGTTGTGGTAAATTGGCAGCGTATTTGTTGGGTATAACCGATTCTCCAGCTTGCCGCAGGGAGAAATTAGACACCCGCCTGCCCGGCCAACAATTCCTCAAAGAACCCCTGATGACGCCCGACAAAGTCCTCCAGTCTCATCGTGATGCGCTCGTAATTTATCTGATCTTCCAATGCTCCGAGCTCCTTGGAGACCTTGTCCCACTTTGAACCATGGAGCTCAGCGAATGAGGTAACAGAAAGGGAAGGGACGCTTCTTCGTTCGTCGCGGATGGCCTGGTGGGTCATCCCGCCACGGGTGGCCACCTCCAGGATTCTCCCGAGCAACACCGCCTCTTCGTGACATCCGACCTTCTCCAGTGCCGCAACGGTTTCGGACAGGTGCCGCCCGGTGCTGTTCCCGATCAGATTGTTGACGCCGTGCATCATCACCGCGGTCTCAAAATCCACGATCAGAATCAGCACGCTCAAAGGATTCTCAACATCAGTTATCTCCGGGACCTCCCGCTGCTCAACGAGCGGAGGCTGGTAAATCCGGACGGAAAGTTCCGCTAGCAGTTCGGCGGCATTCATGATTGGAATTTCAATTCATCAATCAGCACGCAATTCTCGCGAATACTCCGGAGGTCGCCGGCTAATTCATTCCGAGGGAATTCTTGAGTGACAGAATTCTTTTCCCAGGCTCGCTCCATTTGGGTTTGATTTGCGCCGCTTTGCCAAACGCCGCCAGAGCCTCCTCAAAGCGTCCCGCCTTTTCGTGATAATTGCCGAGATCGTAGTTGGCCTCGGCCCAGCTTGGATTCAACGCCAGCGACTTCCCGACGATCTGAATCGCCGTCCCGAGGTCGCCCGTACGAAAGTGGGCCCGTGCCAGGTGGAAATAAACCTCGGCCCAGTCCGGGGTGATATCCGCGCACTGGCTGAGCGTAGCAAGCGCATGGTCGGGGTTGCCCGCCTTTAGCTCGATGATTCCCTGGGTGAACAGCGCCCCTGGCCAGTTCGGCACGAAACTGCGAATAGCAACGGTGTCTGTCTAGTTTCACAGGTAAGCTTTCATTGCAATGCGGAAGTGGCTCAGGGCGGCCGTCCAGCGCAGAGCGCGGATAATTCCGTTGCGCAGCGCCCGGATACACTGGGCGGTCAAGTGCACGATTGCCGGAAGTTTCTCCTGGAACCGGGCCACCGTTCGTCCGTGCTGCGTGGCCTTTTCC
>CANIZL010000178.1 GCA_947471985.1 Verrucomicrobiota bacterium | reverse complement strand
GGGCCTTTGCACTGGGCGAAGCTCTGGGGGATCGCGATCTCCCAAAACTGCTGCACGTCCTCGATGAGGAGTTGTGGGAGATGCGTGTCGATAAGAAGAAATCCGAGATCGGCTTGCTGTACGGCCTGATTTCGAAGGTCCGCGGCATGCTTTTGTTGAAGGAATTGAAGCACTCGGGGGTGTTGAAATCCGCCCGGGATTACAATTCCTTCAAGACCCAGATGGATCGGGTTCCAGCTACGGCCTTGCCGGCTGACAAACGGTTCAATCCACTCGTGGGCCATCCCTTTGTGGCCTTTCGCGCCAGTCAACAGTCGGACAACTACGAAACGCCGGAACTCGTGTCGGCGATGGAATCGTTGCTGGAAGCGAACCGGAAACTCGTCAGCAGCGACGCCGATGAGGCGCTGGTCCTGCAGAAGGTGCTGGTGGATATCGTCGGGTTGAAGGCCCGGCGGCGCTAAGTCGCGCGACGAAGGACGGATGGGGCGGCGGCCTGCGGGTAGACCGGCAGGACGGCCGCCCATCGGGCGTTACGGGCGCCGCTGGTACAGACCCTTCGCTCCGGGAGTGCCCGGGGCGGTGGATGTCGGCGAGGTATCGGTACTGCCGGGGGCCGGGGCTGTCGCCGGGGCCGGGGCGATGGTGCTCTTCATGCGCGGTGCGCCTCCGCCTTTGGAGGGCAGATTATTCAGGACCCGCTCAAGTTCCGCTTCGGAAATGGACTGGGGCTTCAGCGTCGACATCGCCCGTTCGGCGGCGGTCAACGACGCGAGTTGCGTGGCGGCCGGAACGATGAAGGGCGTCAGGAAAATCATCAGCTCCGTCTTCGTATTCTGCTTTTGCTTGCGTTTGAAAGCGTTGCCCAACCAGGGGATATCGCCCAGTATCGGGATCTTGCTTTCAGACGTGGTCATTTGGTTTTCCATCAGACCGCCGATAATGACCGTCTGGGCATCGGGGACGACCACTACAGTGTCGGCCATGCGTGAATTGATCACCGGAGCGAGGGCATCCTTGGAGATCGGCACCCACTGTGATCGCTCCGCCAATTGCGAAGTTTCCGGCGAAACGATCATCTCGACCATTCCGTCCTGGGTGATGAACGGCGTGACGCGGAGGATGATGCCGACGTTTTGGTAGGTGACGGTATTGATCTGCCCGTTCACCGCGTCGAAGCGGGTGTTCGAGACCAACGGCACCTGTTGGCCGAGGCTGATGGTGGCCGGTTGGTTATTGCGCGCAAGAATGGACGGACGCGATAGCACCTCGGCTTTGCCCGCCTGCGCAATGGCGCGCAGGGTGACTTGAAAATCCGAGGCGAACAACTGGTAGAGACCGGCGCCTGGAGGCGTGGGGGAGAAATTCTGAACGTTTTGCCCCACGGCATTCAGGACCGCATTGGAATTCCCGGTGTTGAGGCTCGACATGCCGAAGGCGTTGGCAAAAGAGCCCGATCCCACCGTTCCCAGCGTTTTCTGTGTCCCACCTTCCACGCCGAAGTCGAGTCCATCGTTGTGAGTGACCTCCAGGAACACGACCTTGATGAGGACCTGTGGGCGGGGTTTATCGAGGCTCGTGATCACCTCTTTGATGCGGAGGTTGGTTTCGTCGTCGGTGACGACGATGATTTTCCGGGTTTCGGCATCCACGGAGATGGTGGCATCGCCCACCTGGGTGTTGTTCGGGTATTGGCGGGTATTTTGGCCGGTGCCGGACCGGCGGGCGCCGCCATTGCCCCCGCCGCCGCCGTTGAACTGGGCGAGAGCGGCAGTGGGCCACAGGGCGGCGGTCAGGAGCAGTCCGGTGACGGCAGCACCGCGGAGGGAGGACGGCGAACGGAGGGAGAAAGTGGGATTCATGGGAGGAGCTTCGCGTAGGAGGATGGATTAACGACCGGCACCTTGGCCGCCACCGCCACCCCCGTTGCCACCACCGCCGAAGCCGGTGTTGCCGGTGCGGTTGTTATTCTGCTGCTGCTGATTGGCCCGCGTATTGAGTGCGCTGGTTTGATTCTGGGAGGTCGAACGATTCTGGGTCTGCTGGTTTTCAAACAGCGAACGCAGGACCTGCTCCACCTCGGTCGGCTCGGCATTGTTCAGTTCGTACACAAACACCTTTTGTTTCCGGGACGGATCGGCATCGAGCTGCTGGACCATCTGGCTGATTTGTCCCATGAGATCGCGGGCGGCCTTGACGATGACCGAGCTGGTCCGTTGATCGGCCACGGCGATGACCTTGCCGCGCTTTTTGGCGAGCACGCTATCGCCTCCGGAACTCGTCTGACCACCCCGGCCACCACCGCCGAAGCCCCCGAATCCGCCGCCGCCGCCAAAGCGCACCGCCGCATTGCCGGTGTTGTTGGCGGACGAGGACGTTTCATCCGGGAACAAGCCGGCCAGCAGATCGGCCATTTCCACGGGATCCGCGTGCTTCAATCGGAAGGCCCGGACTTCGGTCACATCTTCCACGTCGCGGTCCACGCGTTCGACGAGGTTTTGAATCTCCGGCATCACGTCCTCGGGGGCGTTCACGACCAGGGAGTTGCTATGTTCATCCGCCACCGCATTGACGCGGGACGCCGCGGCCCGGGGATTGCCGCCGCCGCCGCCGCCGCCGCCGGTATTGCCCCGATTGCCTGCGTTGCCGCCGGCACCTCCGGGGAAACCGCCGCCTGGAAAGCCGCCGCCCCCAGGGAAACCGCCGCGATTGCCCCCGAATCCACCAAAACCACCCCCGCCATTGTTGCCGCCGCCGTTATTGCCACCCGCGCCGGTATTGGTGTTGGGGAAGAGGTCCTTGATCAGGGCCGCCAATTGCTTGGCATCCGCGAAGCGCAAGGCGAAGACCCGGATGCTGGTGGATCCGGCCGTCGAGGTGTCGAGCGCGCGGACGATCTCCGTGATGTGGCGGATCCCGGACTGTGTGCCCGTCATGATCAGCGCATTGCCGGCCTCGTTGGCCGTGAGTTCGGCCCCGGTGGGCAGCAGGCTGGTCAGGTTTTGCGTCAACTGGGAAGCTGTGATGTACCGGATCGGAATGATCTGGGTGACGATTTCCGCGTTCTTCGGAATGTTTTGCGGATCGTTGCCGCTCTTGACGGGGATCTCGCGGCGCTGGGCGTTTTCCTTGCTGATGATGGTCAACGTCCGGCCATCGCGCAGCGCGGTGTAACCGTTCTTGTTCAAGGCGGCGTCGACGACCGCGAGCGCCTCATCCTGGGTCACCGGTTGGTTGCTCCAAACGTCGATCTTGCCCTTCACATCCGTTTCCAGGACGATGATGTAACCGGCGGCTTCACTGAGGTAATTCAGCACCAATTCCAGCGGGGCATTGCGAAAATTAAGCCGCAGCATGCCCTCGGGTGTTGCGACCGGAGCAGCGGTGCTGGGAGCCTCGGCGGCGGTCTCGGACTTGGCCTCTGCTTTGGCTTCGGTCTTCGCTTCCGTGGCGGCTTTGGCGTCGGTGGCAGGGGTCTGGGCGACCGCGAAACCGGCCGGCAACGCCAGAGAGATCCCGAGGGTGAGCCAGAGGTTGGGGAGAGGTTTCATTTGTTTTCTTCCAGTTGTCGCTTCTT
>CANIZL010000177.1 GCA_947471985.1 Verrucomicrobiota bacterium | reverse complement strand
TACCGCCGCGACCATGCGACGTGATTTCTCGTTCAAATGCGGCCATAGCTGACCAAGCTTCACCGCCAACATCGAGACTTTATCCATGCCGGATCACAGCATGATATAAATTTCTTCAGATGTAAATGTTATTGTTTGACGGCGGCTTAGCCGGGCCATCCCAAGACGGCTCATGAAAACTTGGATCTCGACCGCGGGGTTCATCCGCACCGGCTGGCTATGGCTGAGCCTCGCGTGGATGGCGGCGTGGACCGTGCCCGCGGCCTCGATCGCCGCGCGGCGGCCCAACATCGTCTTCATCCTCACCGACGACCAAGGATACGGGGACATGTCGTGCCACGGACATCCCGTGCTGCGGACGCCGCACATTGATCGACTCCACGACGAGGGCGTTCGCTTCACTGATTTCCACGTCAGTCCCACGTGTTCACCGACGCGTGCCGCGTTGCTCACCGGGCGGCATGAGTTCCGGAGTGGCGTCACGCACACGATTCTCGAGCGCGAGCGGTTGGCGCCGGATGCGTTAACGCTGGCCCAGACCTTGAAATCAGCGGGTTATACCACGGGCATTTTTGGGAAATGGCATCTAGGTGACGAATCCGCGTACCAGCCCGGGCGCCGCGGTTTTGACGAGGTCTTCGTGCATGGCGGCGGCGGTATCGGGCAGACGTATCCGGGATCCTGCGGCGACGCGCCGGGGAACACCTATTTCGATCCGGTGATCCTCCACGACGGAAAATTCGAGAAGACACATGGTTATTGCACCGACGTGTTCTTTGGCGAGGCGATCCGGTGGATGGAACGTACAAAGGGCGGCCGGCCGTTCTATGCCTACATCGCGTGCAACGCGCCGCACGTGCCGCTCCAGGTCCGGCCCGAGGATGAGGCCCGGTACCGCGGGGCCGTGGCCAATACCAACGGCGTCCGCTTCCTCGGCATGGTGGCCAACATCGACGACAATATCGGGCGCCTTTTGGCGCGGCTCGCCGAATGGGGCATCGAGCGCGACACCCTCGTGGTGTTTATGACGGACAACGGGGCCGACGGCGGCCTGCTCGCGGGGTACAACGCGGGAATGCGCGGCGCCAAGGGGACCGCGTTCCTCGGGGGCACGCGCGCGGCGTCCTTTTGGCGCTGGCCGGGCACGCTCGCCCCGGGCGAATGCCGCGCGCTGGCCGCGCACATTGATTTCTTCCCGACGATCGCGGAGATCGCGGGCACCCGCATTTCCCGCAAGACCCGGACCCAGGTCGAGGGGCGTTCCCTCGTGCCGCTCCTCGAGACCCCCGCGGCGCCATGGGCCGACCGGACGCTTTTCACTCACCTGGGCCGATGGGCCAAGAACGCGGATCCGGCCGACGCGAAATACAAGACCTGCGCCGTCCGGACGCCGCGGTGGCAACTGGTCTCGCCGGATGGCGCGCGCGAGCCCCATTGGATGCTCTTCGACGTCGTGGCGGATCCCGGCGAAACCACGGATGCAAGTGCCATCCATCCCGACGTGGTCCGGGAAATGTCGGGGCTGTATGACCGATGGTGGGATTCCGTGCGTGGCTCGTTCGTGAACGAGCGTGCGGTCGAACCCGCGATCAATCCGTTCAAAGCACTCTATTGGCGCCAATACGGGGGCGGGCCCACCGAGGAGGATCTTCGACTCATGGACATGGAGGGAAATCCGGCGACCCGCGGCCAGAGCGGCCATCCGCTGGGAAACCGGCAAAAATAACCAGCGGAACCCGCCCATTGCGTTCTTCGCCCGGCTGGGCTTGATAGCTCGCGTCGATCCGACCCGCCGCCGCTTGGAACTACACCCGACCAGGGTCGCGGCCAGCTTGAGCAAGGCTGCTCGAATCAAAACCTCCAACTGTTAATCGGCGCCTCCCGACAGCGTGGCGGCTGAAAAACGCGTCATCAGCGCCTTGCCTCAGTAGTTCTGCTACCGGTCGACCACCGTCACTACGTCTTCGACTTGCCGAAGCTTTTGCGCATCACTTCCTACCGCAATCGGCGTCTTCTGAAGCGGCTTTGCGCCATCGCCCAGCAGACGATCACCGCCACCCAAGTCCGATCGTGTACCGCACGAACCAGATTTTCGAATAGAGTCCGATACGATGCCCGACGACGAGAATTTGATAACTGATTGACTGCAAACAACATCAGTGCATACCAACGCGTTCTAAGGTCACTCAAAAACAACTTTCCACCCCATCCGCCCCTCGACTTCGCCCACTCCACCACCCCAAATGGTCCGCGGGTCCCCCAAAGCCCTTGCACCGCCGACCCCATCGCCGCAAGATGTCAAAATATGAGCGCAATCGCGAAAGCAAATCTCCCTTTCCGCGAAGCGCCGGGAAGGCAGATTCCTGCCAGTAACTCACGACCTGCGGCCTCCACTGGGCGTCCCCTCCCGCTCCGTCGCCTTCTGTCCGTCTGGCATGCAGGTCTCATCCTACTCCTGCTGACGTTCGTCCCGCCGTTGCCCGCCGCGTTGATCACGTACGAGGGGTTCGCCTACGTCGACAATGCGAGCCTGAACACCCAGACCGGCGGGACGGGGTGGCAGACGGGCTTCGGATGGGCAGGAGGCGGAAGCGCGACGATCACCACTCCCGGCCGTACCTTCCCGGGTCTGGCCAATTCCGGAAGAAGCGCGTTGTTCCGCGCGGGCGGCATCCAGACCCGCGCGTTCGTCACCACCGGCTACGCGTCCCTCCGCACCAGCGGACGATTCGGGCTCGATGGCACCGAGCTCTGGCTGTCGTTCCTGGCCCGTCGTGAAACCAACTTCTTTGTCGGCGACTCCGGCGGCCTCTCTCTGATGGATGGCAACACGGTGGAACTGTTCGTGGGTTGTCCCGCGGGTGCCGCACGTTGGAGCGTGCAACTCCCGGAACTGGGCACGGCTCCCGCAAACATCACCCCTGCCCCCAACGCTCCGCTCGTCACCGGCGAGACCACGCTGCTGGTGGTCCGGATGAGCTTCGGCGTGAACGGCACCCAGGACCGGGTCGACCTGTTCGTCAACCCGGCGCCCGGAGTCATCCCCACCACCCCGAATGCGACCCGAACTGGTGCTGACATCCGCTTCGACCGTCTGCGCCTCCAATCCGGTGCGAGCGCCCTGTCCGCGATGAGCTTCGACGAGATCCGACTGGGCGAATCCTTCTCCGACGTCGTGCCGACCACCCCCAACCCCGCCATCGCCTGGTTGCGAGCCGGGGCACAACGGGTTACTGCCGGCGCAGAGATCACCTTGCCCCTCCAATACGCCTGGCCGGCCGGCGATCTCGCGACCTTGGGTCTTGCCGTCGAATCCGCCGACACCGGAATCCTTCCGGCCGATCGCATCACCGTGGTGGGGACGGGGGCCAACCGGCGCGTCACCTTCCGTCCGCTCCCCAGCGAGAGAGGTTCCGCGGCGGTCACCGCCACCCTCACCCAACCGGGCGGATCCGTCGTGACCGCCACTTTCGATCTGTTGATCCTAAAAACGTGAGTCGACGAAGTGGGTTTTTCTGGCAACCTGTTACCACAGAACGATATGGAAGGAGATATTGATGCGTCGTCGCCTCCCTCACGGGGTGAGGTGCAAAAGTCGGCAAATCGGACCTTGGATTTGTCGACCGAT
>CANIZL010000176.1 GCA_947471985.1 Verrucomicrobiota bacterium | reverse complement strand
CTGGACACGGATGATCGGGAGAAAATTGTTCTCAAGCGCCACCAACGCCGGCGCCGGGTTATGAAATCAAAACGGCGGCGGGCACGCGCCAAAAAGACGCCGGATCAAACATAACGAAGTAGAACTAGGTTGGCATACTGGTATCTGACAACGCTGTCGCATTTGTATTTCGTCTCCCGGGTAAAGTTGTGGGGCGGCATCGGCGCTAATTTTGAAGTTAAATATACTAAACCCAAGCAATTGAACTCAACGAGTTATCGGGTTGCAGGCGGCTGAGTTTAGCAGAAATTCCGAGGGAATCTGGCCCGCAATTAGGTTCAGCGGGATGCCGGTGATAGAGATCCTACCGGTTGAGCTGGCATTGACCGAGGGGTGTTTAGTTGGTTAAAGAACGATGGTGAAGAGTTTCTGCGTGTTTTTAGGGGCATTGCTGCTTGGTGTGAAGGGCTTGGCGGGCCAAACCGCGACGGCGGTCGCGACGACGACGGCTGGGTATGTGACCGGCATCACTGTGACGTCCGGCGGGTCGGGATATGTTGATGCGCCGGCGGTAACTCTGGTCGGCGGTGGCGGGACTGGTGCTGAGGCTAGGGCCGTCCTGAGTGGCGACCGCGTGAGCGAGATCCTGGTAGTTTCGGCGGGCCGTGGCTACTTTGCGGCTCCGGCGGTGGGAATTGGGCCACCGTCTGGCCTGATCATATCGAGGATTCCCCAACTTTTGGTCGAGGGGCCGGCTCACGTCCGGCCCGCCTTGCAGGTTTCCCTCAACCCTGCCGACCGGTTTGGGTGGAAACCCTGGATAACTGTGGATCTTTCGACTGGCGCTGGGGAATTTGTGGATTTGTCTGCCGAGGAAGCTGGAACCTACTACAGGCTGATGGTCCCGCCCGGGCAGGTGGGTGTGTCGGCGAGGGCGATCGCGACCGTAAGGATTGGTTTGGTGAGCAAGATCGCCGTGACCGAGGTGGGGCTCGGCTATGTCGAGGCGCCTCATGTCACCGTTACTGGCGGTGGCGGCAACGGGGCCAGCGCGCTTGCTCTGGTGAATGCCGGCAAGGTGACGGACATCGTCGTGATCTCGGCCGGACAGGGATACGTATCGGCTCCGCTCGTGGAAATCGCTCCCCCATCGGCCCTCAGACTGGGGATTGCTGCCGTGACCAAGATTCAGCTTTCGGGAACCGCCGGTACTTCGAGCCAGATCCAATACCTGCCTGCTCCAGCGGCCGCGCCGGCCTGGCGTTTTCTGACCAACGTTGCGATGGGCCCCGGCGGCAGCACTGTGGTTGACCGTTCCGATGCCGCCTTTCACCGCCTATACCGAAGCGTTCCCTTGGGGGCGCCTGCCGGCGGGCCGGCGGGATTTGTGTGGATCGATCCCGGCGAATTCCAGATGGGAAGCCCGGTAACGGACCCGGAACGGTTTGGTGGTGAAAATCTACATACGGTGATGCTGACGCAGGGGTTCTGGCTGGGTGACCACGAGACGACTCAAGCGGAATACGAGGCGGTGACGGGGATCAATCCCTCTTACTTCAAGGGCAAGGAGCGGCCCGTGGAGCAGGTGAGCTGGTATGACGCGGTGGAGTATTGCCGCAAGCTAACGGAACTGGAGCGGGCTGCCGGACGCATCACGGCGCAACAGGCCTATCGATTGCCGACGGAGGCAGAGTGGGAGTATGCAGCGCGTGCGGGTACGACGGGGCCGCGGTATGGCGAAATGGACGCGATCGGTTGGTACCAGGCGAACGCCGGGGGCGAGACGCATCCGGTGAAGCTGAAGCAGCCCAATGCGTGGGGATTGTATGATATGCTGGGCAATGTGATGGAATGGTGCTCCGACTGGCGTGGCGGCGATCTGGTGGGTGTGGAGACCGACCCTGCGGGTCCGGTTTCGGGTTCCAGCCGAGTGTTGCGGGGGGGCGCTTATGAGTTTGGTGCCAGATACTGCCGCGCGTCCATCCGGACAAGCTACGCTCCCGGCACCCGCAGCCTCGATTTTGGCTTCCGTCCCGCTCTCAGTTCAGTTCAGTGAGCCAAGAGGCAGTGCCAACGGTGTTCGAGATGAGCCGTCCCGACCGACGGGAAATGGCCCACGTTGCGCGGGGTCACTCAGCTGTGGGTGCAGTTCGTCCGGTGGCGACGTACGACTTTCAGATTTGGACAGTTTGAGCGGGCCTTCCTGCCTAACCTGGTCGCACCTAAGCGTTCATCCTGAATTACGTGTATGGACACCTTTGGGTGAAACACTTGGGAAAATGGCGACCTACCGGCGGATGAGTCGGAAGAGTTTGGGGGCGACCAGCGTTGGGATTTCGATGGGCTCCGCCGAGCCGGAGGCGGAATTCACCCAGGCCGACGTATCCAGACTCGTCGCTTCTTGGAGCACGTAAGCGGGCGTGCGGGGTGTCCTGGAAACCGTAGCTTTGCCGGGCCCGAGGAGCGTGATGGAGAGCACGGGCGTAGCCGGGGGCGTTATTTCGGCAATGCCACCAATGAAATTGTAGATCTGCGCAGGCGGCGCCACAAAGCGGATCGCTTTCACGCTGCCGCTGCCGTCGGCGGCGATGGAGTAAATTCCGTTGGTCCCATTGAGATTGAAGGCGGCCACGACCCAGCGTCCATCCGAAGAAGCCCGGGCTGGGCCGTACATGGGCGAGTTGTCCACCATGGGTTGAGTCGCTCCCGGAATGAGCGACCAGAGGTTCGTGCGGCCGGTGCCGTCGGGATGGATTTTGTAGACTCCATCGGTGCCGGGAAACACGATCCAGGTTCCGTCGGCGGTCCAGGTCGGCCAGTAGTCTCCGCGGGCGGTGTTATCTACGTGGTGCCGGCCCGAGCCGTCGCGGCCGGCGAGCATCAGGCCGTGGAATGCGTTGTGAAAGGCAATGGATTCGTCGAGCGGGTTGACGCTCGGCGCGTCGACCCTGGTTAAGCCAGAGCCCGAAGTGCCGAGGACCTTGCCGGCCGCGGCGGTTCCGGCGATGGAGAGGTTCGATTGGGCGACCGCGCCGGCGGTGAGTAGCGGGGTGCCGATGGCGCCGTTGGCGACGGTTTCCGCCGCCGCGGCGCGGATCGCGTAAGGCGCCGGCGTCAGGAGCTGGCGCGGCGTCTTCGGAACGAACGCGGCGACGCTGCCGTTGGTTTTGGCGGCGAGGTCGAGGTAACGCGCCGGACCGGTGAAGACATTGGCCCCGAAATCGAGCGTCACGGTGAAAAGCCCGTTGGTCACGCCGATTCCGGTGAGGCTGACGGTGGACCCGAGGGCAATACCGGCGGTGGGTGCATCGAAGGTCCGGAACTGGAAATCGTAGAGTCCCGTCACGCCCGTCGCGCCGTTCGACAATCGGCCCTGGTAGGTGAAGCCGGTTCATTGGGCGTGAGCGACGGCGGCGGCAGCGGCGGCCCACAGGAACGCGAGGGTGGCCGCGGAAACGGTCGCGAGGATTGGGCGAGGACGACGAAGTACCCTACGAAAAGCCTTTCGGGTTTAAGCTGGGGCCTTTTTCAGACTCAGACCACCTGATCTCATGGAATGAGTGTGGCACCGACGGGTTGGTAGATCAGGCGGAGGTTGGTGCCGGGATAGACAGTTTCGGTGGCGGTGAGTTCTTCGCAAAGGTGCTGGAGCACGGCGTCATGGCTGTGGCTGACCAGTCGG
>CANIZL010000175.1 GCA_947471985.1 Verrucomicrobiota bacterium | reverse complement strand
CCGCTGCCGCGGAAAGTTGACCAACTCAACCTCAGGCTCATGTCAAACATAAACGCGCGATTTGCTCAGTATTTTAACGATTTTAACCCACTATTCTCAAGCAATGAGTTTTCAGATGGGCTCTAAGCGGAACCCCAGGCAAGATCGTAGCTGCCGTAGTTCTCCACGCTCGCGATGGCGTTGCTGTTGGGATCGCTGCGGAGGTAGAGATGGTGCGCGCCGCCGTGGATGATCGTTCCCCGATTTTCGAGGGTGACGTAATCCGCGTACTTGGGTTGGGGCCCGTCGAGGGTGAGTGTGGCCGTGCTGGCCAGTTGGATGCGGCCGATTCCGGTGGGAGTGAGCCCGTAGAATTCACCGCCGGTCCAGTTAACGGCACCGGCCACTGACAGGGTGACTTTCTCCACGGCAATGCGGCCGGCGCTGAAATTCAGGACCGTGTTGGTCTTGAAGGCGCTGTCGCCCTGAAGCAGCAGGGTGCCGGCGGAAAACGTCAGGGTTTGGGTTCCGCTGATGGCCCCCACCGTGAGGCTGGCCAGCGTGGCGTTCTGGGCCAGCGTGACCGTGTAGGTGCCGGGCAGGGTGATCGTCACCGTGTCCCCCGTGGCGGGGACCTGGGCGGGCGACCAGTTGGCGGCGACGTTCCACGCCCCGCCCGCCGGGTTATTCCACGCCACGGTGGCCGCCCGGGCGGTGCCTGCCAGGAGCAGGATGAGTACAAAACGAAGCCAGGATACGAGCAGACCGGTGAGTGAATTCATGGAGGCGCGACGAAATGCGCGCGGGTGTGTAGCGAGGAGGGCGGTGCTTCTCAAATTGAATTGCACCGTTCGACGACGAACGCTTTTCACCGGGCGCAGCAACCCGGCTGCCGGTGCGCCTGATTCACCGGGAAAGCCCGCCGTGGAAGCGATGGCTCCGCTTCAGTACAGCACCACCGAGGGAAAGGCCCGACGGATGGCGTCGGGGGGTGTCCGCAGACGTCCTTCGTTCCAGATGCGGGCGTATTCCGCCGGATCCAACGACTCCCGGAAGGCTTTCAGGGACGCTTCGTAGGCCTGTCCATCCAATGGGGTCAATTGCAGGCCCAGTCGTTCCCGGAGCACCGAGGCGGTGGCGAACAGCGAAAGCCCCTTTTCCCATTGGCCCCGGGCCCGCGCGACCTCGCCGGCGCCTTCCAAAAGGTGGGGAATGGTCCACCGATTCGCGAGTTCCAGCGCGATTTCCAGGCACTCGGTGTAACACGCCTCGGCCTCGTCCAGGCGTCCCGCTTTCAAGGCGTTGTCGGCCAGACTCAGATTGCTGAGGCCAAGAAAATAGCGATCGCCCTGCCGGCGGAGGATTTCCCGGCACTCCAGTTTGAGTTGATGGCCGAGGGCGAAATCACCGCGGTCATCCGCCACGCTGCCCATTCCGGCCAGGGCGAAGGCGCGCAGTCGGAGATTTTTGAATCGTTCCGACCCGGCCAGGCATTCCTGAAAACAGGTCTCGGCGACCGTGGTTTCATGTTCCAAACGCTCGATGAATCCGCGTAAACCGACGTATTCGGCGGCCGTTTCTTCGTCACCGAGGACGCGCAGGAGTTCCACGGCGCGAAGGGCGAAATCGCGGGCGACTCGATTGGCATCCTGACACCAGGCCAGTCGGGCCGCCGCTCCCCACGCCAGCGCCAGAAGTCGGCGTGGGGCCGGGGAAGCCGCCGCCAGCAACCGATCCAGGTGATCGCGCCCTTCCTTTAAGTTGCTGCGCACCTCCCAGAATCGCGAAAGCGCCACGGCCACGCGCAAGCCCGATTCCGCGCGGTCGGGATCGCGCGTCGACCACTCCAGTGCGTAGCGGAAATTGATGCGATCGGCCGCCAGGCGTTCCAGCACCCGGGCCTGATCCGGGCCCGCCAATCCGGGGGCGGCCTGTTCGGCAACGGTACGGAAGTGGGCCAGATGCTGATCCCGGATGCCCGCGGCTTCGGTCGCTTCTTCCAGTCGGCTCTGGGCGTATTGCCAGATGGATTCCGTTAACACATACCGGGGTTCGCCGACAGGACCGTCTTCGAGGCTGATTAGCGATTTGTCGAGGAGCTGGGTTAAGAGATCGAGGATCTCCGACGCGGGGAGATCCGCATCACTGCAGACGGCTTCCACCGCGGCCAGGGAGCGGCCACCGGCAAACACCGCCAGCCGACGGAACAAGGCGCGCTCGCGATCCGACAGCAGATCGTAACTCCAATCGATGAGCGCCCGGAGGGTTTGTTGTCGGGGCAGGGCGGTCCGACTCCCGCCGGTCAGCAGCGCGAAGCGATTTTGCAGCCGATCGGCGATCTGTTCCGGAGTGAGAACCTTGATGCGGGCGGCGGCCAATTCGAGGGCCAGAGCCACGCCGTCGAGGCGGTAACCGATCCGGGCAATGGCTTGGGCGTTTTCCGAGGTCAGGCGAAACGACGGCACGGCGGCGGTGGCCCGTTCGACGAAGAGTCGGACGGCTTCGAACCGGGAAAGTTCCTCCACGGTGTAATGCTCCAGGGTGCCCCAGCGGGACGGCTGCGGGGTCGACAACGGCGGCACCGGCCAGGTAAGCTCCCCGGCAATGCCCAGCGGCGTGCGACTGGAGGCGATGATGCGCAACTGCGGGGCCGCGCGCAGCAGGGCCTCGGCGAGGTGGGCCACCGCGCCAATCAGGTGTTCGCAGTTATCCAGCAGCACCAAGAGCTTCTTCCGCCGACAATACGTGATCAGGGCAGATTCCACGGACGGTTCCGCGTCGACCCGCAGGCCCAGCGTCTGGGCGAGTTGAACAGCGACGTTGGGGCCCGCAGATTCGACGGCGAGTTCCACCAGCCAGACGCCGTCCGGATATTGGTCGGCCACTTCCGCGGCCACCTGAAGCGACAGCCGGGTTTTTCCGGTGCCGCCTGGGCCGGTGAGCGTGAGCAGATGCGTCCCGTCCAAATGCCGGCGCACGGCGGCGACTTCGGTTTCACGGCCAATGAACGTGGTGAGCTGTACCGGGAGATTGTTGGGATACTGTTCCAACGAACGCAGCGGGGGAAACTGCGCGGCCAAACCGTCGATCTTCAGCTCGAAGATTCGTTCCGGGCGGGCGAGATCCTTCAATCGGTTTTCGCCGAGATCCTGCAATTGGACATCGGCGGGCAGCCGATCGTGGGCCAATTGCTCGGTGGCCAGGGAGAGCAGCGTCTGGCCACCGTGTCCCGCGGCGAGGATGCGGGCGACGCGATTGAGCGTGGGACCGAAGTAATCGGCCTCGCGCAACTCGGCCACGCCGGTGTGGATGGCGACGCGGACCTTTAGTGGGGGCCCGGTCTCCCAGTCGGTGGCCGCCCATTGGCGCTGGGCGGCAGTGGCGGCCGCGACGGCATCGGGGGCTTCATTGAACACCGCGCAAAAGGCGTCGCCGACGGTCTTGAAAACCACGCCCCGATGCGTCAGCACCGCGGTGCGCAGGATCCGATCATGCAGCGCGAGGGCGGGGCCCATGGCGGCCGCGTTGGCCTCCCACAGTCGCGAACTGCCCTCGATGTCCGTGAAGAGGAAGGTAACATTGCCGGTCGGGAACGTCATTGCGCGACGGGATTATGCGGGAGCCGCCCCGACTGGCACAGAAGGAATTGGCACGGGAAAGCAGGTGGCCGGGTACGACGCTGGCGTGACGTCTCAATAGTCAGGTGATTTCCGCGAGGTCGTGGACTGCGGCAGTCCCCTGCCGCTTTGGAACAAGACCGTGCGAGCCGGACGGGCGCCGAATAACTCAGCAGGTGGGCACGGCAGTTCTGCAGACACCTTGGATTCCGGTCACGCTCCGTGGCAAAGCGGCAGAGGACTCTCACCCTTACCCACAAATCTTGAGGCTAGACGCGCGGGATTCTTTCAATGATGCTGGCCGGATGCATGGAGCTGTTCGAATCAGCGGGCGTTGGGTTCCGAAGGAAGTGTT
>CANIZL010000174.1 GCA_947471985.1 Verrucomicrobiota bacterium | reverse complement strand
TGATCGGCCCGAAACTGAATCGCTGATCAAAAGCGCAAAGATCCGTGGTGAACAATGGCAAATTAATCCGGCCTCCACGGAACTTCGTCCACAGATCAATTAGCCAGCGTCTGCCTCTCCCCTCACGAAATCACGCGAAGCGCTACAGCGGGGCGTCGGTGTTGGTCCACTCAAGCGCCACCTCCCCGGCCGGAATTCAGCGCCACCTTCCGGCGCGTCGGCGGTAGTCCAGCCATTACACGGCGGATGCGTTGCAGACCGGAGCCGGATATTCCGTTGCGGCCGCGGGGACGGCCTTTGGGATTGCGGGAACTCACGACTGGCCCCCTTTCGCGGCACCAGTGGCGGAGAGTCGATTTTTGCGGGCCGCACCAGATGGCGGTTTTGAGAACTCACCCGCAGCAACCCGCCGCTCAAACTCGCGGGCAGCGGCGGCGGTGACATAGGGCCGCCCCATCATGTTTACCGTCTCCAGCCAGCCCCGCTGGCGCATTCGCCAAAGGGTCGGAGAAGACAGACCAATGCGTTGGCCGTAAAGGCGGAGGGATACGATTTCCGACCCGGCAGAAACCGTCGAATTGTTAACTAATGAAACGTCAAATGCACTCATGACGAGTGCAACGCTTCACCAACCTAGGCTAGCTGACGATCATTGAGGACAATCGGGAAACCGGATTGTCACAATTCAACTTTCCCGCTTGCCGTACCCTTTTTTCTTCAGTTCCTCCTCCGAAATCTTGCTGGGCCGTCCGGGAGGTTTCGAGGTCATGAGGCCCAGCTTTCTGTACGCCCTTTGCTTCATTGCCGCCCCTGAAATCTGGCTCCCGGTTTTTTCATTTATCGCTTCCGTAAATTCCTTCGCGCTCATTTTGTGGTACCCGGCCGCCAGCCACCGAGAGGCAAGCTCAACATCGACGGCATCGTACGGACTGGCCTCCTTGCCGGCAGAGACAAGTTGCTCAATGAAATCCCATTCATCGGGAATGCGATCCGATGAAAAAACATCACTCAAGCGCTTGGGTTTCAGCAGGCGCGCCAGATCCACCGCGTAGGCGCGGAACACGTTTTCAGCGGCCGCGCTAAGATCGCTCGCCGGAGCCTTACTCATCGCGTCTTTGGCCTTGAACGTGTTTGGAAATTGATCGCGCAAAACGATCATTCGCGCCTCCCTGAGGTCGCACTCAGCGATTGTTGACTTTTGACTCTCCCAGCTCTTTTGGAGTGCAATTCCAGCGCTTTCACGCTCGATGATTTCTGCATACAGGATTTTCCTCGCTTGAATTGCGTCGCTCAGCGTCCTGCAAAAAAACTCACCAACATGCCTCAGGATTGTGGTCTTATCCTCTGCAAACTCCAATCTTGCAACCCCGAACGGCCAAGCTTCACCGCCCTTTTCAATGGGCGGCTCGTGGTGATTGATTTTGAGTCCGGTGTATATTCGGCGCGGCTTTCCCATGACCGCCATCGCGAACCCGTCATCCCACGTTATCGTCCCGACGTCAAAGACGTCCGGCCCGGATTGCGTCTCGCGTTGGGCCTTCTGGGAGTTGGTGGGTTCGCTGGCAGTTGTATCTGGCGTAGGTGGGGTAGCTGGTTTTAGGGGTGCCTTTTTCATTTGGCACCTCCATCAAAAGCAACCCGCGCCGCCATTTTCTGCCGGTGCTCGTTCGCCACGTGGCCGTAAGTTCTTCCAACCAGAACTCCGCCGTCTTTGTGTCCAACCCACCGGGCTATGGTCATGAAATCAACCCCAGCCATGACGCAATGGCTGATAAAGAAATGGCGCGCCGCGTGGAAACCGAAGCGGGGCAGGGCGGCGTCATCGCACGCCAGATTCAAGGCGGCGCGAAGGTTCTTTGCCGGCAGGTCGTTCTCGCCGCGCTTTGGGCTCGGGAATATCCACTGAGAATCTGGGGCGCGTCGACCGTGCATTTCGGTCAGTAATTTTTCAAGCTGTGGGTTAAAGTCGACCCGTCGGCACTCGTGGCCTTTTAATTTGGCGTCCCAGCCAATCGTTAGTTGGCGCGCTTTGAAATCCACGTCGTCCCATCGGAGATTCAGACCCTCTTTCTCGCGGGCGCCGGTGTACAACAGCAACCGGTAGTAGTCGCAGAACTCGGCGCCGTTCCTCCGGGTTTCCGTGGCGACGGCGAGAACGCGCTCGAAATGCTCGATTGGCAGCAATTCGCGTTTCGGTTGGCTGGACCGGAGCGCACGCAGACCGGCCGTTGGAAGTTCGCGAATCAACCCTTCCTCTTGGCCCCGCTTGAGCACGTTACGGATGGCGATTACGTACAAATTCACTGTGCGCGGGCTCAATTCGGATTTCGCCAAGTCAGCGATCCCGGTGTTGATGTGTGCGCGGTGAATCTGGCGGACCGTCAGCGCTCCGATTCGCTCGATCCACCAGCCAAGCTGGGTTGTCTCCTTTTTACGGGTGGCCGGCCGTTTGGTTGTCGACACCTCCGAAAGGTACCGCCGAGCGTAATCCGCGAACGTGGGGCAACGGCCTTCGGTCGGGATGGTGGTCGTTGCGGCTTCGTCCCGGAGCTTTCGCAACTGCTCCTTGGCTGCCGGTACCGTCGTGGCGCCCTCCAGTAGGCGGAAGGTGTCGCGCCTGCGGCCGGCCTGATCGGTAGCGGAAAACCGGCCGTAGTAGTTGCCGTCCCGCATCCACAAACCGCGCGCACGCTGCTTGCGGCCGTCGAAAACCTGCTCGAACCTGCGGGTGCTTAGTGACGGAGCTTTTGTGTCATCCGTATGGTTTTGGCCGTTGCGCAACGATTCTTGGCGTTTCATTGCGTGCTACCGTGACCAAAACCGTGACCGAAGCAAGCTTTGTCGTTAGCGCTGTTCGTAAGTTGCTGTAAATCAACTACGGGCCCATAGCTCAACGGTTAGAGCAGGGGACTCATAATCCCTTGGTTGCAGGTTCGAATCCTGCTGGGCCCACCAGACCGCCGTGCGGTTACGAACTCTTTCCCCCTTCGCGATTTTTAATATTCGAATACGAGACCTGGGAAACCTGTAGGCGCGGGGGAGCCGCTTCCGAAAGCGGCAGCTTACTCCGTCAGGCCGGAGGACATGTCCATGCCGCCGGGGCCGGAGGTGTTACTCGTGGGGAACCAGAAACGCTTTTTCTTTTCGGCCGCCACACTTTGCGTGTGATTCATGCGCTCGAGGTGGCCATCCGTCATCATATAGTGGCCGCGCTGATTGTGTCGGGTCGTCAGGGTGCGGCTGCCGAACGTGGGGCCGGCCTGGCCGGAATAATCGTTCGTGGACATCAGCGCTTCCATGAACAGCATGGTCTGGGTGGGCGCAATGAATGTGCTCGTCTCCTCTTCGTGGCAGAGGCCGCAATTCATGGCGTAACTATAGTCGCGCTTGGCCACCTTGCCGCCGCCCGGGCCGCCGACCGCCGGGACGGCAATCCGTTTGCGGGAGGCGATGTCGGCCTGATCGGTCGGGCACATATAGGCCTTCTTGGACCCGACGAAGGGATAGAGTTTGCCCGTGCCGAGATCGCCCACTTTGACGGAAAGCCAGTCGCGAAAGGAGGGCAGCCGGCCGCGGTGATCGTTGGCGTACATCTGCGCGGCGAGGCCCATTTGATGCAGGTTGTTGGCGCAGGCGGTGGTCCGGGCGAACTCCTTGCCGCGGGCGAGGGCGGGCAACAGCATGCCCGCCAGGATGGCGATGATGGCGATCACCACGAGGAGCTCGATCAAAGTAAAGGCGCGCATAACGGGGCAAAAAACGGGTGAAGCAGAGGCAGTCTTGCAGAGAAGGGCAGGCAGGGGAAGCGGCGATTTATGGGATTTGATCCATTTTCAAATGGGCGCGGTGGCACCAAGTGGATGGATCGATCGGCAAGTCCGGCCCACGGGAGATTTTGGTGCCCGTTCGGCTCGTACGTTTTGCGTCCAAAGCGTCAGAGGACTGCCGCAGTCCAGGACCTCGCGGAATCACCTCGCCGCTTGAGAAGTCGCAACGGTGTCTGTCTAGTTTCACAGGTAAGCTTTCATTGCAATGCGGAAGTGGCTCAGGGCGGCCGTCCAGCGCAGAGCGCGGATAATTCCGTTGCGCAGCGCCCGGATAAACTGGGCGGTCAATTG
>CANIZL010000173.1 GCA_947471985.1 Verrucomicrobiota bacterium | reverse complement strand
GGCAATTTCGTTGGTTGCCAACGGCCTTTGCAGCAGCTGCTTCGTCGCAATCCCGCCGAGGGTTTCGCAGTTGGTGGCGAAACGATTGAGGAATTCCGAGGGGCGGGGGTTGGGCGGTTCCGCGGGAGGCCCGTTAAAGTACGATAGATTTCCAATGGGCGGCAGTGAAACTCCTTCCAACACCTGTGCCGCCTGAAGGGCGAGCCCTTTCATGGCATTATAGAATTCTGGAATGGGCTCCACGTAGCCATGCGGATACTGGCAGGCAATGGGTGGCGTCTCGCTTTGTTTTACATAGAGCACGGTGTCGTGTCTCAACTCGCTCCAAGACGCCAATTGCGTGTTGACCGTCTTCATCGCCCAGGCCCGCGTCCGCATCGCTTCCGGGAATTCCAGACCGGTCGTCGGCGTGGAAAGCGTTCGCAGCGCCAGCAGCCAGCGGTCATACAAGGTGCCCGTCCACGCCTCGGCCGGCCGGTCATCCAGGACCTGCCGCACCGCCGCGAGATTCCGCTGATACGGATATCCATCGCGAAAGGGAACGCCTTGCGGATTCGTCATATTGGCGATCAGCTCCGGAACGAGCTGATCGTTGGCGAAGACCGCGAAACCAACATCCAGCGAATACGGCAAACGACGTCGCACCAATCGGGGCGGCTGGGATCCTGGTTGGACAATGCGGTCCATCACCACCTGGCTAAAGGTCCAGCTGTCCACGGTAAAGCGCTGGCCCAGGAACGTGAAACTGCGGGGGAGCTTGATCTGATCATTGCCCGCGCTGCCGACGTAGCCGTGTCCCTGAATGGCTTGGGTCCCCAAAGTGCCGGCCTCGATCTGCGCCCGCAGGGATTCCAGCGACGCGTTGGCCGTGATCATCACGGGTGAGGTGACACCGGCAGTCTTTAAAAGCGCATCCAATTGATCGAAGTTCATCGAATCCGACGGCCCGATGAAGGTGGTGATGAAGTTGTCGATCTTTCGCCAGGTCGTTCGTTGATTGGCGCGATCCAGCAGATCGTTTAAGACGATGGCCGTCCCGAGCTGCCGCAGCGACGCATAGTCCGGATTGCCGGCGACTCGCAAATCCACGCGACCGAGCCACATCATCGCCTGAAAATACCGTTGCAGCGTAATCCATTGGGAGTAATGGCCACGCGGGGTGTACTGGGAAAAATCGACGACCTCGGAGAATTGTCTGCCGTCGAAAAATTGATACGCCGCCGGTTTGGCGGCTTTGATAAGTTGCAGGGTTTGATTGAAGCGGTTGCGATCGCCCGGCAGCGGCGTGGGGCGCTCGGAGTCCAAAGCGATCAGGTAGGCAGCCACCGCCAAAAAGTATTCGCTATCCTCCAGGCTGGTCTTCAACACGCCGGCACCGTAGGCGGCCTTCGCCGCCGCCACTTGTCCCAGCATACCCAACAGCACTTCACGGAGTTGCCCGCGCAGTTGCCCGTCCTCGACCACCTGCACGATGCCATCGAAGGATCGATGCCAGGCGTGCAGGATGGAATCCGTCGAGATAAACACCGGCAGATCCCGGGTGAAGATGTCGTAGTAGACGTCGCCGAAACTGTCGTTACCCAGACGTTCGCTGACGACGAAACCATTGGTGCGAAAACGCGCCAACTCCGGCAGGGAAAGCTTGAACCCCGGCAGCGTTATCGGTGGATTTCCAGGATACTTGGGCGGCTTCACCACGTCCTGCTGAATGGCATTCCAGTAAAGCGAATTCGTGGGATTCCAGCTGATGCCTGCCAAATAGGTTCCTTTGTAAGCGTAGCGGGCCGCAAAATCCTCCACGGTATAGACGCCGAGCGCGTCGATCTGATCGGCAAAACTGGAAGTGTAACCCAGAATGTCAGCGCCTTCGGTGGCGGTAAACGTCGTGTCACGGGTGGCGAGCCGGAAAAATCCGAGCGCACCGGCATCGTCGGCCAACTTCAAGCCCGCAGCCGAGGTCAAAGCTGGAAGCCGCACCTTGGCGCCCACGGGGCTCCAGGTTTTTAAATCGGCGGATTGTTGCAATCGCGCCTCCACCGGTGATCCGGCCGGTGCGTCGCCCTGGAGGCGAAGTTCGACGGCACTGCGATCCGGCGTGGGGTGTACGTCGATCTGCAGCGCCGCACCCTGCGCCAATCCACCGACAAAAGCGCCGCAAACAGCCCTGCCGCACATGATGCGGGCATGACGGAGCCAGGGGATAACCGTTCGGTGGATTTGCATGTGAGCAGCCTACACAAACGAGCTTAAATGTCAGCTCGGAAGTTGGAGCCCGGCCGCCTTGTCGGTTGAAAAACCAGAAGTACAGGCATCGCTGACTTTTCAATCGGCGGGCACAAAATGCCAAGAAAACGCCACTTTCGAGGAGCGATGGTTGGACTAGACACCACGTATGAAAAACTTCCCCGAGACGATTCGGAGCCTCCGCATTTTGGCCACCCTCCTTCGCCTGGCCTTGGTGGGGCCCGGAGCCGCCGCCGTGGGCCTCGCCGAGGGAACGGAACCATTCGCTGCCTACAAGAACCTCCGTGATTTTGGGCTCTCCCCCACCAATTCCGCCGGGACCAATAAACTCATCCTGCAACAGGCCATCGATTGGGCCGCGCCGCGCGGGGCCGCCCTCTTCCTGGAACCTTCCGACGAGCCGTATCCAGTCGACGGCGGCCTGGTCCTGCGACAAAACGTGTCGATCATCGGCGTGCACGGTCCGACCGGTCGGGGCACGCGGCATCCGACCAAACCCCAGCCCGTCGGGAGCGTCTTCCGGATTGAGGACGAGCAGCACGCCTTCCTCACCGTCGAAGGCGCCACCCAATTGCGCGGGCTCCAGTTTTGGTATCCGCGTCAGACGCTCGATGACCCGGCCAAGATTATCCGATATCCCGCGACGATCGCCGTGTCGCATGCCCGGCCTTCGCAGGGAGTGACCTTGTCGTGCCTGACCTTTTACGGGGAATTCCTCGCCATGGATTTCAATTCCCGTCCACCGCAAATCTGCGAGCAGATCCTCTTCGAACACTGCTACGGCTATCCGCTCGGCGGGGAGTTCATCCGGATCGATTACTGCTATGACATCCCCCGGATCCTGCATTGCCACGTGAATCCCTCGAACCAGCGGTTCATCCGCGGCGGTTACAGCAAGTCGGTGATCGACTCCGTGGTGGCCGCCAAGACGTTCACCTACGCGATCAATCACACCGACAACGCGGTCTTGATGGATCTCTTCACCTTCGGGGCGTACGGCGGACTCTATCTCGGTCCGGCCACCTACGGACAACTCACGAGCTTCAATCTCGACTGCGTGACGGTGGGCATTCACAAGCTCGGGGATAGCACCTTCAATCGGAATTGGCAGATCGCCCAGGGCTCGATTATCGCCAACACCGGCCCGCGCATCGAGGACATCCATCCGCTCATCATCGAAGGCCAGGGCCACACGTCGCTGCTGAACGTCGAGGCCTTCTCGGGCGGCAACGGTGCCCTGACGACCTTGAATCAATCGCGGGACTATCTCCTCGTGCGGGGGAATCAGAAGCTGACCATCAGCCTCTCGGGCTGCCGGATGCGCAACTATACCGCGGACGAGCCGGTGACGCTTTTGAACACCAACGTGGTCCTCCAAGTGACCGGGTGCATCGACAAACGGGAGCAAGCCTGGACCGGGCCGGCCCGCACCACCCCGCCGGCTCCGTAGCCGCTTGGCCAATCCCTTAGGAAAAAGCGACGTCCCCGAGTGTGGGACAAAAAACTTCCAGCCGTCGCCTGGATGGGAGGGAGGCAGGGCCTCGGCGCGCTTAGCGAGCTGGTGACGAAACGGCACGTCCCCTCTGCGTACCAGGTTCAAAGTCCACCCCCACCAACACCGTGCCAGGTTCACTGCCATGTGGAAGTGGTGCCACGCTCCCTATTCCTCCAGCTTCCCGGACAGGGTGGCAGGTTCACTGATCTGTCACCCGTTCGATAGCGTGCCAGGCTCCGTATCCCCGGCCTTCCTCTGGAGATCGTGGCTGGCTCCCTGTAAAAAAGTCTGTAACTCCGTCCCGAAATCTTCGTAGCAGGGCGTGGAACCCCGCCCCGTTGGGTGGGGTCCGCAAACATCACGAAGAACAACATGAGACTGAAGCGGATCAAACCGGTGGGGGAGACGGCCGTATACCACTGCCTTTCACGGATAGTAGGCGGGCAAAAGCTGTTGGATGACCTGGGGAAGGAGAAGTTGGTCCAGCTCCTCTGGCCACTGGCCGCCTTCTGCGGGGTGGAGGTGCTGACCTACTGCATGATGTCCAATCACTTCCACCTGCTGGT
>CANIZL010000172.1 GCA_947471985.1 Verrucomicrobiota bacterium | reverse complement strand
CGGACCCCGCCCAACGGGGCGGGGTTCCACGCCCTGCTACGAAGAATTCGGGACGGAGTTACAGACTTTTTTATATCGAGCCTGCCACGATCTCCGGAGGACGGCCGGGGATACGGAGCCTGGTACGCTATCAGAGGGGCTGCGGATCAGTGAACCTGCCACCCGATCTGGCGGGCGGGGGGAATAGGGAGCGTGGCACCACTTACATGCGGCAGTGAACCTGGCACGGTGTTGGCGGGGGTGGACTTTGAACCTGGCACCTTGCGGGATTTGGCGATGGTTCCTGCCAGGAGCGGCATTCTCTGGCCAACTCCGGCCAATTAAGTGCCGGTGGCGGGCGAATTCTGTGCGGCGGAATGGTTCGAGTTCATTCGAATGGCCCGCAGCGGCTTCGACGTCCAAGCGCGAATTCAGATGAATATTATTCATTTCGTACGCCTCACCATCACCAGCGCCGGTTATCTAGGCTTCGCCCTGCTGGGCGCCGAACCGGGCGCCTCGCCCACGTCTGCACCCGCGACCGCCGGCCTCCGGAAGAAGGCGCTGGAAGTGCTCGCTCCCATCCCCCAACAAATGCCCGGCGCCGAAAAAGACACTCCCGGGCAGATCGCCCTCGGCAAGCGGCTCTTCTTCGAGAAACGACTTTCCAAAAACGAGACGCAATCCTGCAACACCTGCCACGTCGTGGATCAGCAGCGCGCCGGCGTGGATAATGAACCCACGTCCATCGGCGCCTTCGGGAAACGCGGGGGACGAAATTCTCCCACCGTCCTGAATGCCGGATTTCACGTCGCCCAGTTCTGGGATGGGCGCGCCGAAAACCTCGAAGCCCAAGCCAAAGGCCCCATCCTGAATCCCATCGAGATGGCCATGCCCAATCCCTCTCTGGTGATTGAGCGCCTGTCGTCGGACAAAGCCTATCTCCGGCAGTTTGCCCGGGCATTCCCCGGCGAAACCACGCCCCTGAACTATGACAACCTCGCCCGCGCCATCGCCGCTTTCGAACGCACCTTGGTTACCCACGACCGCTTCGACGACTTTCTGAACGGGCAGGACAAATCCCTGTCCGCCGCGGAGCAACGCGGGCTGCAGGACTTCATGACGGTCGGCTGCACCACCTGCCACAACGGCCCCCTGATTGGCGGGAATGGTTTCAAGAAGTTCGGCATCTTCGAAAGCTATCTTCCGGACACCGACAAAGGGCGAGTGGCGGTCACCAAGGAGGAAGCTGACGAACTCGTCTTCAAAGTCCCCAGCCTGCGCAACATCGCCGTCACCGGTCCTTATTTTCACGACGGACGGGAAAACAGCCTGGAGTCCGCCATCCGGCGCATGGGCAAGATTCAACTGTCTGTGGCGCTGTCGACGGATCAGGTGAATGACATCGCCGCCTACCTGAAATCCCTCACCGGGCATGGTCTCAAGGGCAAGCCTCTCGCCGCGAAATAAACCGGCGTCGGTCCCCGTTCTTTCTCGAGTATTCACCTCCCCGTCGCCGGAGCATTTCGCGAACGCTCTCCCAGCGTCGAATCCGTCGGAATGGGTTTGGTGTCTGCGTTCGTCATTTTATCTTTCGCCCCATGCACACCCTCCGCACCTCGCGTCCTCGTTGGCAGGACCTCCGTCCATCACGTTGGGTGGCGTCATCCGTGTGGCTCGCGCTGGCGCTGGGTTTCGCCGCCCACGCCGATTTCTTCGTCGCACCCAAGGGCAACGACACCCATCCAGGCACCCGGACCAAACCCTTCGCCACACTCGAACGGGCGCGCGACGCCGTCCGGAGCCTTCAACAAAACGGCAAACTGCCGCCACGCGGCCTGACCGTTTGGTTGCGGGGTGGAGATTTCGTCCGCACCAACGCCCTGGAACTCACCGCTGCCGACTCGGGGACCGCCGCCGCTCCCATCACGTGGCAGGCCTACGGTGACGAACGAGCCCGCTGGATCGGCGGCCGCACCTTGACCGGTTTTGCACCCGTCACCGATCCCGCCGTGCTGAACCGTTTCGATCCAGCGGTGCGAGCCCACGTTCAGGTGCTCGATCTCCGGGCCCAAGGAATCACCGAATTCGGTGAAATGAAGTCGCGTGGCTTCTCCCGTGCCTCCACTCCCGCCCATTGCGAACTCTTCTTCGGCGGCCGGCCCATGACCCTGGCCCGCTGGCCCAACGAAGGCGCATGGGAAAAGATCGCCGGTTTCCCGGAGACCGCGGGCAAAGGCGACGACCACGGCGGCAAGATCGGCGACCTGCCCGGCGGCTTCCTCTATACGGGCGAACGTCCGCGTCGCTGGCAGGATACCACCGATCTCTGGGTGCACGGCTATTGGGCTTGGGATTGGGCCAACTCCTATGAACGCGTTGCCGAATTGGACCGGGATCGTCATTTCCTGCGTACCGCCCGCCGCACGGTCTCTACGGCTTCCGTAAGGGCCAACGCTTTCAGTTTCTCAACATCCTGGAGGAACTGGATCAACCTGGGGAATGGTTTCTCGATCGTCCGCAAGGCCGCCTCTATTTCTGGCCGCCCGGCGTCACCACCCCCGGCGCCCCGCGCGAAACGGTGCTCTCCCTGCTGGCCCAACCGATCGTCCGTCTGACCGGCGCGAAACATATCACCATTCGCGGCTTGGTCCTGGAAGCCACCCGGGGCAACGCCGTCGAAATCCGCGACGGGCTGAGCAATCGCATCACCGGTTGCGTCATCCGCAATATCGGCGACAGCGGCGTGATCATTGAGGGCGGCACCGGCCACGGCGTCGCGAACTGCGAGATTCTCGACACCGGCGACGGTGGCGTGAGTCTGAGCGGCGGTGACCGGCAAACCCTGACCGCCAGCGGACACTTCGTGGAAAATTGCCATTTCCAGCGACAGGGTCGCTGGTCCAAGTGCTACGTGCCCGCCGTCCTCCTGGCCGGTGTGGGCCAGCGTGTTTCCCATAACCACATCCACGATCACCCGCACGCCGGCATTCTTTTCACGGGCAACGATCACCTGATCGAGTTCAACGACATCCACCACGTCGCGCTCGAATCCGGCGACGTCGGTGCCATCTACACCGGCCGCGACTACTCCTATCGCGGCAATCGCATTCGCCACAACTTCATCCACGAAACCGGGGGCGTCGGCATGGGCTCCATGGGCGTTTACATGGACGACTGCGTGAGCGGCACGGAGGTCTACGGCAACGTCTTTCAAAAGGTCCACTGGGCGATGTTCATCGGCGGTGGACGCGATCATCAGGTGGAAAACAATCTCTTCGTGGATTGCGATCCCGCGGTCCGTGCCGATGGCCGGGGATTGGATACCTCTCCCGTTTGGCGCAGCATGGTCCACGACTACATGCGCGAACAACTCGCCGCCGTTCCCGCCGCCCTCTATCGCCAGCGCTATCCCGCCCTCGCGGCGCTGGATGCCTACTACGGACCTCCGGGAGGACCGGCGCTCACGGGTGCCGGCTTCAAAGGCATTCCGCCCGAAGGCAATCGGGTTCAGTACAATGTGGCCCTCGGTCCCTGGCTCGAACTAGGCTGGCACGCGCAAAACGGGATGTTTGATGTGCGGGACAATTTCGTGACCACCAACCGTATGGACGTGGCCCCGCGCGAGAAATCCTTCCAACTCCGCAAGGATTCACCGGCGTGGAAGCTGGGCTTTCAACCGATTCCCTTCGATCAGATCGGCATCCCATCGAACCCGGAACGTCAACGTCTCACCACGATGCTGCGCTAACCCGGGAGGGGATCAAGATCTCCCGGCCCCAGAGTGACCGCAGGTTGGCCGTAATTCCGAATCCCAACCTTACTTCACCCGGATTCCCTGATCCCCCTCCAGCAGCATCGCACTTGAGTCTTCGTTTTCCACGGGGCCCAGCTGGCCCTCATCATCGCGACCATTGGCTCCGATGGAATACACCACAAAGCCCTCGGCCTCCCGACGATACCGGAGCGGTTTTTCATCGATGGGATCGCGCAGCACCTCCGGCAAAAACTCCGGCACCAGCGCCGCCGTATCGACCGGGAGCTGTCCGTATTTCAGCCGGAACCGTTCCACCGCCAGAGTGGTCACCACGGTTCGAACCCAGGCGGTGGCCCACAATTCTTTTCGGTTGAGGCTCGAATAATTGAAGACTGTCATCCGAAAAAGCGGTCGATTCGACTTCTTGAGGATTCCGGCCGACTCGGCGTCGAGGGCCTGCGAGCGCTGCTGACGTTGCGCCAGCGTGCCTTGGGACGCATCGCACCGCGCGTCGGAGATCCGGAGATAGTCATAAACATCCGCGGATTTGGAGCCCGAAATCACATACGCGCTGCCAGCGAAGAATCCCAGGAACCGATCGAGCACGGTACTGCTCCCGAATAAATTCGGCATCCAATTACTGCCGGATCGAAGCAGGTCCAATGTGTTGCTTCGGCAAGCGTGCGCCGGGCGCCGGTTGGTCGACTCGGTAGGCGGTGCGGACCGTAACAGGCGGCGGTATTGCAAGAACTACACCGCCTTGGCTTGTGGATAGTTCCAAGGGAGCCAGTCGGCCGGATGG
>CANIZL010000171.1 GCA_947471985.1 Verrucomicrobiota bacterium | reverse complement strand
GAAGCGGGCTAGAGGCCAGAGGAGCTGGACCAACTTCTCCTTCCCCAGGTCATCCAACAGCATTTGCCCGCCCACAATCCGTGAAAGGCAGTGATACACTGCCGTCTCCCCCACCGGTTTGATTCGCTTCAGTCTCATGTTGTTCTTCGTGGTGTTTGCGGTTCCCGCCCGACGGGGCGGGGTTCCACGCCCTCCTACGAAGAAATCGGGACGGAGTTACAAACTTTTTATGCCGAGCCTGCCACGGTCTCCGGAGGAGGGCCGGGGGTAGGGAACCTGGCACGCTGCCGAACGAAGAGAGGGAGCCTGGTACGCTATCGCAGCGCTACAGATCAGTGAACCTGGCACCGTATCTGGCGCGCGGGGGGGGGGTAGGGAGCGTGGCACCACCTACATGCGGCAGTGAACCTGGCACGGTGTTGGTGCAACGGGATGCAAGCAGCCAGCCCGGGGTTAGCCGTCACGGATTACCCCGGGCCGTCGTCCCGCCAGAGTCAACTACCCTGACGGGGTTGAATTGCGGTCCCCCAGCCAGAAGCGCGGCAGAAGGAAGGACGCGGTTTGGATGTTTTAGGAAAGCAGCCTGGGCCGATCGGCAAACGGCGGTTCGTGGTACACCACGGCCGCTACCGGCAATCGTCCAGTAAGCCGGGCTGCCGGCCGCCGACTCAGAGCCACGACCTCAGCGCCCGGTCTACTGCGCTTTTGTGTCAGGCGTCGCGGTTGAAGTCGTGACGCACCAGAGTTTAGGGATTTTCGGCGACGGTGGGCTTTTTCAGAAAGCCGGCGACGAGCAGTCCCCACGCCACCACCAAACTGAGGCCGGCAGCAATGTGCGCGAGTTTCACCACCAATTCCTGCCAGGCCGCCCCACCCGTCGCGCTCGCCTGGCCCGCCGCGATGGGTAACATCTGGGTCGTTCCCCACCAGGCATTGGCGGCTTCCGAGAAGGCCATCAGCCAAGTAAGCCGCGCTGCCCAAAGCATCACGGCGCTGGACTTGGGGCCGACGTTGTGTGGGAGCGTCAGTAACAAGATCGCCATGACGATGAACACCAGACCGTTGGTGACAAACTGGACGTGGGCTCCGAGAGCCAAACGCGGAAAGGGCGTGTGCGGCACCACAAATCCCCACAGAAAACCCACCATCACGAGGAGCAATCCGTTAACCAATATCTGGTGACTTTTGGCCTGAGTATTCATCAATTTATATGTGTGTTGGTTCATACGACGACGGAGCAATGCCTAGACCGTATGGCTTCGGAGAGCGGGTGACAGCGGCGGTAACGCGCTGCGTTTGCGTGCGCTGGGATCCGCCGCGACGGAGCCCACGGCCACCAGGTCGGAGTTCGACGGATCGCTCCGCGAAGGCCGCATCCGAGTTAACCTGGTGAGCACGCCATGCACAGGCGGTACCATCAAATGCGGCCACCTCGATGTCCATGCCCAAACGATGGCTGTGGCTATCGTCGATCCCGACGGTGTACTAAAGTTTCAAGGCAACATTCTCGCCCAATTCCAATCCTTTGATCGTGGCGACGCCTTGGCACAGCCCCGCCTCTTCCGGACCGGTGAACCGCCGTTCAATCAGACCGGCATCGGTCCGCTGGGAAGGCCTGGAAACGCTGCCGGGAATTGTTTGAAAGGCCCGGGAAATTGGAAAAATCCGCCGGCCGAAGTCCTTTTACGGGTGCTCGACGCAGGGCAAATCGGTGTCCGGGATGAAATCGACGGCTTCGGTGCCGGATACCGCCGGAGATTTCCTATACAAATCCGATCTCCATCGCGCAGCCAGCCGGACAACCCGCCGTCCCCAAAAAAATCAAACCCGCAGCGGGCGGTCGACGGCCCACCTCTGTCGGGCGCCCTCACATCTTGCCCCCAAAATAAAACACCATCTTGTCCGACGGCCGAACAAAAATCAGCTCGGCGGCAGAAGGCGTGACGCCGTGGCAATAAATGCTCCACGGATAGACGTAGAATTCAGAACTCCTCAACTCCGACTCGGTCGGAAACCACGGAATCTCGTGATGCCAGCCGGCGACAAACTTCACCGCCCCATCCAGAATCTGCGGAAGTTGGTCGCCGCGATACCAGTGACCGCTGAAATCGTTGGTCTTCGACTCCAGCTCCGCAATCTCAACCCGGGTAATCTTGATGGCGTAGGCATCAAGATGGTCTCCGGTAAAGGAACGCGCGGAAACATGGCTGTGCAGAACGCGCTCCGTGCGATCGTCTCCCAGTCGGCACCAATTGAGAACGAACCGAACGTCGCGAGGAGAAGCCGAATCTATCTTGTCGTGGTTGCCCGGTCCCGTCCGATAAGCAAACAACAAGACGACACCAACGACACCCACCAGCGAGACGGCGCCCCAAACCAAGAGCCCCCACTTAACGACCTTGAGGATGCGTGCTTTCATTCGCCTAGACCATACCGCCTCGGAGAATCGCCGATAGCCGGGAGGATGCGTTGGATTTGGGTGGTTGGGAATTCACCAAGGCGGAGCCCAGCGCCACCGGGTTGTGGTTCGATGGTGGTAACCCGGTGAGCCGGTGATGCATTGGAGGTACCATCAAATACGGCCGCCTCGAAGTCCATGCCAAAGCGACCGCGGGAGCCACCGCCGCGTCCGTCGGTGGTCCCAAGTTGGAAGGCACCATTTTGGCCCAATTGCCATCGTCTGATCGGCGGTTCCGGTTCGGTAAATTTCCGTACCGACGTTAGCGCAGTGGCCTGCCCAGATGGTTGGCAAATGCCGCCGAGGACCGCGCCATCTTCCCACCACGCGGCAAACCGGGCGCCCCGCCGCTCACTCAGAATCAGACCCGCACCGCCTGGTTCATTTCGCATTTGTGTTGGGTGGCGTCAGATCAATCGCAACCCCACCACTTCCCTTGAGAAAAACCCAGGTCATGATACTCGAACGGCCACCAGCGCCTTTCGATATGATCCTTCGTCGGTTGCCGGCCAAGTTTGCGAATCAAGAGGTATTCCTGCGACCGTGCGAATGCCTCGACCGCCAGAGTGCAGCCGATGGTCAGAGCCCCAATCGCGAGAAACTTGGACCGCCACGGGACACCGATGAGCGGTAGAAATGCCAAAGGTACCGCAAAACAACCCAGGGTTAAAACCTCCCAGGCCATTTCTTCGGCGGGATTCGCATATCCCCAGCCCGTAGTGCGAAACAGTGCCGACAGATACCATCCCCATACACCAATGCTGAGAAAGGCGCTGCATCTCGCCACTCGCAGCAATAAGTTCGTCGTGTTCACGCGATCGGTGTCATGGTTGGAGTTCAATAACCGGGCGCGGAAAGGATAACGACTCGAAGGGAGACGCCAAGGCCGGTTTCAAAGGGGGGGGTCCCTTTAAGCCCTCATGAGTTCGGGCCCTTCCGCGAGGATCCGATTGCTATCGCGTTGGCCAGACAGATGCCGGCACCGATCCAGCCTATTGTGGAGGAATAAGTGCCACCGGCTGCAACCGTGCGGAGGCGAAGCTCCACATCGAAGTCGGGGCGCTCGACCAAAACCTTCTCGATTTGCAGTTCACGGTAAACGCTGTAGGCGTGGGTCCGATGGGCCGCCGCCGCAAAGTTTTCCAGAAGCACCAGGGCCACTGCTGCTACGACATTGAAAAGGACGAGGGTGAGTTTCACAAGATGTTGCCGGATGGCGAAACTAGGGCGGAACGGCCGAAGGCGACTAGGCGGCCGGTGGCTTCGACCGATTGCTCGCGAGGAATCGCACTGCGGAGCCGAGCCCGCTAAAACGGAAGCTGGGATCGACGTACTTCTCGATCACGTAGAAGGCGAAGTAATACGCCCGGCAAAACGCCCAGACCGTGATAAGGAGCAAACCAGCCACGCGCCAGGAAGGCAGTTCAGCCAGAATCAAACCACCGGCGAACAAGCCGAGAAGCAGGAAGAGCAGTGCCTTGAGCTTGATCCAGAAGGGATTGGTAAGATCGCGCATAATGAATGGAGGGGTACTGAATGAGCAGGCGAATGAGGAACGTAAAAAGGGCACCGCGATCTTCTCGGAATCCTACCAGCAGATCGTAGCGGAGAAACCGCACATTAAATACACGACCTCGGCGGTGATTTGGGGCATCGTGGTGCTCCTGCTGGCGGTCATTATTGCGGAAATCTTCCTGATCAGCATCTAGTTGTTGCTACCTCCTCCCCGCGGGTGCGGAACGGGAAGGCGGGAGGAACTCGTCCAGGATCGCGACGCTCCGGCGGATCGCTGCGAGGGGGTCAGGCAGCTGCGGGTGAAGCTCGAGGCTGACGGCGCCCTCATAGCCGACCGCATCCAACGCGGCCAACGTGCGTCGCAAGGTCTCACGGGTCAGCACCCCGTCGAGCAGCGCCAGATGAAGGTCCTCACGGCCGTCGTTGTCGTTGCAACGGTGTCTGTCTAGTTTCACAGGTAAGCTTTCATTGCAATGCGGAAGTGGCTCAGGGCGGCCGTCCAGCGCAGAGCGCGGATAATTCCGTTGCGCAGCGCCCGGATAAACTGGGCGGTCAATTGCACGATTGCCGGAAGTTTCT
>CANIZL010000170.1 GCA_947471985.1 Verrucomicrobiota bacterium | reverse complement strand
TGTAAGTGTGATGGTCCACCGGGTTTTGAGGTCTTCTGGAAGGGCTATATCCGGCTCTCTGCCATGGCCGAAGTCATCCGGCTCCAACGCGCAGCCAAACCTAGAAAACATTAAGTATACGCCGCGCTACATTTAAGGGGCAAGCGCAGGGCTAGCGGATACCCCGCGATGGCTTCCGGGAGAGCGGCGACCTCCGCCGCTGCCGCGACGGCGAATTTACGCCGGGGGGAACTCCGGATTGACGCCAGTGGATCAGCGGGGGGATTGTCGGACGGGTCCCCTATGTCACTGGCACGAATGATTCCGAACCGGTTACGCCGTTCCTTGAGCGGTGTTTTTTCGGTGGCAGTCGGCCTGGTGGCGCTGGTTGCGACGGCGGCTCCGGTGCGGTTGGGATTGGATCAGGCGGGAAATCATTGGGCCTTTCAGCCCGTGCACGCCCCGGCGATTCCGCGCGTGCGGCAGGCCGAACGGGTGCGCACGGCGGTGGATGCCCTCCTGCTGGCCCGATTGGAATTGCAGCAGCTGGGCTTCGCTCCCGAGGTCGATCGGCACACATGGTTGCGCCGGGTGACGTTTGATCTTACGGGCCTGCCGCCGTCGTTCGCTGATTTCACGGCCTTCGCGGTGGATACTTCGGAAGGCGCGTATGAACGGGTGGTGGACCGTTTACTGGCGTCGCCGCAGTACGGTGAACGTTGGGGGCGGCATTGGTTGGATGTGGCCCGCTATGCCGATACCAAGGATCTGGTGCTGCTTTACGGGCGCGATGCGCTGCGCCCGTGGGCCTACACCTATCGCGATTACGTCGTGCGGGCTTGGAATGAAGATCTGCCCTATAATGAGTTCATTACCGATCAACTCGCGGCGGATCTGGTGCAGCCCCCGCGGGAACCCTGGCGACTGGCCGCGCTGGGGTTTCTGACGTTGGGGCGTCTGTTTGATCAGAATCCGCACGATCAGATTGATGATCAGATCGACACCGTCACGCGGGGCTTGCTCGGTCTCACCGTGGCGTGCGCCCGCTGCCATGATCACAAGTACGATCCGATTGGCACGGAGGATTACTATGCGTTGTACGGGATCTTTGCGGCCACGGAACGACCGTACGTGCTGCCGCTGATCGAGGACCCGGCCAGCGTGCCCGACGGCGTGGCGTTTGAAGCCCGGATGGGGAAGGCGCGCGATGAACTGGAGCAGCACATTGATGCCGAGTTCGTGAAGCAGACAGAGCTGTTTCATCGGCGATTTGATGCGTATCTCGTGCGGGCGGCGACCACGCCGCCGGATCTTTGGGAAACCGCGCAGTTTGGCTTGTCGCTGATCCTGGAGGATTTCCGACCCGCATTGATGCGTCGTACGCGGCAACTTCTGGCGCAGCGGGTTCGGCCGGAGGATCGAATTTTTGGACCCTGGGCCCGGCTGATGGCGCTGTCGGAGGCGGATTTTGCGAGCGGGGCGGAAGAAGTTCTGCGGGCGTCCGGGGCGGGGGCGAATTCCTTGGTGTGGGCGGCTCTGCGCGGCGCCCACCTGACGAATCGGACGAACGTGCCGGCGGTTTACGGGCGCTTGCTATCGCAGCTGGATTATGCCCGACCGGGGGCGGGTTCGTTGCCGACCAACGCGCCGCCCGCGGTTTTGCCGGCGGACATCCTCGCGGCGAGTGCGCCGGCGGATCGTGCCGAACTGCTGGCGTTGTTTGCGGATGCCGGGAGTCCGTTGAGTTTCCCGCGCCGGGAGACGCCGGACCACATGTCCCGACCGGACAAGGATCGCTACGGCGGCTTGGTGCTGGCCCTCGACAAGATGGCGGCCCACGCCACCAACCGTCCGCCGGCGCGGGCGATGGTGGTCACTGATCTGCCGGATCCGCCGCCGGCGCTCATTTTTGTGCGAGGCAGTCCCAGTCGGCCGGGCGATCGAGTCTCACGGGCCCTGCCGCGGGTGTTGACCGGCGGAGTGGTCCAACCGTTCCGCCAGGGCAGTGGACGTTTGGAGCTGGCGCAGGGCATTGCCTCGCCCACCAATCCACTTACCGCCCGCGTGTTGATGAACCGTGTCTGGATGCACCACTTCGGCGAACCCTTGGTGACCTCGCCCGCGGATTTCGGGGCGCGCAGCGAGGCCCCGGTTCAGGCGGAACTGCTCGATTGGTTGGCGGCCGAATTTTTGCACGGCGGTTCGCGACTGAAGCCGATGCATCGGCTGCTGGTGTTGAGTGCGGCGTACCGTCAGGGCAATGCGAATCCCGCGGCGCGGGCGCGCGATCCGGAAAATCGGTGGCTGGGTTGGTTTCCCCGGCGACGCCTCGAATTGGAAGCCATGCGGGATTCCCTGCTCGTCATCGCGGGCCGCCTGGATCCGACGGTAGGCGGCCGTCCCATCGAAAACCCGGCGGGTCCGGCCAATCAGCGTCGCACGATCTACAGCGTCATTGATCGGCAGAATCTGCCGGCCCTGTTCCGGTCCTTCGACTTTGCCGCGCCTGATCAATGCGCGGAACGGCGCCCGCAAACGATGGTGCCGCAGCAGGCGCTGTATGCGCTCAATTCGCCGTTCGTTTTGGAACAAGCGGGGGCGCTCGCGGGACTGTTGGCGTCCGCGTCACCGGATCCGGCCGAACGGGTGCGGGGGCTCTTTCAGCGGGCTTTGGGACGTAATCCCACCCACACCGAAGCCGCGGCGGCGTTGGAGTTTGTTAAGGCCCTGAAGCTTCCGGCGTCGTCGGATGGCGCGCCCCCGAAGCCGGTGGACGCGGCGGATGCCTGGGCGCAGTTGGCGCAGGTGCTGCTCATCAGCAACGAAGCGGTTTTCATCGATTGATCCCAAGCTGAACATGAATCTGTTGGAAAACCTTCCTCCGCGGTATCAAACGCGTCGTCAGATGCTGCGGCAGATGGGCACGGGGCTGGGCGTCCTGGGCTTCACGGGATTGTTGGGCGATGCCGGCCTGCTGGCGGCCGGGGCGCCCGGCCTGAGTGTGCCGAATCCCTCGCAGCCATTGCAGGCGCGACCCGCGGCCTTCCGCCCGCGCGCGAAGCACATCATCCACATATACTTGAACGGCGGGCCGTCGCAGGTGGATACCTTTGATCCCAAGCCGGCGCTGGCCCGCTACGCCGGGCGACTGCTGCCGGGTGGCAATCTGACCACCGAACGGCCCCTGGGGGCGGCCCTGCCTTCGCCGTTTGCGTTTCAACGCTACGGAAAAAGTGGCCTGGAAATCAGCGAGATCTTTTCCCGCACGGCCGCCTTTGCCGATGACCTCTGCATCATCCGCTCGATGTATGCCAATACGCCCAATCATGAGCAGTCCATGCGGCTGATGAATTGCGGCGACGAACGGCTGGCACGGCCAAGTTACGGGGCCTGGATTACGTACGGACTGGGGACGGAGAATCAAAATCTGCCCGGATTTGTGACGCTTTGCCCGGGCTTGCCGGTGTCGGACGTCTCGAACTGGCGATCGGCGTTTCTCCCCGGGGTCTATCAGGGGACGCACATCGATACACGGAAGACGGAGCCTCGGGATTTGTTGGAGAATCTTGAAAATCGACGCGTGTCGGCGGTGGATCAGCGCCGGCAATTGGCGTTGCTGTCCGAGTTGGGAGCCGAGCATGCCCGGCAGCGCGGCGACGATCCGCAGCTGGAGGCGCGATTGCAATCCTTTGAGCTGGCCTACCGCATGCAGTTGGAGGCGACGGATGCTTTTGATCTTTCACGGGAACCGGAATCGGTTCGTGAGGCGTACGGATCTTCGGTGCAATGCCGTCAGTTGCTGATTGCCCGGCGGCTTATTGAGCGCGGGGTGCGGGTGGTTCAGTGTTACCACGGCGACGTGCAACCGTGGGACAGTCACAATTCGATCGGCAAGAGCCATCGGAGTCTGGCGGGCCAGGTGGATCAGGGCATCGCCGCCTTGCTGGGCGATCTGAAGCAGCGTGGACTGCTGGAGGAAACACTGGTGCTGTGCGGCGGGGAGTTTGGTCGGACGCCGGCCGTGGAGGTTCCGGCGGCGGGGACGCCTGGTGAAGGACTCGGCCGAGATCACAATCATTGGGGCTTCAGTGTCTGGCTGGCCGGTGGCGGGGTGAAGGGGGGACACGTGCACGGTGCGACGGATGAATTTGGTTTCCGGGCGGAACAGGACCCGGTGCACGTGCATGACCTGCACGCCACGATGCTCCATCTGATGGGCTTCAATCACGAGCAGCTCACGTACCGGTATGCCGGTCGGGATTTTCGCCTGACCGACGTCCGCGGCGAGGTCGTGCAGGGGATTTTGGCCTAGGCGGGCATTTGCGGTGGAGGCCACAAGTTCGGGGAGTGCGGCTGTCCTCAGCCGCTTTTCTCCGGAAATTTGCGAGCCGAACCGGTGTGCGAATTTACCGGCGGGCGGGTATGGCAGTTTTTGGAACGCTGTGGGCGCGGTGGTGCGCAATTCCAAAGCGGTGGAGGACAACCGCAGTCCAAGACGCTGGCGCGACTGCTCACGCGGCGGGTAATTTCCGCGAGGTCGTGGACTGCGGCCGTCCTCTGCCGCTTTTCTTCGGTAAATTGCGCGCCGGACCGGTGTTCGAATTTTTCTGCGGG
>CANIZL010000169.1 GCA_947471985.1 Verrucomicrobiota bacterium | reverse complement strand
GAGAAACTTCCGGCAATCGTGCAATTGACCGCCCAGTTTATCCGGGCGCTGCGCAACGGAATTATCCGCGCTCTGCGCTGGACGGCCGCCCTGAGCCACTTCCGCATTGCAATGAAAGCTTACCTGTGAAACTAGACAGACACCGTTGTCAATTCCAATCGTCCTAGCTCCGGTCCTTTACGCGTGAACCTCGGACATGCCACGTTCGCCGCCAATAGTACCACCGTGGCCTTCTCCGACACGTCCCTGACCTTTTCCGGGCGGTTGATTTATTTCTACGATATCCCCCGGGAGGCTCTGACCCTGCTGCCCGTCGAGGATTTTCCCCTAAATAACGGCAGTCTGGCCCTCAGCCCGGATGGTCGTCGCGTCGCTTATACGGATAAGGCTGGCGGTATTCAGCTGGTGCCCACGGACCATTCGGCCAGCCCACGCCGCATCTACTCCGCTCCCGGCACCAGTTTGAGCGGGCTCACCTTTACCCGAGATGGACGCAGCGTCGTCTTTCTCCGCACCACTCTGGGTCCCACCGGAAAGCCGGCGGATCGGCAGGTCGTGCTGGTGCCTTTGGCTGGCGAAGCTCCCGATGTCGTGTCCCAACCTGATGGACGCATCTCCGGTCCGGATCTGGCCGACCAGTTTTCCGTCAGTGCCAACGGCCGCTGGGTCGCCTTCCGCAGCACCGCCACCAATCTTGTGCCCGGCCTGCCCGCCGGTCCGAATGTCTTCTTACGTGATCGAGACTTGGGCATCACCTATGGCGTTCCTCTGGACACCTCGGCGTTTCCCGGCGGGCTTCAACTGAGCAGCGATGGTCATTTTCTGGTTTTCCGCGCCGCCGCGCCGCTGGTGGGGATCGATGCCAACGGACTCTTCGATGTCTTCGCCGCTTCCCTCGTCGATGATGTAGTTCCGCTCGACGCCGATGGCGACGGCTTGCCCGACAACTGGGAGCGCCAGTTCTTCTATGACTTGTCAGCGAATCCGCAGGACGATCCGGACGGCGACGGTTCCTCAAACCTGGCCGAGTTTTTGGTCCACACCTCCCCGCGGCAAATCGACCAACCGGTTGTACTGACTCGTGAAAAGGTAGGGAATTTGGAAACGATCACGCTGAGATTCAATGCGCTGTATCCTGGCGACGTGCGGTTTGAACTGTCGCGCGACCTCAATTCCACATGGCAAACCACCGAGGTCCACCCCTTCAGCGCCGGTGAAACGGTGCAGCGCACCTTCAGCGTTTTGCCGGATCTTCCCCTGACCCTGTTCCGTTACACGATCACGCGCTGACGCCCGACACCGACCGGGACCGTACTTGCTTTCTCCGCCAGCCGCCGCTATCTCGCGACGCGAATCGCGACGTTCCGCGCCGGCCTCCAGGGCCAGGACACAGGAACGGCGCCTGGCACCATGAATTCAAAATTCCTCCGCCTGACCAAGGGCGACATGGACGGCTTTTTCGGGCTGTTCATCGATAATCTCCTCCAACTGCTGCTGATCTTCACGCTGTGCCCGTTGGTGTGCGGCATCAGCGCGGCGGAGGTCAGCTCGAAAATCCTGCCCGGGGCGGCGCTGTCGATTCTCGCCGGTAATTTCTTCTTCGCATGGCAGGCGTGGCAGGTCGCCCGCCGCGAAAAACGCGACGATGTCACGGCCATGCCGTACGGGATCAATACGGTCAGCCTGTTCGCCTTCATTTTCTTCATCATGGCGCCGATCTATCGGCAGACGAAGGATGCGTCGCTGGCCTGGAAGGCGGGGCTTTTCGCGTGCCTGATCAGCGGGGTGATGGAATTGATGGGCGCTTTTGTGGGCGATTCCCTGCGGCGCCAGGCTCCCCGGGCCGCGCTCTTATCTTCGTTGGCGGGCATTGCGATTACGTTCATTTCGATGGGGTTTGTCTTCCAGATCTTCGCCACACCCGCGCTGGGCATCCTGCCGATGCTGGTGATCCTGATCTGCTACGCCGCCCGCTTGAAACTGCCCTTGGGCTTGCCCGCCGGCTTCGCTGCCGTGGTGCTCGGGACCGGTCTCGCCTGGGCGCTGCGGGCACTGCACCTCGCGCCCGCGGCCGGAGCCGCGACCCCGGCACCACTCGCCTTCCACGCCCCGCATTGGTCGGGCAATGAGCTGCTGAGCTTTTTGTTCTCCCCGACCGGCTGGAGCTATCTGGCCGTCATCTTCCCGATGGGGTTGTTCAATATCATCGGTTCCCTCCAATGCCTCGAAAGCGCCGAGGCCGCGGGAGATCGATTCCCCACCCGCCCTTCCTTGCTGGCCAATGGCCTCGGCAGCATCGTGGCCGCCTGCTTCGGCAGTCCTTTCGCCACCACGCTCTACATCGGCCATCCCGGCTGGAAGGCGATGGGTGCGTCCTGGGGCTATTCCTGGCTCAACGGAACCGTGATCTGCGCCATCGCCCTGTTGGGAGCGGTCGGGCAAGTGCTGAATTACGTCCCGCTGGAAGTGACCCTCGGCATCCTCCTTTGGATCGGACTGGTCATCACCGCCCAAGCATTCCAAGCGTCTCCAAGCAAACACGCCCTCGCCGTGGCCGTGGGATTGGTACCCGCCCTCGCGTCCTGGCTGCAGGTGCAGATCGAAACCACCCTGCACGTGGCCGGTGTCGGGCTGCTGGAAAGCCTGGATAAATTCGCCCTCAACGGCCTGTATATCCGCGGCGTCATCGCGCTGAGCCAGGGCTTCCTGATCACTTCGATTCTCTACGCGGCCGTGGTGGCATTTGTGATCGATCGCCGCTTCAAATCCGCCGCTTTGTGGATGCTCGCCGCGGCCGTGTTCTCGGCGGTGGGATTGATCCACGCCTACGATGTGACCCCGAACGGCGTGGAGAATCACTTCGCCTGGTTTACCGCCGCACCCGCCAGCGATTTCGCAAGCTCGTTTAGGATTTTGACGTAACTCGCTGCGGCGGACCGGTGGCAGGCAATTTCGGTTTCCGGGGCAGATTCCTTTTCACTGGCCAAGGCCTCAGGGTCGTGTATCGTAGCCATATCTATGGCGAAGGTGTTCGCGCATCGACACAAATCCACCCTCGCGTTGCGCCACCGGCGAGATGTATTGATGCATCAACTCAAAGTGCCACCGACCCTCATTCGCGCTTCCGTCGTGGAGCGTTTCGGCACCTGTGGCTCGCCCAACTGCCGGTGTCGGTCCGGACAAAAGCATGGGCCTTACTACTACCTCACCCAATGCCTGGCCCCGGGGAAGATCCGAAAGTTTCTGCTCAAGACCGAGGCGGCGCAGCAGGCGGCGCGCCGGGGGACGGCGGCGTTCAGTGAGTTTTACGATCAGTTGGAGGAACTTTCCCAGATCAACACCGAACTCCTGCGTCGGGGTGAAGCCTTCGACTCCGAGGCATGATCCATCGACTGGCCCACCTTTGGAAGTACGCCGACAAGCTTTTCGGGCTTCTGCCCCGCCTGAAGGCCGTGCGAGATCGCCGCCGGGACCCGCCCATCCCCGCCAGCGCACTCAACGCGACGCTGTTGATGGGGGCCATCCTGAGGCTGCCTTCGCTGCTGGATATCGCCGGCAAAACCCAGCGCCATGGCTGGCAGAAGCTGATCGGTCACAGGCCCATCAGTCATGACACTTTGGGCTACGCACTGGAGCACGGCTGCCCGGAGGACTGGCGCGAGCTGTTGGTCAGCGTCAACCGGCAGCTCAAAGTCAACAAGCGCTTCGAGGATGCCAAGATCGGCGGTTATCTGGTGGCCGCTGTGGATGCCAATGAGCAGTTCAAGAGCCGGAGCCGGTGCTGCGCCGGTTGTTGCCAAAGGCAGGTCAAGTTGCGCAATCCACTCGGTCTGGAATACGAAGTGACCGAATATTATCACCGTCAGGTGTACGCCCAGATCAGCGGGCCGGATTTCAGCGCGGTTCTGGATCTGGAGGCCATGCGACCGGGGGAAGAGGAAGCCGCGGCGGCGTTGCGCCTGCTGGGGCGAATGCGCCGGATGTATGGGGTTCGGTTCCTTGATGGGATCACCGTCGATGCGTGGTATACCAAGGGACCCTTCCTGCGCGCGGTCGACAAGCTGGGCTGGGGAGTGGTGAGCGTGCTCAAGGATGAGCGCTACGAAATTTATCAAGAAGCCTCGGTGCTCCAGAAGCAACAGCCGGTGGAGCGCTGGCGGCACGCAGGCCGGGCCATTGAAGTGCGGGAGGTGAAGGATCTGCCCTTCACGGTGGCGGCGTTGGGTTCGGTCCGCGTGGTTCTGGCGGATGAAGTGTGGCGGGAAACCACCTTGGTCGGCGGGCGGCGTATGTTGGAGGACAAAACCAGCCATTGGCGCTGGCTGGTGACGGGCCGGTTTGCCCCCGCCCCCAAGAAGGCCATCTGGGAGATGGGCCACCGGCGTTGGGGCATCGAAAACCATACCTTCAACGAACTGACCCAAGCGTACCATTTGGAACATTGTCCCCGGCATGAAGCCGTGGCGAATGAGGTCTGGCTCCTGATCCGGGTGCTCGGGTTCCTGATCTTTGAGCTGTTTGCCAACCTGTATTGCAAGACCGTGCGCCAAGGCGACCAGACGCTGAAGGATTTGCGTGATGAACTCTTCCTGGACTTGGGCAACTGGCAGGAGTTGGTGCCCCTTTGGAGCGGCTGAGTTTCGGCGGCGGCCGGGCGTAGCCTGGAATCCGTCGTCAGTTCTTTGACTCTCGAATCTGCGGCCACCAACGACACCAGGTGATCTGTCGTCAAAAATCGGGTGCGTCCGACGCGGAAATCAGACAACCCCGCACGGACGCACCTAAAAAATGCCGCCGCTCACCAAAGAGACCAAATCTATACCACCTTGCGAAACCGCTG
>CANIZL010000168.1 GCA_947471985.1 Verrucomicrobiota bacterium | reverse complement strand
TTGGCTGATGCAATGCCGTCGCCTCACCCGGGATTACGAACGTACCGTCGAAAGCGCCACTGGGTGGATTCATACTGCCATGATACGAATCATGCTGCGTCGACTCGCGTGATTGCTGGGGTTCGGGGAGTTTTCAGACGGGCTCTTATCCGTGTTATCCGCGCTATCCGCGGTTCATTTTGTTTTGGTCCGTGGATCGTCCTGCGGCAGTGGGGCGGGATAAAGGGATTCGCGCCGACCGGAAAGTCAGCGTTCCCTCTAATGCCGGGCGCTCACGGTTTGGCGACCAGCCGGAAGAACGCCGCGCCGGTGGCGTCGCCGGCTTCGGGCACGAACTCTCCCGGCCCCGTCGGAGTCGCGGGGGTCCAGACACGGTCACCGGAAATGTCGTAACGTTGCAGGGTCACTGGCAAAAGTGCCGGCCAGGCGATACGAACGCCGCTGGCGTTTGCCCCCGTTCGCCCGGCCCGCAGGGGAGCCGGAGCCGGAGCCCCCGTGGGTATCGCTTCGCCGGGCCATGGGTTACAGATCAGGGGGTCGAGGATCGGCACCTGGTGCACGTTGTCGGCGTGGGTGAGGCGGGCCCAGCCGTAGTGAGTGCCATCGCGGGCGAGGAATCGGAACCCGAACAAGCCGGTGGGGGCGATAAGTCCGTTGTGGGTTATTTCGTGGAATCCATTGATGAACGTGCTGAAATACAACCGGAGCGTCGTGTCGAATACCGTGTCGGACCCCACCGGCACGGCGGCGTCGGGGGGGAGAAACTCCAACGGCGCCAGGATCCCGGATCCCTTGAGCGGGTCCAGGTATTGAGTCGTACTTTGGTCATCGAAATTCCGGAAGGCCACGTCCCACTGGACGAAATCGACGAGACCGTCGTGATTCAGGTCGAGATTCGCGGCCGTGGCGGTGTATCCGGTAGAGAGGGGCAGCTCCCGGGCGCCCACCGCCGTGGCGAGACGGGCGACGCGGAAATCGGCGAGGTCGGCACTGGCTTGCACCCACCCCTGATAGCCGGTGGTCCGAAAGACGGCGAAGGCCGGCGTGCCCGCTGCCAGGGGACCCGTTACCCCACCCTGGCCCTGCACGTCGTAGCTGGCCCGGAGCAGGACGACTCCACCACTCACCGTGGTCCAGGCCCCGGCGGGATCGGCCGGGAGGCCCGGCAACGGCGTACGTTCCGGTATGCCGACGGCCACGTTGGTGTCGCCAATTGCCCGCGTCCACCACTGCCATTCGCTGTGACCGCGGACATCGATCGTGAGCCCGTGGGTGTGGTCCGTGTGATTGGTCCAGGAGCGTTTCCCGAGGGTGATGTCGCGGTCCCGGAGGCCGTCGGGTGAAGTCGGGGTTACGTACTCATCGGTGTACGTGACCGTCGGATCGGGGGCGGGTGTTGGAAGGGAGCCAACGGCGAGCGGGGCCTCGGGTTGCGGGTTCCACGCGGCGGCATCATGGACCCACTTGCCGCTGGCGTTTTTCACGAAGTGCACCCAACCCGCATGCCGCCCGTCGGCGGCCGGGAAAATTGCGCCGACATGGAATTCGGTCACGGCGGCCCCGAGCCCCGAGCCCCCGCCATCCGAGGTGACGGAATTATAGATCCGGAGCCAACGGATGATCGGGGCCTGAGGCGCCGGTTCCGGCGGATGGGTTGGGTCGACGATCAGGCCAACGGACGCCGTTGCGATCTGCGCGTTGGTCTTCGTGCCAGTGAACGGCTTGAACATCACAAAACCGGACCCCACAAGGGTCACGCCCGGGGCAGGCTCCACATATTGGCGTCGCTGGCCGCCTCCACGCCGTACCTCGACTTCGTCCACCACCCGGAGTTCGATGCGGCCATCGGAACCAAAATCCACGGCGTCGTGAACCGTGCGTCGCAGGGTGGACGGACCAGAGCCAGGAATGAAGATTTCCGGGGAAATAAAGGTCTGCGCTCGGGTGCCGGGCAGGGTGGCGAGGATGAGGACGGCGATGAATAGCGGGTAGCCGGCCCGGAGGCGGGCGCTGGATTGCTTCATGATCGAAAACCTTGGCGGTGTGGAACAATTGCCATGGGAAACAAAAATTCAAGCGACATTCGAGAGTCCCGGGGCGCAGTCTTTGTTCGGCGCGATTTGACAGGAATCCGTTCGAGAGGAGTCTGAGCGACTATGGGAAGCAAATTCGCAGGAATGTCCGCCGGACTGTACTTGGCCGCCGTGGGTCTGCAGGCGCAGTCGCCGGGTGCCAACGGCGGGGGACAGCCGATGAGTTATCAACCGACGGCCGAGGGGTATCACGGCGCCTACCGGGCCGAGTTCAGCCAGTCGTTCGATTCGGGCTTGAACCGGGGTGCGCAATCGCTGGGGGATTTCAACACCTCGCTGCTCGAGTTGGACTACCATGCCCGGTTCGCGGTGAGCGACCGTTACAGCTGGGGCGTGGGGGCGGGTTGGGACTACGCGCATTTCGACGCACCCGGCAGTGTTCCCGTCCCGGAAACCGTCCAGGGTGTTTTCTTCCGCCTGAGCAATCAATGGCGCTTCGCCGAGCGGTGGAACCTGCGCACGGAGCTCCGGCCGGGCCTGTATTCCGATTTTGAAGACGTCAGCGGCGACGACTTCAACGTGCCGATTACCGCCATTCTTTCCTACGATTACAGCCCGACACTGACCCTCGTTGCGGGGATTAATTTTAACTATCAGAGCGACATGCCGTTTATTGGCGGACCGGGAGTGATCTGGAGATTTGCTGAGGGTTGGCAATTGCGGGCCGTGCTACCGAAACCTCAGGTGGCCTATTCACCCAACGATCAATGGTTGTTCTTTGCGGGCGGAGAACTCAAAGGCGTCACCGCCCGGGTGGCGGAGAATTTCGGGACACTTCGCGGGGATGCCACGCTGAACAATGATCGTTTGAGCTATCGGGAAATCCGGGTCGGAGCGGGTTTTAGATATCGATTCAATCGAATGCTCAATGTCACGGTTGAAGGGGGGTACGCCGTCGATCGCCGCTTTCAATTCCATGAGTCGCGTCTGCTGCTGAACGGCGATGGTGCGCCGTATGCGGAGGTTTCTCTCAATGGGAGTTATTAAATCCCGGCGGCCTTGAGAGGACTCGCCGACGGGAAAGTTGGGGCGGTGGTGCTCGATTCGCGGAGTTCCGCTGGGGTGGAACGCGGGTCGGGCACCCGCCGAGGGGAGTCGAAGAGTCGCACCTCGGTGACGACGCTTTGCCATTGCGGAGTTTGATGGGAGCCTGAATTCTTCGCGCGTACATGGACTCTACTGCATTGCAATGTTGGCCGAGCCGCTGGTGGAGCGCCGTCAGTTTCCTCAGCCTCGCACTGATGTCGGGCGCGGTTCTCGCGGCAGAGTGGACTTCCGATCCGGCGCATGTGGATGCCAAGACCGAAAAGCCTCTCCCGTGGCCCAACGGTAGAATCCCCTTTGACCTTTCGAAGCTCAGCGAGAGCCAGGCGGAGACCGTCCGAAAGGCCATGCAGCTCTGGATGGATACCGGTGCGAATATTCAGTTCATCCCGCGCACCACGGAGCCGGAATATGTTTATTTCACGGGTCGAACCGACGCCGGCAACAACACCACCTATAACGGTTTCCGTCCCGGTAGTCGCATCGACGTAAACATTACATCCTTCTGGTGGGGGCAGGGGCCGTGGATGCCGGCCCACGAACTGGGGCATGTCCTGGGCTTTTTTCATGAACACCAACGGTGGGACCGGGATCGGTATGTGACGATCCACTACGAAAGCCTCAAGCCCGGCCGCGAGGGCGACTACGACTGGGTGCCCAGGACCAACTGGATCGTGAACACCGCGGGCTACGACTTTCGCTCGATCATGCATTATCGGACGTGTTGGGCGTCCAAATGTGAATCGGAGTGCAAGGACAAGATCGGCACCAGTCCCTGCGCGGTGATCGATCCGATCGGCGCTGACTTCGATGGCGTGATTGGTCAGTGGACGGACAATAAAATCAGCGCGGGTGATGCCGAGAAGATGCGGATGGTCTATGGTGTTAATGCGACCAAAAAGGCGGAATAGAGAGGGAGATTGGGTGTGCTTTGGTGTGTGTTGGGCGCTCTGATTGTGGGCCGAGTGAATGAGAGGCTGCGGATTGGCCTGCTGAACGTTCCACGGTGGGTTGAACCGGTGGGCGTTGAATCCGGCCTGAGTCGGAGGGGAATGTTGCCCGCGTTGGTCCAGTGTCACAGCGCGCGGTAAACTGAACCCTTCCGGTGTTCCTCGATGCCGGGGTAGCGCTGGCATCGATCCCCGTCGCCTCGATGACGAAGGCGTCGCCGGGATTGGCGAACGCTATGGGCAGTGCTTTGGATCGGCAGGGTTTGGCCGTTCGGGGCGCGGTGAGTCAGTGACTTACTGGAGGCCGCACGTCGGATCGGGATCGAGCAATGACTGTGTCTCCGGATCAACAGGGTCACCCTTTTTGCAGTGGCAGATTGAATTTGCCCATTCACGCGGCATACTCCGGGAGTCATGCGAATGTTAGGCGACAATACCGACCGGCCGTGGCGGAAATCCCGCCTCGCCGCGCGCATTCTTCTTCGCAAAGAGGCTGGCCGCATGACCGCCCGTGACCGCCGACTGGCTCGAGTCCTCGCGCAGGATCCCGAGGTCACCAATCGGCTGATTCAGCAGGGGGTTTATTCGGTCCGATTCCAGGGCCAGCGCATTGGAGACCGCAAGCATGAGTTCGACCAAAACCTGGGACTGGTGGCACGGTGAGGTGGACTGGGATACGCCCGCCGGGCGGTTGCTTCGGAGTTTCTTTGCGAGATTGCCGACCGATCGGAATTTTCACTTCGTGCTTTATGGATCGGCGCCGCTCCAACTCACCTTGAACCGCACCTGGACCAGCGCCGATGTGGATTTCTATTCCGACGACGACGAGGACTACAGTGAACAGATACGGCGTCTGGGGCTCGCCAAGGGGCAGGCTGATTTGTACCAGGAGCCCGGCTTTCGGCTCAGTTTTCGCAGCACTTCGCAGATGGCCGCTCGGGCGGAGGTGGTGCATTAGTCCACGTCACGGTGACCATCCCGCACCCGATTGACATCCTGATGGGAAAACTCGGGCGATTGGATGCCAAAGACATTCTCGCTTTTCGGCGTGTGATCGAAGTGACTGGCCATCCCACCAAGGAAGAGTTCCTCCGGGAGTTGCAGAACGCCGTGGACCTATTCCGGCCGGCATTCGAGGAAGAGTCGCCCAATCAAGTCAGCGGTCCATTTAGCGCCGGGTATCAACCGGCCCGGGACCTTACCGGCGGAATCGAGGTTCAGTGGTACAATCAAGGCTGAGGGAATGACCGCGGATAACGCGGATAACGCGGATAACGCGGATAACGCG
>CANIZL010000167.1 GCA_947471985.1 Verrucomicrobiota bacterium | reverse complement strand
TTCCTTTCGCTTGCTGGCGAATGAAGAGACGCATTGGATCGATACCATCCGGGTGGTGGCGGCGACGAATGCCGTTCCCATCGAACCCACGCCCGCGCCGCGGATTCGGCCGCCGGAATTGAAACCGGGAGATGTCGTGCCGGATGTGGGTTTGCGCAGCGAAACGGGGCAGATTGTACGGCTGTCGGATTTTCAGGGACGGGCGGTCGCGCTCACGTTCATCTTTACGCGCTGTCCGCTGCCGGATTTTTGTCCCCGGATGGGGCGGGGTTTTGCCTCGGCCCGCACGCTGTTGCTCAACGATTCCCAGGCCCCCACCAACTGGCAATTTCTCTCCGTTTCCTTCGATGCGGAGTATGATCAACCCGAGGTGCTGGCGCGATACGCCAAGGGTTATCGCGGTGACACGGCGGACCGGTGGATGTATGTGGCGGCCGGGACCAACGCCCTGGCGGAATTGGCCCCCCGCCTGGATTTGATGGTGAATCGCGAAGGGGGTGGATTTGCCCACAACCTCCGCACCGTGGTGCTCGACACGCGGGGGCGGCTTTTCCGGCAGTTCGATGGCAATCAATGGACCGGCAAAGACCTGGCGGAGGCCCTGCGCCGGGCGGCCTTGGCGGGGGAGACTGGAGCCAAGCCCTGAGAGTCGCACGGACGCATTCCGCGGGTGGGCTGTGGGTGGGAACTGAACCCGCGAGCGCACCCCGGACCGGTCCTCAATTCAGGGCGATGCCGCGGCGGGCGTAGGTGGGGATGTCGAGATCCTCGCCTTGATAGACCGTCGCCGGCAGGCCTTCGAAGCGGCCGCGATTGGGCAGCGTATCGAAATTCAGGAGGCTTTGTGTGGGCTTGATTTTCTTTTTGGTCAGCGCGCCCACGGTTGGATTGGCCACGGTCGCCAGGGACGGGCTCGCCAGAGAGCCGGAGCCGGCGAATACCGGTACCGAGCTGGAGTCGTCCCGAGTGTGACCGCCGAGGGGAGCGGTGCCCGGAACTCCGGGCAAGGTGGGGGCGGACATCAGGTCCGGTCCGAGGGCCGCGTTGGAATCGGGGCGCGAACCCGGCAACGGCGGGGCCTGGGGAGCCGTCGAATGGGCTTCTGAAGAGAGCGGAATCGCGGAGGGCGCGTTCGTTGGATTACGACTGGCGATGACGGTCACCACCAGGCGTCCGGCCAAGGCGGAATCGATGCTCGTGCCGGTGATCACGGTGGCCCGCTCGCAGACGTTTTGCAGGTGGGTGAAGACGTGATCGATCTCGGTGAACGAGACCTCCGGTCCCGCGGCGAGACTGAGCAGCACGGCGTCGGCTTCGCTGAGCGCCTGCCCGCGATCTAGGAAGGGATGGCGGAGGAGTTGTTCGACGGCGTCGCGGGTGCGTTGGGGGCCGGTGGTCTCCACCGTGGCAAAGCAGCTTTCCGCATGGCGGCCGCGGAGCAATCGCTCGAGGTGGGCAAAATCCAACGGCATCAGCCCGGGGCGGGTGAGCAGTTGGATGAGACCGCGGATGCTTTGGCCGGAGAGGTCGTTGGCGGCGGCGAGGACTTCCGTCAGAGCGGGGCGTTCCTGTTCCTTGAACTGGGCGAGGACGCGTTGCTTGGGAACACAGATCACGGCGTCGGCGCTGGAACGGAAGGCGGTCAGGGCTTCGCGGGCGTGCTGGGCGCGCTGACGGCCTTCGCAATCGAAGGGCAGGGTGGCGACGCCCAGCGTCAGCGCACCGGCTTCGCGGGCGAGGCGCGCGAGGACGGGCGTAGCGCCGGAGCCGGTGCCACCGCCGAGGCCGGCTACGATGAAGATCAGCCGGGCACCGGCGAACAGGGGACGGAGCCGTTCCAGATCGGATTCGGCGGCGGCGCGACCGCGTGCCGGGTCACTCCCGGTACCGAGCCCGAAGGTCGCGGCTTCACCGAAGTGGACCCGGTGGGTGATGGGGGACTGCGCCAAGGCTTCGGGATCGGTGTCGAGGACGGCGAATTCGACGTCGATAAAACCGGCGCTGAGGAGCGGCTGGACGGCGGCGGCACCGGCGCGGCCGACCGCGAGGATGCGGTAGCGGGCGGTGAGGGCGGAGGTCGGTTCCATAGGCGGGGAGCGGGGTTACCGGTTGAAGGTGTCCTGGAAGAGTTGTTTCACCCGGGCGAAGCCCTTGGGTTTCTGCCGCAAGCGGAGGGCGCCGTAGCGGAGCAGACCGAAGACGCTGGCGTATTCGGGTTGTTCAAGATCCGCGCTGGCGCCGCTCAGGTCCTGGCTGCGACCCAAGTGCACGGGCAACTGAAGGATGCGCTGGGCGAGGGCGGTGATGCCGGGTGTTCGGGAACCGCCACCCACCAGATAAACGCCACCCCGGGCCCATTGCAGCAAGGGGCCGAGTTCCTGGGCGACCAGTTCAAAGGTTTCCTCCAGGCGCGCTTCCTGAATCCGCCGGAGATGTTCCAGGGAATGCACGGTGGGGGTACCGGTGTCGCTGGGCACCTCGATGCGTCCGCCCCGGCAGCGGTCGTCCACAAAAGCACCACCGTGTTCGATCTTCAGCGATTCGGCGAGCGTGGTGCCGATCCGGAGACCAAGGGCGATGTCGTTGGTGACGTGATCGCCTCCGACAGCGAGCACGCCGGAGTGCCGCAGGATGTCGCGGTAGTAAAGCGCGAATTCGGTGGTGCCCGCGCCCAGATCGATGACCAGGGAGCCGGCGTCCTTTTGGGCGCGGCTCAGCGTGGTCATGGCCGAGGACAACCCGTTGAAGACGATTTCGTCGATGCCGATCTGAGTGTCGGTGAGGGCGCGAATGGAATTGCCGACGCGCAGTCCGTGGCCGGTGATAACGTGCACCCGGGCCTCCAAGCGATTGCCCAATAGTCCGACGGGATCCTTCACCTCGGCCTGGTCGTCGACGATGAAATCCTGCCGGATGTGATGGAGGATCCAACGCTCGTTGGGCAGGTTTTGCAGTTTGGCGTGACTGAGGGCGGCGGTGACGTCGCTGGGGCCAATGGTGCGATCGCTGCTGGCGATGGGATGTACGCCGCGATTGGTGCTGCCGAGGATGTGGGCGCCGGTGACGCCAAGGAAGACGGAGCTGACCTCGGCACCGGCGGCGTCCTCGGCGATGCCGACGGCCTCACGGACCTCGCGAGTGGCGTGGTTCAAGTCCACGATCTCGCCCTTGCGCACGCCGGTGCTCGGATGAGACCCGACGCCAATGACCTGAAGCCCGCCCGCGGGTGTGACGATGCCGATGGCCGCGCAGACCTTGGCGGTGCCGATTTCGAGGCCGACGACGATTTGTTCGCGTTTAAACATGGCGACGCAGGGGTTTGACGCGTTTGGGTTTCTGGGTGGGGGGGATGGCCGGTGGTGCCTGTCCCTCTTCCAGCCAGCGCAAAGGTGCGTTGTTGTAGACGCTCAGGTCCAGCGAGCCGATGACCCGGTTCTGTCGCAGGCTGTCCTGATGCACCGCCTGCCAGCGGCGCAATTGGAGATTGAACGTGGGATCGAAATCCCGCCGACCGAAGGTGATGCGACTGCCGGTGCTGGTGGCCGCAACGAGGTCCCCGGGCTGGCTGACATCGAGGGTCAGGATGTCGGTGATGCCCGCCATGGTGGAGGCTTCGAACGCGGCGAGCAGGCGGAGGGCGGCGATAGTGGTTTGGTCGCCGATGGCGCGGCCGGGCACGAAGTTGGTGGTGACGGCACCGACGACGACGGGCAACGAAGCTTCATTTTCGATGGTCTCGGCGGGGGCCTGTCCGGGACGGAAGGGCAGGAGGGTGAAGCCGGTGTCGTCGAGCAGGTAGTAGCCGTCCAATTGGACGCTGGCGTTGATGTTGGTGGAATTCGCGGGGCGGACGCGAGCAACCGGGAAGCGTTCGTGGACGATGAGGCGCAGCGTCCCGGGGAGTTCGCGGCGCAACTCGGCGCGTTCGATCCGCGGGTGCCGATGCAGACGGGCCTGAATGGAGGGCAGGTCCAGTGCCAGCGTGTTCATTTCCCGACGAATGCCGGCGGTGGCGAGGATTTCGGCCTCGGAGAGGGCGCCGTCCCGACGCACCTCAATGCGCCGCAGGGCGAAGGCGGGAATGCGATAGAGCCATTGATGCCGGGCCACGCCGAGCAGGGTGATCATGCCGGCGATCAGGACCGCGGCGAAGCCCAACCAGGGCAGCAGGCGCAGGCCGGCGCGTCGTCGTCGGGTGTTGGCGGCGGAACGAAGCTTGGCCTCGAGTCGGAATTCCGGCTCACGGCGGCGGGCGCGGGCGGATTTGAACGGATTGTACATGGCAGGGAGGTCAGGTGGAACGGGCGCGGCGCAGCGCGAGATCCACGAGACGTTGGCAGAGAGCGGTAAAATTGAGGCCGGCGGCGGCAGCGGCCTTGGGAAGGAGACTGGTGGCGGTCATGCCCGGCAGCGTGTTGACCTCCAGCACCACGGGGGCGCCGTCGGCTCCCACCATGACGTCGACGCGGGCGTAATCGCGTCCGCCGATCGCGTGGAAGGCCCCGAGGGCGGCGGCCTGGATGCGCGCCGTTGTGGCGGCATCGAAGGGTGCCGGACAAAAATACTCGGTGCGGCCGGGAGTGTATTTGTTGGTGTAATCGTAGGTCCCGGCGAGGGGCTTCACCTCCACGACCGGCAAAGCCTCACCGTCGAGAATACCCACGGTGGTTTCGCGTCCGAGGATGCGTTGTTCCATCAGGACCTCGCCGCCGTAGCGCAGGGACTCGGCCAGGGCGGTGGGAAAGGCGGCGGGGTCGTCGACGAATTGCAGACCGACGCTGGAGCCCTGGCGGCTGGGTTTGAGGACGACGGGCGGCGACCAGTTCCCGGGCCAGGGCGAGGCGCCGGAGTTGAAGACCGCGAAGCGGGCGGTGGGGATGCCGGCGGTGAGGCAACGGCGTTTGGTGACGACCTTGTCGAAGGCAAACAACGACGCGCTGACGCCGCAACCCGTGTACGGGACGCCGAGCTGTTCCAGTTCGGCCTGGACGGTGCCGTCTTCGCCATAGGTGCCGTGCAGGGCGAGAAAGACGACCTGCGTGCCGGCGGGGAGGGCCAAGGCGCCCGGGAGGGGATCCACCAAGTGAACCTGATGTCCCAACGATTGGAGCGCGGCAGCGACCGCGGCACCGGAGCGCAGGGAGACCTCGCGTTCGGCCGAGGGGCCGCCGTAGAGCACGGTGATGGTTAAAGGAGTGACGGGCATGGCTCAGTCCTCACCGACGATTTCCACTTCCGTGGCCAGCTCGATCCCGCGCGCTTCGCGGACCCGCGTCTGGATGAGTTCGATCAGCTGCAGGACATCCGTCGCGGTGGCGCCGCCGAGGTTGACGAAGAAGTTGGCGTGGACATCGCTGACCATCGCGGCGCCGACCCGGGTGCCTTTCAGTCCGAGTTCATCGATCAATTTTCCGGCGGGCAGTTCCGGGCTCGGATTTTTGAAGGTGCAACCGGCGCTGGGTTGGCGGGGCTGGGAGGTCCAGCGCTTGGTGTTGCTGGAGGTCATGCGTTCCTCGATGACGGCCCGGTCGGCGGGTGTGCCGGAGAGCACCGCCCCGAGAGCGATGTGGGTGCGGAGCAGCGGGCATCCGCGGTACTGGGCGCCGGCTT
>CANIZL010000166.1 GCA_947471985.1 Verrucomicrobiota bacterium | reverse complement strand
GGGCGGCTGGACCACAGGAAACGCGCCCCGGACGGAATCCCCCACTCATCCACGACCAACCGCATTCAAGACTCGCTTAGCCCACAATTACGCAGAAGTTACCCACGAATTCTGCTGAAGAGCCGATTTTTTTGGCTCCTAAATAAGCAGGAGGTTGGAGGTTGAGAGCGCTTCGGCGACGCTGGCTCATGGAAGACTCCAACGTAATCGAGGATTGCGGTTCTGGCGCGCGAGTGAGTGCCATAACCGCGCCGACGCTTCTCCGCCTCCGCAAACTCCGACCGAAGAGGCAGTCCCGTCTCGGCTCCCGGCAATGGCAAGCGGACTCCGGAATGGATCAGTCAGGCGACATTGACGCTGGTTGAGGGTTCCAGGATACCGGGCACCTGATGATTTCAGGTGGGGCACACCTGCACTTCTGGGGTGGCTGACTCGCGAGAGGTGGCGAAACCGCCGGTGTCCGCCAGACTGGCCGGCCGTGAGTGATCGAGAGCTGATTTTCTACCAGTTCAGCCGCGACAAGGTCGAGCGCGGCGACTTTGCGGACTTCCTGGGCCGGTTCGGGGCCGACCGCCTGCCCAGTGGTCCAGCCTTGGCCGAAATGATGGGGACGCTGGCGTTCATGGTGGAGGGGTACGATGACGATCCGCGGGAGGTCTACGCCATTCCGGAGGTCCGCCGTTTCTACACCGCATTCCATGCGGCTTGGCCGTACTGGTTGTACTTCTGCAATCTAGATCAGGACAGCCTGCAGACCGTGATCTTGTGCTGCCTCCCGAGCCTAACGTCGGTGGCCCGCGATGGTCGCCCGACGGTCGGTGTGGAACTGGATCCGCGGGAACTCCTCCGTTTCGTCGCCGCCGATTTCGGCCCGATGAACGCCTTGTGCGAACGAGCCGGCCTTCCCGAACGGGCGATCTACGATCGGACCAAAGTGGTCATGGAATTCTTCGGGTTTCCGTTCGATGAACCGCCGCCGAGGGGGTGACGTCGGAGAGCGCGGATGGAGGAATGGAGGAATGGAGGAATGGAGCGGTGGACGGTTCGGGCGGGGTAGCGCGGGTCTGTTAGCCGCACGCTGCGGTGGAGGCCCGGCAGGCTGGGAAATGTCACCCCAGACCGCTGGGCCGTTTTGCTTTTGTGAACCCGCGGTGACAGTGGCAATTCTCCGTTGACCGCGACGGCTTGCGCATGAGGCTTGAGCTAAAGCGGCAATCTACATGAAAAAAGCACGTTTCGTCTCTGCACTGGGGATCCTTGTAGCCGCGGCTCTCAGCACTTTCCCGGCGGAAACATCCGACGCACTAAAGCAGGCGTTCGCAGAGACGAAGGCCAAGGCGGAACTAGGTGACGCAAGTGCCCAATCCAACCTTGGGTCTTTGTACAACAGCGGCCGAGGCGTCGACAAGGACTACGCCGAGGCCTTGAAGTGGTACCGCAAGGCTGCCGAGCAAGGTTATGCCGCCGCCCAATTCTACCTCGGCGGCTCATACCAATTTAGTGAAGGCGGCAAATCGGAGCACGTCGAGGCCGCGAAATGGTACCGAAAGGCTGCCGAGCAAGGTTATGCCGAGGCTCAATTCAACCTTGGCTTCATGTACTTGAATGGCCAAGGCGTCGAAAAGGACTACGCGGAGGGCGTGAAGTGGTATCGGAAGGCGGCAGAACAAGGATTCGCCGCCGCCGAATCCGAAGTGGGACTGTCCTACTATTACGGTCAAGGTGCGAAGCTGGACTATGTCGAAGCAATTAAGTGGTTTCGCAAGTCGGCGGCGCAGAATGATGCCTCCGGAGAAATATCTCTCGCGATGGCCTACTGTGAAGGCCGAGGCGTCGAAAAGGACTACGCCGAGGCCGCGAAATGGTACCGGAAGGCGGCAGATAAGGGGCACGCCGGTGCACAGTTTAGCCTCGGCCTTTTGTACGACAGAGGCCAAGGCGTCGACAAGGACTACGCCGACGCCGCGAAATGGTTCCGTAAGGCGGCCGACCAAGGTTATGCCGATGCCCAATTCAACCTTGGGGTCATGTACAACGACGGCCAAGGCGTCGAAAAGGACTACGCCGAGGCCGTAAAATGGTACCGAAAAGCGGCCGACCAAGGTTATGCCGATGCCCAAATCAACCTTGGCAACAGGTACAGCAAAGGCCAAGGCGTCGACAAGGATTACGTCGAGGCTTATGCGTGGTTTAATTTAGCGGCAAGGTCTAGGGCAAGGGCAGCAGAAACCCGCGATGTCCTTGAAAAGAAGATGTCGCCCCAGCAGGTGGCCGAAGCCCAGAGGCGGACAAAGGAACTGCGAGCGCAAATCGACGCAAAGACCATATCGAAGTAGGTGCCGATTTGACCCGAACCCACCAGCCCGCTCGGAGCAATCCCGGCGGGTTGTTTGTTGCCGCGGTTTTGCCTCCCCCCCGATGGCGTCACAGGTTCGGCTTGAGCCGCTGGGAACGCAATTCGTAGGTTCGCGCCGAGCACCACGCGGTGAATGCCAAAATTGCCGACGATGGACGTGATGTCGCAGTAAATGCGGGCGGACGTCGCCGAGCGCAAAGCCAAGGCGAAGGCGGCCCAAGCGGGGAAGGGTTGTGGGGGGCCGCGGTTCTCGGTTTTTGGATGGTGGTCGTCTCTGATGGGATGCCTCGCCGACTTGAAAGTCAGCGGTACGGGGCGAAGGAAGAGTTATGAAGGAGGAAGGAAGAAAAGGGGGCGACCGCGGATAACACGGATGGGGGAAGATGTGCGGGTCCGGCTTCGCTTTCTATCCGCGGTTCTCGAAGTGAATATAGTGATTTTGGTGCCATTCGCAGGCCACTATGATGCATCGTCATCCGTGAAATGGACGGGAAGGTCGATATAAAGTTGGGGAAAGTAGCTTTCGAGGATTTTGGCCGGGAACGCGGCTTGGAGCGGGCCCTTGGGACTGGGGGACGCAATCAGGCCTTCCTGAAGACCGAGCTTGATGATTTCGGCCGAGACCGTGGCACGTTTTCCGGTAATCTCCTGAACGCGGGTGCGCGGGATTTCTCCTTCGTCCACCAGGGTGCGAACGACGCGCATCAGTTCTTCGCGGTGTCGCTCCAGATGAAGGGCTTCGATCTGGAAGTATCGTTCCACCCGGGTCCGCAACGTCGGCAGATTCAGCAGGCCGCCCATGAACTGAATCTGGTCGAGAATGGTTTCGAGGAAGAATTTACAGAAATTCGTCAAGCCGGACTCCGAAAGGTTGCCCCGGCCATCCAGGTCATTCCGACGGGTACGGTCGGCGGCTTCGAGGTAATCGAAGTAGCGCTGCCGCCGTCGGGCGAGTCCTCGCGAGAGAGTCCAGAGTCCGCCGCCGTCCAGGCGATGGTGGATCAGGAGGGCTTGCGAATGGAGGCGAATCACCCGGCCATTGCCGTCGCCGAACGGGTGGATCCAAGCCAGTCGGTGGTGTGCCGCGGCGATGGCCACCAAGCGATCCGCTCCGGGAATCGGCACGCTGCCGTAGAATTCCCGAAACCGGCTCAGAAACCGGGGTAAGGCCGAAAAGTCCGGTGGGGTATGCTGACCGACATCGACCATGAAATCGCGGAGGCCACCCGGCTCAATCCGATAGCTTTTCCCGGTTTTCGTTTTGGCCCAGTGGAGGGACTCCGGGAGACGTCGGTAGAATTCCTGATGCAACCAGCAGACAAATTCGGGCGCGTAGACGTCGACGGTTTCCTTCGCCAAGCGCTCCTCCATGAGCTTCTCCACCGCGATGTGGGCCAAGCCGAGAAGTTGATTGTCGCGCTGAATCGGGCTGCCGGAGAAATCATGCTTCAAGGCTCCCTCGATCTCTCGAGGCGTGGTTTTGTGCCCTTCGATCAGGTTGGAGTAGTAGCAGTTCATCTCCCGGACCAAATCGGCGATGCGCCGGCGCACTTGGGGCGCGTGGACCTGTCCGACCAACCGACCGGAGGCTGTCAGGATGTCGCAGGTCAGGCTGGAAAGGCTCGCTTTGCCCAACTCGGGCAGGAGAGGCTCCATCGCTGTCGGTGATTGGTAGGCGTCCATTCGGCGATTTTCCGAAGATCAATCTGAAAATCCAAGTTAAGACATAACCTTCACAAAATGAGATGGTTACTGATACGGCAGGATCCTGGACCCCGTTGTTTTCCGAAGATCACTCCGAAGATCATAAACGCGCACACTCGCGCGGCCAGAACTGTGTTCAACTCGTTACAGCAATCGGATCGTCATCGGATCGGGTTCGCCGGCGAAGAATTTGTGCAGGGCACCGAGGAAGAGTTGGGGGGCGGCGGCGACGTTGGCGAACAGGGTCATTGACGAGCGGAATTTCAGGTTGTCGGGGTAGCCGAGGATCTTTCCGATGGGGCGGTCTTCGACCCGGGTGATCCAGTTCGTGCATTCCTGCAATCTGGGCCCGAGCACCGGGTGGTCGAGATAGGCCAGTGCCTCCGCGCGTGAAGCAATGGCGAAGCGGCGGGCCATTTCACTGTGCCCGAGGCCAGCGAGTTGGGGGAAGATGTACCACATCCAGTGGCTGGTCTTGCGTCCTCGCCGGAGTTCCTCGCAGACCTGTTCGTAGACGGCGTCCTGGGCGTCCACGAAACGTTGAAGGTGATGCGGAACACTCATGCGGAGGGGATAGCCCGAGTTCGTGCTCCGTCCATGACGGGTGGAATCGAGTCTTTGCGGGTCACGGTTCAAGTGGTGGAGGGATGGAGGGATGGAGGGGTGGATTGGATTGTTATTCGCGTGTTCCGCGGTTCTTGGTTCTTGGTTCTTGGTGGAACTCGGGTTTGTGAACCGCTTTGGGGGGGGCTGATGACTTGGCGGTCAGGGGGGCGGGTCGCTGAAGGGCGGTTGACTCGCCGACTGGAAAGTCAGCGTGCCGCGGGGGGGATGGGGGGCCGGCACTGGGGGCGCTGTCCGGGCCGACTTGAAATTCAGCGGTGCTGCATCGGGTCACAATTTTCTGGTTCCGTCGATACCTCAGCAGACCGCCGCGAGGCTATTGCGGCTCCGCAAGGCTCAGTTCTCGCGGGTGAATCCATCGAAGCCGTTTTGCCTGAGAATTCGCAGGGAATGACTGAGTCGATACGTTGGGAACTCGCTGAATTGCAGGGGAAACCAGCGGCATTTTCAGGGGATTCCGAGGGGGTCATTCCCGTTTTTATTCCCACTTTGGGCTTCCCGGGGGAATTGACATTTTCTAACTCTCTTATGTCGAACGACTAAGCGGAGTTGGTAGCGCGCACGGGAATCGAACCCGTCTTTCAGCCTTGAGAGGGCCGTGTCCTAACCGATAGACGAGCACGCCAACCTATCTTTTTGTTTAGCGTCCCGCACCCACGGTGTCAATCAGAGGTCCCAATGGAAAACACCGGATATCATTGGCGCCAATGCTTCAACAGAAGCTGGCAAAAAGGTCCCATCACCATCTGATTCGCCTCCATACAAGGTTGGGGAAAACGGGATCAGCAGCGAATCAGTGAGTCTGCCGTCCTCACTCAACCCTGGCTACGACGCCGGTCGTGTCGCCACGGCAAAAATCGAGCGGAATAGGAGGCCGGTGAGAACAAGACAGTCGCGCCAAAACGCTTCCCAAGGCTGCGAAGCCTCTGGTCCGCCGGGATCTAGCGCTGATATCGGCATCGGGGCTGCTTTGCTCTCCAATTTCCCGGCTGTGAAATCAATTTGATTCCCCTTCCTCGATGAGAGGAAGGTTTCTATCAGGAGTGATCCCAAGGCTCCTCGAAGGCGCTGGCTGATAAAAACGAAGCAGCCCCGTGTGGGAGTACGGAAGTACTGGAACCCAGACGGGGCTGATAAGGAAAGAACGGCGGCAACCTACTCTCGCGCAAGCTATACATGCACTACCATCG
>CANIZL010000165.1 GCA_947471985.1 Verrucomicrobiota bacterium | reverse complement strand
CCGACGATGCCTTCCGCGCCTGGTTGCGCCGGGAGCACGGCCACGAATGCCTCTTTGCCCGCCAACGCGACTACCTGGAGGAGATGTCGGCACCCAAGCACTTGAACTTCGACATCTCCGCCTTCCAGCGAACCTTCCCCAAGGCCATCGCCTTCGAGCCCGAGGAAAATGTCGGCAAGTTCATCCGCGAATTCATCCTCGAAGAAAGCCCGCTCGACGTGCGGGACGTCCGGGCGTCCCTGCGCGCCTACGACGACACCCGCAAGCGCCTGGAGCAACAGGAAGACGAAGCGGCGTATCTGCGCCGGATCACCGAGCATCACACGGTCTATGAAACTGCCCGCCGCGAGGCCGCCATCCTGAATCATACCGGCCACGCGCTGAATCTCCTCCAAGCCGAGGAGCGCCGGGAACATCACGTCACCACCCTCCAACGCCTGGAGGCCGAACACGACGACGACCAAAAAGCCCTCGCCACCGCGCAGGCCGAGGCAGACTCCGTAAAACAACTGCTCGCGGAAGTACGCTTCGAAGTGCAGAAGGATCCCGAAGGCGCAAAGATCGACAAGCTCCATCGCGACCAGGCCACTTTGCAGCAGCGGGTCAGCGCCCTGCGCGAGGCACGCACCTCCATGCAGAAGCGATTGGATGATCGCCACTACCGCTGGACGAACTGGCTGAAGCACGGCGCTGCCCTGCCCTTGGAGGGACTGAAGGACGTCCTGACGGTGGATGATCGCCTCCTGGTGAATCTCCGTTCCGGCAATGACTCGGAGCGTCTGGCCGCTCTCCCGCCGCTGGCCGAACGTTTCAATGAATTGTGGCGGACGATCGAAGAATTGGTCCAGCCCCTGAAGCTGGAAATCAAAGCCGCGGAAAGCCGGCTGCAACAACTCGCTGCGGATCTGGAAAATCTCTCGCGTGGGCAGACACCCGGCAGCTTCCCCGTCTATCAGGCGATGCGCCAGAAGCTCGGCGAACGCGTGGATCAACTCGGTCGCTTGATCGAAGTAAAACCGGAGGCCGAACGGTGGTGGACAGCGCTGGAATTGTTCCTCGGTCGGAACCGCTGGGTGCTCGTCGTCACCGAAGCCGCGGAATACCGCGAAGCCTTGGAAATCCTGCGCCGCACGCAACCCGGCCGCGAGCCCGAATCGTTGCTCAATCCCGCGGAAGTTCGCGACCTGCGCACCAGCCTGCACGAGGACTCCCTCTTCAGCAAAGTCACGGTCAGCCATCCCGTGGCGCGGGCCTACGTCGAGCATCTTCTCGGCGATGTGCAGTGTGTCGAAACCGTGGAGGACCTCGAACGGAGCGACGCCGGGCGGGCGATTACTCCGGAAGGTCTGTTCAAGCAGGCGCCCTTGCGTCGTCGCATGAAGCCCGCCGGCACCGTCGAACTCACCCTGGGGCGCGAAGGTCTGGAACGGATGCGCGCGGCCAAATTGCGCGAGCAGGGCGAGGCACGGGCGCTCTATGATTCCGCCAAACTTCAACTCGGTGATGTGCTCACCTGGTTGGACACCGGACGAAAAGGTGGCCTCGCCGATGCCACATTGCCCGATTACGCCGCCGAACTCCCCCTGCTGCCGGAACTGGAACGGGAGTTGAGTCGGGTCCGCGAAACCCTGAACCTGCTCCTCGACGACGATCGCAAGGCCCGCCACCAAAAGCTCAAGCTCCTCGAAGATCACGAAAACACGCTGAAGCTGAAAATCGGCGGACTGCTCAAAACCCGGGAGGATTTCGGGTTCAAGTGCAAGCCCCACCGCGAGGGCATCGAGTCAGCCGCTGCCGACATCAAGACGCTGAATTTCGAGGTTCAGGCGAGCCGCGTCGAACTCGGACGTCACCACACCGGCCTGGTGGAAAGTGACCTGCACCGCGTGCGCGACCGTTTCCGGGCGGATTTCCCCCGCTGGACCGAATGTCTCAATGAGGTGGTGCGCCAGACGGCGGACGCCCGGAACAAGTCGGATCTCGCCTGCGAACGTCGCAAGCAGGAACGCCTCGCCCTCGCCACCGCCCGCGATGCCCAGGGACATCTCCGTCATCCGGAATACCAGCACGAATTCCCGGCGGACGAAGAACGCAACGATGCGTGGTCGGATCGGCTGCGGGTTTTGGACACCGTGGAGCTGGAAAAATCCCGACAACTTGCCGCGGACCGCAAAAAGGATTGGGAACGGCGCCTCGAAGAAAATGTCCTCAACGAATTGAACCGACGGATCACTGAGGCCAAGCAGACCATCCAATTGCTGGACCGGCACCTCAGCCAGCCCGTCGGCAAATTTCGCTACCGCATCAGTCAAAAACGGGACACGTCCGGCTTCGCCGCCATCTGGCGCTTGTTGGATACCGGATTGGAAGTCACGGATCCCCTCGCCGGGGCGCTGGTGGAAGGGGAAATCCAGCGGGCCAAGGATGAACTGATGCGGGCCGTGGATGCCCCGGAGCAGGGCGATGAACGCGCCCGGCGCATGCTCGATTACCGCAATTACCACCACTACGACCTCGAAATGGTGCCGGCGGACCGCCCCGACGCACCGCCCATTTCCCTCGGGCGCAGCGGGCGCAATCTTTCCGGCGGCGAGAATCAGGCGCCGTTTTTCATCTCGATGCTCGCCGCATTCCGCCGGGTCTATGATCGCGGTGACCGCACTTCGAGTCGCTCACAACAGCTGGGGCTGGTCGTGATGGACGAAGCGTTTTCCAAGCTCTCCGGCGACGGCATCGACGATTGCCTCGCGCTGGCGCGCAAATTCGAACTGCAGCTGGTGATGGCTTTTCCGCCGGAACGGCTCGGGGTCATGGTGCCGCACGCGCAAACCGTCGTGATGTGCCAGAAGGAAGTGGAACGTGATGCCCAGGGTTACGTCACGGGGATCAACCAGATCCCGCATCTCACCACCATGGCCGACGCCCTGATCGCCCTGAGCTGAGCCGCGAAAATATCCCTTCGCTCCGGCACGGAATACGGCTTTCCTTGCCGGCATGCGCATTCACTACCTCGGGGCCGCCCGGACCACCACCGGATCGATGTATCTCGTGGAGGTCAATCAACAGCGGATCCTGTTGGAATGCGGTCTCTATCAGGGCCGGCGCAGCGTGGCCATGGAGCGGAATCGCAACTTCACCTTCGATCCCGCCAAACTCGATTGCGCCGTGGTGTCCCACGCCCACATCGATCACGTCGGCAATTTTCCCAACCTCTGCAAGAAGGGCTTCACCGGGAACATCTACAGCACGTTCGCCACCCGGGATCTGGCGGCCATCATGCTGGTCGATTCGGCCGAAATTCAGCGGGCCGACGCCGAGTACGTTTCCAAGAAACGCGCCAAACAGGGACTGCCCGCCGTGGAACCGCTCTACTCCGGCATCGATGCGGAGAAGGCCATCCGCCAATTCGTCTCCTTCAATTACGATCGCACCATGCCCATCGGTGACGGGGTGTCGGTCACGTTCCGCGATGCCGGACATATTCTTGGGTCCGCGCAGGTTGTCCTCGATGTGCGGGAGGACGGACGAAAATTCCGTTTTCTCTTCAGCGGCGACGTGGGACGGCCGGGCCAGGACATCCTGCGCGATCCGGACGTGGTGGATAAGGTGGATTTCCTCCAGATCGAAAGCACCTACGGCAATCGCGAACATCACGACGCGGCCAACTCACTGGAGGACCTGGAACGACTCGTCGGCGGTGCGCTGAAGCGCGGCGGCAAGGTGATCATCCCCGCCTTTTCCGTCGGCCGCACGCAGCAGTTGGTTTACGAATTCCACAAACTGGTGGATGCCGGCCGACTGCCCGTCGTGCCGATGTTTGTAGATAGCCCATTGAGCGTGAACGCGACCGAGGTTTTCCGGCTGCATCCGGAATGTTTCGACGAAGAGACCTATCGCTTCCTGCACGAACACGGAAGTCCCTTTGGTTTGTCGAACCTCACCTACATCCGCGACGTCGCGCAATCGAAGGCCCTCAACACGCTTCCCGGTCCGGCGGTCATCATCAGCGCCAGTGGCATGGCCGAAGCCGGACGCATCCGGCATCACCTGGTCAACCACGGCGGTGACGCCAATAACCTCATCCTCTTCGTGGGATTCTGCGCCGAAAGCACCTTGGGCGCCCAGATCCTGGCGGGAGTAAATCCCGTCAATATTCACGGCGAACCGAAGACCTTGCGGGCGCAGATCGCGCAGGTCGACTCCTTCTCCGGTCACGCCGGCCGCAGTGAATTGCTGGCCTACTTTCGGCAGATCACGGGCGATCTGAAGAAGATCACCGTGATCCACGGTGAGGAGACGGCCGCCCTCTCGTTTGGTGAAGCGCTCCGGTTGGAGCGACCCAACGCGGAAGTCATCGTGCCCACCCCGGGCCAAATCGTGGAGTTCTGAAATCCGGGCCCGCCCCCAGGACACGGCGCCGAAGAAAAGCCGCCGGTCAAGATCGTACCCGCTGGCGCCGCCGGAGTACCCAAATGGAACCGGAACCCAGCAAAACCAGCGAGCCGAGGAGGGCCGAGGATTCAGGCACCTCGGTTACCGGGATAATGCCACTGTTGCGGTCAATCTCCGTGGAAGTCCCCTGTTGATCGACGTCCTGACGGAGCCGCAGCAGACTGCCCACGAAGCCACTGAAGAATCGTTCGCCGATCACCCCGGTGCCACCGCCCATATTGAGGTTTCCGAACAAGGTCTTCGAAGTGGTGTCAAAATTTGAACTGGAAAAACCCCGAACTGGAGACACCCCCGGACACGGTGGTGAATGATTCCAAAAGAGTGTGGGACGGATCGAAGAACGATACCGACAACGTATCCAGGACGGTGGTCGGCCCTGCACCGCTCTCGGAGATGATGTTGGGGGCAATCGTGGCGTCGTAACTGAAAAACCCTTCGGTCGAATACCCGGCATCGCCCACCCAGTTGAATTCGAAGGAGGCCGCCCGGGCCGCCGCTGCGGCCAGGAGCAACCCCACACCACACGCCCTCTGAACCGCCGCCACAAAACCACTTTTCATAGGTAGATTGACCGATCAAACAACGATCCCGTCGACCCTTCCATCGTGCCGCCCTGCAACCGGGCCTGTCAAGCACGCCAAAAACACAACCATTTCATGGAAAACAGTTTGAGCCAAGCCGGGCGCGGCAGCACTCTGACCCAGTTCGGGCAACGCCATAAACGACTGGAAAACTGATGAAGGGATCCGAGCGATTCTGCATCCTGATGACGGCCACCGTTGCTCCCAAGGGCACAGCGGGCACGGCCACCTACCGATCAGATCCTCAGGTTAGACTCGCGGACTATCGGGAAGGGCTGCGATTTTGGCTGCAATTGAAGGACGACCGCATTGGCGGTGTGGTGTTTGTGGAAAACTCCGGTTACCCGCTTGAGGCACTACGAGCGGAAGCGGACTCCGGTAGGGCCGGAAGTCGTCGCTGTGAGTTTATCTCCTGCGATTTCCCGCCGCCTCCGGAAGGACTTCATTATGGATATTCCGAGTTTGCCTTGGTGGATCACGCGCTGAAGGAGAGTCAACTTCTCCGGGACTTCCCGTACTTCATCAAGGCTACCGGCCGTTATAAGTGGCCGGCCGTTTCGAAATTGATCGACCGCCTGCCCTCCAACTTTCTGGTAGCGGCCGACTGTCGCATTCAGAAGCCTCTCTCCAAGGCCCCCAACCCCATCCTTCCCGTGGCCTTGGTGCTTTTTCAAACCAACTTTTTTCGGAGGGAACTGTCGCACCTCTATCAAACGATGGTGCCCGCTCCCCCTTGGACCCGAAAGCAGTTCATCGAGGACGTCTTCTACGATCAACCTAAAAACGTGAGTTCAAATAGCTACGGCGAGTCCGTGGCGGGCGATTTCCGACCACCTCCGGCTCCGTTTTTTCAGATCAAGCGCTCCCGTCGCCGGATTTTCATCCGCTGAGAACCGGCAGGGCCGCTTT
>CANIZL010000164.1 GCA_947471985.1 Verrucomicrobiota bacterium | reverse complement strand
TATTTTTTTGGCCGCTTTCATCGCTCGGCCCGGCGCGCTGAGAGTGGGTGGTTGTGCCGTCCCTTAGCCTTCAACAATCTGCGCCAAAATTACTTGCGCGCAAATTTAATCATAACAAAGTAGAACTAGCTGCCCGATTGCGGGAGCCATGGGCAGGGATCTCGCCTCCCGGCGTGGGGATTGCGCCGGTTCGGCTGGTTAAAGGCTCGATTCTTGGCGGCGTCAGCCGATGGCGTCGACGCGCAGGTCGCGTAGGACGCTGATCCCGGGGAGTGGCACACCCCGGATGGGGCGAGCCCCATCCTTGCGCTTCGGGCTAAAGCGGTCCCGATACCGAATGAACTGCAGATCCACGAACTCCCGCGACCCCAGGACTACCCCATCGCTGAAATGCCGTATCCGCAGGCCCAGCACTTGGCCGCCGCCCAACTCGACCCACGCGCCAGCTCGGCGCGGATCGTGTCGGGATCCAACACCTGTTTGTCACTCGCATCGGCGGAACCGGCGGTCACGAAGAGCAGGCCGCCGGCCAGTCCTGGGGCTCCAGGAAACTCATCAATCCCTCCAGGATCCTGCTGTTGCCCACCAGCGCGGCGGCGTAGCCGCAGTGCCGGAAGCCCTTCGGATACGAGACCAATCCCGCCCGGACGGGATTCAGATCAATGTACGCCGCCAACGTCTGCACCGACGTTGGGGAATCCTCCGCCAGAAGACTCGTAGAACGTTCGGCCCACAAGGTACCGAAGCGGTCGTTCCGTTCGTTGTACCAACGGCTAAAGCTCTGTTTGAACACCCTCATGAAGGCCGACACATCCCCCTGACGGGCCTCCACCGATGCCCGGATGAGTGGATCGATCTTCCCCGTCTGTTTCAAGCCTTCCTGCGCCAGCACGGTCCACACGCCATGTGGGCCGTAGAACGCCGTCAGCTTTTCCAGCAGGGCCTCCTCGGAGAGTTCGGTCGGTGGGGGGATCCGTACCAGCAGGTGGAAGTGATTGGACATCATGCAGTAGGTCAGCACCTCCACCCCGCAGAAGCGGGCCAGGGGCCAGAGGAGCTGGACCAACTTCTCCTTCCCCAGGTCATCCAACAGCTTTTACCCGCCTACTATCCGTGAAAGGCAATGATATACGGCCGTCTCCCCAGTCGGGTTGATCCGTTTCAGTCTCATGTTGTTCTCCGTGATGTTTGCGATCCCCGCCCAACGAGGCGGGGTTCCAACCCCTGCTACGAAGAATTCGGGAAGGAGTTACGGACTTTTTTACAGGGAGCCTGGTACGCTGTCTGGCGGGCTGTTCACATGAAACAAAAACTTGACATTTAAAATGCAGAATGGATTTTGCCGCGTGGTTCCAAGGAAATCATGAAAACTTCTCTCTACAGCATCGTCATTATAGCGCAAAGCCTGTATTCATGCACAATCAAAGCAGAATCAACAGTAGTGACGGTACCCGGAATAGCCCTTGAAGCAGGGAAAGCATTAATACCATCAATTGTCGCATCGTTTGGCAGCGCAAGCATAACGCTTGACCTCTACAAATACCGGTACACGACCACCACCAAATATCGTGGCGTCGATTCATCAACCTCCTGGATTGCAGAAATTGACGCGTCAGGGAGCCAGAAATTTAGAAAAATACTCATAATGACCGGCGTCGACAATCCACTCAACACAACGAACACAACGCCCTTTAGCATTTCCTTTGGGGGATCAGATGGAGATATTCCATTTTGTGTACGCCAGCACCGGTGCGATTTAATTTCCCAAAATTTCGATTTATTCACCTCAACAACTGAGGCTTTGATAACGTTCCGTATCGCCCACAAGTATACATCAAACCCTGCCATGATGTCTTATTATACATCCGCCAGCATTAATTGTATAGGGTGGAACTTAGAACGAAAATCTTGCGAACCTGTAACCGGGAAAGTTAACGAATCCATTCCGGCAATTGTTGCCAACAATGGAATCTCATACGCTACAATCCCAAACGGTAAATTGCTAAATATTAGTCACGGTTTAAATTCAGGGATTGGGATAACCTGGTAAGATATACCCAATTGAATTAAGCCGGATATTTCCAATAAATAGAACGTGAAGACAAGGCATATAGTTGTCATCTTGTTGATATTCGGCCTGGTGGCGCTTCTTATTAAATTGAGGGGACACTCCAACGGCTATTCTGGCCAGCCAAGTCCGGAATCTTCCGCTTCCACTAATACACAACCAAGCAGCAGGGACAAGGTGAGAGTGCCCTTTTCCAGGGCATCGACGTCAGCAGCGCCGGCGGAAGGGGACGAGGAAATGCGCACCGTGGTTAAATGGCCGGGCGATCCTCACGGGACCACCGAGGTTCACTCCAATGCAACAGTCACCACCGTCACCATTCCCAGCCCGATGGAGAAATTCATCGGAACGGAGAAGTATGAGGCCATCGCGAAGCGTGATTTTGAAACCCATGTGATCCACGAGTCTAAACTCAAGGACATTAAGGCCATGATCGAGGTGGAGCATCCCAAGTCGGCACGCCTCTACAGCGCGGTCCGGATCGTTTATGAAATGCGAAGCGATGCTTTTGCCAAACTGCACGATGTGTTCGCCCTGGAGGAACAAATAAAAAACAGCATCGGCGAGATCGACCGCGATGAAACTCTTTCAGCCGCAGACAAATCAACCCAATTGCAGGCCCAGATTGACCGCGCAAATCTCGAACGGAAGTTACTCGATACGGATGCTCGGGCGTTCGTCGAGCGCTGTCGTCGGCAACTGGACTCCCTTCTGGGTGGCGTCAGCACCCCATTGTTCGAGAGGTTCTATTCCTTTCAGCCCCAGTTTGCCGCTCAACCGCTGCAACCGGACTGATTTCCCTGACCTTCGCCAGGGTAGCGTTGGACAAGAATCTTCATAGGCACATCCCGTCACGCACCCTCTGGTCGGAATTCCCTTCCCCATGCCGGTCAACCCCGCTCCCGAGAGACCTCCGTAGGCGCGACCTAGTCACAGAAAATTCACTTGCCGGGGATGGAGCGGCTATCAAGCATCGAGCGTGCGCCGCCAACTGTTCTCAGCTTTCCGCCGCTCAGCCGGCAGCCCGCTCGTCGCGATTTTCGTCGTGTCGGCCTTCCTCCAAAGCAGCATTGCAGCCTTGGCCGCCACCTCCCCAGAGGCCACCGCGGATTCACAGCTGCGTCCGGTTAGCATTCTCAACGCCGGCGCCGGTCTGCACGATGTCGCGTCAGAATCCGACCGGGTCGGTCCGGCCAATCAGCCGGAGTGGACGACCCGGCGGGCGTTTGCCGAAACCGACGTTTACGTCATTCCACCTGGCGAAGTGGAGTTCAATCAATTCTACATCTCCTCGCATCCCCGTCACGGCAAGCCGGAGAATCTGTTTGAATCGGAGTTCGAGATCGGCCTGCCCTGGCGAACCCAGTTTGATGTTGAGCTCAACTACCGTCTGAACAGCGGACACTTCCAGCACGACGCCACCTTGCTCGAGTTGCCCCATGCCCTGGCGGATTGGGGAAAACTGCCGCTCAATCCCACCATTGACGGCGGCTGGCGTTTTAATACGGACGAGGCGGATGCGTACTTCTTTCGGTTGCTGCTGGCGGAGGAATTCGGGCGGAGATTTCATTTCGGAGCCAACCTGACCTTCCAACAGCAGGTGGGCGGGGAACGCGAGCAGGCGTATGAATTAAACACGGCGGTAAGTTATTCGGCGCTGGACGCCCGTTTGACGCTCGGGGCGGAACTGTTGGTGGAATACGAGAGCAGCCGCGAATGGGAGAACGGGATCCTCGAACGGTCGTTTTCCACGGAGGTAATGCTGGGGCCAACACTGCTTTTCAAGCCCTCCCGCAATACGCACCTTGGTCTAACACCGCTGTTTGGCCTGACGCACGATGCACCGGTCGTGGAGGTCTTCCTGGTATTTGGCATCGACCTGGAACCATTTTCCGGCCGGGGCGCGAAAAGTGAAGACTCCGGTGGCAACCCCGATACGTTCCACCTTTTCCGGCGGCGACACTGAGTTTTGCGGTGCGAACGGTTCCCGCGAACACCGCACCGGATATCACAACCTCCCCTGCCGCCACGCCTCGGGCATTTGACTTGGCCGGGTCCCCCTTCAATGCTGGCAGCCTCCGTGCGAGCAAAGGTTGCCCAATTGGTGGTCGTGTTCACGCTGATCGTAACGATCGGTGGGCACTGGGCCATCCTGCAATCGGCCGCGTGGGTGGGCATGGCCGTCAGTTACGCCCACGACGCACCGCTGGCGGATGCCTTGGTCAAAACCTTTGACGGCCGGCATCCGTGCCGGATCTGCGAAGCAGTCCGGGCCGGCAAAAATTCCGAGCAAAAGCAGGATTCGCTCAAAGTGAACGGCAAACTGGAGTGGTCATTGGCGCCGGCAATGTCCTGGGTTTTCCCCCGGGAATTCCGTCCGATCTTCCAGACGAGCGACGCCAGCTCCCCAGCTCGCGAATTCGTTCCACCGACGCCACCGCCCCGAACCGCCTGAGCCACGTTCGTCGACCGTTCCGCCCAGAAGGCGGATTCGGCCCACCCAATCCCCGACGTCCTCAGGATAGAAGTGACCCTTCGGCTCCGGGGGATGCGGGCAGGTCCGCCCCACTTCCAAGCGCCGCTTCCTGGCTCCGCCTTAGCCGGTAACCGCCCAAAATCGCCGAAATCCACGGCGAACTGTGGCACTCCTGAGCGTCCGGTTGCGCGGCCGCACGTTCCCTGCGGGTAGGAACGTTCGGTCAGGTTCCACCCGCCCATATAAAAATTGCCACTATGCAGAAATATTTCGTCCCGATCCTCTTAACCGCGGTTTCCCTCGCACCGGCGTACGGTTGCGATCTTTGTTCCATCTATCACGTCGCCGCCGCCGAAGCCCGGCCTGGTCACGGGTTCACCTTCAGTGTGGCGGAACAATTCACCCATTTCGGCACGCTGCAGGAGGACGGAGAGCGCGTTCCGAATCCCACTCACCAGTCCATGAACAGCTCGGTTTCGCAGATGGTGCTGGGCTATACCTTCAATGACTGGGTATCGGTTCAATTCAATGCCCCACTGATCCATCGCGAATTCCAACGACCGGAAGGCCTGGCCATGGATCGCGGTTCGGAATCCGGGTTTGGCGACGTCTCCTTTCTGGCGACGCTGACGCCGGTCCGCGTGATCCGCGGCGAGAGTTCCCTGATCTGGAGCGTGTACAGCGGATTGAAGCTCCCCTCGGGCAACAGCCGCCGACTCCTGGAAGAACTGCAAGAAGTCGAAGTGGAAGGAGCACCGGAAAGCGGTATTCACGGGCATGATCTCGCGCTGGGCAGTGGATCGTTCGACGGAGTTTTCGGCACGGCGCTATTCGCCCGGTATCAACGGGCGTTTTTCCAGGCGTCGTTGACCTATTCCCTCCGCAGTGAAGGCGACTACCAGTACCGCTACGCCAACGACGTGATGTGGACGGGCGGACCGGGCGTCTTTGTGTGGCAAGGAAAGACCTGGAGCACCGCGTTGCAATTCGTCGTCAATGGGGAGGACAAGGGGCTCGATCGATTTGGTGGCGTGGCGGCGGCGGATACAGGTATTACGGCCGTCTATGCGGGACCGCAGATTGCCGTGACCTGGGCCGACACCTTGACGCTGGGCGTGAATCTCGATCTTCCGATTGCACTCAATAATTCGGCCTTGCAAGCGGTGCCCGATTACCGGATCCGCGGTAACATCACCTGGCGATTCTAGGTATCGAGCGCTCGGCAATTGGTCTCCTTCGGTGGCGCTATCCGGAAACTCTGCTTCCGGAAAACAGACCGTCGCGCGGCCAATTGCCGGAAGGCTCGTCCTCCCTGCACGGTGAATTCCCCGGCTTTAGCGGGAATTGCCTTGATCTCACCTCAAGTGGGAGTTCCGGTTTCGTTCACCGAGACGGGCGCCGCGAGAAGAAACCGGCCGAATTCCGGTCGAAATTGAGTTTTAAGTAGACTTCGATGCCTCCGACCGAAGTAGCAGCTGGGCGCGCCAACTATCCGCCCGAAGTCTAACTACAGACGCACGCGCGGTGAGTCAGCCTGCGGCACGATGAGTGAAATGGACCCCGAAAACTGGACCAGTTGTTAAGTTAAGGATTTGCGGGTCTGATCGCGGTAGAAAAGATCAGACCTATGAATGCAAGAACGAAGCGAAAGAGACACAACGCAGCCTTCAAAGCGAAGGTGGGCATGGAAGCCCTGATGGGCATCAAAACGGTGGCGCAGATTGCGCGGGATCACAGCGTG
>CANIZL010000163.1 GCA_947471985.1 Verrucomicrobiota bacterium | reverse complement strand
TTTCTTCCAGTTGTCGCTTCTTGAGCAGCCGTTGCAGGACATCGTCAGCGCCGGCACTGTCAGTGCCTTCGCCGTCCTTGCCGGCAGCCGCGGTCGGATCGTCGCCCGCCGCGGTGGCGGACTCGTTGGTGCTGCTGCTACTGCTGCCACCCGTGGAGCTGCGGCTCCCGTTGAGTTCCCAGGCACCAGCTTCTTCGCGGCGAAGTTGCTCGCCGATCTTCAGGGAAAGTTTGCGGCCGCCAATTTCGAGGACGGCGCCCTGCGAGGTCACCGAGGCGACCTTGAAATCGCCCAGCGATTCCCCCGCTTTGACAGCTTTGCGATACGTACTGCCGCTGCCGTCGAAAAAAGCCCGATCACCCTGCGGCGAACCCAGGAAGCCGACGAGCGAAACCGTGCTGACCTGCACGGACCGCGGCTTCGGGCCGCCATCCCCGCCACTGCGGGACGTACGGCGAGTCCGTTCGGAGTTGAAAATATTCCGTTCCGCCACCATGCGAAAAGCCGGGTAGTCCAGTTTTAGCGGTTTGGCGGCTGCAGCTGTGGCATTGGTCGAACTTGGCGAAATCGTGGTCGCATTGGTGGCTCCGGGGGCGTTCCGGGAAGCCGCGGGCGCGTTGGTTGTTTCCAACTTCTTGGCCGCTACGTCCGCATTGGTCTCCGCTGCGAGCGCCCAACCCGAAGTCCCGGCCGCCGCGCCAACGACCAGCCGCACAGCGAGAGAGAGGGCAACGCGGGCCAGGGCAGCGCGGGCCAGGGGAACGTGGGCGATATTCGGGGACAAGGGCGTCCCCGGCTGTCCTGCGACAGCTTCATTGGTGGCACCGTTGGTCCGGACAATCATGCGATACACTGCCAGAGACCGCTCGGACAACCAATTGGCTACGAGCGAGTGCGAGAATCTACGTTCCACCGAAAATTTCTTCGACCGGGGCCAGTGCTCCACGCCCGAGATCGGCCGGGGGACGGGTTGATGATGCTGATGGAGCACGCGCAGAGTCATTGAGGACTAGGGTGTGGCTTGGTCGGTGGGATTCAGGACCAGTCCATTCACCTGCAGTCCCAAGCTGATCTGCGCGCCGGTGTTGTCGCGGGAATTCAATTCCACGATGTCCACCTTCATTCCGAGCGGATCCTGCTCAATCTCGTAAAGAAAACGGGTGATGGCGGAAAGGCTCCCGGAGGCATCGACGCGGCATTCCAGCGACGCGTAATCGTCGGCGCTGCGTTTCCATTGGGGCTTCACCGAGGTCACGCTGATCTGACTTTCGCGTGACCAGCGGTCAAAAGCGCTGAGCATGCGGCCCTCGGCCTGCGAGACGGAGGATGGGAGGGCGTTGGATTGCATCTCCTGCCACCGGGTACGGATGCCGTCGCGGCCGTTTTCCCGCTGCAACAGGCGTTCGCCGTCGGCGATCTGTTTGCGCAACCGGGTGATCTGTTCCGAACGGCTGTTCCACGATTTGAGCAGAGGCGAGAGAATCAGGCTGTCACTGACCCACAAGCCCACAATCAGGCCCGTGACGATGATCAGCAGGCGCTGGCGGCCCGGTCCGTCCAGGTCCGCGTAGCGTTGCCGCCATTGGGTGAGAAATTTCAGGTTCATCGGAAGATGGAAGAAAAAGGGGCGTCTGGAGCCGGGTTAGCGGGAAACGCCCGCCCATTGAAAATTAAAGGTGAACTGCATCGGCGCCTTGCCGCGTACCATGTCCAGCTGCACGTCGACCACGTTGAGCGCCGAGCGGAGCCGCTCCATGGTCCGCAGCAGGGCGGCCTGATCCCGGGCGGTGCCGGAACAGGTGACCATGCCATTTTCCCGGATCTCAATGATCTTCGCCGTGACCTCACCGTCCTCGGGGAAGGCCTCGGTCAGTTGGCGGAGGATGGCGAGGCTGCGCACGGAAGTGTCGTACCAGGGACGGAACTTCTTGATCTGCTGCTGCACGTCGTCGGCGGAATGCACCCGGTTGGCGATGCGGGCCCAGTTGGATTCGAGTTGGGACAGTTGGAACTGTTGCCATAGGAAAAGGGCGAGGACGACCAGAATGATGGCGCCGGCGACCTGTCCGACGGCGACCAGTTTCCGGGAAGCGTACCGTTGGGTGTACTGCTGCCAGGCGGAAACGTGTGGGGGCTGGAAATCGAGCGGGTTGCTGCGACCGGCCAGGAAGGCGGCGGCGACGGCCACCGCAGGCGTGGCTGGAGTGCCTTCCGGGAGACCCACTCCGCCGGCGTTGGTGGCAAAGGAGGCGACCTGTTCCACCGACAAGCCGGACGCACTGGCCCGCGCCCGCAGTTCCGCGGCGAGATGATCCACGGCGGCTCCGGTGCCCACCAACCGTATCCGTTTCAGGGCGGTTTGTAATTCGGCCGGCAATTGCCCCAGCGTGACGCGGAGTTCGCGGCCAGGGTTTTCCAACGGCAACTCCCAGGTCCGCAGGGCGGCGATGCCCGGCTGTAGGCGGGCCACCAATTCCACCTGGGTGGGCGCCACGATCAAGGTGAGAGTCCCGGTTTCGTTCGCCGGCTCCACCAATTCGACGGTCCGGATGCAACCCGGGGTGAGCGAGACCGACGTGAGGTGTGCGGCTCGGAGAATGTCGAGGAGGCGGGTGATGCGCTCCCGGTGGATCGCTACCTGCGTGGCGTGATGCGTGCCGGGCGGCGCTTCGAAACGCGAACTGACGATGCTCAGGGTCTCGACGGGAAAAGCAAAGCCCCGCTCGGCTTCCAATTGCAGGAGACTTTGCGCATCGGCCTCGGGCAGATCGGGCAGCGAGGTTGTCAGGGTCAACGTCCAATTCGCGGGCAGGGCGACCGTGCACTGATTCTCCCGAATCTCGGCCGCGTCGAGCACCGCCCGCAGTTCCCGCCCCAGCAGGGTGGGATTGCCGGTCAGCGGATCCGCGCTGAACGTGTGCCGAAAGGTCGACCCCAGCTGAGTCCGGCCGTTGTTGCGGCGGACTACCGTGCCTTCGAGCTGCAGGCCGTTGAGCGCCAAGCCCAACAGGGCGGACGGTTTTTTCGAACGTATCCAGGACTTCATCGGAGATTGGCCGTCAGGGTGCTGAGTTTTTGCCGGGTTTCCTGGCCGAGGGCCCAGCCCAGGGAGCCAAGATCTTGGCGGTAGAGAATTTGCGGAACGCCGCTGCTCGTCTCGAACACCACCCGCGAGCGACGATAGCCGCGCCCGTAGTGTCCGACCGCGGCGATATCCGCGGTGTATTGGTAGCTGCGGCCGGTGAGGAACCGTCCGGCCTGGGCCAGCGATTGGTTGTCCAGGACCTCGGTCACCCACGCCACGGTCTTGCGTTTGTCCGGATTGGACTGCCGATACGCCACCAGCGACGAAGCCTTGTCGGCACCAATGCCCGGAATGCAGGCGAGCACGGCCTCACTGGCGGTATTCACGTTCACCAGGCCCGTCATGTACTGGCCGGCGCTGAGGGTCAGGTATTCCTCAATCTGCACGAACTCATCGAGGGTCATCCGACTGCGCGTGTAGAATTCCGGCAGGCTGCGAACCGTGACGTTGGGCCCGTTGAAATTGCGGAGGATCTGGGTGGCGCGATCCGTGCTGAGCACGGTTTGCAGCACGGTGCGCAGTTGTTGGACGAATCCGTTCTGCGTGATGTTGACCCGCGCGGTGCCGTTGGTCGTGGTGTTGGGGATTCGGCTGTAGACCGTCAGGTATTCGAAGAAGCCCGGGTCCAGTCGGCCATTGCGATTGACCTCCGGCGGTGACGCATCGCCATCATTTTCGTTGGCATCCATCACGCCGTTTAGATTGGTGTCCTCGCCGTACAGCAGCAGTAGATCCATGCCGTAGACCAGCCGGAGTTCATCGAGGGTTTCAAACGGCCCGTTCTTGCAGTGACTCGCCGGATTGCGCAGCAGGTACGTGTCATCCTCGGCCCCGCCCGTGGAGGTTACGGTGCTGTCGGTATCCCGCCAATCAACGATCGCCGCGGCGATTTCTGCCGTCATTCCCGGCAATCCCTGGAGCATTTCCACGGTGGCCGTATTGATGTTCAGCTTGGAGGATTCATCCACCAACGCGAAATACGGGCGCGTGGTGACGGCATTCGCGGCGACCTGGGGATCGCGTCCGATAAACCAGAACAGCGATTGTCCCACGGGCACTGCTTCGCGGGAATAGGTGGTCGGTTCGGGCAGTACCCCGGAGGTTTCCACCTGGCTCAGCACGTAGGTCGCGTACCGCGTGGCGCCGTCGATGGCATGATCGGCTTCGAAGGCCGCCACCCGCTGGTCGGCGGCGCGGAGTTCGAGCGACATGCTTTGCCCAAAATACAGGGCCAGGGCCACCAATCCGAGGGCCACCCAGAGGGTGATCACCAAGACGGATCCGTCACGAGCGGGCGAGCCCGGGCGCCGGTGGAATTTCACGCTCTTCACGCGCCACCTCCCGGCGTTGCTGTCGCCGTGGTGGAATTCGTGACCGGTCCGAGGAAAATGGGCACCAGAACCTGATGAACGATGCGATCGCGGGTGGTCGGCGATGGGACGCCTGAGCGGGCTCGCGGCGGAGCCATCGTCAGACTGACCTTGATGGCCCGGGGCAGGGTGGTGGTCTCGTTGGTGGAATTCCACGTCGTGCGCCAGCTCTGGCCGTCGTAGAAGGAGAATTCCAGGAGTTGGACATCGCTGAGCAGGTGTTGCTCCACGGGCTCGTCCTGCACCGGGGGCAGGAGGTTGCGATTGACGATCCGCACCAGGTCGCGGCCATCGCTGGTGGCGACGCGGTTGGTGGGCGCCCGCAACGCGTAGGAGATGCGCTGGATATCGCCCCAAGGAAGATCGTCCACCAGCACGCCCGTATTGGTATAAATCTCCGTGCCGGTGTCGGTCTCATTCTCCCCGGTAACGGTGGCACTGCTGTTCAAGGTGCCGGCGAAGGTGCCCCCGGGGCGTTGAATCCCCATCAGATCCCGGCGGATCACGCTGAGGGCATTCTGCAACGGCAGGGATTGGTCGAGGTTTTCCGCGGCGCGATTGCGCAGCCGCATGGCGCCAAAGAAAATACCGTTGATCGCGGCCAGCACGACGGCCGAGACGACAATGGCCAGCAGCAACTCCATCAAGGTGAACCCCCGCGCTCCCACTCGCGCCGGGAGCGCGCGGTGTACAAAGGATCGGGAACGTGGGGACAGCCTCATTGGGAATTGGGGTCAATGAGGGTGGTGAGATGGACTTCGTATTCCTTGCCTTGGGCGGCGTAGGTGACGGAGAGCGTCAGGCGTTTGAGGGCATCCTTCTCCCAGCTGTCGGTGCGCAACTGCCAGTGATAATTCTGATTGCCTTCCTGCACGTTGCCGTTGTTTCCGCCCTGCTTCCATTGGCCGGTCACGACGAGTTCCTGCAGCCAGCGATCGGCGAACTGCGCGGCGGCCACTTTTCGTTGCGCCACCACGCCGGCGAGGCTGGCCAGGTGCAGGGCTTCGATGGCTACCGGGATGACAATCGCGAGGAACGCCAAGGCGGCGAGCGCCTCGGCGAGCGTGAACGCAGCCGTAAGCCGGTCAACGCCGGTTGAGGGCAGGCAGGTTCGTCGCAATTTCATACCTCAAACGGTGGAGGTCCGTGGTGATCCAGACTTCGTCGTCGCCCGGACGGGCATTGGCCGCGGCGGGGCGACGGGTGGGATCCTGATAGATGCGGATACGGTCCGGACTGGTTTCATCCAGGGTGCCGTCGGCGAGGAAGCGAATACCCACCGCGAGAGACGAGCCTTCGAAGGCAGTGCCGGACGTCGTCCGCCGGATCGTTTTGGTGCGGGTCCGAGTGTCCTGGAAGACCTCAATGGCGAGGTCCGGATCAAGTGGGTAGACGTTGACGGCGCCTTCCGTCGTGCTGCCGCCGTATTCGCCCTGCAAGCCGTAGGTGCGCCGGTTGGCATCGATCCACAGGCGCATCGGCACGCCTTCCGACACCGCCCGGCTCTGCCCGTAACGGGTGAGCGAAAGCAGGCGGCGGGCTTCGGCGTCGAGATTGCGGCCATGGAAGAAACGGGAAAGGGACGGAGCGACTGCGGCGATAACGATGATGAGCAGGGCCATCACCAGGATCAGCTCGATCAAGGTGAAGGCTGCCGCCCGGGGGCGCCTCAGCCTAGCGGCGTTGGCTGTTGCTGTTGTTCCAGCTCGTGATGTCATCGTCGCCTCCCACGCGGCCGTCGGGTCCCATCGACATGATGTCGTAGGAGGTGGGGTTGTGTTTCCCCGGGCATTCGTAGACGTACTCGTTGCCCCACGGATCCTTGGGCACCTCGTTCTTTAGGTACGGACCACGCCAGCCCTGGGCTTCCCGCGGCTGTTGGAAGAGGTCATTGAGCCCGCTCTTGCCCTGGGGATAGCGTCCGGTGTCGACTTCGAAGGCATCCAGCGCGGTGCCGAAGGTGGCGATCTGGGATACCGCGGCCGTGATCCGGGCCTGTTCGGTACGACCGGCGAATTTCGGGACAACGATGGCCGCCAGCACGCCGAGAATCACCAGCACCAGCAGGAGCTCGATCAAGGTGAACGCCCGGACAACGGGTCGGCGGAGGAATGAATGACGTAGTTTCATGGAATCAATCCAGTGAGTTATTTGATGTGGTCCTGCAAAGAAAATATGGGAATCACCATGCCGATGAAGATCACGCCGATGAAGCCGGCGATGAAGAACAGCATCAGCGGTTCCGCCAGCGCCACGGAGGTCTTCAATTGCCGGTCGAGATCGCCTTCAGTGGTGTTGGCGAGC
>CANIZL010000162.1 GCA_947471985.1 Verrucomicrobiota bacterium | reverse complement strand
CATCGGCGGATGGTTTGCCAGCTTCCTGGACACGGATGATCGGGAGAAAATTGTTCTCAAGCGCCACCAACGCCGGCGCCGGGTTATGAAATCAAAACGGCGGCGGGCACGCGCCAAAAAGACGCCGGATCAAACATAACGAAGTAGAACTAGGAAGGCCAAAACGTCTGTTTTCGGGCGCGTCGGGATGCGGTGATTCTGCTTACCAAGAATCAGTTTCCACGTTTTTGTAGTCGGGCATCGTATCGTACTCTATTCGAAAATTTGGATCATTCGGCTCATGATCGAACTTGCGTAGCGGACGAGCCGGGCAAAGGCGGTCGGACACACCAGAGATTGAGGTGACGGAGGATTTTCCCGACCACTTCCGGATTGTCGACGAAGGCGATCACCTGCTTCTGTTCTCGGCAAGCCAAGAATTGCAACCGGGCGACATGCCACGCCTGGCGAATCAGGTCGCGCCATTTCCGGGAGGGAAACTTGAGGGGTTGTGGCGGCAAGGCATGGGATGACGTAGGCGCAGTTCTTTGGGCGGCGGAGATGTTCGCGCCGATGGGTGGACCGTACGCTGGTCCAGTTGTGCTCTCGCTTTCAAGATTGCGGCAGAGGCTTTGCCGGGATCAGGGAATCGAGGAGGGTATCTGTTGCTGTTCCATTTGCGGAGTCCCACGGCACGGTGAGTGGACTGGGGTGGGCGCGGAAGGTTTCGGCGTCGGTGAACAGGAACAAACCCTGGCCGCGATCCAATTGGCGGCAGGCGGTGGCGAGGGATTTGGCGCGGGCGGTGGTGGTCGTAACGGTGACGACGCGGAAGCGGTGGAGGCCGAGGTGGGTTCGGTGGAGGTTTTGGGTCCAAGTGGCTTCGTAGGCTAGGAGTTTTCGGTAGAAGGAGGATTGGGATGGGTTTTGCCGCTGAATGGGCATGGTGCCGCGATCGGCTTCGAGGAAGTAGTAGGCTCGGACTGGTTTGCCCGTGCCGGTGCCGTTGGTGTCCGTGTACTCCAGGCCGAAGATGCGGTCGGGGATGATGCCGACTTTCTGACCGCTTTTGAGTCTGACGCTCCAGCGAAAGAGTTCATCTTGGCGGCGGTTGGGTTCGGGGACGGGTGATTCTTCGGCGGTAAGGAGGCGGAGTCGGCCGTCCCGGCGACAGGAGAGGTCCAATCCGACCATGATGTCGGAAATGAGGAGGGCGTGTTCTAGGAAGATCCGGCCGGTGTTCCGGTTCTTCGTGCCCCAGTCCAGATGGTGGAAGGTTTGGGAAGATTCCCGTTTTAGTAGGGCAGCGGCTTTGTTGCCGAGGCCGTAGGCGATGGAGCGGGAGTCGCCGCGGTGGTAGTAGTCGATCTGGGCGCGTGGACGTTCCAAGTAGCCGTGGTGGTAGAGGAGTTGGAGGCGGCGGAGAATGTGTTGGCGGCTTCCGCCGATCAGGTCGGCCAAGTGGGATGATCGAAGAAACCGGTGGCGATGCACCTGGCGGAGGATCTCCCGGTCGCGGTCGGGCCACTCCAACGCCGGGGAAAGTTGCCTATCCCCTTTCGCGGTCCCCTTTCGCGGTCCCCTTTCGCACTCCGGTTGGGATTCCAGGAGCGCTAGCAGTGCAGGCTTGCATTTCCACGCGCGTCGACTCAGTCTCGGGCTATACCATGCGAATCTCCTTCCGGCCATTCCGGGGTTTGCCCAGGCCTCGTCTTGCGCCCGTTGGCAGGGCCAGGCCCGTCCAGGGTGTCCGGGGGGCCACCGGCTTCACGCTGATCGAACTCCTCGTGGTCATTGCGATCATCGCCATCCTCGCATCGATGCTCCTGCCGTCGCTGAGTTCTGCGAAGGAAAAGGCCAAGCGGGCCAGCTGCGTCAACAACCTCCGACAGCTCGGCATCGCCACCCACGTGTACGGATTGGACAATGCCGACCGGGTTTTTGATGGATTGCGGGACGGCGGCGATTCGTTCCTGCTGAGCATCGCCTCCGTGATGTACAAATCCGTGAGCCAGACCTACGGCGACAAAGTGTTTGATTGTCCGAATGTCTATCCCCTCGCGCTGCCGGGGATCACGGACAACCCCAAGGGCCGCCTGCAGACCGGCACCGGGTATTACATCGGGTACCATTACCACGGGGGCCGGACCATGCCAAAGGAAGCCGGATGGCAATCCGTTATCAGGCTCACGGACGTTGCCACCTTCAGCAACACCAACGCCCTGGCCGAACCCGAGCGATTGGTGCTGTTCTCTGACATGAACAGCTGGGCGGCCAACGGGGTGGGCGGCTATAATTGGGTCACCGCACCCCACGGGAGAGGAGGCCCGATCAAACGCAACGGCGTCGTCTACCAGTATCCGCTCCGGGACCCGACGACGGCCCGGCAGGCGGGATCGGTGGGCGGCAACGTCGGGTATGTGGATGGCTCGGTGTTGTGGAAGCGCATTGATCGCATGTACGAGAAGTACTGGACCTACAGCGGCGACGGCGGCCACCGCGGGGCTTGGTAGGGCGGCCGCAGGGGCGTTCATCCCTCGAAACCAGAAACCCTGAAAGGGTTGAATCAATTCCCAACATTCCGTTCATCGAAGGCGATGTTGTCGCGCTTCGTAGATTCAACCCCTTCGGCAACGGTGTTAGGTGCCAAGCTGGGAATTGGGATTTTTGAGCAATTGATTCATAAGGACGACGAGCTTCCGCATGACGGCGGTGAGAGCGAGTTTGGCGGGTTTGCCCGCCGCGATGAGCCGGTCGAAGAAGGTTTTGAGTAGGGGGTTGCTCCGGTTGGCGCAGAGGGCGGCCATGTAAAGGGCACGGCGCACGGCGGAACGTCCGCCGCTGATGCAACGTTTGCCGCTCCACTTTCCGCTGTCCCGATTGTACGGACAGGGGCCGACGCCGGCGGTGGCGTTCATTCTCGCAGTGATCATCAGGCAGTCCCGCCGCCGCCCCTGGCCGGCGACCGTTCGGTTTCGTCGCGGATACGGGTGAACGAGTAATTGGAGGGCGATTTCCGGCGGTGGATTGGGGCACTCGTCGCGACGGCGTTCCGCCCCACGCTGCCCCGTCGCCCGGGCCGTGAGCGACCCACCGCGATCCAACCCGGCCGCCGGAAGGAACCGGCGCGGGATCTGCCGGCCCCATGGGCAGATTTGGTGGAACCGGCAGAAGTTCTAAACAAACCCCAGCTTGGGATTGTTGAAATTGGCCAAATTGGGAAACACGGCGGGGAGGGACGCGTCAGGTACTCCAAACCAGGATGCGATGGTGGCCGCGTATTGATCGAGCGACGTCGTTGGCAACCAGACGCCGCGCCCGGTGACGTCATCGGCCCCGCCCAAATCGACCGACGGATAGACTCCGTAAACGTCCGGACTGGTAACGGCACTGCCCATGACGATTTGATGACTGCCCCACGCGTGGTCGGAGCCCACTCCCGTGGACGCCTGACAGGTCCGGCCAAATTCGGATTCGGTGAAGGTCACGACGCGGCCGTCGAGTCCCAATTCGGTGGTGGCGTCGTTAAACGCGGACATGGCGGCCGCCAGATTCGCGAGCAAAGCCGCGTGATCCGGAAGTTGATTTGTGTGGGTGTCGAATCCGCCCATGGAGGCGAAGAAGATCTGTCGGTTCATGCCCAATGCCCCACGCACCTTCATGATCTGCGCGACCTGTTGCAATTGTGCGCCCAGGGACGACGACGGGAAGACGGTTTGCAGGGCGCCACCACTGGCCAGGGCGGCGTTGAGTTCCTTGCCGGCGGCAATGCCTTCCGTAGTGAATCGATTGGCCGTCTGAATCAGGGACAAACCCGTGTCGAAGGTGAGGATCTGTTGGAACGCGGCATCGCGAGCATTGGCGGCGGGGGAACCGTCGTAACCGTCCAGACCCAGGCCCCCGTTGGAAAGCGACGCGGGGCGGGTGTTTTGTCCGGCGAGAAAAACCGGATTTCCGGCGGTGGAAACGCCGGTCGGAAAGGTCGCGGGAGCGTTCAATGCCGACAGGATGTCAGCGGCCCGGCCACCCCATCCGGTCCGCAGCCCGGGCGTGGTCTGCCATTGCTGCTGTTGATCCGAATGGGAGAACAGATTCGACGGAACGGCGACGAGGCCCTGGTTATATTGCTGCTTGGTCAGGGGCTTCAAAAGCGTCCCGACGTTGGCTACCATGGCCAGCCGGCGTTGTTGATAGAGCGCAGCCAGCGGTGACAGGGACGGGTGCAGACCATAAACATCCCCCGACGCAGCGGTGATTTGCGCGAGGGTATTTTGGGGCAATGCCAGGCCGACCCCACGGGCCCGCAGATAGGCACTGTAATCCTGTTGGCCGGTGTGCAGCGGGATCAGCGTGTTGTTCCCGTCATTGCCGCCAAACAGGAACACGCACACCATGGCCTTGTAATCGGGGGTGGAATTGACGACCTGCGCATTGAGCATGCCGAGCCGGCTGAGTCGGCCACCCAACCCCATGAGGCCAAGTGAGCCAATACCCAGACGGAGGAGGGATCGACGGGTGATATGATTTTTCATGGGTAGGAAAGCTTTCAGTGCTGGACTTGGTAGAGGGCGGAGGTTGCCACCAGATAAATCGCCGTCCGGACGCGCTCCGTGCAATCGGTTGTCGCGCTGATCGCTGTAATGATGCTGGCCTTCAATTCGGCCGGCAATCGACCGAACAGGAAGGCATTATCAACGGCGTCCACCAACGTCGCCGGAGTTCCGGCCAGTGCGGTTAGGGGACCCAGATTAAAGGATACGTCGCCATCCAGCCCACGGGTCACGAGATTTTGTACGCCATTGACCCGGACCAAGGCGGTTGCCGAATTGAGTAATTGAAACTCCGGCCCGAGTTGGCCGCTGGGTACGCGGTAAAGCGGCGAGTAGTAATTGAAAACACTCGGGGAATAAAACAGGGTCTGCCCCATGTCGGCCGCCAGACTTTCAATCGGATTTTGATCGACGACGGCCACGTTGAGGGTCCGCATCATCGCCAGTAAATAGAGGATCGGTTCCCGGAGATGCCCGGCACCGGCGACGACGGGACTTGCGGAATCATCCCCGGCACGGGCCTCCGGATCGAGGAGAATGGCCCGCACCACCGCCCCAAGATCGCCACCGGTGGTATTGAACACGGCGCTCATGCGGGCGAGATAGTCCGGGCTGGGGTTGCTGGTCACCAGGTGTTGGATGAGGCGCAGGGAAATGAACGGGGCCACATTGGGATGGGTGGCCAAGGTATTCAGGACATCGTCCAGATCCTGTTGAGCGGTCCGACCCGCGGGCAGGATCAAACCCGTGACAATCATCTTGGAGCCCGGGTCGTGATTGGCCGCGACCGGAATCATGTTGCTGCGGTAATTCTCGCGATTGTGGCCGGTGGTGCGTGCCAGTCCGGGAAACGTCCAGCCGGTCAGCGCCCGGGCCGTGTCGGTGATGGTGGCCTGATCGTAGGTGGGAATCGGCTGGCCCAGGGCATCCTTCTGCAGGGTGCCGTCGGGCTTTAGCAGGGCGGTTCCCAGACTGAACAACTGCATGACTTCACGGCCGTAATTCTCATTCGGTGCGGTGCCCAAAGTGGGGTTCGCCCGGTCGTTGTTTACCATGTCCAGATACACCCCCATCGTGGGACTCAGCGTCACCTCGCGAAGCAGGCGGGCGTAGTTGGAAAAGGCATCTTGTCGCAGCAGATTCTGAAACGGCACCATCTGCCGCGGTTGTCCGGTTTTAAGACCGCTCACGACGAAGATTTGACTGAGGGCGAAGGCCACGCGCTGACGGAGCTGATCGGGTTTGCGAAGGGCATGGACGAAGAACTCGCTCTGCTGCGACCCCAGACTGTCCGAGGTGGAATCCGACAACGCATGCAACGAAGGCGGGGCGGCCAGTTGGTCATTCAGCCAGGCGTCAAAGCCCATCGATTGAACCTGGGCGATGGCGTCCGGGCGGGGGCCCCAGGAGGCCTGTTCGAGAAAACGTGCAGCGGCCCGGTACGACACCAAGGGATTGGCCGCACCCACGGGCACGTAATACGGACTGGATGTGGCGGTGCCCGGATCGGGATTCAAGACCCGAAAGGCCAGAGTATTCCCCAAGGTCGGCGTCAGTGTCACCGTCGCATTGAGTTGGGTGGGGGAGATAAACTGCGTCGGAAACGTCACGTCGCCCAGCCGAACCACCGAGGTGGGAACGAAGCCCGTTCCGGTCACCACGATGTCCTGGGAGCCGTAGACCAGGGCATTGGGAGATAATGACTGAATGACCGGAATCGGATTCAGCAACGTGACGATCGCATCGGCACTGATGGTGGGCGCGGCCACGCTCGTCACCGTAATTTTTACGGTACCGGCGGCCACCGGCAGCGAAGGCGCCGTGTAGGTACCGTCGGGCGCAATGGTCCCTAAATCCGCGGTGCCGCCCGGAATTCCGTTAACCGACCAGGTCAACGCCTTGTTCACCGAATTCACCAGGGTAGGGGTGAATTTGCGGGTGTTTCCGAGGCGGACATTGGCGGTCAGGGGACTGATGGTCAGCGCGATCGGATCCATCACCTTCAGGGTTCGAATCGCCGACGAGGCCGTGCCCGGATCCGGATTGGTCACGGCCACAGTGATATTGCCAGCCAATGGAGACGAGGCCTGAACTGTTATCAGCGTGGCCGAAACCACCGTGGCGGGGACGATTACTCCATTCAGCAGGACCTGGGACGCACCGACAAAACCGCTGCCGTTGAGGCTGAAATTAAAGGTTCCCACGTTGACTGCGGCCGGGGACAACGAACTCAACACCGGCACCGGGTTCAGCCATGTCAATTCGGCCGTGCCGGTATTCGGTGGGATTCCGGCGCTGCACGCGACCACAATTCCCACGCCCGGATTTGACGGTGGCGCGGTATAAAGACCCACCGGCGAGATCGTCCCCAAAACCGGACCGCCACCGACGATTCCATTCACGGACCAGACCAAAGGACTGCCCAACGGTGTCTGGCGCGTTAGCTAGACTAAATATTAAGATTGTGCGGAATAGCGCGAGGATGGCTACCGCGAGTGATACTCGATGAAAATGCGCGCTGAGGTGATTAAATTGAGATCATCGAATAAAAAATCGGCCGGCCGCTTCTTT
>CANIZL010000161.1 GCA_947471985.1 Verrucomicrobiota bacterium | reverse complement strand
TTCCAACACTTCCTTCGGAACCCAACGCCCGCTGATTCGAACAGCTCCATGCATCCGGCCAGCATCATTGAAAGAATCCCGCGCGTCTAGCCTCAAGATTTGTGGGTAAGGGTGAGAGTCCTCTGGCGCATTCCAAGACCTGGCAGACTTCGCAGTGGCCCCTTGATTCGCGAAGCGTCTTGGACTGCGGTGGTCTTCTGCCGCTTTTCGTCCGCGCCTTCCGAGTGTCCATGTCGCCGGAGGAACCATTGCCATGAGTGACGTCACCCAGATCCTCACCGCCGTCCGCGCCGGCGACGACGCTGCCGCGGAGCGCCTGTTCGAGCTGGTCTATGCCGAGCTGCGACAGGTCGCCGCGCAGAAGATGGCGGGAGAGTCCCCCGGACATACGCTCCAGCCCACGGCGCTCGTCCACGAGGCATGGCTGCGGCTCGGCGCAGACGCCCAGCCGCATTGGCAGAATCGCGCGCACTTTTTCGCCGCTGCCGCCGAGGCCATGCGGCGGATCCTCGTGGACCGCGCCCGTCGCAAACAGGCGCAACGCCGCGGCGCGGGCGCGGAACACGTGGAGCTGGACGGCCTCGAACTGGCCGGCCCCGTCGATGACGATCAACTGCTGGCGTTGAACGAAGCCCTGGACCGCTTGGCGGCGGCCGACCCGACAAAAGCGGAGTTGGTGAAGCTTCGTTACTTCGTCGGCCTCACGACCGACCAGGCGGCGAAGGTCATGAACATTTCCGAGCCGACGGCGAAGCGCTGGTGGGCCTACGCCAAAGCGTGGTTGTTTCGCGAGATGCAGACGGCGGGCCAGGGATAGCCTGGGCGTCCGTGGCTTCGCTTCCAATCGCACGCCAGGCCGACACAACAGCCCCGCCTCACCCCCTATTTATAGGCAATCGCGGCGCTGGACGGACCGGCCAGATGAATGACTTCAAAGCGTCGGAAGCCGACTTCGCTGCACCACTGGCGAAAGTCCGCGCCACTGTAATCGAACGCATCGCCGAACTCGATCAGCATGTTCAGTGACATCAGAAGTCCCTGCACGTTCTCGCGGCGCGCGTCATCGATGAGCGCTTCGATCGCCACCAGCGCGCCACCGGGCGGCAGGGCGTCGTAGGCCGCGCGGATGAGGTGCCTCTTCTTTTCGAGATTCCAATCGTGCAGGATCATGCCCATGGTGATGACATCCGCCTTGGGCAGCGGATCTTTGAAGAAATCGCCGGACGCCGTCGATACCCGGCCGCTCAAGCCCACCGCGGCAATGTGCTTTTGGGCGATGGGTTCCACGGGCGGCAGATCAAACGACGTGCACTGCAAGTGCGGGTGCCGTTTGGCGGCCTCGATCGACAGCAAACCGGTCGCACCGCCGACGTCGCAGAGCGTTTTGAATGGGGAGAAATCAAACTTGTCCGCGAAGGCCTCGAAGTTGATGCGGGAAAGCCCCGTCATCGCCCCCATGAATTGTTCCAGCCGGGCGGAGTCGGAGTAAAGCTCCTCGAACATGCCCTTCATTCCGTGCTTCACCTCGTTCTGGGGTTTGCCGGTGCGGAGCGCGGTGGGCAGATCGTTCCAGAATTTAAAAAGCCGCGCATTCAACATCACGAGAATGCCGCCGACGTAACGCGGGCTTTTCTCGTCGAGGAACAGCGCGCCGTCCGCGGTGTTAAAATATTTCGCCGGCGGACCGTCGCCATCGCGCTCGAGGAATTTCAGGGCGACCAGCGCGTCGAAAAAGTCAGCGATGGCGCGGGGATGCAACTCCAACTCCGCACCCAACTCCGCTCCGGTGAGCCGCCGGCCGGCGAGTTTCGTGAACACACCAAATTCCACAGCCGTGAGCAGCACCTTCGAGGACCAAAAGGAGAATGCGGTTTGCAGGATCGCCGAATGACTGGGCTGAGCTGAGGACATGTGCCCGCAGATTAACCGACGGGCGTCGGCCGCCAAGATCCGAGCCGCACAAAGTTACCGGCTACGGGATTTCAGAAGGTGTTTCAGGGATGCCGCATTCGTTCCAATTCATTTTTCAAGGGAAGCCAATAGGCGCGATCGGCGGCGCGTTCCTCGCGTTCTTCCTCCGCCAGGCCGGATTCGATTCCGGCTTCGTCTCTCCGCAATGCCGCATTCAAAAGGGGGCGGCCACCGTCAGCCAGCGCTCCAGCCTCGTGAGGAAAGTCGTGGGCCAGTTCGATCAGCATTCCCGTCGTCCGGCTCTCCCTCATCCAAAGACGGACCTGCTCGGGTGAAGGCGTGCCCGCGCAGGCGATGCGATCCGCCTCGATCAATCGCCGGATCATGGGCCAGTCCTTGTCGCGCTGTGTCTTCTTGGCTTGAATCAAATCGGGCAACGAAAGCAGCTCGTAAACCGTACCATCTTCACCCTGCAACGTGGTGCGCCGTTCCCAAAGCTGGGCAAACTCCGCAACCCCCCGCATCGTCGACATCACGTCCACCCGCAGGCCTGCGGCGTCCGGATGCTGACAGCGGAAATGCACTGCATGTCCGCGCTGAAGATAATCCAGTGAGAGCGGCGGCACCGCGATCACGGTCGCTTGCAACTCGCGCACGGCCGTCAGCAATCGCTCCAGATTGGCCGCGTCCGCGTGCAGCGCGAAATCAGTATCCCGGCTAAATTCCGCCCCGCCGTAGAACACGCAGGCCTGACCTCCCATCAACAGGGCGCGCACCCCGCACTTCTGGAAAGTCGAAAGGACTTTGTGAATCGGGTTCGGGATCAAGGCTGCCTCCTTGAGCGAGATACTGAGGCCATAGTTTCATGCTCTCCCTCCAGCGATCCAACGGCGATAGCCGGAACCATTCCTGCCATTCGTCTGCCGGATCGTATTGCATGGGGCGAAGACTGCCCTACCAACCCCCTGCTGCCAACCGCGATTCGCCCCTAACTCCGAGGTCAGAGCTCACCATTCCCTGCACTAAAGTCACGGCGATACCGGCGCTGTCCCGTCGCTGGGCTGCACCCAGCGTTGGACCCCGCGGCGGGACGTTCCAAAATGCTACGCGCGGAGGGACACTCGACCGTCCCTCACCGTCCCTCACCGTCGTTCACCCGCCCGATTCCAATTCCAAACAGTAAGCGCATTCAATTCCCGGACGAAGAGTTGATCGCCGGCGGCGGCGAGATGGGCCCAAGTCTCCGCGTCCGTCAGTTTACGTTGGTCCAGCAGCGTAAACCGCTCTTTGCTCGCCCGGAGCAACAGCAGCAGGCCACGCTGGTCGAGAGCCAGAATTCGATCTCCCTGGGCGACGAGGCTCATATATTTCCCAAAGGACTGCTCACTCGTCCAATACTCGCGTCCCGTGGTCACATCGATGGCCATCATGCGCTGACTCTTGAGGTGAGTGTAGGCCACACCTTCAATAACGACCGGGGTGGACATGTAACCCTGGGCCTTGTGCTTCCAGACTTCGCCCACGGTAAAGGCGCCATCGGCCGCCGCGATTTTGAACCCCAGCGTCTTGCCCCCGTAGGTGCTGGTGAAAAGCGTACCCTCATGGACCACGGGCGTGAGAATATTCATGCCGCGGAACGCCTCCACGGTTTGCTCCCAGAGCATTTTGCCGTCAGCCGGATCGACCCCGGCCAGCTTCTCCCGGGTTTGTACCAGCAACTGGCGGCGACCGCCCAAGGTGGCGAAGACCGGCGACGAGAAGGCGCTGCCCATCATGCCGCCCTTATCGTTGAGCGTCCGCCAAAGGATTTTCCCCGTGAGCTTATCCAGTTTCGCCAATCCTCCGCCCGCCTGGACATAGACCGCGTCGCCGTCCACCAGCGGCGAACAGACAAAACCGAAATCCGGCAGCGGCGTCCCCAGCTCCTTCACGAAATCCTGCCGCCAGATCTCCTTGCCATCAACGACATCGAGACACACCAGAACATCGCGCATCCCGGCCACGTAAAGTCGATCGCCGTCCAACGCGGGCGTGGAGCGGATCCAGTCCCCATTCGATTTCGCAAAGAACGGCACCGACATCGCCCCATTCCATTCGTGCTTCCACAATTCCCGCCCCGTACTCCGATCGAACGCGCGGACGACTTCGGTCTTCTTCTCGCGCGACTCTGTGGTGAATACGCGATCCGCTCCCACGATGGGTCCGGAATAACTGGGGCCCAGTTCCACGCGCCAGCCGGCCCGCAGTTGATTGGTGCCCAGCTTCTCGGGCCAGGCTGGGCCGGTGAACTGACCGTCGCGCTGGGGCCCACGCCATTGGGGCCAATCCGGAGCGGCGGCTTGCGCGGCGGAAAACATTCCGGCCAGGAGGAACGGGATAAGCGAAAAACGTTTCATAAACGCCAGGAAGAACCGGTGCAGCAATACCGCCCATTCCCGATTTGTCCAATCGCCGTCGGACATTGGCTCCGGCGCGACGTTCACCTTAATGCGGCGAAAGGCTCAACCGTTCGCCCACCCGCGTCGAAAACCGGAGCAATTCGCCCGGCAGATTCTCGGCCCGGCGGCCATCGCGGGTCAGTCCCACTTCCCGACCGGGCCACGGATTCCGGAGGGTGCAGTCCCGCCCGGCTTCGCTCTCGAGCGTCAACGATTTCACTTCGCCCTCGCGCAGTTCGCTGCTGACGAGAAACGCCCCGGGCGCCCGCAGCCGGCCGAATCGCGCCGGTCGATCGCGCGCCCACACCGGAAACACGCGCAAGACCCCGGCGTGTCCCTGCAGCAGCATCTCGTTGATCGTGGCGGGCACGCCCGAACAGTTCTCGATGCCCCCGCCGCCGCCAAAGATCATCAGATTAGGGAAGGTGCTGACCGTCAGTTGACGTCGCAGCTTCGTCAGAATGTCGGTCGGATCGTGCCCCACCCGCACCGCACCGGGAAAGGTCATGCTGAAGCCGTTGAAATGCCCGATCCATTCCGAGTCCGCCCAGCCGCGGACGTCGTCGCGCAATACCTGAAGCATCGCGGGATCCGATTCCAAGCCCACCACCCGCGACGGCCAAACCATGCCCATGAACTCAATGCGGGTATTATTGCGCTGCGGCCCCACACGCCCCGCGGCCGGACCGGACTCCGCGCCGCGGATCTGCCGTACGCCATCCACCACGGCGGTCGGAAAATCACTCAGGTGATCGAGGATATTCTGCCACTTCGACCGTCTTGCGGCGTCCGAGTCCAGATCCTGGCTCAGTTCGAGCATCCCCTGGAAAAACATCCGCACCAGGCCGAGCGAAAGGCAGTTATTACGATCGCTCCCACCATCCCCGACTTCCCCGGAGGCATCGTTGGCGATGACGTAATGACCGTTCTCCCAGCGCAGATAATCCTCCCAGAAATTCGCCACCTCGAGCAGGAACGGATAAACGCGCCGCGCGTACTCCCGATCCCGGGTCAGATCGAAGCGCAGCAGCATGTTGGCGGCGGCAAAGGCGGCGTTGCTTTTCTGGCCGAGGAACATGCGATTGCCCTCGCCAGGAATCGAATGGCCGTCGGGCATGAAGGCCGTCTCCAATCCCTTCGGGCCAATTCCTACATCGTAGTACACGCCGCGCGTCCGGAGATACTTCCGGGCATTTTCCCGCGCGATCGGCAGGTATTCGAGAATGGGCGTGTCGTAGGGATCCGCGAGTTCCGCGTGATTGGACGAGAACACGCCCCACCACGGAGCTTGATGATTGTAATTGAGATGATAATCGGCCTGCCAGGACGGGGCATCCGCGGTGGTCCAGTTACCAAACAGCGAGGGCGGAAACCGCCGATTCCGACTGCACGAAGCCAGGAGATAGTGCGAGCCGTAATAGAATTTCTCGATCAGCGGATCACCAATATCCACGAACGACGCCGACCAGAAATCACGCCACCATTGCCGGTGTGCCCGTCGGAGAGTGTCGATCCGCTCCGGCGTCAATGCCGCCACTCGACGACGCGCCTCGTCGAGCGGCGCCGCCGACTCCTCACTCGTAACGATGGCGGCCACCAGGACGACGGGCTGCGCCGGCGAGAGGACAAAACGGTCCGCGGACCAGCCATCCCCGCGGCTCCACGGCAGTCCCGCCTGACGATGGTGAAACAACCGCAGGGCGATCGCCGCTTCGGCGGTTTCGTGCGACGCCTTTTGTTCCAGGGCGATGGAATTGGTGATGGAGCTGAATCGCCGCACCGCCCAGTAGCCATCGGGGAGATTGCCGGTGGCGGTCTCGGCTTCGTTGCCGGTCAGGGGCCAAAGATTCACATCCACACCCACCTGATCCGTGGCACTGAACGGATCCTTATCCGCGGGGCTGCCATCGACGGAGAGTTCGATGACCAACAGATTTTCCGTGGCGGCCACCCAGGAACGAAACCGGATCGTGGCGCCCGCGCGCGTGAACGGTGGCGGGTCTTCCATGCGCAAGGTCGTCCGCAGCGTGTGCACCACCTCGGCATTCTCGATCAGTTGCTCAACGTGATAGGAGCCATTGACCAAAGCGGGAATGTTCACGTCGATGCCGCCGATGGGACACGGATGCGCATTGGGATAAACCGACTTGGTCTTCCAGAAATCATTCTTGGAGATCCAAAACCGATGGCGCTCCGGCGAATTGGTCACCGCCACCGTCCGGATATTCACATTGGCGCCCCCGGCCTCACCGAGACCGAAGTATTTCTGTCGTTCGACGACGCCCCCGATGGCGACACCGACGTCGCCGTTTCCGAGCAAGGGACCATCGGGCAACTTGCGCGTGGGCATCAGGACCGGCGGCGACGTGAAGACGCCCTTTTGCCGGGAGACGATGGCCAGCGCCTGCCGTGCGATGTCCGGATCCGCGGCGAACGCCGTCCGTTGAGCGCCCGGCCCGCCGCCTTGGGCCGCTCCGACGGTGGCCGAGAGGCACACGAAGGCGGCCGCCCACAACGCGACGCGACACCGGATGGCGAGACACTGAATGCTTTTCACGAGACGATTCCATCCTCACGAGAGATTGGGGGGGGCGCCATCCAAAAAAGCGGGACACCGGTGATTCGGGAGACTGCGTTCTGAGGGAAGCCCTCGCAGCAGTCCCCCGGCGCAAGGAGTCGCGAAGCGTCGTGGACTGCGGGAGCCCTCTACCGCTTTGCAATTCAGCGTCAACGGCACCCAGAGCGTCCGCCCAACTACAATGCCCACCCGCTGTTGATTTCGACGCCCGGCCGGCTCGCACGTTTAATTTCCAAAGCGGCAGAGGACTCTCATCCTTACCCACATTTCTTGGTGCTATACTTCCGAGGTGGTTTTGCCTTGGCTTGCGGGGTGAACGGAGGCGTTGTTGGGCCGTCTCGTGTTTGCCGTTGGCGATGTTTACGTCTGGTTGGCGCTGT
>CANIZL010000160.1 GCA_947471985.1 Verrucomicrobiota bacterium | reverse complement strand
CCCGACCGGTCTGCCGTCGTCGCCACGAATCCAGCTGGCGCTGCAGAACGCGGAGATCCGTCGAAGAAAATGTGAGTGGCTTCATTCCCGCCGCTCACCCTGCCAGCCACGCCCCTCTCACGTCCCGCATGCTTGCCGAAGGGACACGGTAAGTCGGAGGCCAACTATGCCGACTGGAAAGTCAGCGGTACTGATGCCGCGGACATGCCTGCCGATGAAGTGCGCGATTGCCGGGACGGCGCTTTGACCGCAGGCGGGTCACTCCAGTGAGCGTTTCACCGGGCGTACCGTTCATGCGTCCGCCAGGCTATCGTGCGTTTAAATCGCCAGTGGGATACGACTTCGGTCGCGGTGTGGCCGACTCAGTGGTTGAACGAAAACTCTTTCGTGTTCAACAGCGCCCAAAGGGTGTCTTCGTAAGCTTCCCGCCGCGCCTTCAATCGGGCCGTTGCGGTTTCTTTCGCGTCCTTCCCGGGCTTCACCGCGGCCGTCATTTTCTGCAGGTGGGCAAGCGCCAGCTGGGTTTCGGCCGTTTCCGGTTCACGCGCGAAGGTCAGGCGGTAGAGATCGCGAATTTTCGCCTCGTCCGTACGCGAGTCTTCCGCGGCCAGCCGGGCCGCCCGTCCGGTGTCCAGGGCCAACCGGTCCTGGATGTCTTTCGCGTTTAACAGGTGCAGGCTCTGGCTGAGCGACGCATCCATGCTGCGTTCACATTCACAGGCGCTGCTGCTTTCGGGGCGACCAAAAACGCGGAGGAAATTATTGGCCGCGTTGTAACTGTTGTCGGGCAAGGCTACGGCCCGGGTGCCCACTGGCAGACCTTCAAACTGGGATTCCGTTTGCAGGAGCGTCTGCACGGAATCGTACAGCACTTCCGCCGTCAGTCGCCGCGGATAGAAGCGGGAAAAATGGTGGCGATCCTTGGCGTTGTATTCGTTGGGGGTGGCGCTGAGCTGGTAGGTGCTGGAGCTGGCCAAAGTTCGGACGAGATGCTTGAGGTTGTAGCCACTCTTGACGAAATCCGACGCCAATGCTTCCAGCAGGGCCGGGTTGGTGGGCGGATTCGTATCTCGCAGATCGTCCTCGGGATCCACCAAGCCGCGATTGAAGAAGTGCTTCCAGTACCGGTTGACCAAGGCCTTGGCGAAAAAGCGGTTGTCGGGTCGAGTGATCCAGTCCGCCAGCGCCTGCCGCGGATCGTCCTCCGGGGATAGCCCTTCGATGGCGTCGCCCAGTCCGGCGGGTTTCACCGGCTGCCCGGTCTTTTTGTTGGTGGCTTGGGCAGCGCCCCGCTTGTGGGCAATGACGTCCTCGCCCGGCTGCGCCCCTGACTGGTAACTCACCTGCGAAAAGAACGCGCCGAAACTCCAGTAGTCCGCCTGGCTCCAGCGCTCATACGGATGGTGGTGGCACTGGGCGCACTGCAGACGTTGCCCGAGGAAAAGCTGCGAAATGTCCTCCAACTGGGTCTGCATCGTGCGGACCTGGCGGTACCATGCCACCGGCGGATTTTCCGCGAGGTCTCCCGAGGCGGCGATGATCTCGCGGGCAAATTGATCAAACGGCTTATTGGCCTGGAGGCCATCGCGGATCCACGCGTGAAACGCAAAATTGCCCCGCGCGTGGCGACCCTCGCCCCGCTTGTTCCGCAGGAGGGCGCTCCATTTGTTGGCAAAATACTCGGCGTAGTCCGTGCTGGCGAGCAGGCGGTCGATGACAGCCTCGCGGGCGTCCGTCCGTCCCTCCGTCTGACCCGCCGCCTTCAGGAAGGATTCCAGTTCCCCGGGGGTCGGCAGCCGGCCAGCCAGGTCCACCGTCACCCGGCGGAGAAAGGTGGTGTCGTCACACACCGCACTAGGGGGCAGTCCAACTTCCTTCAATTGCCGAAAAACCAGTTCATCGACAAAATTTCGGACGGGTGGAAGTTCCCGGACGGCGATGCCCAGCGGAACCGTGCCGCGGAACGTCGCCACCTGGCCCTGATACCGCACCATGACGGCAACTTCACCCGGTTGATTAAACACCTTCACCCGGCCGTTCGCTTCCGTGCTGGCCATGTCCTTGTCATTGGGCTCATACAGGGAGCCGCGGGTGACATCCTCGGTGGAGCCGTCGGTGAAATGGGCGGTAACCACCAGCTGCTGCTCACCGTTTAAGGGCAGCGTGCGCTCGGTGGGGAAAACTTCCAGTCGGGCGATCTTGGGTGCGTCCGATGCCCCCACTGGCATGCCTTGGCGGATCCACCGCACCAAGCGATTCCAATCGTCCGAGTTGGGATCCAGCCGCTGTCCGCCCCCGTGGGGCAGGATCGCCGCTCCTTTGGTCAGGAGCAGGCTGCGTTCGGGGGAGGCCGGAAATAGCCGCCGGCCCCGAGCCTCCTTCACCAAATGTTCGTAATCCTCGGCGGGTTCAAAGCCCAGCAACGAAAGACGAAAGCCGTTTTGTCCCGCACTCTTCCCGTGGCAGCCGCCGCCGTTGCAACCATTCTTGGTAAAGATCGGCACGATCTGATTCGCGAAGTGGATCGGCGCCGGCACTGCCGCCGCTTCGACCGTCAGCGGCAGGCTCGCCTGGGAGCCATCGCTTAGGGCGGCCGTCAAAGTTCCCGATCCATCCGCGAGCGGCGTTACCCGCCCGCTCCGGTCCACGCGGGCCAGGTTCGCGGGGGTCACCGACCATGTCGCTTCGCGGGAGACATCGCGGCGAATATGATCCGAGGAATTGGCCACCGTCGCCAAGACCTGCTGGGCGGCATCCTGGCCATGCAAGGTCAAGGACTTGGCGGTCGCCCGGAATTCCAGTGAAAGATCGCTGGCGGCCCAACCGGAGATCGCCTGGGCCAATCCGGCAACGGCCCAAGCCGATCGATAAAACGTCATTTTCGAAAGCATCACCGCGCGGGGTTGAATCGTTTTGGTTTCGGGCCGGTTCATGAGCCGACCAGCTCCTTCATCGGTTGGCACCCGTCGGGCACCAGAAACTGCGGGCGACCGGTGAGGTCGGGAATGGTGACCCGATTTACGTCGATGCCGAGGCAGTGATACAGGGTGGCGACAATTTCCCCGAAGAGCACCGGGCGTTCGTTGGGTTCGCCGCCGAGCCGGTCCGTGGCGCCGATCACCTGGCCAACCTTCATGCCGCCACCGGCCAACAGGGCACAATTGGCCCGCGGCCAATGATCGCGCCCACCGTCCTTATTCACTGTCGGGGAACGGCCGAATTCGCTCCACACGATGACGCTGACGTCCTTTTCCAAACCGCGATCGTGAAGGTCGGTGAAGAGGGCGCTGAGTCCTTGATCCAGCAGCGGCAGGTCGTTGCGGGCATTACCGAAATTATTGCCGTGATAATCCCAGAAGCCGTAGGCGACCGTCACAAAGCGGGCACCGGCTTCAACCAGTCGGCGCGCGATGAGGAATTGTTCGTTCATCATGGGGGCGGCGTCGCCGTGCACCTTGGCATCACCCCGACCATACCTTTCGCGCAGGGCTTTGGACTCGGAATCCACACTCAGCGCGTCCAGCAGCCGGCTGGAGGTTAACATGCCAAAGGCCTGCTCGTTGAATCCATCCAACCCGGTCATCAAGCCACTGGCGTCGACGTCGCGGCGGAATCGGTCGAAAGAGGTCAGCAAATGACGGCGATCGGCGAGCCGATCCGTCGTGACCCCGTTGAGGATGAGATCGCCCTTGGCGTCGGCACCGGGACGGAAGGCGTCGTGGGACACTCCAGCGTATCCGGCGGTGGCGGCATTGTAGGGGCGGTGCTGCATCCGGGGTTCCAAACCAACAAAGGCCGGTACCGACGGCACGGCGGGTCCCAGCAGCCGCGACACGGTGGCGCCGATGCTGGGCCATCCCCCGGGAGGCGCGTTGTTCTTGCGCCGCCCGGTCAGGCACATGAAGTCCGAGTGGTCATCAATCGCATCGGCGATGGATCGGATGATGGTGTACTTATCCATCACCCGGGCCAGCTGCGGCAGGAGTTCGCAGATCTGGATGCCGGGAACGTTGGTGGCAATGGGGCGGAATTCTCCGCGAATTTCCGCTGGTGCCTCGGACTTCAGATCGAAGGTGTCCTGGTGCGGCGGACCGCCCGGGAGATAGATCATGATGACCGATTTGTTCGAGGACTTCAGTCCCGCCGCCTGCTCGGCCTGCAGCAGTTGGGGCACGCTCACCGAACCCAGCGCGCCCAAGCCGAGGCCACCAATGCGAAGAAAATTCCGGCGCGACAATCCATCGCAGTACCGGTGAGAACGTCCGGGTAAAGTCAGCATAAGCGGCAAATTATCCCACCAATTCCTTCATGGGCTGCAGGCCCGCTTCCACCAGAAACTGCGGCCGCCCGGTCAGATCGTTCACCGTCACCCGGTTCACATCGAGCCCGAGGGCGTGGTAGAGCGTGGCATGCACCTCGCCGAAGGCGACCGGCCGGGAATTGGCTTCCCCGCCGAGGCGATCGGTGGAGCCGATCACCTGACCGTGTTTCATTCCGCCTCCGGCCAGGAGAGCACAGCTGACGCGGGGCCAATGATCCCGGCCACTGTCCTTGTTGATGGTGGGCGTGCGACCGAACTCGCCCCAGACCACGACGCTCACGTCCTTGTCGAGGCCGCGGTCGTGCAAATCCTGGATGAGCGCGCTCAAACCCTGGTCGAGCAGGGGCAGATCCTGGCGCAGGGCCCCGAAGTTATCGCCGTGATGATCCCAGCGACTGAAGGCCAGGGTGACGCAGCGGGCACCGGCTTCCACCAGTCGGCGGGCCACGAGAAAATGTTCCATCAACTTGGGACCGCCATCGTCCCGGTTCCGGGGATCCCCCTTGCCGTAGAGATCGATGACCCGGCGATCCTCGCGTTGGACGTCCAGCGCCTCGACCAATTTACTGGAGGTCAGGATGCCGAAAGCTTGTTGGGTGTAGGCGTCCAGACCGGTCATTTGGCCGGAGGCGTCCACTTCGCGGCGGAACCGATCCATGGCTCCCAACAGGGTGCGGCGATCCGAGAGACGATCCAGCGTCACGCCATTCAGCACCATGTCGTCCTTGCCGCTCTTGTTCAATTCCAAGGGGGCGTAGGCGGGTCCAAGGTAGCCGGCGGTCCCGTTATCGGCCCATTCCTTGTGGCCCATGTTGGGGGCGAGTCCGAGGAAGGCGGGCACAGCGGGATCAGCCGAACCCTGCAGACGGGCGAGGAGCGATCCCATCGAGGGCCAGCCGCCGGCGGGCTGGTTTCGCACCAAATGACCGGTCTGACATTGGAAAGCGTCGTGGCGATCCTCGGCGCCCACCATGGAACGAATCACGGTGTACTTGTCCGCCAGGCGGGCCAGGCGCGGCAGGTGTTCGCAGATTTGGAGCCCGGGAACGTTGGTGCCGATTGGACGGAATTCGCCCCGCACTTCGGCCGGGGCATCGGCCTTCAGGTCAAACATGTCCTGGTGCGGAGGACCACCCGGCAGGAACACCATGATGACGGCCTTGTGCTGACGCCCGGCACTCCGCAGCCCTGCTGTCGCCTCGGCGCGGAGCAAGGCTGGCAGGCCCATTCCACCCAGCGCCAGGCCGCCGATCTGCAGGAAATTGCGCCGCGAAACCCCGTCGCAGAAACCACTGCGACCGGATTGGCCGGAATTGAGGATTTTGAGCATAGGCGATTTTCCGGGGACGAACACTCAACATATCCCCAAAACCCCCATTCCGGTCAAGCGGGCATTCGAGAAAAAGCAGGCGCGGCTGCGGCCGCTTCAGTCCCGCTTTTTCAGGAACTCGCGCACCTTATCCCGGCTGCGGGTGGGGGGCTGGCACGCGGTGCCGGTGCAACAGAAGGCCTGAGTGAACTCCGGATTCTCCGGCAGGGTTTTGGCGAACGCCTCCACCGGGCCGCGATTGCCCAGGACGACCTTGTGGGGTTCAAATTCGGCATGGGCCGCCTGCAGCAGACTCGCCGTGCTGCCACAGGTGAAATCCCCCACCAACACCACGCGCTTGGGTTCCTGCTGGGTGAAATCCAGCGCCAGCAACAAGTGCGGCACCGCCTGTGGATACTGGTGAAGCTTCTGGGCGAACAGGCGCAGCGTTCCTTCGGCGGCCGCCCGCCAATCGGCGCGGCCGCAGATCGCCGACAAACGCAGCAGAGCCAGGGCGGCGACACTGTTGCCGCTGGGTTCCGCACCGTCGTAGTCCGTTTTTGTCCGGACGAGCAGGTGGAGTGTATCCGCCCCGGATTGCCAGAAGCCGCCATCCCGGGAGTCGTGGAATTTTTTCATCATCGCCTCCGCCAAAGCCACGGCGAATTCGAGGTGTCGTGGATCCACCGTCGCTTCGTAGAGTTCAAGGACTCCGGTGAGCAGGTGGGCGTAGCCGTCCAACAGCTGGACCTGATCCCGCTCCCCGTTGCGCCAGCGATGATAGAGCGTCTGGGTGGAGGCGTCCCACAACCGGGATTGCAGGAATCGCAGGTTGGTGGTGGCTGCCTGCAGGAATTCCTCATCGTGCAGCACGGCATAGGCCCGGGCCACCGCGCCGAGCATGAGACCGTTCCAGGAGGTGAGGATTTTCTCGTCGCGGTGTGGCCGGATCCGGCGATTGCGCACTGTGGTGAGCTTTTGTCGCGCGCTTTCCCAGTGCACCCGCTGGGCGTCCGTGAGCTGGCGATGGAACACGCTCAGAACGTTCAGGCGCTTCAAAGGCTGCGGATGGGAGTGATCCTCAAAGTTGCCCGCCGCGGTGATGCCGTAATAGCGCTGGATCACCGTAAATTCCTCCGCACTCAGCACCTGCTTCAGTTCCGATTCCGTCCAGCAATAGAACTTGCCCTCCTGTCCCTCGGAATCGGCATCCTCGGCCGAGTAAAATCCCCCCTCGGGATGGCGCAAATCCCGGAGCACATAGCGAATGACGCCCCGCGCCACCTCGGCGTGACGGGTTTCGCCGCTGACGAGATACGCCTCGAGGTAGAGCTGCACGAGTTGGGCCTGGTCATACAGCATCTTTTCGAAGTGCGGAACCAGCCAGCGGGCGTCCACGCTGTAGCGGGCGAACCCGCCGCCCAGTTGATCGTACAGGCCGCCGGCCGCCATGTGATCACACGTCTGCAGGACCGCGGCAATCGCCGCCGGCTCGTTGAAACGGCGGGCGTAGCGCAGGAGAAACAAGGGCTGACTGGGTCGCGGGAACTTCGGGGCGCCCCCGAAGCCGCCGTGGTCGGGATCGAACTCGTGCAGCAAGGTCTGGCCGGCGCCGTGCAATTCCCGCTCGCCCGTGGGGAACGCGTTTTGCGCGTCGTGCGCGGCCATTTGCTGGAGTCGATGGGTGACTTCTTCGGCGGAATCACCGAGGTCCTGCCGCTTGGTCTTCCAGAGTTCGGTGATGCGCTCGAGCAATTGTAGAAAACTCGGCCGGCCATGTTTGGGTTCGGGCGGAAAATAGGTGCCGCCATAAAACGGCTTCAGCTCCGGCGTTAGAAAGACGTTTAACGGCCAGCCTCCGGAACCGGTGGTCATCTGGACAAAATTCATGTAGAGCGTGTCCACGTCCGGACGCTCTTCGCGATCCACCTTGATGGCGATGAAGTGATCGCGCAGGTACCGGCCCACGGCTTCATTTTCGAAAGATTCCCGCTCCATCACGTGGCACCAGTGGCAGGTGGAATATCCGATGGAGAGCAGGATGGGTTTGTCCTCCTGGCGCGCCCGGGCAAAGGCCTCGTCGCCCCACGGATACCAATCGACGGGGTTATGCGCGTGTTGCTGCAGGTAGGGCGACGGTTCCCGGGCCAGGCGATTCGTGTGTCGGGGTGGGGAGGGCACGGTATTCGTCGAAGGCATGGTCCGATCTTAGCCGGAACTCCTCGATTGAACAGGCCGGGCCGGTGGGATCGGCGTCGCGGGACCCCGCTGGCGGGGAAAACAAAAAGCCGGGGCGGACCCCGTGGCCCACCCCGGCTTCAGTTTTTGGAGTTTTTAAATGAAACTACAGATCGTTTCGGCCGGCGTACTCCCCTTACGCCGCCGGCTCACCCTGCCAATCACCGATCCGAAGGCATTCCCGTGCCTTACGGCGTTCATAACGGTGTTTTTGCGGTTTCCGTGGGCGGTCTCCGACCGCTCGGAACGGATGCTTCGTGTCGCGGAGTACCTCGGTGAGGAGGTCAGTGGTCTTGCTCATGGTGACAACCGACTGCGTTGTAATTTCAGAGCGCCCGGCGGCCACCGCCCTCGCGGTGACTGGAGCAGGCCGGCTCTTAAATCATCTCTCGGACAACCGCATTCAAGGTCGGTTCAAACGAATGTCAACAATTCGTTTCTCAATTGTCACTTTGTCCCGGCGTCGCCCGCTTGCCGGACGTTCAATCTTCCGGCGGCTCCGGGGCCAGCGCCGCACCGGCCCGGATG
>CANIZL010000159.1 GCA_947471985.1 Verrucomicrobiota bacterium | reverse complement strand
GGTCGCTTCCTCTGGCGTTGGATCCGGGGGAATTGGTCGCCTACGCCGAACAGATTCTGAATTTCTCTCCCATTTTGGAAAGCCTCTCCGGGTTGAGACAACAACGCCAAAAGCTGGTCGATGCCATCGGCGCGATAGGGCTTGCCATTGAGCAAATTGCCCCGGGCATTGAAGCGATTCTTCCCGCTCAACTTGTCAGCGCCGTTGGACAACGATTATATCAAGCGGAACCGGGGAGGTTTCGCCGGGACCGTTTGTCCGCCTATAGAAGTGGTTTGCAGAAATCCCTTCAGAAACTGGACCAGCAAATTACCCATCCGGGATCCACTTTAGAAACGCCACCACCACCAGCGCCCCCGGCCCCCGAAGCGGACGCGCGTCGCCACGCACTTCAGTTCGTGGAAACGATTAGGGCCCAAGTCACACCCGTAATCTACGCCTTGCTTTCCCACCCCAATCGTGAGGCTATGCTTCGGATCAAGCCTCGCGACGAGGACTATGAAAAAGTCTTTGTGGCCGAGGCCCGCCCGGCTGCCCGGGCGTCCTACGAAACCCTTTGGTCGTCAAATATGGACCTCGGCGCACCGGTTTCCCCGTCGTCCCGGCTCGTCATTCACATCTCCCCCGCCGGGATGCTGGCGGGCGAGAATGAGCTTTCCCACCACTTCCCGGGCGGCTACCGCGGGTTGGCCAAATGGCTGCAACCTCAACGCACCTGGGTGGCATGGAAGGTCATCGAACCCGGCAAAGCGAGCGGCATGTCCTATGATGGACTGGTGTGGTGCGATGATCACTGGGCCTGGTTTCCCAAACCATATCGAGTCCTTCAATCGTGGCTCGCGGCCCAACCTGCGGGAAATTAACGGCCTCCGGGAACGCTCCGCCATGCGGGCCAAAACAATCCACTTCAGCCAAGAATTCCAGCACCGCGGCAACATCGAACTGCCAGTTCGCCCCCAAGTCCGACTATAACCTAATAATTTAGCGGCCGGCCTCATCTCCCCTGTTGACCGATGGTTCCATTAATATACCTTTCAAAAACTTCCCACCGGATCGCCTTCCGACGGCCTGACAGGAAGTATAGGGAGAAATATATTACTCGTAGATCCAGCATATGAAAAATATCGAGTTTCAAGCGCAGGGAGTTGCCCATTCATTCACCGTGACCGCGTTGAACGCTGCCGCCGACGTTCCGGTTGCTGCCGCCGTCCCCGGTCCCACCCGCCTCCGGGCCACGGCCCGCGGAGCCACAGCCCACGGAGCGGCATCCCCCCAACCCATCGCACCGGCCCCGTTCGATGCCGCGTCCTTCGTGGCCCAACTCTGTCGGACAAAAACCATGCGGCTGAGGCTACCGAACGCAGACGCCTCGCAAATTGGTGTCGTCAACCGGCCCCCACCGGCCGCCCGCGCGCGAGCCGCTGCCCGTCCGGTGCGCACCGCCACCACCCCGCCTCTGGTCAATCGCCCCATGACCCTGATCACGCCGTCCTTAATTGTGGAAGGAGCGCGCACGGCTGACTTGAAAGCGGCCGCCGATGCCGGTGCCCGAATCTTGAATGAAGGGCTCGATGGCAAGGTTCTGCTGGGTGTGGACACCTTGGATCAACTGTCCGGAATTATCGCGCTGCTGAATCGGCGCGAAGTCGGTTCGGTTTCGCCCAACTTTTTGCGGCGCTTCACCCGCTTGGCTCCGTCGGCCAAACCCAAGGCGTGGGCTCACGCCAAAATCAAACTTTCGCAAGCGTGGAAAATCACGAAGGGCAGTGCCGACATCCGGGTGGCCGTATTGGACGAAGGAGTGGACACCTCGCATCCAGCGCTGAAACCGGCGGTGGTAGGCGAACGGGATTTCATTGGCGACAAGGGCGCTTCCGCCCTGCCCGACGGCAATGACGCGCACGGAACGGCGTGCTCCGGCATCATTGTTTCGCGCGGCAAGAAGGCCCTGGGCATCGCGCCCAAATGCTCGCTCCTGGCGGCCCGTATCGCCATGGACGATGGCGCGGACCATTGGATTTTTGACGATTTCGCGACCGCCGACGCGATTGATTGGTCGTGGCGCAACGGGGCGGCTGTGCTGTCGAATTCCTGGGGGGGCGGTGCACCGAGCGACGCCATCAGCCGGGCGTTCGGCCGGGCGCGGACGCAGGGCCGCGGCGGCAAGGGTTCCATTGTTTGTATCGCCGCGGGCAACGATGAAACTCCGGTGGATTTCCCGGGCAATCTCCCTGGTTACGTGACGGTGGGGGCATCCAATCCCAAGGACGAGCGTAAAACGCACGCATCGTCGGATGGGGAGAATTGGTGGGGCAGTAATTTTGGCCCGACGCTGTGGGTGCTGGCGCCCGGAGTCTTTATTCACACAACGGATATTTCCGGACCAACGGGCTATGACCCGGGCGACTTTACCGAAACGTTTAACGGAACGTCGTCCGCGACCCCGCATGTCGCTGCCGCGGTGGCCTTGATGCTGAGTGCGAATCCCAACCTGAGCGGGAGCGACGTGCGGCTGTTGCTGTCGAGTACCGCCACACGCGTTGCCGGACAAACGGGACGGACGGATGAATTAGGGTTCGGCCGCTTAAACGTCGGCGCAGCGGTTGCGGCCGCCAAGGCGCACGCGTAGCCTGTTGGCATGGCGCGTTATTACTATGCGGATGGCGAGCGCCAATCATTGGAACCAGCAACCGACTGGCTCGCCATCGACGCCCGATCCACACAGGACGGCCCCTGCGAGCGGGAGGTCGCTTCCCTCCCGGTCAGTTCCCGATTGCCCGGCGGCATGATTCTCGTGGAACGTCGCGCCTGTTCGCCCACGCTGCAGCGGGGACTCGAAACTGCCGGCGCGGTGCGACCGACCTTTCGTTACGGCCAGGCGGTACTAGTGATGCTGCCCGAGGTTCGGGTGGAGTTGAATGCCGGCCAAAGCGAAGCCGTGACGCGGGCCATCCACGCCTCCAAGATCCCGGCGATAATCGATACGGAATCGACGGACCGCGTAGCGCTGCATCCCCGATCGGGGAAGAGTGAAGATGCCTTGGACCTGGCGAATTACATTTACGAGAACGCGCGCCCGGCCGGATCCAGCGTCCGCTTCCTGCAGATCGTGCCCAAACGCCTGCCCGCGGCGTAGCCCGACCAAGCCAACCGCCCGCGAAGTTTGCGTATGCCTGGCCGAACGCATCCCATCCCATCCCCCATCCTGCCGGCCCACACCTCACCGCCTGGAGGCGGAACTCCATACCGCCGGCTCCGGACTTCCCGATCCATTTCCCATGGGCGTGACTGAAACCTGACTCGCCGGTTGAAAAACCAGCGGTACAGAGATCGTCTTTCCCAAGTTCGCAGTCCCGGATTTATCCAGCAGGGCTTTCGACGGGGCGAGCGCGTTGGTAGTCCCTTCGCCTGCCCGGCCAGCGCACCCCACCGCCTGAAGGCGGAACTCCATACCAGTTCCTATGGCGGGCACTCCGGTCGCGACCTAACCCCGCTGGACTTGCACCGATCATGAGCGCTACCGAACTGCCCCAGATTTACCTCATCCGCCACGGCGAAACGGATTGGTCCCGCTCCGGTCGCCACACCAGTCACACCGACCTCCCCCTCACCGCCGCCGGCGAGGAGCAGGCTCTCGGCCTCAAGGATCGGCTTCACTCACTCCCGTTCTCCCTCGTGTGGTCCAGTCCCCGCCAACGCGCTCAACGCACCGGCATGCTCGCCGGTTTTGCGTCTTCCCTGGTCGTAAATCCCGATCTCGCTGAATGGCACTATGGCGATTTTGAAGGCCTTACTACCGAAGAAATTCGGCAGCGGAATCCCGATTGGAATCTCTTCCAACAAGGGTGCCCCGGCGGCGAATCCCTCGAGCAGGTCGGCCGGCGCGCCGATCGACTGGTGGCCACGTTGCGAACCCGCACCGGCAATATCGCCCTTTTTTCCCACGGACATTTCCTGCGCGTGTTGGCGGCGCGTTGGGTCGGTTGGCCCGCGGCGGAAGGTCGTCGTCTATTGCTCAAGACCGGTTCCATCAGCGTCCTCAGCTTCGAACACAATTGCCCGGACGAACCCGCCATCGGCCACTGGAACAATGGTCGCCAGACGGGCGCCATCTAATGCCCCTCCCAGCCGGAGTACCCATGCCCGCACCGCTGCCGACGGCCGATCTTCAACAAAAACCGGTTAGCCACCGGCCCGGCGGGCCGTAGGCTATCGACGCCACACCAGCAGAACCCGGAAGCATTCCCATGAAAAAGGCGCCCACCAAGAAGTCCACCCCCGCTCACGGCGAACTCGCCACCGCCACCGCGCCGCCGCGCATCAAGCGGATTCTCGTCACCACGGATTTCTCCGCCGAATCCCTCGCCGGCCTGCGCTACGCCGCCGCTCTCGCCGATCGGTTGAAGGCCCATCTGGCCGTCTTGAATGTGGTCGAGCCACCGTCCCGCTTTGCCGGCGTGGATACCGTCATCCTCGCCCGCCCCGACACCAAGGTGGCCGCGCTGGCCCGGGCACAATTGGCCACCGTCGCCCAGCACGAACAGATCGGGACGTCCAAAATCACCCCGTCCGTCCGCATCGGAAAGCCCTTCCATGAAATCATTACGGCCGCCTACGAGGACACGGCCGATTTGATCGTCATCGCCACGCACGGCCGCACCGGAGTGGAACACGCGCTGCTCGGCAGCACCGCCGAACGGGTGGTCCGCCACTCGCCCTGTCCCGTATTGACGGTCCCCGCCCGGGTCCCGGCCAAGGGGAAGGCCAAAGCGTCTCCGGCCACGCCCGGCGTGAAGAAGATCCTCGTCCCCGTGGATTTCTCCAATCTCTCCAAGGAAGCCCTGCCCTATGCCGTGCTCCTCGCCGAGAAGTATCAGGCCGAACTGGTGCTCATCCATGTCGTGGAGGAATTCCCCATTGATTACCTCCTCGGTCGCGAGCTGATGGGCGAAACCGCCATGCCCCTGTTGAAACAAGCGGAATCGGATCTCGCCCGTCTCTCCACTAATCTCGAGGCGGCCACCGGGGTAAAAACCTCGGTTCTGGTGCGCGACGGCAAGCCCTTTCAGGAGATCTGCGCGGCCGCCAAGTCAGCCGGGGCCGACCTCATTGTGCTCACCACCCACGGTTACACCGGATTAAAACACTGGTGGCTGGGTAGCACCGCCGAACGGGTCGTCCGCCACGCGGCTTGTCCCGTGTTGATCGTACGGGAAATGGAACACGAATTCATTGCGGTCCCGGCCCGTTCGAAGCCGGCCCCGCGCACCAAGGTCAAATAGCTCCGGCCGCATCCGAACCGACACCCGCCGCCATCCGTCGAACGCCGTCCCATCGGGCTACCTTTCCCCCGATTCTGCCCACCCATCGTCGCTCGCCGTCCTTCGCCCCCGCCTCTCCACCACCGGTGACCTGGTAGGGTTTCACCCCATGGCTTAACCCGGCGCCCGTCGGATGGTCTCGGATCATGGGAAAATCGTACACCGATGCGGAGAGCCCCGTCGGCCAACGACGATGTCATTTGGGCACCGTTATTTCCGACGCAACGGGCAATTTGCTGATAAGGTTCCGGTGAACCGCTTGTTGAAAGCACCGCTGGCGCCTGCGGGTAAACATCTCCGGCACGGGATGCGGCTTACCGCGCCGACCGCACCTGCCCCGTCACCGACCCCAATCCCCGAAGCAACCACCGGGGCTTCACCGGCCCCCGCGGGCCAGCGTTCCCTCCCCATGCGCCCGTCAGCACCCACGAAATCCGCCAAAAAACCGACCAAAGCATCCAAACCCGCATCGCCCCAGATCGGCGTCCGGCCGGCCGGACGTACGTTTCCTATCGTGGGGATCGGCGCCTCCGCCGGCGGACTGGAAGCCTTGGAGCAATTTCTGCGCAATGTCCCGCCGGCCAGTGGTCTGGCATTGGTGATCGTTCAGCATCTGGATCCCACCCGCCCCGGCATCATGCCCGAGCTGCTCCAACGCGCGACGCCCATGAAGGTGCGTCAGGTGCAGGACGGCACGCGGGTCCGCCCGAATTGCGTCTACGTCATTCCGCCCAACAAGGATCTGTCGCTCGCCCACGGCGTGCTGCATCTCTGCGCACCCGCCGCCCCCCGCGGACTGCGTCTGCCCATCGATTTCTTCCTGCGTTCCCTCGCCGAGGATAAACACGAGCACAGCATCGGGGTGATCCTTTCCGGCATGGGTTCCGACGGCACCCTGGGATTGCGGGCCATCAAGGAAAAGGCCGGGGTGGTGCTCGTACAGGACCCGGCCAACGCCAAATTCGACGCCATGCCGCGCAGCGCGATTGATGCGGGGCTGGCGGACATCGTCGCCCCCGTGGCCGAGCTGCCCGGGAAGATTCTCGCGTATTTGAAGCGCACTCCGGTCGTCCACCCGGCCGGCGAGGACCAGGAAGATCCCGCCCGAACCGCACTGGAGAAAGCCGTTGCCCTGCTGCGCGGTCGCACCGGCCATGATTTCTCGCTCTATAAGAAGAACACCCTCTATCGCCGGATCGAACGGCGCATGGGCCTTCATCAGATCGGCCGGATGAACGATTATGTCCACTACCTCGAGGAGAACTCGCAGGAACTGGATCTGCTCTTCAAGGAACTCCTGATTGGTGTCACCAATTTCTTCCGGGATCCCGCAGCGTGGGAGCAACTGCGCACCGAGGTCCTCCCGGAACTCCTCGCCCACCGCGCGCCCGGTCAGGCTTTGCGGGCCTGGGTGGCCGGCTGTTCCACCGGCGAGGAAGCCTATACCCTCGCCATGGTGTTTAAGGAGGCGGTGGAAGCCCTCAAACCCAGGGCCAATTTCACCCTCCAGATCTTTGCCACCGATCTCGACAAAGACGCGATCGACAAGGCCCGTCAGGGCATTTTTGCGGACAACCTCACCGCGGATGTCTCGCCGGAGCGATTGGCGCGCTTCTTCCGGGCGGAGGACGGCCGTCACCGCGTGCGCAAGGAGATCCGGGAAATGGTGATCTTCGCGCCGCAAAACCTGATCATGGATCCGCCCTTCACCAAGCTGGACATCCTCTGTTGCCGGAATGTGTTGATTTACCTGGCCCCCGAAGTGCAGAAAAAGCTGCTGCCGCTGTTTCACTATAACCTCGGACCCGGCGGCATTCTCTTTCTGGGCAGCGCGGAAACCGTGGGCGGATTCACCGATCTCTTCGCCCAAGTGGGCGGCAAATCCCGCCTCTATCGCCGGCAGGAATCCACCCTGCGCCCGGAGCCAGTGGAATTTCCCCCTTCCTACAACGCGCCGTCGCCCGGCGGAACCGACCCCCGACCGACCCCAAAATTGGCCGCCAGTCTGCAATCCCTCGCCGATCAACTCGTCCTGCAGCGCTACGCCCCGCCCGCCGCGCTCGTCAATGACAAGGGCGATATCTTCTATATCTCCGGACGGACGGGAAATTATCTCGAACCCGCCGCCGGCAAGGCCAACTGGAACATCTTCGCCATGGCGCGCGAGGGATTGCGCTATGAACTCGCCGTCGCGTTCCAGAAATCGCTCGAGCAAAAGATTCTCGTCACCTTCCGCGGCCACGGCGTCGGCCCCCACGGTGGCGAACAACCGGTGGAAGCCACCGTGCAACCGCTGGAGGAGGTGGGATCGTTGCAGGGTTTGGTGATGATCATCTTCCGCGACCTGCCCGTGCCGGTGGCGAGCACCGCGCCCGCTTCAACGGCCCGCAAGGCCACCACCACGGCGCGGTTGACCGAACTCGAGCGGGACCTGCAAGAGGCCCGCGAACTGGCCCGGGCCACCCGCGAGGAACGCCAGACGTCCCAGGAGGAAATCACCTCCGCCAACGAAGAACTCCAGTCCACCAACGAGGAATTGCAGTCCACCAACGAGGAACTCACCACCTCGAAGGAGGAAATGCAATCGCTGAACGAGGAACTCCAATCGGTGAACACGGAGCTGCAGGCCAAGGTGGACGAATTGTCGCGCACGAGCAGCGACATGAAGAACCTGCTGAACAGCACGGACATCGCCACGTTGTTTCTCGACAACGATCTCAAGGTCCGGCGCTTCACCACCCAGGCGACCAAGATCATGCGGCTCATCCCGGGCGATATTGGCCGGCCCATCACCGATCTCGCGTCGGAGTTGCAGTACCCGGAACTCGCCGAGGATGGCCTGAGCGTCCTCCGCACGCTGACCCCCGCCGAGAAGCCGATCGGCGCGAAGGACGGTCGCTGGTTCACCGTCCGAATCATGCCCTACCGCACGCTGGACGAACGAATAGACGGCGTGGTCATCACCAACGGTGTCTGGCGCGTTAGCTAGACTAAATATTAAGATTGTGCGGAATAGCGCGAGGATGGCTACCGCGAGTGATACTCGATGAAAATGCGCGCTGAGGTGATTAAATTGAGATCATCGAATAAAAAATCGGCCGGCCGCTTCTT
>CANIZL010000158.1 GCA_947471985.1 Verrucomicrobiota bacterium | reverse complement strand
TTCATCCGGGACCACCTCGGACCGGCCCTGCGGCGGGCGGGACTGAAAACGGAGATCTGGTGCTACGACCACAACTATAACGTGGAGCCCAAGGGCGAATCCGCCGGGCTCGGCCACCCGCGCACCATCCTGCAGGATCCCGCCGCGGCGGCGTTCGTGGCGGGCGTCGGCTTCCACCACTACGAAGGTCAGCCGGAGGGCATGACGCAGTTTCACAGGGAGTTTCCCGCGAAGCCCATTCACTTCACGGAAGGCTCCGTCTTCAGCATCTGGGGCGGGTTCGATCTGGTCGAGCGCCTGCGCAACTGGGCGACCAGTTACAATGCCTGGGTCATCATCCTCGACGACCACGGCCGGCCCAACAACGGTCCGTTCCCCGCGAGCCACGCGATCCTGAAACTGCACTCCGACACGCTGAAGATGGAGGAGCTGTTTGAATTCTCCCAATACGGGCACTTCATGAAGTTCATCCCGCGCGGTGCCGTGCGCATCGCGAGCGAGCCCAGCACAAAAGACTTGAGCCACGTGGCGTTCCGCAATCCCGACGGCTCCCGGGTTCTCGTCATCGTCAACACCACGGACGCGACCCAAGACTTCGTCGTCCACTGCGGCCCCAGCACCTTTAGCAGCACCCTGCCCGCCAAATCCCTGCTGACGTGCACCTGGCCCGCGCCTTGAGCCCGCTGGCTGACCGGGCGACCAGCAGCTTCCGCGGGAAGAGAGCGTCGCCGTTGGACCGACGACAGAGTTTAGGGAGCCGCCGCGCCGTGGCGTAAGCACCCGCACCCTGGCCGTATTTTGCCGTGTCCCACTCCAATTACGACCATGGTTCGCGCTTGCCCGGGGGAATCCCCGACTCACCGTGCCACCGATGGACACCTTGACGAAATATCCCTGTGTTCACAGAGCGTCCAAGGCAACCCCCTCCATCCCTTCATCCCCCCAAGAAAAGTACCTACCATGGCCCGTTACATCGCCCTGTTGAAATTCACGGAACAAGGTTCCAAAAACGTCAAAAAATCCACCAGCCGCGCCCACGCCTTCGACAAACTCGCCAAGAAGGCGGGCGTCACGGTCGAGGGACAGTTCTGGACGATGGGCCGTTTTGACGGTGTCCTCGTCCTCAACGCCCCGACCGAGGCCGACGTGCTGCATCTGCTCACTGAACTGACGGCTCTGGGCAATGTGCAGACCGAGACCATGCAGGCCCTCGTGGACTCCGAGTTTGACGCCATTATCAGCCGTTAGCCGTTAGCCGTTAGCCGTTAGCCGTTAGCCGCTAGTCGCTGGCTATCGGCGTGCGACTGCCGGAATAGGGCCCGGGGATGACGACGGGCATCTCCGGCGATGTCGCTCTGGCCTTGCGGCACTTCACCGCAAACACTGCCGCGTGCCGTCGCCGTCGTTTCTGTTGATTCTGTGCCTGATTGCCGGGGTGAGCCATGTCGTCAATGTCTGGCAGTTGCTCGCGGCGCTCGCGTTTCCCCTGCATCGGCGCGTGGCGACGGCGGGGTTTGCGCCGGGTGTGACGGTTTTCAAACCGCTCAAAGGGGCCGACGTTCACACCGCCGACTGCCTGCGCAGTTGGTTGGAAATGGAGTATCCGGGGCCGTTGCAAATCCTCCTGGGGGTACACGCGCCCGCGGATCCGGCCTGCGACGTGGTACGAACATTGTTGGCGGAGTTCCCCCACCGCGATGCCCGGCTGGTCATCTGCCCGGATCAACCCGGTGCCAATGCCAAAGTCTGCACGTTGGTTCAACTCGAAGCCCAAGCCCGACACGAGATCCTGTTGATCAGTGATGCGGACGTGAAGGTGCCGGCGGATTTCCTGCACCAGTTCGTCCAGCCGCTGCAGGATCCGGGCAATCAACTGGTGAACAGCTTTTATGCCGTGGTCGATCCCGGCACGTCGGCCCAGAAATGGGAGGGCCTGGCCACCAACGCCGATTTCTGGAGCCAGGTGCTGCAGGCGGGCACCCTGCAACCGCAGGATTTCGCTCTGGGGGCGGCCATGGCCGTACGCCGGACGGCCCTGGAAAAAATCGGCGGTTTTCAGGCGCTAGTGAATCACCTCGCGGACGATTACCAACTGGGCCGCCGAATCGTCGCCGGCGGCGGCCGGATCGCCCTCAGTCCGGTGGTGGTGAATTGCTGGGACGCTCCCGCGGGGTGGCGGCAAATCTGGGCGCATCAACTGCGTTGGGCCCGAACGGTGCGCGTCTGCCAGCCCGGTCCCTACGTCGCCAGCCTCATCAGCAACGTCACTTTTTGGACCCTGTGCGCCATGCTGGCCGGTTCCCACCAATCCCTCGTCCTGCTCGCCGGCTCGGTGATCCTGGGGCTGCGCATTGCGTTCGCCAAAGGCCTGGCTGAACGCCTCGGCGGATGGAGTCCAAGTGCTCTGGAAAGCCTCTGGCTGGTGCCGCTCCGCGATCTGCTCGGCGTCGTGATCTGGGCGCTCGCGCTGATCGGTCACACCGTCACCTGGCGGGGGATCACCTATCACGTTCGCCGCGACGGCACCCTGCAGCGGCTCTCGCCGGCCTAGACCGCCCGTTTCGATTCCCACCCGGAAGGGCAGCACCCGATCGGAAGCGTCCGCTCCCGATCGGGCGGAATTCGCGCGTTACGGCTTCAGTTCGTGGTCGGACACTTTGACGCCCTTCTGGAACTTATTGAACCCGAAGAACGTGGGTTTGAACTCACCCACATAGGTCACGTCCGCCTTGGCGGGCACTTCCAAACCGTTCAGGGAATAGCACGCGTTGACGAACAAACGGCGAAGGTCCTCGCTCTCCAAGTCCGAGGCCGCACCGATCGTGGAGCACAGAACCCGGGACGTCTTGCCGGTTTCCCCATGGTAATCGCGCAGCCACACCAGGGGCATGATGGCCTTGGTCAGATTCGGCGGCGAGGCCGGGTCCAGGCTCTTCAAGGTCTGGCCATACAAAAGGACCGTGGCATCCGCCGGGAAATCCGGGTTCACACCGTAGACATCCGTCGGGCCCGCAACATCGGTCACACCCCGGAGAATCGGGTTTTGCCGATTGCGTCCGTCGATGACGCCACGGGTCGCTTCCTTGCCGTGGTCGCCATGATGATAGGTCCAGGTTTCACCCACCACCGCCCCGCCGAATCCGCCGGTCCACACCCCGCCCTTGTGCTGCCAATGGTATTTGGCGTACACGCTGTTCAGGTTCTTGGTGTAGTTGAAGGAGTGCGTGGCGGTCCGCAGCACCATCATGGGTTTGCCGGAATTCATATAGGCGTCGAAGTGCGCCATGTCGGCATCCGGCAGTTCGCGGAAGCGGAACTGGTTCACCACCAGATCCGCCCCGGCGAGCAATTGCATACCAGGCACGTTGCTGCTGTTGTTCGGATTGATGGTGCCATCCGGGTCCTGGGAAAACAGGACGGTGCACTTGAAGCCATGCCGCTGACTGAGGATCTTGCCCAACTGCGGAAGCCCCTCCTCGGAGCGATACTCCTCATCACCGGAAAGGAAGACAATGTGTTTGCCGGCGCCCGGCCCGGGTTTGGGTTCGTAGGTGACCCACTGCGCCGCTTGCGCCGCGCCGATCCAACCGGCCACCAAGGCAGTAGCCCAGAAACAACGAGAGGAGATTTGCACGGCCAGACCGTAACCACGCCCGGATGCGCGCAGCAAAAAAACCTACCGCTCAAGCGGCCTCAAATGGGTTCACCGCCGCGCCGCCTCCGTGCGCCAACGGCGGCGTTGGCGGTCCCCAAGCCCGGGAAGTGACTCCACGGCTGGTCACGTCAATACCTCCACTCGCACTTGAACACCGGGGGTTCGTCTGCGTTCTATTCCGGCTGATGTCGTTCGCCGCCCCACAGTTGTTATGGCTCGCCCTGGGATTCCTCCCGGTGCTGATCCTGTTTTTCTGGTGGACCTGGCGACAAAAACAGGCGGCGTTGGCCCAGTTTGTTGGTTCCCGCCTGCTCACCGAATTGGTGGTGGGCTTTTCCGCCACCCGCCAGTGGATCAAACGCAGCCTGCTGGTGGCCGCAGTCGGCGCCGTGCTGCTGGCCCTCGCCCGTCCCGTATGGGGCTTCACCGAGGAGGCCAGTCGCAGTTCGGGACTCGATATCATCGTGTGCTTCGATGTCTCCAAATCCATGCTGGCCACCGATCTGAAGCCCAACCGACTCCAACGGGCCAAGCTGGCCGTGCAGGATCTGCTGAAGGTCGCCCCCGCGGATCGGCTCGGCCTGGTGGCCTTCGCCGGCAGTGCGTTCCTCCAATGTCCTCTGGCTTTGGATTCCGAATCCTTCCGTTTGTCCGTGCAGGCGCTGGACACCGATACCATCCCCCTTCCCGGCACCGCCCTGGCCGAGGCGCTGCGCGAGGCCCAATTGGCCTTTAAAGGGGAATCCGCCGGTGCCCGGGCCGTGGTCATCTTCACGGACGGCGAGGATCATGAGCCCGGCGCGGTCGAGCGGGCGAAGGAATGCGTCAAGGACGGCATCCGCATCTTTACCGTGGGGGTCGGCACGACGGCGGGCGAGATTCTGACCGACACCCCCGATCCCTTTGGCAACAAGCGCTTCGTTCGGGATGACGCCGGCAACGTGGTAAAAAGCGTCCTGAACGAATCCGCCTTGAAGGAAATCGCCGAAGCCGGCGGGGGCTTCTATCTTCCCCTGCAGAATGCCCAAACCATGAACACGCTGTACCAGCGCGGATTGGCGCCCATGCCCAAGGTGGCCAGCAAGGCCGAACAATTCCGCCAGGCCACCGAACGTTTTCAATGGCCTCTCGCCTTCGCCATGCTGCTGCTCCTGATTGAAATCGTCGTCCCGGAACGGACCAACCGACGGCCCGATCCGCCGACCGCCAACCTGTCTCCGAAAGGCGCATGAAAAGGCTCTTCACTCCCTGGATCACTTCGGGTGTGGGTCAGCACCTGGTTCTCGCCACCGTGGTGACGTTCAACCTCGGCAGTCACCTTCAGGGTGCAGTCACCGATCCCGCCGCGCTCTTGCAACAAGGGAAGTTTCGCGAGGCTCAGGCGGCTTATGAGACCCTGGCCGGGAACCAACCCGAGGATCCCCGCTGGCGCTACAATGCGGGCGTCGCTGCGTTTCGGGCCGGCGATCCCACCACCGCCCAAAAGCATTTTGAGGCCGCCGCCGGGGCCGCCGATCTGGATCTGCAGGAGCGCGCCTGGTACAACCTCGGCAGTACCTGGTTCCAGCAAGCCAGCGCCCCCGACGCCGAAGACCGCGAAGGCGCCCTGAAAAAAGCTGAAGAGGCCTTCACTGCCGCCACCCAACTGGCACCGCAGGACCGGGCCGCCACCGACAACCTCGCCGCGGTCAAAAAGTACGCGGAGGAACTGCGCAAGCAGCAGCAGGAACAGCAGGACCAACCGGATCAGAACTCCAAGGACGCCCAAAAGGGCAAAGGCCAGAAGAGTAAGAAAGGTCAGTCCGGCAAAAACGGGAAACCAAATTCCCCACCCGATAAACCGGAAGAGGATGCCTCCCAGCCCGGGGACAAGTCCCCGGAAAAACCCAATCCCAAGGATCAAGCCGGCAAGTCGAAGAAGGAGAAGGAATCGTCCGGCAAGGACTCCCAGGACGGCGAAAAAGGCGAGAGCGAAAAGAAATCCGGTGATCCGCAGCGCGACTTTGCCCATCAGCCCACCAATGCGCCGACCGCTGGCTCCAAGACCAATCAAATGGCCAAGGCGGGCGGCGATAAATCCAAGGATCCAGCCGGCGGCGAAAAAGGTGGTATCCAGCGCGGCGAGGGCAGCGATCCCGCCGGCGCGGAAGGTCAGGCGGCGCAACTGGCCACCGACGGCGAACGCATGACTGTCGCCCAGGCCCAACAGATGCTGGATGCCCAGAAAGGCGCGGAAAAGCCGATCTGGACACTCATCCGGGGCTGGGGACAAGAAAATCAGGCGCCGCCCAGCGCGTCCGGTCGGAGGAAGACGTGGTGATTCTGCGCCGGTACGGAGGGCATTTCATGATGAGGTTTCGGTTGGCTGGATGGCTGGGTTTGCTGTGGGGTCTGCGCCTTTGGGCGGGCTCATTTCAGATGGGCCTGGATCGGGAATCGATCGAGACGGGGGGTACCGCCGTCCTCATTTACAGCTTTACGGATTACGGAGACGTCCCCGCCCCGCCGGTGCCGGTGATCGCCGGGGCCGAGGTGCAATACCTGGGCGCGTCCACCCAATCCAGCATCACCTTCATCAACGGACACCGCACCCAGCAGACCTCGCTGCAGCACCGGTACGGCATCACCCCGAAGGCGGAGGGTGTCCTAACGATTCCCGAAACAAGTTTCATCGCCACGGGCGAACGCATTTCCACCCGGGCCCTGAGCCTCACGGTCACGAAGGGCTTGGGACAAGAGGACTTCGCCCATCTCCAGTTACTCACGCCGACCAACACGCTGTACGTGGGACAGCCCTTTGTGGCGCGCATCCAATTCTGGGTCCGGCAATCCCCGTCGCAGGTCGGCAATCCGCAATTGCCGACCGACGGATTTGTCAGCGGCCGGGCCATCAAGCCGTACGGTCGACAAGAGCGGGTGGGCAACGAAATCTGGGGCGTCAGTGAGTACCCGATCCTGTTCTCCGCGGCGCGGGCGGGGAGTCTCCCGATCGGACCCGCCGAGATGGAGGCGATCTTTCCGGTGGGGCCACGACGCGGCGGCATCTTCGGGGATTTCTTCGGCGAACAGCGGCGCTTCACCTTCCGTTCCGGAAGCAACAACGTGGATGTCCTGGCCCCACCCACGGCCGGCCAGCCTCCCGGGTTCAATGGAACCATCGGACGCTTTACGCTGCGGGTGACGGCCCAGCCCACCACCGTGACCGTGGGCGACCCCATCACGGTCAAGGTGATCGTCCAAGGTCGGGGCGGACTCGACAACCTGGCGCTTCCGGAATTCGCTCCCGACAGCGGATTCCGCACCTATCCCGGCACCAACGGCGTACAACTGCGGGACCCCTTGAACTTCGAAGGTTCCAAGGTCTTCGAACTCGCCGTCGTCCCGGAACGTTCCGACCTCACCGCCTTGAAGTTCCCCCCCTTGGTGAGCTTCGATCCCGACACCCAAAAGTATGTTGTCGCGGAGGCGCCGCCGGTGCCGTTGGTGGTGAAGCCCGGACTCGACGCCCAAGCCGCGCCCTCCGTGACCCCCACCTACGCGGCCAATACCTCCACCAACGAGGGACCCGTGAACGCCTCACAGTTGCGCGCCTTGGGAACCGGCATGGATCGGCCGGTGCGTCTGCACCCACCTTGGACCGAGCGCCCGTGGTATTGGGTGGTCTTGGCGCTGCCGACACTGGGGTGGACGGGATGGTGGGTCGGAAACCGCTGGCGGCTTCGTCGACAAACCGATCCGGAAACCCTGCGCCGCACCACGGCGGAAGCCCGCGCCGCCCAGGCTTGGGAACGACTGGAAACCTCCCAGGGCCCCGAGTTTTTCGCTGCGTTGGATCAAGCCCTCCGCGAGCGGATCGCCATCACCCTGCGCTGCGCTCCCGGGGCGGTGGATGACGAAATCGTCGAACGGGAACTCACCCCCCGTGGATTGGACGAGGCCGATGCCCAGCGTCTGCGCCGTTTGTTCCGGGCCGTGGCCGCAGGGCGTTTTGCGCCGGTCCCGTCCGCCGCCGACGCGAAGGAATTGCGCCAGGAAGCCGGGCTGGCGCTCGCCGCCGTTCGGGCGCTGGAGGGACGGTCATGAAAAGCTTTTTTGTGCGCGCCGCGTTCCGCTGCCTGCTGATCGGTCTGCTGACGATCCTCGCCCCGGCCCGAAGTGCCGAGCCGGCGCCCACAGCCGCCCCGGAGTCGGCCCAATTCCACAATGCCCGGGCCCTCGCCGAGGCACGCATCGGCCGATGGAGTCGCGCCCTCGCCGAACTGCGCCTAGCCGAACGCTGCGCACCGTACAATGCGGACGTACAGGAAAATCTCCGCTTGGTGCGCACCAAGTTGGAACAACCAGCCGCCCCCAATCCGCTTCGCTCCCTCGGTCGCCTGCCCGTAAATCTGTGGGCCGCGGCCACCCTGCTGGGCAGCTGGCTCGTGCTGGTGTTCGCGGGGCTTCGGCAGTGGCGCGCCGACTGGCGCCCCCGACTCGCCCTGCCCCTCGCGCTCGCACTCGGCCTGGGAATCAGTGGCGCCGCTTTGCTGGGACTCACTCTGCTGGGGCGTCGCTGGACCCCGAACGCCGTGATCATCGCCAAGGACGCCATTCTCCGACAAGGCCCCGTGGACGCCGCTAAACCGATCGGCACCATCGCCGACGGCGCGGAGATCCGCATCCGCCGCGAACACCGGGGCTGGTACGAAATCGGCCCCGTGCGTCCCGGCACCCCCGCCCTGGGTTGGCTGCCGCCCGGACATTTGATCGTGGTGTCCCCCTGAGGTCCCCCTGAGGTCCCCCTGAGGTCCCCCTGAGGTCCCCCTGAGGTCCCCCTGAGGTCCCCCTGAGGTCCCCCTGAGGTCCCCCTGAGGTCCCCCTGAGGTCCCCCTG
>CANIZL010000157.1 GCA_947471985.1 Verrucomicrobiota bacterium | reverse complement strand
TGAATCGAAAAAACGCCGTGATAAAGCGGGTGATCCAGGGGTAGTTCAAAGAAGGGCCGGTCCGGAAACACGAGCGCCAGGACCTCCTCAACATTGGCCCACTCATTCTCGCCCCAGAAGTCGTCGAGCATCAGAAAGCCGCCGTTGAGCAGATACGTCCGCAAGGCGTCCCGTTCTGCCTGGGACAACCACAACCCGCCCGGCTCCACGATGTAGATGAACGGATAGTTGGGCAGCTCGGGATCGGTGAGGCGTAGGAAACGGCCGTTGGGATCGACCTTCATCGAGGTCATCTGTTGCAACCGATAGGACAGGTTCAGATCACTGTCCGGAGTGTCGGTGCTCCATCCGCCCCGGCCACCGCGACCGCCCTGGTCGTATTGGATCCGCGCAAAAGTGAAGACGTCGCTCTCAAAGGATTCCGGATTGTGCCACATGGGCGTTTCCGTGCTGTGGTTGCCCACTTCGCGCGGCGACCGGGCCGATTCATCCACCCGGGACTCCCGCCAACCGCGCCAGCGCTGGGCCAGGACGCACGAAGACGCCACCAGCAACCCCAGCAACGGCCCACCCCAGGCGGCGCGGAAAAACCGCGGCCCGGAGACCAGCGCTGCCGGAGGAAGACCGGACGATTTCATGCACGGGAGGATCGACCTGCGCAGAGATGATTCACCGCTCGGCGTTTGGTTTCACCGCCGACGGCATTTGCGCCAACAATCGCAACGCCTCCCGGTGCCGCGGCGCGTCTTCGAGGGCCTGGAGAACATGGCGCCGGGCGGCCGGCACATCCCCAGTCACCAGCAGACGGGCGAGTTGAAAATGCACGTCCGCCGGATTGGCCGGATCCAGCTTGAGCAACGTTTGCAGCGAGGCGATGGCGGCGGGGTTCTGCAGCAAGGCCGCTTGGGCCCGGGCCAACTGCTGATAGGGCAGGCTCACCAAGGGATTCAAGGAGAGGTACCGCTCGGCATTGCGCACCACGGTGGGCCAATCCTCCCGCGCCGTCGCCAATTCCATCAGACGTCGACACGCCTGGGGGGCCTCATCATCGACCTCCAGCCACTGCGAAAGCACTTGGTATTCCGCATTGGTCTCCCCCAAGGCCTGATGCACCGCCGCGAGACGCGCCCAGCCGCTTTCCGGTCCGACTTCCCGGGGAAACAACTGGGTCAGCCGCTCCAAGGGTTCCTTGGCCTCCTGCCACTTCTTCGCCGTCAGGAACTCGCTGGCGCGCTCTTGGAGGGCCCAATAGTTGGTGGGATTCTTCTTCGCCCATTCCGTGAGTTTGATGGGCAGGCCGGGCACGGATTCCGTCTTGGGCTTGTCCCACGCCAGTCCCGGGGCCAGCCCCTGCGCCCGAGCCAGGGCAAAGGCGGCAAAATGGGTCTCGAACTGGGGCATCGCCTCCATCCGGGCGCCAATGGCCTCATGGATATCCTTGCCGGCCCGCAAATCCTGCAAGACTGACCGGACGGCGTCGTGACTGAACTGCTGCACCATGAACTCGATCACCAATGCCGCTTCAAAATAGGCGAATTGCAGATGGAAGGGCGTCTTGGGCGAGAGAAAAGCGCCGCTGAGCTTGCCCACCGGGGTCAGTTCGTTACCGACGATCATGCTGCGATAGCGCGGAGTGAAGGCCTGCCCCCAGGATCCGTTCTCCTGCAATTCCTCGTACACTGAAATGCCCTCGCTCAACCACCGCGGCATGCGATTGGCCGTCAATTGCAGCGTCACCACATGACAAAACTCATGCCACAAGACGGCCTCCCAGTTCACCGGCATGCCCTTGTTCGCCGCCGGGCTGTTGGCGGTGATCACCCGGCCAAAACAGACCCCCAGATACCCGGGATTGTCCGGCATGCCGAACGTCCGCACGCCGAAATCCTTCTGACTGTCGAAAATCTCCACGTGGGTCGGCTCCTGCAAGGTGACCCCGTACTTGCCCACCAGCCGGGAATGCGCCCGTTCCAGCAAGTCCAACACCCGGGCGCCAAAGATGTCGGCTTCCCGCTGATTCAGGCGCACGATGAAGTGCGCGTTGGTCAGGGTGGCAAACTTCGCCATCGTGTCCGAAAGCGTGACCAGATTGTAAGCCGTCGTGCCATAGGCATCCCGACGATGCACCTCGGCGGCGAGATCCCAGCCTTCCGCATCACCCAGCCGCAACAAATCCTCCGCCAACTGCAATTTCGCCGGCAGATGAGTGGGTTCGAATTTCAGCGCCTGGCGCTGATGTTCCGCGCCTTCGGCAAAGCGGTACTTCTGCGAAAGTTTCCGGCCGATCAGATGATCCACGGCCGGGTTGTTGGTCCAACTGGCCAGCCCCGACACCCGCGCCCGGGCTTCGGCTTCGGAGTCGTTCCGCAAATGCGCCAGGACGGCCCGGTACGCCCAAGCTTCGGGATGCCGCGGGTTCACCGACTCGACCTCCTTCAACAGCGTGTCCGCCTGCCGATACTCCTCGGCATCGATGCTGTGATCCACCAGGGTCAGGAGACTCGGGACGTGATGGGGATTCGCTTTGAGGGCGGCCTCCAGGGATTCCATCGCGCGGGGCCGATCGCTCGAAAGGAGGGACTGGGCCAGGCCGCAAAGGAAATCCGAGTCCTCCGGATGCTGCTCCAGCCCGGCGGAAAAGGCGCGGGCTGCCAGATCAAAATCCGATTTCTCCAGGGCCAAATCTCCCCGGGCCTGATACGTGTCGCGCAATTTGGGATCACTCTTTTCCGCGATTTGAAAGATCCGGGTCAGGACGTCCTTGGGATCCGAACCGGAAGCGAGCGCCACCTTGCCCACCGCCACGATGCCCGCCGCATCCCGGGCGAATCCCGATCCTGCGGAAACCATCCGGCGGATCTCCTCCACCAAACCGTCCGCCGTCGGGCGATCACCCGTCCGGCGGAAAGCTTCGCTGGCCAGCCATCGCAACCGGACACTGCGCGGATGGCGCGTCACCGCGTTCGAGGCGGTCGTGGCGGCATCCGCATATCGTCCCACGATGGTCAGGGCATCCACCAGCAGACGCGGCCATTCTTCTTCCCGTTTCTCCGCGGCCGCCTCCGGCGTCGCCAACTCGATCACCTCGGCATACTTGCCCCGGCGGAACAACTTCTCCACCTCGGCCACCTCCGCGGCGAGGGCCATCCCCACCTGCCCCGGACCCAGCCAAAGGGCGATCCAGACCACCAAAAGCGTCATCCGTCGGCGGCCTGTCTGCCTCCCGCCCCCCGGTAAATTCCCCGCCCCGTCGCCGGGGCCGCCAGCTCGCCTGTAGATCGGGGGAAAGTGGTGCATTGCAGAACCCACGGTGCCGTAACTGAAACTGCAACTCAAGGCCGAGACACAACTATTCCCGGTGATCCCGGCCACCTCCGCGCGGACCGCCGAACTCCGCCCCTCCCCGGACGAGTCGCCGTTTTACTTTCGCGAGGGCATCCCCCCAAACACCCTAGCGGACTGATGGGTGCCAAGAACCTTGACGATTTGCCGGCCAGCACGGCCAGCAACCCGCGAACGCCAATGTCCCGACCGCCGCTGGAACGGATGATGCGCATCCACGCCATGCTGGTGGCGGAGGAGTACCCCAATACCAACACCATCAGCCGAAAACTCGAAGTCTCCGTCAAAACCGCCCAGCGGGACCTCGAGTTCATGACGAACCGGTTCAATCTCCCGGTAAAATATCACCGACGGAAGTTCGGTTACTATTACACGGAACCGGTCGACAACTTTCCCACCCTCCAGGTGTCCGAAGGGGAAATCTTTGCCCTGCTGGTGGCGGAGAAAGCGCTGCACCAGTACCGGGGCACTCCGTTCGAAGCGCGTCTGACCGGCGCCTTTCGAAAACTGGCGGAAAACCTCCCCGACACCGTCACGCTGAACCTGGCAGACTGGGACCGCTCCATCTCCTTTCGCACCAGCGCCGAGCCCATCGTGCACGCGGAGGTCATGGAGGCCCTGTCATTGGCGTTGCAAAAACGGCAGCAACTCCGCCTCGTTTATCGCAAGCCGGGGGCCCGGCAGAGCGAGGAACGGGTCGTCGACCCCTATCATCTCGCCAACATCAACGGCGATTGGTATCTTTTCGCCCAAGACCATCTCCGGCAGGCGATCCGAACCTTCGCGCCCGGCCGCATTTTGTCCGTTGAGCCCACCGGGAAAACCTTTTCGCGTCCCGCCCGATTTGTCGTGGCCCAACAGCTCCAGGATTCCTTCGGCGTTCACTCACGGGAAGGCGATTACGCCGTGGTGCTGCTGTTCGACGCCGCCGTGGCGGACTACATCCGCGAAAAGCGCTGGCATCCGTCGCAGAAGCTTAAGGAACTGGCGGGCGGCCAGGTGGAACTGCGACTGCGCTTGGGCAGCCTCGGAGAAGTGCAGCGCTGGGTCCTGGGCTGGGGTGGGACCTGCACTGTCGTGGCCCCCGTGGAACTTCAGGAGGGGGTTCTGCGTGCGGCTGAACAAATTCTGCACCGCGCTCAACGCCCTCCGGGACCGCCCGCGCCCCCCGTGCCGCCGGTGCCGCCGGTCTAGCGGGTCTTTGCCCAGCCCTTGGGCGGCGGCTGGGTCTTGCTGGTCCACTTCGCACCGGCCTTGCGCCAGGCCGCTCGCGCTTGGGCGTGCGTAATGCCTTTGTCATCGTCATCCACCCCGTGCTGAAATCCGCAGCACGGACAGATCTCAAAGGAACCGCCGCCGGTCTTGGCCGAGCGGGCGGGCTCGGTCAGCACCGCGGATTCACAAACCGGGCAGACAAAAGTGGGGGAGGCTTTTTTGGGCATAAAATGAGGGAATGAATTCAACGAACCGGGTTCCGTTCGCGCTCAGGGGACCAGCTTGTTGAGGTCCACGGGTTGGCCGGGTTGATCGTCGAAATAGTCGCGGCGCCCGGGCTTGAAATAGGTCTTGGTCGTCAGATCCCGGTTGTAGGACGCAAAGGCCCGGGTCTTGGGATCATACACCCGCAGCACACCCTCCTCGTCCCGCTTGGCCGGGAGGCCCTCCGCCTTCGCCCGGCGGAGGAAGATCCACGCCTGCGCGGCGTAATCATCGGCCGTCCGAGCCGCAAAGTCGGCACCGTGGCGTTCAAAGTGATCCGCCAGGGACCGGGGAGCCCCCCACGTCTGCCGGGCCGGCGGCACTTGCAGTTTGCTCGGATCAAACGCGGCTTTCGCCACGGGCGGGACGACCGATTTCGTGACTTCCGGACGGACCACCGGAGCCGACACGACCGGACGCGCGGCCGGCGATTCCGTCCGGGCCTCACTAAGACCCGGCGCCGTGAAGGAATTGGTCGCGAGGGCCAGGCGGGCCGTGCCCACGGTGTACCAGTACGTTGTCCCGGGCTTCAATCCCGTCAGCACCACCGAGTGCTCCGTGCCCACCGCGTCCGCATTGGCCCGGCGGTCCATCTGCTTCACGGAGAGGCCAAAGTAGACCCGGCCGCCGGCCGAGGTGTCGGTCGTCCACTGGATCACCGCGTTGGTCGGGGTGGGTTGCACCAGCGGGCCGCGGGAGATCTCCACGGCCGACACCCCCGGCAACCCCAGGCACCAGATCGCCATTACCGTCAAAAGGACGCGCAAACAATTCACGTCGCCCACCTTGGCGGAATCCCGGGGCCTGTCATGTCCGGGCGTGGCGGACGTGACTTGGGCTCCGCCCGCCCCTTCGACCGACGCCAATTCCTCCGTCACGGATCGTGCTTCACTCAGCGAAACTTATCCTTCATGTTGCCGCCCGATGTCTGCGCGTCCCGCTGGTTCTCATCTGAAGGATCTCGACTATTCTGTAGTGCAGCAATGCATGCACTGCGGCCTCTGCCTGCCCACGTGCCCGACCTACGACGCCACCAAGCTGGAGCGAAATTCGCCCCGTGGCCGGATCGCCCTCATGCGGGCCATCGCCGACGACCGGCTGGAACCGACCAAGACTTTTGCCGACGAGATGTACTTCTGCCTGGGGTGCCTCGCCTGCATGACGGCCTGCCCGGCCGGCGTGAACTATGCGGAGTTGTTTGAGCATGCCCGGGCGGAAGCCGAAACGTCGGGTGTCCTGAACTCTCCGCGGCGCAGCCTGATCCGCGCCTTCACCCTGCGCTGGCTGTTCATGGATTTGAACCGCCTGCAATTGGTCGGCAAGGCGCTGCAATTGTGGCAGCAGCTCGGGCTCCGGACGGCGGTACGAAAGAGCGGCGTCCTCCGCCTTCTCCCCAAGCGGCTGCGCGAACTCGAAGCGATGACGCCGACGGTGAACGCGTCTTTCTCCGCCGAACTGATTGCACCGGTCACGGCGCCGTCGGGCTCAGCCCGGTATCGCGTGGCGATGCTGACCGGCTGTGCCCAGGACCTGATTTTCAGCGATGTGAACCGCGACACCGTCGAGGTGCTGGCCCGCAATGGCTGCGAAGTCATTACTCCACCTGAGCAAAATTGCTGTGGTTCCCTGCATGCCCACAATGGGGAGTGGGAACTGGCCCAACGCCTCGCCCGGAAAAATCTGGACCAATTCCCGCCGGAACGATTCGACGCGATTATCACCAATGCCGGCGGCTGCGGCTCCCACCTCAAGCATTACGCGAAACTGCTGGCGGACGATCCCGTCTACCTGCCCCGAGCCCAGGCATGGGATCTGAAGGTTAAGGATATTCATGAATGGCTGGCCCAGATTGGCGTTGCCGCTCCCGGCACCGGCCAACCCGCGCAAACGGTGACCTATCACGAAAGCTGTCACCTCTGTCACGGCCAAAAGATCAGCCAGCAACCCCGCCGTATTTTGCAGGCGATTCCCGGCGTCAACCTGGTGGAATTGCCGGAGGCCACGTGGTGTTGCGGAAGTGCCGGCATTTACAACCTCACTCAACCGGAAATGGCCGGCCAATTGCTGGAACGTAAGGTCGACCACATTCTCACCACGGGAGCAACCGTGGTCGCAACCGGCAATCCGGGCTGCCTGCTTCAGGTGATCAATGGACTCAAGTCTCGTGGGGTGGGAATTCGCGTCGCGCACCCCGTGACGCTGCTCGCGGAAGCGTATCGTCGCAGCTGATCGCCTGAAATTGCTGCCTGGTTATCGCCCCCCATGTCGCCTTATTCCCAACGCTATTACGAAGGTCTGAAGGAGGATTCCTCCGCCTCGGCGAAAGCCGTTGTGCCGTTGCTCCTGAAGCTTTTTCCGGCCCGAACAGTCGTCGATGTCGGCTGTGGTTCCGGGACTTGGGCCCGCTCCTATCTGGACGCCGGCTGCGATGTCCTCGGAGTGGATGGCCACGTGGTTCAGCCCGGTCAGCTGATGATCCCGGTGGAGCGGTTTGAACGTCGCAACCTGAATGAGGCGCTGACGCTCGGCCGGCATTTTGACTTGGTCAACTGCCTGGAGGTGGCCGAGCATCTCAATGCCTCACGCGGTCCTAGTTTTGCGGCCGATTTGTGCCGTTTGGGCGATGTCGTGGCCTTTTCTGCCGCCGTCCCCGGCCAGGGTGGAACCCACCACGTCAACGAGCAGTGGCCCAGCTATTGGATTCCTCACTTCCAGGCGGCGGGCTTTGTACCCTTGGATTGCGTGCGTTGGCAGATCTGGAACGACGAACGGGTGGCTTGGTGGTACGTTCAGAATCTCCTGGTATTCGTTAAAGAATCCCGTCTGGCGGACTTCCCGGCCGCAGTGGCGGCCGTTCGCGCCTGGCCGACGGACGTGGTCCATCCCCGGGCGTACGTTCGCGCCACCGTGCCCTCCCAAATGAGCCCACGGATGTTGAAGGAGGTTGCCCGAGCGCTCCCGTATTTTCCGGTCAAAATCCTCGCGCATTTCAAGAAATAGCCACTCCCGGCACGCCAAATCACGAGCGCCGTCATCGCCGGCGCGCTTCCAAGGTGATATTTAAGGTGACAGGCAACCAAGGACCTTGGGAGAACCGGGCCAATCACGGGGGGGCAGCCGCAGCCGCCGGCGGCGAATTAGCCCCCGGTTCAATTCAATCCCTTGGTGTGGTGTCAGGTAATCCACCAAGGAAACGGTGCAGATCGGTGTCAGACGATTTTCGCCACCAAACGGCGGCCAGCCTGAGCCCCGGCAATTGGGCCCCGGTGCCGGGCACCACCAGCGGAATCCCCATTGATTCCAGCTCCGCTCCGTCGGGCTGCTACCACCTGCGGCAATAGCCCTTGACCGGACGCCGCCCAAGGCCGACGTGGCCATCGCCCCTAAAGTTGAACCAGCCTGCTCATAGCAGGTGGTACGAAGGTTACGGGCTTGCCAAAACCGTGAGAGACGCCGTGAAATCGAAGAAGGACTCCGTTCAGGTTTTGATTCGCACCAACTGGCTCATGGCGGGTTTGGCGGTCACCTTTGGCGTCGCGCTCGTTGTTGATCCAAGAATGGTTGACGGGGTTCCCGCGTGGCTCAAGCCAGCGAAGTTTGCCGTGTCTCTCAGCATCTACGGGTTCACGTTTGCGTGGATGCTCCGGCAGCTTTCGTCATGGCCACGAATGGTTTGTCTGGGCAACGGTGTCTGTCTAGTTTCACAGGTAAGCTTTCATTGCAATGCGGAAGTGGCTCAGGGCGGCCGTCCAGCGCAGAGCGCGGATAATTCCGTTGCGCAGCGCCCGGATAAACTGGGCGGTCAATTGCACGATTGCCGGAAGTTT
>CANIZL010000156.1 GCA_947471985.1 Verrucomicrobiota bacterium | reverse complement strand
TCCAAGACGCTGGCGCGACTGCTCACGCGGCGGGTAATTTCCGCGAGGTCGTGGACTGCGGCCGTCCTCTGCCGCTTTTCTTCGGTAAATTGCGCGCCGGACCGGTGTTCGAATTTTTCTGCGGGTGGGTATCGAAGTTTTTGGAACGCTGTGGGCGCGGTGGTGCGCAATTTCAAAGCGGTGGAGGACAACCGCAGTCCAAGACGCTGGCGCGACTGCTCACGCGGCGGGTGGTGGCCGCGAGATTGGGGAGTGTGGCGGTCATCTTCCGGAATGACGAACGGCGGGGGATCGAGAAATACGTTGCCCCGGTGGCGCTGTCCCAACATTCTGAAACATGATTTCCCCGATTCTTCGTGCGGTGGGCTGCGTCGCCGCCAGTGCTCTTTTTTGGGCGGCTTGCCAGTCCGGACCGGCGGGCGCGGCAAACTCCGCCGCGAGTCCGCGGGTGCGAATCTTTGAGACCAACGATGTGGTGCGCGTGGAATTGGATGGGCAATTGTTCACCGAATACCACTTCCGCGGAGTTTCCCGGCCCTATCTCTATCCGCTGCTGGGCGCCGGTCAGACGGCGATGACCCGGCACTGGCCCATGGAGGAGTTTCCGGGGGAGGAACATGATCATCCGCACCATCGCAGTTTTTGGTTCAGCCACGGCGACGTAAACGGGCAGGACCTGTGGAGCGAGGTGGAAAAAGCGGGGCAGACCGTGCACCAAAAATTCCTCCTGGAACGTTCGGGCAATGACCGCGGTGTGATCGCCACGCGCAATGAATGGCGGGCCAAGGACGGCCGGTTGCTGGGCCATGATGAACGGAAATACACGTTCTATCCCCCGCAGGGTGATCAACGGATGATGGATTTTGAGGTCACCGTTTTTGCGACGCAGGACGGCATGGTCCTGGGCGATACGAAGGAAGGCACGTTTGCCATCCGGGTGGCGGAATCCATGCGCGTCATGTTGCCCAAGAATCAGCCGGGAGCGGGGCGTCTCGTGAATTCACGTGGCCAGGTCAACGGCGACGTCTGGGGCAAGCGCGCCGAGTGGGCGGACTATTCGGGGCCGGTGGCGGGACGCACGGTGGGGATTGCGATCATGGATCATCCGGCGAATCCCCGCTTTCCCACTTGGTGGCACGCGCGTGACTACGGTCTGTTCGCGGCGAACCCGTTTGGACTGCACGATTTCGAGAAGAAGGAAAAGGGGGCCGGGGACATGAAGATCCCGGCGGGCGGTACGGTGACCTTCAAGTACCGGGTTCTCCTGCACACTGGCGACGAAGCGGCGGCCCGGGTGGCCGCGCGCTACGAAGAGTTCCGCCAGGGGCGTTAGCGGCGGATTGGGGAGGGTCGGGCAGGCGCCGGATTCACGACGACCCGCGCGCCCGCCCCCCGCGCCTTTTTGGAGCGAACGGTTACTCGTTGTCGCCCGCCAGCAGGCCGCCCAGGCCACCGAGCATCGAGCCTTCTTCGCGGCCGCCGCTGCCCGAGACCTTCGACGCCCGGACGATGCGATCCGCCATGCGGCTGAACGGCAGACTCTGCAACCAGACCCGGCCCGGTCCGCGCAGCGTGGCAAAGAACAGGCCTTCGCCGCCGAACAGGGCGGATTTGATCTTGCCGACGTATTGGATGTCGAAATCAATGCTGGGCGTGTAGGCGACGACGCAACCGGTATCGACCCGGAGCGTTTCTCCCGGCGACAGGTCCCGGCAGAGCAGGGTACCGCCGGCGTGGAGGAAGGCCCAGCCATCGCCCTGAAGGCGCTCCATGATGAAACCCTCACCACCGAACAAGCCGACGCCGATTTTCTTCTGGAAGGCGATGCCCACCGAGACGCCCTTGGCGCCGCAGAGGAAGGCGTCCTTCTGGGCGATCAATTCACCGCCGATCTGTTGCAGGTGCAGCGGGATGATCTTGCCCGGGTAGGGCGCGGCGAAGGCGACCTTGGTGCGTCGGGGGGACCGGTTTTGAAACACGGTCATGAACAGGGATTCGCCCACCAGCATTCGCTTCCCGGCGCCGAGCAGGGAATTCAGGAAACCACCGGATTGCTGGGAACCATCGCCAAAAATGGTCTCCATTTCGATGCCCTGCTCCATGTACATCATGCCGCCGGCTTCGGCGACGACAGCTTCGGAGGGGTCCAGGATGATCTCGACGAACTGCATGTCGTCGCCGTGGACCTCGTACTCAATCTCGTGCATTGCGGGCATAAATCAGATCGGGATGACAGACGTGGTAGCTGAATTTTTCGGTCAGGACTCCGGGACAACCCCGGAGACGGTCGCGAAGTTTCAAGCATTGAGCGGCCGGTTCAATCCGAAAAGGGTGGGATAAATTCCACCCCCTGCCGGATTTTCCGACTTCGGTTTGCCACCCGGCGGATGGCTGGCAATTTCACGACCCGTAACGCACAAAAAACAGAGAAATCTTCAACATCTATTTTGCCATGGCCAACGCTTACCACGCTTCCGTCGAAGGAGCTCAACACGGTGCCAAGTCACTCGCCGAGTTTCTCGACTACGCCAAAGCTGCCGGCGCGGCGGGGGCGCAGCCCAGCAATTACATGCTCGGTGACGGCAAGGGTGGCTTTAAAAAGGTTCGCGAAATCCGCGAAACCTTCGAGAGCCGGGGCGTGGCCCTCGACGGCATTTCGTCGCACTGCCCGTTCTGGGTGCACACGTCGGCGTGGACCGGGACCAAATCCGGCAACCCGTTCATCGCTCCGGACGTGGCCAAGCTGTCGCCGGACAAGATTGAAGCGTGGCACGAGAAGTACCTGTTGAAGCTGATGGATCTCGCGGCGGAACTGAACGTGAAGACCATGCCGATGTTTTGGGGCGTGGCGTTCGGTTGGGAGTTGGCGAGTGGTTATCCGTGGGGCTTCTGGAGCGGCGGCGGCTTTGACCTGGTGAAGGAAGGCCAGGAGCGCTTTGTGAAGAAGACCGCCAAGCTGCGGAAGCATGCCAATTCGCTGGGCATCAAGCTGTGCCATGAAATCCATCCCGGAACCGCCGCCATGTGTGCGGATGATTTCCTGACGCTGGTGAAGATTTGCGACAACGACCCCTGCCTTGCGGTGAACGCGGATCCGTCCCACTGCTGGGAAGGTGAGACGTGGGAGTCCCGCTTCCTCAAGGTCGGCCCCCATGTCTACGCCGCGCACATCAAGAATTTTGTGATCCGGCCCGGTTTCCCGCTGCGGGCGATGGAAAGCAATTGGACCAAGCGCGCCATGCAGTTCACGGATCTGGGATCCGGCGACATCAACATGCAGCGGTACGCGGAATTGCTGCTCGCGATCGGTTATCAGGACCGGTACTGCAAGCACAACGGCACGAAGACCGCGCCGCTGGTCGTCGAGGCGGAGTCCGCGCACAAGGCGCTCGATTACTGCTCGGCCGATGGCATTGCCTACGTCGCGAAGAATCTCTGCTTCCCGCAGGCCGGCGGCAGCTTCGAGGACGGGATGGGGGCCTAGTCCGGACCCCCGGGTCCCGGGAACGCTGCGCAGCTTTCCCCGTCGTTGGCGACGGGGAAGCTCCGCGTGGTTGCCAGTTGACGATTCCCAGACACTGTTCGGGAGCGACATCCCGACATGAATACTTTACTGGCCCTGTGCCTGCCGTGGACGTGGCGCATGGCCTGGCGGGATGCTCGTTCGGCCCGGGCGCGGCTGCTGCTCTTCTCCACCAGCATTTCCTTCGGCATCGCGGCCCTGGTGGCGATCGGGGCCTTGAATCGCACGCTGAAGGGTGCCATCGGGGAGCAGTCGAAGGCCCTGGTGGGGGCCGATCTGGTTCTCACCTCGCGCGCCCGTTTCGGTGAGGCTGAGCAACCGTTGATTCAGCGATTGGGCGGGGAACGGGCCGAGGAGGTCAGCTTCACGTCGATGCTGGGTTTCCCGACCGCACCCGACGGCGGCGGGACGCGATTGGTGAATGTCCGCGCCCTGACTGGCGACTTTCCCTTTTACGGTCGGCTGGAGACCGAGCCTGCGGAGGCCGCGGATACCTTTCGCTCGGGGGAAGGTTTGCTGGTGGAGGAAAGTGTGGCGCGGCAATTCGGCGCCGCGGTGGGCACACCAGTGAAGCTCGGTACGTGGGAGACACGCATCGTCGGTCTGCTGCGCAAAGTGCCCGGGGATTCGATGGGCTTCAATACGCTGGCGCCGCGCGTTTACCTGGCGGGTTCGGCGCTGGCCCAAACCGGATTGCTGCGCGGTCCTTCTCTCGCACGCCATCGTCTCATGTTTCGCCTGCCCGCGGACGGCCCGGCCCGGGTGGCGGCGGAACACGAGGAGTTTCGGCGCTTGAATTTGGAATGGGACACGGTGGAAAAGCGGGAGCGCAGTCTGGGGCGCTCGTTGGAGCAGCTGAATTCGTTTCTCAATCTGGTGGCGTTCATTGCGCTGCTGCTGGGGGCGGTGGGGATTGCCAGCGCCATCCAGGTGCACGTGCGGCAGCGTTTACCGCAGGTGGCGGTGCTGCGCTGTCTGGGCGCCGATCGCGCGCGTGCCGCGGCCATCTATCTGGCCCAGGCCTTGGGGATGGGATTCTTTGGCGCGCTTTTCGGGGTGATCCTCGGTACCTGCATTCCTCTGGCACTGCCCCAATTGCTCGGCCAGTTCCTGCCCTTCCCCGTGGTGGTGACGATTGCTCCCTTGGCCACCCTGCGGGCGGCGGGTTTGGGGATGTTGATCAGCTTCGTTTTTGCCCTGCTGCCGCTGCTGGCGGTGCGTCGCGTGCCGCCGCTGGCGGCGATCCGGGCCGCCGCGGCCGAGCCGGTATCGTCCCGGGACCCTGCCCGCTGGGCCGTTCTGGCGGTGATCGGTGGGATGGTGCTGCTGGCGGCGATGGCTCAGACGCGTCACTGGTACGAAGGCCTGGGCTTCGCAGGGGGACTGGGAGCGGCGTTCCTGGCGCTGACGTTGACCGCCCGTGCGGTCATCGCTCTGACCCGCCGATTCACGCCGCCCGGATTGCCGTTCGCCTGGCGCCAGGGATTGGCCAGCCTGCATCGCCCCCAGAACCGGACGACTACGCTCCTGGTGGCCCTCGGATTGGGCACGTTTTTGCTGCTCACCCTGCAGTTCGTCCGTTCCACCTTGTTGTCCCGGCTGTTTCCCCTCGGCCCGACCCGCCAGCCCAACGTGATGTTGTTCGATGTCCAGCCGGATCAGCGCGAGGCGGTATTGGCATTGCTCGCCACCAATGGACTGCCGGTGTTGGATGAGGCGCCCATCGTGACCATGCGGTTGAAATCGGTGAACGGAGTCAGCATCCGGGATTTGCAGAAACGCCGCTCCGGGCTCGGGGAGGCGTCGGGTCCGACAAATGTGGGAGCGGCTTCCGGCGGGCGCGAACGCCGGCGGGGCGGCGGACGCGAAGAGGGGGAAGAACGACGGCCCCCGGGCTGGGTGTTGACCCGCGAATATCGCTCCACCTGGCGGACCAACCTGAACGCATCGGAGCGGCTGACGGCCGGCGTTTTTGTCGGGCAGGTCGCCGAGGGCACCACGCCGGTGCCGGTGTCCGTGGAGGAGGGAATCGCGAAGGACTTGGGATTGCATTTGGATTCCGCGTTGGAGTTCGACGTGCAGGGCGTGACCGTGGCCTGTCGGGTGGCGAGTCTGCGGGCGGTCGAGTGGCGGCAGGTTCGACCGAATTTCTTCGTGGTCTTTCCCGCCGGGGCCCTGGAAGCCGCGCCAGCCATGCACATTCTGGCCACCCGCACCGAGGATGCCGCCAGCACCGCGCGATTGCAGCGGGAACTTTTTCGGACGCTGCCGAACGTGTCGTCGATCGACATCGGGCTCGTGCTGGAAACCTTGGACATCATTCTTTCCCGCATCGGCTGGGTCATCCGACTCATGACGCTTTTCACCGTGGCGACCGGGTTGGTGGTCCTGATGGGAGCCATCGTCAGCGGCCGGTGGCAACGGGCACGGGAAAGCGTGCTGCTGCGAACCTTGGGAGCGAGTCGGAGTGTGGTGCGGCGCATCCTGCTGGCGGAGTATTTCATTCTCGGATTGCTCTCGGCGGTGGTGGGCTTGGTTCTGGCGGCCGGAGCCGGGTGGGCGATTTCGCACTGGGTGTTTGAAGTGGGATTCAGCCTTCCGTGGCGCGATGTGGCGATTGCCTTCGTCGCCGTGCCGGGACTCACCGTAACCCTGGGATTGCTCAGCAGCCGCGGATTGGCCGATACGCCGCCGCTGGAAATCCTGCGCGGCGAGGTGTAGCCCGCGGGTCCGTTCGTTGGTCCGGGCGACTCACCTTGCCCGTTGTCATCGCGGGAAACTCGTGCCTATTACCGCTCCCGGCCATGACCACCGAAACCCTGCATTTCGAATCCGCGCGTGCTGCCCAACAAGTTTTTGGCGGCGACGAGAAGGTTCTGCGCACGTTGGAGAAACAGTTGGGGGTTCGGACCACCGTGCGGGATGGCATGGTGCGGCTGGAAGGTGAAGCCGACTCGGTGGCGCGCGCCCGCAAGGTTTTTGCGGTCCTCGAAAATCAATTGAAACAGGGCCAGACGCCCCGTCCTCGCGATTTCATTCAAGCGCTGGAGGTCGCGGCACTGGAGGGGACCGAAGTCCTCGAATCCCTCTTTAGCAACACGGTGGCGACGTCCACCAAGAAGTCGACGATCTATCCCAAGACGCTGGGACAGCGGAAATATCTGGATGCCATTCGGGAACACGATGTGACCTTTGGCATCGGTCCCGCGGGTACCGGCAAGACCTACCTGGCGATGGCCATGGCGGTGAATGCCCTCAAGGAGGGCAAGGTGGGCCGCATCCTCCTGACCCGTCCGGCGGTGGAGGCTGGCGAGGCGCTGGGGTTTCTGCCGGGCGACCTTTATCAGAAGTTGGATCCGTACCTGCGCCCGCTGCATGACGCATTGCACGACATGATGGCCGCGGATGAGATCCAGCGGAGCATGGAGCGGGGCGTCATCGAGATCGCACCGCTGGCCTACATGCGGGGTCGCACGCTGAACACGTCCTTCATCATCCTGGACGAAGCGCAGAACACCACGGCGGAACAGATGTTGATGTTTCTTACCCGCCTGGGCTTTGGTTCCAAGGTCGTCGTGACCGGTGACCCCACGCAGATCGATCTGCCGGCGAGCAAACGATCCGGCCTGTTGGAGGCGATGCGGGCGCTGCAGGACGTCGAGGGCATCAGCCTTATCCAATTCGAGAAGCGCGACGTCGTGCGGCACCCACTCGTACAGCGGATTGTGGGTGCCTACGAACGGCATCGGGGAACGGGGCAGCCGGGGGTGTAATTCCGGCTGTTCGCGGGTCGAAGCGACCTTCAGCGTCGAATCGCCGACGGATCCTTCGCTCGGGATTTTCGCTACGCCTTGGGGATTTGTCGGGGTTGCGCCGGAACGGACTCCGGGTTAAGACGCCACCGCTGGCAGGACCGGGCCTTTAGGCCGGGTCTGGATGCCGGCGTCGATTGTAGAGTTCTGTTTGTCTATGAAGTTGTACCGTTTGTTTGTGCTCGGCTTGTTGATCGCCGGGCTGCAGTCCGCCCAGGCCCAGACCCCGCCCGCCGCCGGTGAGGTCAAAGAGAAGACCCCGCCACCCGCCAAGAAGGCCGTGGCCGAAACGAAGAAGGCGGCCAAGGACGAGGCAAAGAGCGAGTCCAAGAAGAAGCGGGATTGGTATCCGTTCCACGGCACGGTGGAAAGCGTGAACACCACCGCCAGCACCGTCACCCTGCACAAGGAGGGTGGACAACGCGTGCTGCACATGGACGGAAAGTCGGCCCTCTCCCGGATCGGCAAATCCGCCACCCTGAGCGATCTCAAGGCGGGTGACTACGCCCACGGCAAACTGCACAAGAATACGCGCGACGAGGAAGTCATCACGGACGCGAAGTTCGACACCGAAGCGCCGAAAAAAGAAGACCTCAAGAAAGAGGCCAAAAAGGACGCCAAGAAGAGCACCAAAAAGGTGAAGAAGGCGGCGGATAAGACGGCGGAAAAGCTGCCGGTCGAAAAGCCGGTGACGGATCCGGCTCCCAAGTAAGGGAATTGATGGTTTCCGACCTCTGACACGAGCGCCCTGCGGGGCGCTCTTTTTGTAGGTGCCGCAGGGTGCTCGCCGGATTTCCGGTACTCGCGCCAATTTTGGGGAAGTAACTGCGCATTCATTGAACAATCTGCACCCGCCGATGCGGCCCAATTGGGGGCCAGGTTCCTTATTTAGGTAATTCTGAACCCGAGACCAGGTTCAGAATTGCCAACGCCCGCCCTCTCCGGATGGGGTGCCAGGTTCAAAGTTGCGCCTTGGCGGCGTGAGAGTTGGATGCGGTACCAGGCTCCCTATTCAGGCGGTAGGAATTCCGTGCCAGGTTCAAAATTCGCCCTGCGAACCGAACCCGAATGGTGTGCCAGGCTCAAAGTTGCGCCTAGGCGATGGGAGGGTTGGATGGGATGCCAGGCTCCCTAAACGGGCAGTAAGAACAGCGTGCCAGGTTCAGAATGCTGCCCTCCGCGCCCACCCTCATATGGCGTGCCAGGTTCAAAGTAGGTGCTGGCGGGATCGTAGAGCAGCAGTTGGTCGCGGACTTCGTAGAGTTGATCCTTGCTGTAGCGCTTCGCGGTAATTCGAGGAGTGATTCCCAAATTTGTTCGTGGTGAAAGTGGGAGTGATGTCGCAATGGTCCGTGGGAGCAGTTGCAAATAGGTCCGTAGATTCACCGGAAGTGCGTGGGAATGATGCCTCGACGGTATTTGATGGG
>CANIZL010000155.1 GCA_947471985.1 Verrucomicrobiota bacterium | reverse complement strand
TGGGAGCAGCTGGGCGCCGCGCGATGGCCAGGCGGTGGTGGATTGATCGGCAAAGACAATCTTCTCGCTGGCAACGTCGCGGCCGTAGGTGTGCAATAAGACGGCGAGCAGCACGTCGTTGGATTGCACTTCCAGGAAGCGGGCGTGGCTGGCATCGAGAAACACTTCGAAAAGTTCGAAGACCCGCGGGCGATGCGGTGGCAGAACGTAGAATTCATAGATCGTCGGTTTGTCCTGCCACGGCCCGGCAAGGGCCACCGAACCGAAGGCCGCGACGGTGCCGCCCACAAACAATCGATAGCCCCGCGTCCATCCCTCGCGGCGGTGAAGGGAATCGTGCACGATCTGGCACTTCATCTCCTGCCGGTGGAGTTCCCGCAGTGGGAGAATTTCCGCCGCGCCGGCTAACTCAATTTGAATTCGGGTGGGCATGTTGGAGGGAGCGTGTGCGGACGGGGAGAGGGAGAAATTCGGCGCGAGTTAGTCCAATTCACGGGGTGCCGGCAGGCATTGTTGCAACCGGCGCAGATCGGCCAGGTCCAACGGGTCGCGCGCGTCGATGCCCCAGCCGTCGCAGACTTTGGTGGTGCGCCAGCGCCAATGTTCCACGTGGCCGTCGAGGAAGGTCAGGTTGGCGCCCTGGCTATGCCGATCCGCGGGGGTGTCGATCCATTGATCTGAAAACCAGCGATCCGTGGCCTCGTAGATGCCGAAGGTGGGATCGGTGATGCAGTTCTCATGGGTATCTATGAACCCGAAGACGCCACTGAGCGAACGTCGGGAAGCATCGCTCAACGTCACGGAACCCTCCGGCAGCACGGCGCAGTTCAACCAGAGATTCAGATTATAACTGCGGGTCCGGGGCAGGGTGCGGATGGGTTCGTTGGTGGTGGACACGGTGCTGCGATCGCCCGGGCAGTGATAGACTTGGGCGGTTCCCAGATAGGGAAAGAGCACGCCGGCGACGATGTTCGACGTCGTGGTGTCCATCCGGACATTGCCCGGGCACCAGGAGATTTCTGTCTCCAAGGGATGATTCTGGTCCCCGATCGCGTAGACGTAACTATTGGGGGCCAGTTGATCGTTGTGATCCTGGGCGTAGCTCCAGTAGGCGAGCTGCAATTGGCGCAAATTGTTGAGGCACGAGGTCGACAACCCCGCCTGCCGGGCCCGCGACAGTCCGGGTAAGAGCAGCGCCGCCAGCACGCCGATGATGGCGATGACCACCAGCAGTTCGATGAGCGTGAACGCTGCAAAGGTGACCTTCCGCTCGTCAACCGGGCGGCGGGCGGTCGTCCTGCGTTCTCGAACTGCGTCCATCGCGATCCAGCTGGGGAACAGTTGCATTGCTCACCGCCTCTGACCGGACGTCCATCCGAACGTTGAACGGCCCAGCGACGATTCCTTCGGAGCCGCCGGCGGTGCGGGCATCTCCGATAATCGCTAAACTAGCGAGGAAGTGGGAATCAGCGAGCGGAATATAAAAGCCGGGGCGGGAGCCCCGGCTGGAAATGGACGAAGGCCGGTTGCCGGGGGGGCAAGGTTGGATGTCCCCGGGGCAACCAGCGCGCTGGCTCGAAACCCAACGTGCGTCTTACTTCTTCGCTTCGATCGGGCGGACCTTGATGTTGCGGAACGAGACTTGTCCGTGGTCGCCCTGCAGCGCGATGTGACCGTGGCCGGTCTTGGCGAACTTGGGCATCTTGGCGAACTTGCTCTTCGCCACGCGGGCATTGAAGTCCTCGCTGCCCAGGACGTAGTCGAAATACTTCACCCCGTTGATCTCGTGGAGGCAATGGTCGGGACTGATCACGAGGCGGACGTGATTCCATTCACCGGCCGGCTTGGTGGCATCGAGGGGCTTGCCGGTCTTCGGATCATCGGGCGGCTGGTAGAGCGCATACAGCCAGCCGCACTTTTGCGGATCGCCGGCCTTGGCATTGTCTTCGAGCTGAAACTCCGGCCCGCTTTCCCAGGCCGCGCCGCCGTCCTCGGAGACGTGGAACATGATGCCACTGTTGCCGCCGGGGGAGATGTTGTAGTCGAGCTGCAATTCAAACCAGGTGTACTCGTCGGGCGACACCAGATCGCCGGCGTTGTGCGGATCCACGCACGCGAGCGTCCCGTCCTTGACCTGCCATCCGGGGCGGATGTCGGTTTTCTTGAAATTATGCCACGCGCCGAAGCGGTGGCCGTCGAACAGCAGTTTCCAACCGGCCTTCTTTTCCTTCCGCGTCAAGACGTTGGCCTTGGCGGTGTCGGCGGCTTGAAGGCCCAGGGAACCGGCCACGGCCAACGCAATGAGGCCGCGGAGTAATTGAGAGTGCATCGCGCCCACCGTATGCGAACCCCTGCCCGTGGCAAAAAAGAAGTTTAGAACTCACCCTCCCCAGCACTGTTTGTTTGGGAAAGTTTCGTAGGGTAGGTGGGGCAATATTGACTGTCGAGATCCCGAGGATAGTGAGAGCCCCTTCGGCAGCGCCCATTTGTTGACGCCATTCTAGAGTGCCGACAAACAGTGCACTGCCTGTTTGCACCGGTGACGCCACAGGAGCGGCGATTTGTGGAGTATTTTATGAGCCGTCGGAAAACTCCTGAAACATATTGTGCCAGTTGCTAACGATTAAATCTAACTCATTAACGGTAGCAAAGTGCCGTCCATTCTTACCCAACCGGCGTCTCTCATCACTGTTATAGTACAATTTTCTAACAGCGGCAACCGCCGCTGCGGGATCAGAGATAATTCTTTGGATACAGCACCCAGCCTCAGGTTGCAGAACGCCGGGAACAGCTATGCCTGCATCTGCTCGGCGAAGCATTTCTGCGTGAGCGGAATAGTCTGAATAAATTACCGGTAGTCCGGAGGCCATTGATTCCAGTGCAGGCATTCCAAATCCTTCACCTCCAGATAGGTACAATAATGCATCCCATATATTATATAGCAGAGGCATATCGTCGGGGCGTAAATGTGAGCTTGGGCTGCATCCTTCAGTATAGTGTAAATCTCGGCCGGGCAACAGATTGTACATTGTCTCAAGAGTTCTAATGTTCCATGTGCCATGGGATCCACCTGTTGGGTCGTGAATCCACAGATGAACATCCAAAATTGGCGTGGCAAAAGTGTACTTGTTTAAACTGCAACGGCACCGATATGTATCAGCTGTAAGTGACACGGCACCGCAATTCTGGCAGAAGTAATATTGACCACTTCGGATTAATGAAACTATATAGTAGGCAAGCCACAACTGCTTTCGCCATTGATTTCTGCCAACGAAACCAAGGATAAATGAATCTTCTCGAATCCAATCTGGCAGGATATCGTGCCGAGCTTGCAATTTGGTGGCGTCAGGAATGGGTTGAAATCTAGCAGTATCTGCTGGTGCTGGTATGACTGATGTGCTTTTTGCCTCACAAGGGTAAGTGGCGTCAATTACCTTCTTTGAAAATGGAGACATTGTGACGATTCGGTCTGCTTTAAAAAGCTGTTTCCAAGTCGTTGGAATTGGAAAGCCGTCTATGGTGATGTAAAGTATCAACTTCCAACTTCTGTTGGCAGATTCAGAGCAGTATGGTAGAATTGGTTCCGGGTCGCCGAATATAAAGACAATATCTGGCATTTCTGCGGTTACCGCCTCTTGAAAAGTTTTGTGTCCGTAGATATCCTCGGGGTCTAGAAAGGCATTCCCGGCAGCGTCATATTTTGATCGGGTTGGAATCACTTTCCAGGGGGCGTCGATGACGGCTGAACTGTGAAACTGTCCAATCTGGCTAATTATATATTTATTTGGATGTGTTTTTATTAAAGAGGTAAAAATTAATCTGGTAATTTCTGCCAAACCGGTATAAGTTACGGCGCTGTGTGTTATTAAAAGAATTTTTATAGGCATTTTTCACTAGAATCCTAAAATTTGCTTATGGATTTGGAGGTGGATTTAACGAGCGACGTGTTTGGGTATTTTGCTCCCTTTGTCTTTCGATTTCGACATATGACTGCATCCGTTCCTCTGGAGTCATTCTGACAGCTACTAAGCTTTTATTCAACCGATCGATTTCCTCGTGAAGGTAATTTTCTACAAGTGCTACCGTTTCAGGCTTGACGGTGTTATCGGTGGACTGTCTAAAGAGTGATAAAGCGTTGCTTATGGTAGAAATTTCGGATTCTATATTTCCAGCCACCATTTCGGAGCCTGCTGCAGGACGAGGAATTGGATCGTATGGACGGTCCCAGGATTCGCGAGTTTGCAATCCAATTTTTTCGAATATTGAGCCAATTTGTTTTAGTTCATTTTCCGGAACTTGAATGCTTTTTGATTTTGCATCCTCACGAAATATGTCTACCTCGCGTTCCGCTACTCTGGAGGCCTCGATCCTTCGGTATTCGCGATAGTTGTCCTCTCCCAACGCGAGTTTTATCTCGCTGTCGTACTCGATTCGAGCCAACATAAGAGCGAGAGTGCTTTCGCCTGAATAAATGGCAGCCTCGTGTAGGTCATTCAGTTTTTCTAGGAAATGACTCTTTTGGTCATTATCTAGATTTAGACGATCAAATAGCGGTGCATAGTAAGCCCGGCGTTGTTCGTTGAATGTCTGCAGATCGCGTCGTTGGTTTTCGGTTAGATTGAAGTTGCTGGTATGCGTTTCTGAGGTGGGCGGTCGTTCGGCTATAAATGCTCGACTTGCAGAAAATTGAGGAGCACCCGAAGTTCGAACTGAAGAAGGAAGAGATTTTTGGGTGATAGCTGGGATCGCATTTGGAGTTGACCGGTGAAATAAAAAGCCAACTACGCACCCGGTTAAAAATATCGCACCTACCTTCCAGGGTGGAATGTCCAATTCACGTGCTCCTGGGAGCGCATCCTTTGGAATCATGGTTGCTACTGGTAATATTTTGCATAAGCGGAACCGTGGGTCCCAATAACTGTTGAGGATTCGTAGTCATAATCTGTGGGACCGCAGACCCAGCTTCGGGAGCAAGAGGTAGTGTCGCGTGGTATCGTGATTTGATCAAAATACGCAGGGCTACCACCGCACGTTTTGACGAGCTCGTAGCCTCCCGTAATGTGTTCAGTAGTGGTGCTAAGATATTTCGCGACCACGATGAAGTCGCTTCCTGATTGGGTGCAGCTGCCGTCGTACCCGTCACCAGATTTCGTGCTGGAAGTACTGTTCATTTGGCATGCGCACGCTACCAAACCGGTTGCTGCGAATACGATTCCCCGTAATTGTTTTGGTTTCATTTTTTAAGTGGTTCGTCAGTAGATTGGATTATGAGGAGGATTTGTCAATGGGGTTTTTGTTGTGGTTGAAGACCAGCAGTGGGGGCTGTACATCCGCGTCACTGAACCAGAAACGGCAGAATTACCCGGGCGTTGGTCGACGGATCGGTCCCCGCGGGCGGGACGCTGAGATCCACGTCGAAGGGCTTGCCGATATTGTTGCCGGCGAGGTCTTCAATGGCTGTGGGCACGTGCAGATGATGTTCGCCGGCGCGCCAGGGCTGGGTGGGAGTGAAGGACCAGGTGCGATCCTCTTCGCTGAGTTCCCCGGTGCCGGCGACGGGCGCTTCTGCGGGATCGATGATCCGCAGGACGCGTTGCAGGATGGCGTGATCCAACGGTTCATCGAAGGTCACCCGCAGGGGCTGGCGCGTGCCGACGGGCGGTGCGGTGAGCTTCCAGGCAGCGGGATCGGGCGGGGTCCGGTCGGGTGGGACGACGCGGAATGTTCGTTCAAAACCTGTGCGCAGCGGCGTCCCGGTGGCGTCCTGCCACGCGGGATCAATGACCAAAGTATAGGTCCCACCCACGACCAGGGACGGGCCGGTTTCCTCCAACGGCCGCACGCCCCGTTTGATGCGGCCGGGATCGAGAAAGAGCGTGAGCCGGGTCATTGCGGGATTCCACAACTCCTCGTTGATTTCGAGAAAGGGCAATTCAACGGCGGCGCCCGTTTTATCCCGGAGCTGGATGTAATCGTAAATATGTCCCCGGCTCATTGGGGCGGAGAATTGGATATAGAATTTTAGCAGGTTTTCCGGGAGCACGGCTGTGGCTGGGTGAATCTGCTCGACGACCGTGGTGCGCTCGGTGGAATTTGCGGGAACCTGAAACGTGGCGCTGAGGAAGGCCTCGGGGGCGTCGGTCACTCCGGGCAGCCGGGCCGCGCGGAAGACCGCCCGATAACGGACGCCGGGTTCCGCCGGGAAGCGCGGGGTGAACCGGAGCGTACCGGCAATCACGCGGTAGTCCCCAACCATGGGCGGCAATTCCACATCGGCCAGCACGCTGCCTTGTTCGGCGTAAACGGGAAACAGCTGCTGCCACTGCGCCAACGTCCAATTCGTCTGCGCCAGCCCCCGCACGGCGGCGAGGGGCAGATTGGTGACTTCGGCAGTGGGGCGGGCGGGTTCGCCGGGAGTGGGCCGCCAAGTCATCGAGGGTCCGCCCGGGGCCTCAATGCCCGCCCCAAGGCAGCTCGCCGCCAGCGTCACTGATAGGAATAGAAACAGGACGGCCCGGCGTCCCCGGACGCAACTCACGGCAGGGGCAGCGACTCGAGGTTGATCGAACCGTTTTCCGTGTGGCGCACTACCAGAGCGGTCTTGGCGTCCAGTCGCTCCAGTTGATCCACGCCGGTCCAGCCCGACACGGTTTCATACTTCAATCCCTGCGTCTTTCCGTCCGGCACGGGCTGCGCAATGCCATCCACCGTTTCGATCTTGTCGGTGTTCACCTTCATCACGCCACGACTGCTGTTGGCCAGCAGGAGGAATTCCTGACCGTCCTTTTGATAAACGAGCATGTCGATGGGCCGGTTGCGATTGCCCAGTTCCGCCACGGTCTTGCCCTTGATTTTGGCGCCGGGTTTCAGATCGGAGAGCGGGAATTGCACCAAGGGCGTGCAGGTGTAGGCGGCCAGCAATTGCGGTTGGTTGCCCACGTTGAACGGGACAAACGTGCGAATGGGAGCGCGGGTTTCGAAACGGCCGTGCGCGCCGTGATAAATCTCGACACTGGTGCCGTTGGCCACGGTTTTGAAAGGGAAGGGGATGGCGCGCAGGGTGGAGGAGAATTCCTCGTTGGAGAGGCCCGCCACCAGCACGCGATCCTCGAGGAACGCGATGTCGGTGATGGATTCCATCCGCGGATTGCTTTGGCGCTTGGGGTCACCCACGACGCCGTCGATGGGCGCGTCGGGCAATTCGGCGCGCGAGAACTTGATCGTGTCCAGGTTGACCAACTCCAATTGGCTGCCGGCGGTTACGCGGATGAGCACCGGGACCGCAGTCGGTCCACGGCCGCGCGACACGGCGAGGTAGGCCTGATGGGACAACGGATTGACGGCGAGATCGTCGATGAGGATATCCTCCGGCCGGGTGCCGAGGAGCGCGGCGAGTTTTTGCGCGAGACCTTCGATTTTCACGGTTCCGCCGTCCGGGGCCTGGCGGGTGTCGCCGGTTTCAAGGGCGACGATGGCCGCGGCTTTGGTGTCGGCGACAAACAGAATCCCATCGGGTCCGAAGGCCAGCTGGCTGATGGACTTCAAGGCCGGTTTGCCGGATTGAAAGCCGGCGGTCCAATTGGCAGCGGTGGCGGACAGGGTCAGCAGACTGCCGGCCGTCGTCAGGGAGAGCAGGGAGGTGGAGAGCTTCATGGCGAGTAGTTGGCGAGACTGCTCTTTTGCCGTAGAAAGCGGGGGAATACAAGGGGAATCCGTTGTATAAATCCCGGGATTGCGGTGGTGGGGTTTGAATCGGAGCCATTGCGTCGCAAGTTCCCCGGATGAAAACGTTTGCCGCAGTCCTGCAACAGCGCGGGTTGCCGACGCCGTATGCACAGAGCCGGCCGCTGGTAATTGAGGAATTGGAATTGGCGCCGCCCGGCCCCGGCGAAGTGCTTGTCGAAATGGGGGCAGCGGGTCTGTGTCATTCCGATCTCTCGGTCATCAATGGCACCCGGCTGTGGCCCTTGCCCATCGTCATCGGCCACGAGGCCTGCGGACACGTCCGCGAGGTCGGGCCGGGGGTGAAGGATTTGCGGCCGGGCGATGCGGTGGTGTTCTCCTTCCTGCCGACGTGCGGTCAATGCCCCATGTGTGCCGTGGGACGCCCGGCCCTCTGTGAGCCGGGGGTGGCGGCCAACCGGGCCGGCCGCTTGCTGAGTGGCGCCACCCGGTTCAGTCGGGCCGATGGCGCGGCGGTCCATCATCACAGTGGGATTGCCGGGTATTCTCAGTTCACGGTGGCTGCGCGTGAATCCCTGGTGAAGATCGCGGGGGACCTGCCGATGGAGACCGCGGTGTTGTTTGGGTGTGCGGTGATTACCGGCGTCGGCGCGGTGGTGAACACGGCGAAGGTCGCGGCGGGGACGTCCGTGGCGGTTTTTGGTTTGGGCGGCGTGGGTTTGAGTGCCGTCATGGGGGCGCGGGCGGCGGGCGCGTATCCGATCATTGCCGTGGATTCCCTCGCTGCGAAACTGCCGCTGGCTTTGGAGTGCGGCGCCACGCATACCGTTCACGCGGGCAGCGACGATCCCGTGTTGGCGATTCGGGAACTGACCCGCGGCGGGGTCGAAACGGCTTTTGAAGCGGTGGGGGATCCGGAAGTGATCGCTCGCGCTTTCGCAGCGACGCGCCGGGGCGGTCGCACGGTGACGATCGGCCTGCCGCACCCGGAGCGAAACCTGATCCTGCCCGCCCTGACGCTCACCGCGGAAGAGCGCGTGCTGCAGGGCAGCTATATGGGATCCAGTGTGCCGTCGCGGGATATTCCGCGGTTCATTGAACCTAAAAACGTGAGTCGACGAAGTGGGTTTTTCTGGCAACCTGTTACCACAGAACGATATGGAAGGAGATATTGATGCGTCGTCGCCTCCCTCACGGGGTGAGGTGCAAAAGTCGGCAAATCGGACCTTGGATTTGTCGAC
>CANIZL010000154.1 GCA_947471985.1 Verrucomicrobiota bacterium | reverse complement strand
ATCGGCCAAAACAGCCATCTCAGTCCAATTCCACCGCCCAAAGTTCACTCCGCCGCCCGCCGCATCGCCGTCGGAGGCCGCTGCGCAAGATACGGAGGCAGGCTCCCTATCCGGCGAAGATAGCGAACCTGGCACGATCGCTACGCCGGGCGAATAGGGACGTTGGCACCGGTTTGGGGAGAGGATGTGGGACGAAAATTCTCCACCCGCCGCCCGACGGAGAGAGCGGCAGGGTCTCGGCGACGACACGGTCGAGGTACTGCTTGGTGAGTTCGCGGGCTCGCTGGTACCCCACGATGGCTTCCGGGAGAGCGGCGACCTCGGCCGCTGTTACGTGACGAGAAACAGTGCACCCGTTCTCCCAATACTGCAGCCGACGGTAGGCCGCTTTCGCACTGCCGGGCCGATGGGTGCAGGCATAGAGCCGCCCCTTCCCAAAGGAGTCGATCTGGCTCAGTTCCGACAGAAGCTGTTCTCTAGCCGGCTAGATGCTCTTTTTTTAAAAACGGCGAAATCCCACGACTCGGGGAATTTTGTCTCACACCCCAGTGCGGTGCGCCAATCGCGTTTCGCGCGGGGAGGAGCCGCACTGGCAATCGAGGTTCGCGGTCTGTTTCCATTTCATCCCGGTGGATTCAGGCTTGGCGAGCGCGGCGGATTGAAGCAGTCTCGGCGGTACCATGGATCCTCGGAACTACCAGGTGAGCGCCCTGACGGGGCTGCTTCTCTACGGAGTTCTTCAATTGGGTTTCGAGGTTGGGCCGGGACAAATCCTGCTCATCTTGGGCTGCGTGCTGGTAACCCAATGGGCCGCGGGTCAGTGGTTTCGGCTGCCCGTCGTCGAGTATCGCAGCGCGCTGATTTCCGGACTTTCACTGTGCCTTCTCGGGCGGGCGGAAAATCCAGGTTGGCTGATGGCGGCGGGCGTTATCGCCATCCTGAGCAAGTTCCTGGTGCGCTGGCGCGGCAAGCACGTTTTCAATCCCACCAACGTGGCCTTGGCGTCGGTGCTCCTGCTCAGCGGGGGCGGCGCGTGGGTTTCTCCCGGGCAATGGGGCAGCGTCGCAGTCCTCGCGTTTCTCTTCGTCTGCTTGGGCGGTCTGGTGGTGATGCGGGCCGGTCGCGCCGATGTCACCCTGACCTTTCTGGTGGTTTGGTCGGCCCTTTTGTTCGGCCGGGCCTGGTGGCTGGGCGATCCGGCCACCATTCCGTGGCATCGACTCGAGAGCGGTTCGTTGCTGCTCTTTGCCTTTTTTATGATCTCGGATCCGCGAACCACGCCCGATTCCCGCGCGGGCCGGATGCTTTTCGCCCTCCTCGTGGCGGTCAGCGCCTGGTGGTGGCAGTTCCTTTGGTTCCACAATAATGGTCTCATCTGGTCGCTGGTGGTCTGGTCGCCGGTGGTGCCGCTGTTGGATGCCTGGCTGCCGGCGTCCCGACATCAGTGGCCCGTTCGGCGATCCGCGGCGGTGCCGGCGGCTCCGCCTTCGACGAGCCCAAGTCTTTCCGTAATTTCAGCGCCATCCCTCTAAACCCTATGAAATCCCTCCTGTTGTCGGGTCTTGCCGCCCTGACACTTTCCGTGACCTCACCGTTGGCCGAAGCGTTCTGTGGTTTTTATGTCGCCAAAGCCGACACCCAATTGTTCAACCAGGCCTCGAAGGTGGTGCTGGTCCGCGACGGCAATCGCACCGTGCTGACGCTCGCCAACGATTTCAGCGGCGATGTTCGTGACTTTGCCCTGGTTGTGCCGGTGCCGACCTTTCTGGAGCGCGGTCAGATTCAGGTGGGCGACAAGGGGCTGCTGGAACATCTGGATGCCTACACGGCACCGCGTCTGGTGGAATATTTCGATGAGGATCCGTGCCGTCCTCCGCGCGCGATGTCGACGCTGACGGCGGCACCGGCGGCAAAGGGATTGCCCGACAAGTCCGTAGCCGGCGCCAAAGCGCTCGGGGTGACCATCGAAGCGCAATACACCGTTGGGGAATACGATATCCTCATCCTCGACGCCCAGCAGAGTGCGGGATTGGCGACGTGGCTGAAGCAGGAGGGCTATCGGATTCCGGACGGGGCCGAGCCGGTTTTGGAAAGCTATCTAAACCAGAAAAACCGCTTTTTTGTGGCGCGAGTGAACCTGGCGGAGCAGGCCAAGCAGGGCGGGACCTGGCTCCGACCGCTGCAGATCGCGTATGAGTCGCCGAAGTTCATGCTCCCGATCCGGCTCGGGACGGTGAATGCCAAATCGACCCAGGATCTCTTCGTTTTTGCCATCACCCGCAAGGGACGGGTGGAAACCACGAATTACCGGAACGTGAAACTCCCGGCGGACATGGATCTGCCGGTTTTCGTGAAATCGGAGTTCAACGATTTTTACACGGCGATGTTTTCCGACCAGGTCAAAAAGGCCGATGGCCGGGCGGTGTTCACGGAGTATGCGTGGGATATGAGCTGGTGTGATCCGTGTGCGGCGGACCCGCTGAGCGCCGATCAATTGCGGCGCCTGGGGGTGATGTGGCTGGATGAGAATCCCACCCCGGGAGCGCCGCGGCCGCAGGGACGGTTCAATCCCGGCGGCGCCCAGAACGCGTTCATCACGCGGCTGCACGTCCGTTATGATCGAGCCCATTTTCCGGAGGACCTCTCCTTCCAAGCCACCGGGGATCGGAAGAATTATCAGGGACGCTATGTCTTGCGGCATCCGTGGACGGGGGCGGCCGAGTGTGAGATGGCGACTTCGTATCGGGCCGGCCTGGCGGCCCGACGTGAAAAGGAGGCGGCCAATCTGGCGACGTTGACGGGTTGGGAGATCGGCAAGATCCGGGCCCGCATGCAAATGCCGGCGGAAGCGCCACCGACCCAACCGGGGCAGAACAAATGGTGGGAAAAGGTTTTCAAGCCGTGAGGCAAGGGGGCGAAAAGCTCACCGACAGATAACCCGCCAGACGCAGCCTCCGGATAGCCGGGGGTACTGGGGAGCAGTTCCCGAACGCTTCAGTTCATGCGTCGGCCAGTTTATACCCGACGCCATGGACCGTGAGCAGGTGGCGGGGATGATCGGCTTTCTCGCCCAGCTTTCGGCGTATCTGGACAATGACCTGATCGAGCGTCCGGGTGGTGCCGTAGTACCCGTGCCCCCAGGCTTCATTCAGCAGGTGTTCCCGGGACAGGACTTCACCCGGTCGCGCATGGAATATTTGGAGCAGGCGCAGTTCCCGCGCGGTCAATTCCTCCACCGTGCGGCCCCGTCGCAGTTCGAACCGCCGGGGATCAATTGTGCTCTCCCCGATTTGGAAGCACGCGGGTTCGTCGGTGCCACTCGCGGTCGCCCGTCCGCCGGACCGCCGGAGCAGGGCGTGGATCCGGGCCACCAGTTCGCGGACGCCAAAAGGTTTGGTGAGGTAATCGTCCGCCCCGAGATCCAGCCCGATGACCTTGTCGAGTTCCTCTCCTTTGGCCGTGAGCATCAGCACCGGTGTTGGATCGCGTTCCGCCCGAAGCCGCCGGCAGACGTCGTAGCCACTGAGTCCCGGCAACATGATGTCGAGCACGACGAGTTGGGGGCGGGAACTTCGCACCAGGTCCAGTGCGGTGTCGCCGCGGGCGCAGGCCACCACTTCGAAACCTTCGCCGCGCAGCACCTCACCGAGGCCCAGGGCGATATGCGGGTCGTCTTCGACCACGAGGATGCGAGTCTTCATGAGGATGGCTGAGTGAGGGGCAGTCGGGCGATGAAACTGGCGCCGCCCCCGGGACGCGCCCGGGCGTGCAGCGTGCCGTGGTGGGCGAGAATGATGCGCCGCGCGAGGGCGAGTCCCAGACCGCAGCCGGGAACACCGCTGGCGAGGGAATCCTGAGCCCGGAAAAACTCCTCAAAAATCCGCTCCTCACTTCCGGCCGGCAGTCCCGGTCCGCGGTCGGAAACGGTCAGCACCACTTCCCGGCCGTCCCGTTCCACCCGGACCTCCGCCGTGCGCCCCGCCGCCGCGTATTTGCCCACGTTGGACAAGAGATTATGGAGCACCTGTGACAGGGCATCGCGATCCCCTTGAATCAGGATCGCTTCATCGGGGAGGACGCTGGTGAGAACAACCCCGGCCGCTTCCAGTTGGGGACCAAAACTTTCCGTCGCGCTGCGGGCGACGGCGACGAGATCCGTAGGGACCGTTTTCCACGGGACTTCACCGCGTTCGAGCCGGCCAAAATCGAGGACACTGTCCACCAGGCGCGACAATCGCTCGGTTTCCTGGCGGACAATGCCGAGAAACTTCGCCCGTCGCACCGGATCACTGCCGTCATCTTCGCCCAGCAATTCCACGAACATGCGAATCGAGGTCAGCGGGGTTTTGAGTTCGTGGGAGACGTTCGAGACGAAGCCGGATTTTTGACGCGCCAGTCGCAGCTGACGGGAGAGGTCGGCGGCGATCAACCAGGATCCGATCGCGATGGCCAGAAGGAGCACGGCGACCAGCAGGCCGAGGGTAAGGCGGGCGGTGGCCGCGGCGGCGCCGGCGTGGCCGGGATTCACCGCAAAGAGAGCGACGTGCCAATGCGGCAGTTTGTCGCCGATGTCCGCCGCCGCCAACGGGCGCTGCCCATCGGCGGAGAACCCCGCACGGGTCAGGGCGACCGGCCGTTGAGAATCGTCCCGCAGCATCGCCACAAAGGCGTCGTCGGGGCGCGCGGCTGCGGCAACGAGCGGAACCAATCGCCGCCGGAGAGCCGCGAGATCCACCTGCGCGCCGAAGACCACCGCGGGCTCGGCGGACGGGCGGTGCCAGACGAGCAGTTGGAGGTCATCCTGAACAAAGCGGGCGACCGTTCCCCGGGAGGATTTGCCGAGAATTTCCCGGAAAGTCCGGGCCGGTCGGCTGGCGGTGGATTCGGGCGTGGAAGCAAACACGGCGTCGGTTTTGGAACGCGCCCCGCGGACGATTTCATCCACATTGATGCGGCCCTTGGGGCTGTTCCAGGTGACCTCGACGGCTTCCACGTTGCCCAAGAAACGTTCGTTCTCGACCCGGAAACGCATGGCTTCCGTTCGGCCGAGTACCGAGGGCGTGAAGCATTGGCCCGTCAGGTTGACGGCGAAGCCAACGGCAGCGGCGGGCCATTGGCGGCGGATTTCGTCGTCGAAAGTGCCCGTGAGTTTTTCGAGTCCATTCGTCGCGATCAACCCGTCGGTGACCGCGGAGAAATCAGCCAACATCCGGTCGATTTCGGCTTCCACCCCACGGGCCAGATCGGCCCCGGCCGCCTCGGCGAGGAGGATTTCCTGGCGCTCCTGAACGAGGCGCTGATCCCGCAGAGAACGCAGTGCGAGCGCCGCCAGCACGAGGCTGGGAACCGCGACGGCGAGGAGAAACACCAACGCTGCTTTGCGCATGGAATCGGTGGAGACAGTAGCCGGATGTTGGAATTGCGCCCGACCAAAATCGGGTGGCGGATTCGAAGGCAAGTCCGGGGGCCGATTCAGCGCGCGTTGGCCGCCACGGTGCCAAGGGTGGATGGGCGACCGGACGTGCTGGCCGTCCGCTGCACCAGGGGCGTCAGTTCTGTGCGCACCTTTTGGAGATCCTCCAGGATGCGGAGGACTTCCGGGAGTTGGGTGCCGGGTTCATTTCCCGGATTGCGTTGAGTCGCGGGCTGGGCGGCGATCTGTCGGTTCCCGATCGCGGTGAGCAAGGCATCGGCGAAACGCGGAGCCACCAGACCGTGAAAACCGGACAGAATTGCGGGGTCGTGCGCCTTGCGGAATTCGGCGAACAGCTCATCGCCCCGCTGTTCGCGGGCGGCGTCGATGACTTCCGCGCGTCCGACGAAAACTCGTTCCAAGCGGCTCGGCGGGGGATCGAAGGTGACCGGAAGAGTGGCGTCCACGAACGCACGCGGAACAAGGTACAGCACCCGGGTGCCGTCTTCATCGAACCAGGAATCCCGCCAGGTGGCGATCATGGCGGCGGCTTCTTCGCGGTTGAGCCCGGCGGCAACGAGGGCTCCGCTCATTTGCTGTTGGAGACGTTTCGCCAGTGCGGGGCGGGGCTCACCGGCGCGCGCTGCGGGGACATCCATCCGGGACGTCGCTCCGGGCTCCAAGGGACCCAATCGCGTGAAGGACGCCACGGAACCCTGGGCTTGCCAGACGAAGGCCGATACGATGGGCGTGGCGCCGGTGTTTTCGATGATGAGGGAGTGGGCTGCCGAACGGACGCGCAGCGGAGCGGTGAAATTGGCGACCCCGCGATAGAATACAAACTGCTCATTTTCCCCCACACCGTCCCGGGTGCAGGCCGCGCCAATGGTCGTGCGGACGGGGCTCGCCGTAACTTGGCGGGCAGCGTAATAATGGCTCGGTGCATCCAGGTGCGGCAGCCGCCCGACGACGTCGCCCGGGCGTGCGCTGGGAAGGATGGCGAGGCCCGGCCACTCCAAGTAGCTGTTGGTGCTGCCCGGCAAAAATCCGGAAATCGCCGGGAGCGGTCCATAGGCAAAGGCGGCGGGAAACCATTCCGTGAGTCGGCCGCTCGGCATATCCACTCGCACGGAAACCTCGAGGGCTTCCTTGGAATGAAAGTAGATCACGGGAGTCTCCATCCGCTGGAGCCAGGTGGTCGCACCTTTCCCGTCGAGTTGCGAGAGGAGTGGCCGGTACGGGTTAATCGCCGGTCCCATCGCGGGGTTCTGTCGGCTGTGGACAAAATCAGGGAGATCCGAGATGGCCAGCGGATTCCAGGGGATGGGTATTCCGTCCGAGCCTTGGATCGAGGTGAACGTGCCCCATTCATGGGCGGTGTATTCGGGTGGTGCCTTCGGCGTGGCGCCCGAGAGCGTGGCGGTTATACAGGCGATGGCCCAAGGCGCCAGGAAACCTATGGTTCTCATACGCGACGAACCTGCCCCGACCGCCGCCGATATGTGTCATCGGGTCGTCTGGCGGTTGTAAAAAGTTTGTCTGACGATCGCGTAATCGCCGCGGGGCCTGCGGGCAGAGGCGAGGGGCCCGTTCAACGACGCTGCGCCCCAGCCAAACCCAACTGGGGCGCGTCGTACCTCCGCCGCGGAAATCCCGACGCTGACTTTGTCGGTCGGCGATCCGGTGAATTTATGCGGCCGGCCGGGGGCTCAACCGCTCCAACAGGCGACCGTGGATGCCGCCGAATCCGCCATTGCTGAAAATGCAGACGACGTCGCCGGGCTTCGTGCCGGCGGCGAGGTGATCGAGGATGGCTTCCACGGTGGCGAGATAGGCGGCGGGTTTGCCGGTCAACCGGAGGTCCTGCATCAGCTTCTCCGGGTTCAATCGCTCTTCGGGACGCAGTTGTTCCAGTCGGGCGACCTCGGCCACCACGATTAGGTCGGCCCGCTCGAGGGCGTCGACGAGTTCCGTCTGAAACACATTGCGTCGGGTCGTGTTGGAGCGGGGCTCGAACACGGCCCACAAACGGCGGCCGGGGAACTTCACCCGCAACGCCCGCATGGTTTCGCGGAGCGCCGTCGGATGGTGACCGAAATCGTCCACCACCGTGACGCCGCCGGCCTCGCCGCGCACGTCCATGCGCCGGGCCACTCCGGTAAAGGTGTCGAAGCCCATCTGGATCTGAGCGTCGGTCAGGCCGCAGTGCCGGGCACAGGCCGCCACGGCCAGCGCATTGCGCACGTTGAGTTCACCGATCAACGGCACGGTGAAGGTCGTGTCGCCGAGGTGGAAGTCGGAGCTGTTTTCCTTCAGCACCAACCCGCTGGCGCGGATTTCGTTGGCGTCGCCGAGACCAAAGCGCTTCACCGGGCAGTGCTTTACGTCGAGCACCGGGGCGAGGTGGGGTTCGTCCCCATTGGCGAGCAACAGTCCGTTGCGCGGGATCAGATTCACCATGCGCCGGAAGGCCAACTGGATGTCCGCCAGGGTGCCGAAGATGTCGGCGTGATCGAACTCCAGGTTGTTGATGATCGCCACTTCGGGCAGGTAATGCACGAACTTGGAGCGCTTATCGAAGAACGCGGTGTCGTATTCATCGCCTTCGATGATGAACCACGGGGAATCGGTGAAGCGGGCGCCCTGGCCGAGATTGCGCGGAATGCCGCCGATGAGGAACGAGGGATTCATTCCGGCGGTCTCGAAGACCCAGGTTAACAGGGCGGTGGTGGTGGTTTTCCCGTGGGTGCCGCTGACGACCAGCGAGCGTTTGCCGCGGATGAAAAACTCCTTCAGCAATTCCGGCAGGGAGCAGTAGCGCAGCTTGCGATCGAGGACAGCTTCCGCCTCCGGGTTCCCGCGCGAGATGGCGTTGCCCACGACGACGAGATCGGGACGATGACTGAGGTTGCCCTCGGCATAGCCGGCCTGCACCCGGACGCCGTGTTCGGCGAGGAAGGTCGACATCGGCGGATAGATGACGTCCTGATCTGATCCCGTGACCTGATAACCGCGCTGCTGCATGGCCACGGCGGCGCTGGCCATGGCGGTCCCGCCCACGCCGATAAAATGAACACTGCGAATGTCCCCGAACATGCCGCCGAGAATGGAAGGCGGGCGGGCCGTTGTCAGCAGTCAGTCGGCAGCAATTACTGGCCGGGCGGGAGTTGTGGTAATGCTAGAAGGTGCTGGTGGGGAAGGCCGCGAGGGTTTGGACTGCGGCAGTCCTCTGCCGCTTTGGATTATGACGTGCGAGCCGAATGAATGCTGAAATTACCAGCGGGCGCGGGTTGCTGTTTTGGGTGCGCATTGCGGCTGGGCATGCCGCATTCCAAAGCGGTAGAGGACAACCGCAGTCCACGACGCTATCGCGACTTCTCACGCGGCGGGTGGGGGCCGCGAGGTCTTGGAGTGCGGCAGTCCTCTCTCATCCTTACCCACATTTCTTGGTGCTATACTTCCGAGGTGGTTTTGCCTTGGCTTGCGGGGTGAACGGAGGCGTTGTTGGGCCGTCTCGTGTT
>CANIZL010000153.1 GCA_947471985.1 Verrucomicrobiota bacterium | reverse complement strand
TTTTATTCGATGATCTCAATTTAATCACCTCAGCGCGCATTTTCATCGAGTATCACTCGCGGTAGCCATCCTCGCGCTATTCCGCACAATCTTAATATTTAGTCTAGCTAACGCGCCAGACACCGTTGCTGGCTCACTTCAATCGCGAACGCATCCCCGAACGGGTCGTGCACGCGAAGGGCTCGGGGGCGTTCGGCCGGCTGACGATCACCCACGATATTTCGCCCTACACCCGGGCGAAGCTCTTCGCCCGCGTGGGGCAGGCGGCGGATTGCTTCGTGCGTTTTTCCGTGGTGGCCGGCGAACAGGGTGCGGCCGATGCGGAACGCGATGTGCGGGGATTTGCGCTCAAGGTCTACACTGAGGAGGGCAATTGGGATCTGGTGGGCAACAACACCCCCGTGTTTTTTATCCGGGACCCGCTGAAGTTCCCCGACTTCATCCACACCCAGAAGCGTGATCCCCGGACCCACCTGCGGAATCCCACCGCCGCCTGGGATTTCTGGTCGCTTTCACCGGAATCCCTGCACCAGGTCACCCTGCTGATGGGCGATCGCGGGCTGCCCCGCAACTACCGCCAAATGAATGGCTTCGGCTCGCACACGTACAGTTTCTACAACGACCGGGGGGAACGTTGGTGGGTGAAGTTTCATTTCCTGACGCTGCAAGGTCACGCGTACTACACGGACCAGGAGGCCCAGGCGGTGGTGGGGGCGGACCGGGAGTCTTCGCAGCGTGACCTTTTTGAAAGCATCGAGCGTGGCAACTTCCCGCGCTGGCGCTTCTGTGTGCAGTTGATGCCGGAGGCCGAGGCCGTGCGTTACCGGTGGAATCCCTTCGATCTCACCAAGGTCTGGCCGCATCGCGAGTATCCGTTGATCGAGGTGGGCGTGCTGGAATTGAATCGCAATCCGGAGAACTATTTTGCGGAGGTGGAGCAGGCGGCTTTTGCCCCCGCCCACGTGATTCCGGGAATCGGTCATTCCCCGGACAAGATGTTGCAGGCGCGGATCCTGTCCTACCCGGACGCCCAACGGTACCGCCTGGGGGTGAATTATCAGGATCTGCCGGTGAACCGGCCGCGTTGTCCCGTGATGAACTATCATCGGGACGGATCCATGCGCTTCGACGGCAACGCCGGCGGCGCGGTGAATTACGAACCGAACAGTTTCGGCGGACCAAAGGATTGTCCGGCGTTTAACGAGCCGCCCCTGCCGGTGGTGGGCAACGCCGCCCGCTACAATCATCGGGATGGCAATGACAATTACACCCAGCCGGGAAATCTGTTCCGGCTGATGAAGCCGGACGAGCAGGCGCGGCTGTTTGGCAATATCGCCCGATCCATGGCGGCGGTGCCCCGGGAGATTCAACTCCGCCAGATTTGTCACTTCTTCCGGGCGGATCCCGGATATGGGCTCGGGGTGGCCCGGGCGCTTGAGCTGGATATCCGCGAGTTTGTCGCCCAAGCCGCGGCGATGACGGGTGGTGGCCCGCCGATGTCCCGACCGATCGTTTCCGCACCGGGAGCGGAACCGATGCCGGCAACTTCCCCCAAGCAGCCGGCGGCGAAGAAGTCGACGAAGAATTCGTTGGGTCGGAAGAAAACCTGAGCCGGCTTTGCGGGTCCGACGCCTTTCGCCAGCCGTGGTTAGCGCTTTCTTTTACCGGTCGGTCGGACTTCCTCGTTTTCGTCGGCTGCGGTATCCCGACGCCAAACGTAGCGGAACATGATCACCCGTAGGGCCGCGGTGAGGGGAATGGCCAGGATTCCCCCCAGAACGCCCCCGAGGAGGGTCGTTCCGGCCATTACGGCGATGATGATCGTCAAGGGATGCAGCCCCACGCGGTCGCCCATGATTTTGGGCGAGATGACCAGCCCTTCGATGGACTGCACGATCGCGAAGACGCCCAGCACCAAGGCCGGCAGTTGCCAGCTGCCCGTGGCGGCGAAGGCGATCAGCAGTGCCGTCACGCAGGTGGCGATGGCTCCCAGAAACGGGATCATGGTCAGTACGGTCGCCATGAGTCCGAGCAGAAAGGCGTAGGGCAGGCCGATGAGGAGAAATCCGAGCGTGTACAGGGTGCCATCGCAGAGAGCGACGAGCACCTGACTGCGGAAAAACACGATCAGGTAGCCGTTGATGGCGCGCAGGCAAAAGACCAGTTCATCCTTGAAGCCGGATTGGCGGACGGGCAGATACTCCGTCCATTGCAGTTCGATCCCGCGCTTTTCGAGCAGAAAATAGAACAGGTAAACCGGAACGAGGAAGGCGCCGGCGATCAAACCGAACCACGAACCCACCCGGCTGACGCGATCCAGCAACCAGCTTCCGGCCGCCGGCAGGGCCCCGGTAACCCACGAGGTGGCGGAGCGGACGATGTCCTGCGTCACAGCCGAATTGCCGGACCGTTCCGGCCGGGTTCCTGGTGGCGTGAGGACGATCAACGTGTTGGTGTTGGCACCGGCGGGCGGAGTGGCGGCGGGCTCGTTGGTGCCGAAAATTTGCCGGAGCGTGAGGGCCTTGCGGACGAACACCGGGGGATTTGTTGCCCAACCTTCCAGACGTTGCTGCAGCTTCTGGGTGTACGCCGGCACCCGTTCCCCAAACTGCTGCGCTTCCCGGTAAACCTGGGGGATGATGCTGCTGATCACGGCGCCGCAGAATCCGAAAACGAGCAGAAAAACCAGCGCAATCGCCCGGGATCGCGGGATCTTGCGCATGACCATGAAGTCCACCACCGGCTCGAGGAGGTACGCCAACACCCCGGCCAGGGCGAGCGGCCACAAGACCGGGGTCAATAAGTTCAGCGCCTGGCTCAGGCCCCAGACGAGTCCCACCACAAGGCCCGCCAACGTCGCCACGGCCACGCCGGTCAGAGCCCACCAGATGAGGCGTGACTGGGATGGACTGGGGGGAGACATGGTGTTGGGGGGGAGGGTTGGGGTGCCTGGATCAGCCGAGTTTCCTGGCCTTGTCCGCCGCCGCGCGGACGGCGGTGATCAGGGCCGCGCGGACGCCACCTTTTTCCAACTCGTGCATGGCCTCAATGGTCGTTCCGCCCGGGCTGCAGACGGCATCTTTGAGCACGGCGGGATGCTGACCGGTTTCCAGCACCATTTTGGCCGCCCCGAGCAGGGTTTGAGCCGCCAGTTTTTGGGCCACATCGCGGGGCAGCCCCGCGGCCACACCGCCGTCGGCCAATGCTTCAATCATCAGGAAGGCATAGGCGGGTCCGCTGCCACTGACGCCCGTCACGGCATCGATGAGTTTTTCGGCGACCTCCAGGGCCAGGCCCACGGAGGCCAGCAATTGTTGGACGGTCGCGGCGTCGGTCCGCGTGGCTTTTGTGCCCAGCGTGTACGCGGAGGCGCTGGCCCCGACGAGGGCCGGAGTATTGGGCATGACCCGGACGAACCGCGTCCCGGCGGGTGCCGCCGCTTCGAGTTTGGCGAGGGTGACGCCCGCGGCGATGGAGACAAACAGGTGTCGCTGGGGATCCACCTGCGGCGCCACTCCGGCGAGGACCTGGCTGATCTGGTCGGGTTTAACGGCGAGAAAAATCACGGTGGCGTGACGCAGGACGTCCGCGTTTTCGGTAAAAACGGCAGCGTTGGTTTCCCGCTGAAAGGCGTCGCGGCCCGCGGCGAGAACATCGGAGGCGCACACTTGCGGGGGCGCAACGAGCCCGGCCTGAATAAAACCCTTGGCCAGGGCGGTGGCCATTTTGCCCGCGCCGAGAAAACCTACACTGAGGGTCGATGACGACATAATGCAGAATCATTACCCGTTCCCCGTGGCGGAGCGAAAGGAAACTCTGGCACATCGTTTCCAATCGGTGGGGTGGTCCGGCGACTCTGATGACGGCGGGTGATGGACTCGGGCCGACGGTCTGGCTAGCCTGCCGCCTGCCGTTTTTCAACGGCCAGCCTCAAGGGGAAGTCGCCCGGACTTTGCTTGGGGTGTGGCGGCGGTGCCGGCAGGAGTGCGGCAACGACGACCGAAATACATGCAAAAATCAGTCGCCATCATAGGCGGTGGCCCGGCGGGTCTCATGGCCGCCGAAGTCCTGAGCCAAGGGGGAGCGCGGGTGGAGGTCTTTGACGCCATGCCGTCACTGGGGCGTAAATTGCTCATGGCGGGCAAGAGTGGGCTCAACATGACGCACTCGGAGCCGCACGAGAAGTTGGTGGGCCGTTACGGCGCCCGGGAGAGTGAATTGCGGCCGTACCTGGATCGGTTCAACGGTGAGGCGTTGCGCGCCTGGGCCCGGGAACTGGGCTCGGAAACGTTTGTAGGGACGTCGGGGCGGGTGTTTCCCGTGGCAATGAAGGCGAGTCCGCTATTGCGCGCCTGGTTGAAGCGCTTGCAGGACGGCGGGGTAACGTGGCACCGGCGGCACCAGTGGCTGGGGTGGCGGGAGGGCTCACTGGCGTTTGCGACTCCTGCGGGGGAGGTCCACGCCCGCCCCGACGCCACCGTGTTGGCGCTGGGGGGCGCGAGTTGGCCGAAACTGGGATCGCGCGGTGAGTGGGTCGAGTGGTTGCGTCGTGCCGGCGTCCAAATCGCTCCGTTTCGGCCGGCCAACTGCGGTTTCAGTGTTGCCTGGTCGCCGCATTTCCGTGATCGATTTCCCGGACAGCCGCTGAAATCCGTGGCGCTGTCCGTCGGCCGTTTTCAGCAGCAGGGCGAATTCGTGGTGACGCAGACGGGCGTGGAAGGAAGCCTGATTTATGCCGCGGCGGCCACTTTGCGGGACTTGTTGGACGCGACCGGTTCGGCTGCGATCACCCTGGATCTTTTGCCGGATTGGTCCGCGAACAAAGTTCTGACCGCGCTGGAGCGACCGCGGGGCAGTCGTTCCCTGTCGAACCACCTGGAGAAGACCGTGGGTATCCGGGGCGTGAAGGCCGGATTGGTTTACGAGTTTGTGCCGCGTGAAATCCTGGCTCAACCCGTCCGCCTGGCTGCCGCCCTCAAGGCGCTCGTAGTGCCGCTGGCGTCCGCCAACAGCCTGGAGACCGCCATCAGCAGTGCTGGCGGGATCGATTTCGCCGAGCTGGATTCCCGGCTGATGCTGAAGAAACTCCCGGGGGTCTTTTGCGCCGGGGAAATGCTGGATTGGGAGGCCCCGACGGGTGGTTATCTGCTGACCGCGTGTTTCGCCACCGGTCGGGCCGCCGGCGCCGGCGCCTTGGAATGGTTCCGGCAAGGCTGAAGGCGCCGCGGCCGCCTTCTTGGAACCTTGGTGGGCGAGCGGATCGAAGCCCGGGGGGCTCCGGCACGACGCCGATCACCGCACCGCGGTTTGGATCGCCTTCACCGTTTCCTGTATGTCCTGGTTCAGTCCCACCTGTCGATGGATGATTTCGCCCTCGGCGTTCAGTAGCGTGATGAGATTGGAGTGGGTGAACTGGCCGTTGGTTTCCCGCCGGTATTGCACGCCCAGCAGGGCGGCGAGTTCCAGCGTGTCGTCGGGTGTGCCGCGGAGAAAGGTCCAACGCGGGTCAGCGAGCTGCTGCCGCTCGCGGTAGGTGCGCAGAACCTCGGGGGTATCGCGGGCGACATCGAACGTGACCAGGGTGAAACCCACTTGGGCGCGGACGTCTGCCGGCAGAGCGGATTCGATGCGTTTCAGATCGTGCACGATCACCGGGCAGGCGTACTGGCAACTGGCAAAAAACATGACGACGAGCTGCACCCGGCCGCGGAGCGCTTTGAATTTCAGCGGTTGGCCGGCATCGGTCGTCCAGCTGGACTCGATTTGATAGAGGGAATCCCCACTCAGCGGTGCCGTCGTTCCGTGGGTATCAACTCCCGGAGCCGGACAGCAGGTGACAGTGGCGGGACGCCGTGTGATCGGGAGCCAAGAGCAGCCGGCGATCAGTGCGGCGACGACCAAGCCGGCGCACGAACCTGCGGTCCATCGGCCCGATCGGTGGGCGGTTGGGCGGGGTGAGTTGCGCTCAGGGAGCGTCGGCGGGGCGGTTAAGGACATCGGTGGGATGGGGGGTTGGGCTTAAATCTTGGGCGCAGCGGAACCCGAGATTGGGCACGGTATAGCTGGCTTTGAGGCTGCTGCGGAATCCGCTTCGCAGGAAGGCGGCGTAATCGGTCACATCGCGGGCGCCTTGAGACCCGCTGCCGCAGAAAAGTTGTCGTTCCAGACCGGTGTCGCCCCGGGCGTCGCCCGTCACCATCGCGGTATTGAAGTCCGCCACCCATTCCCAGACCAGACCGTGCAGGTCTTGCAGTCCGTAGAAATTGGCAGGGGATCCACCGACAGCCGGGAGTCGTTCGGGGGAGGGTAGGGAATGCCATTTGGTGATCTGCTGGCGGAAGGCCGGGTCCTTCTCTCCGTCGGGCCGAGTGGTGCTGGCGGCGGCGGCGAGTTCCCATTCCGCCGTGCTGGGCAGGCGACGCCCGCGCCACACCGCGTAGGCCTTGGCGGAAAACCACGACACTCCGGTCACGGGCCCATTCGTCGCGGCCGCCGGCCCGGGGTCCAGATCGTTCGCCCAAGCAGACAGGTAATTCGGATCGGCAAACAGGCGCTTTACCTGGGAACGGCGCCAACGGGGTTGGGTGCGAACAAACTCAAGAAACTCGGCGTTGGTCACCGGACAGATCTCCAGGGCGAACGCAGGCACGGGGATTTCCCGCGGCTCCGACGTGCTGCGGAAGAGCGGGCGGTAGACACCCGCAGGGACCCGGACCATGCCTTTCGGGATCGGCACGACAGCGGGTACTTCCGCCGCCAGGGCGAATTGGAGGTGCAGAGCCCCCAAGGCGAAGAGTAGAAAAATCCCCACCCGCCAGCAGAGAGAGTCCGCTGCCATAAACGCCCGCATCCGGATCGCGCCGGTGTCCAGGAGAGGCCCGGACACCGGCACTGGGGATGCGGTCGGATCGGTCGATGGTGGGGTGGTTTTCAACGGACTCCTTATTCGAACGGGTTGGCAGATGGGGCGGGAGCCTCACTGCGAATTCGTCGCACTTCCGTGACATTAACCGCTTCGCCGGAGTTGCCCCAGCTGTTGCGCACATACGTGAGCGCGTAAGCGATATCCTCGTCGCTGAGATAATTCAGCGGGATCATTGTGCCGTTGTAGGTCTTTCCGTTCACGACCATTTCGCCGGATTGTCCCAGCAGTACACCGCGGATGGAACGTTCCTTGTCGGCCATGAGGAAATCGGACTTGGCCAACGGGGGAATCTGTCCGGGAATGCCCTGACCCTCGACCTGGTGGCAGACGAAGCACGTCTGCATGAAGACCTGCTTGCCCTTTTCGATCTGGATATCCTTGGTCAGGCTGGCGATGCGCGGATCCGTCTTGATAGCTTCCTTCATTTGCGCCTGCAAGGAGGCCACCTTTTTCTGGGATTCGCTGCCGGCTTCCGCCTGACGGCCCAGGTACGTGGCGTCGACTTCCTTGCCGGAATACGTCAGTAGATTCTCCGGCCCGGATACCTTCAGCATGCCGAGTGCCCCTTTGTTGAAGGCGCGCGAAAGGGAGTGGTCGACGAGGATGAACGTGCCCGGGACTTGCACTTTAAAATCGACGATGGCGGAGCCGCCGGCGGGTACGAGCGTTGTCTGCACATTCTTTTGGGCGGCCACCGTTCCGCCTTCGGGGTAGACCAGGTCGAAGATTTCGCCGATCACGTGAAAGGACGACAGCAGGTTCGGTCCCCCATTCCCGATATAGAGGCGCACGTTTTCTCCGACCTTGGCCGTGATGGCCTTGTCGCCGACGAGTGAGCCCACCGAGCCGTTGAAGACGACGTAGGTCGGTCGTTCATCGTTGGATTTGTCTTGATCGAAGGTCTGCAAACCCTCCGCGCCGAACTTACCCGTGGTGTAGAATTCGCCCTGCATCACGTAGTATTCGCGGTCCACCGGCGGCAGGCCTTCCTTGGGCTCGACGAGGATCAGTCCGTACATGCCGTTGCCCACGTGCATGGGAACCGGCGCCGTGGCGCAATGATAGACATAGAGCCCGGGATTCAGCGCCTTAAAGGAGAACTGCGAGGAGTGTCCCGGGGCCGTAAATGACGAGGCCGCACCGCCGCCGGGTCCGGTCACGGCGTGGAGGTCGATGTTATGCGGCATCTTCGACGATGGATGATTGGCGAGGGTAAACTCGACGAGATCGCCCTCGCGGATGCGGATGAAACTTCCCGGGACATCGCCGCCAAAGGTCCAGAACAAATAGTCGACGCCATCGGCCATCCGCTTCACCACCTCCCGCACCTCCAGTTTAACCAACACCTTGGTGGGTTGGGTTCGGCGGATGGGTGGGGGCACATTCGGTGCCTGGGCCAATACAGCGATTTCCTCGCCGATGATTGTGGGGTCCTGCCCCTTGGCGGTCGGACCCTTCAGTTTGCCGACCTCGGCGCCGGCAGCGAGGACGCCGATGCAGGTGCCGCAGGCCAGGGCGGAAATGCCCGCGAAATGACGGAAAGACGTCCACCAAGCCAGGAATTGATCGCGCCAAATCGACGCTTGCGGATCGTTGGGTTGCCCGAGGTGGACGGTGGACGGTGGAGTTTCAGGGTGGGATGTTTTCATGAGTATTTGCCTGTTTGTCGTGGAGTGAGGTGATGGACTAAAAGCGCAGCTGGAGCTGGGTGTAGACCCAGTCGGCGTCCTTGGAGCCGGAGACCTGGAAGGTGTCGGCGATGTAGTCGCCGCGGAAGAAGTGCGAGTATCCGGCCTCGAAAGTCGCGGCCTTGGTGAGGGCAAACCCGGCCACCAAATCCAGCTCGCTGCCCACAAAGGAGCCGTAGGTGGGATTGAGGCCGTAGCCGGTGCCGGAGCCGGCGTTGCCCGTGGCTCCCGCCCCGGCCCGGGCGACGCCGCCGACGTTGTAAAAACGGTCGCTCGTATTCGCCAGCCAGAAGAGATGTCCCTCGAGGGCGAGGCTCAGCCGGGGATGCGGCTTGAAGGTGGAGATGAGCCG
>CANIZL010000152.1 GCA_947471985.1 Verrucomicrobiota bacterium | reverse complement strand
GGCCGGGCCTTGGTTCGGGAAGTTTTAAGCAGCGCCGCCGACCTGTATCCCGACCTGGAAAAGAAAACTCTGACCGTGAGGATCCACCGACTGGTCAGCCACAGCCATGACGCCGTGCTCCAGCACCTTTGCGAAGAACTCACCGCCACAGAAACTGTCTATCCCGGCACCAACCTCCGCCTGATCTACCAACCCGTCGGTGCCACACTCATTCCATGAGATCAGGTGGTCTGAGCCTGTTGAAAGCGGTGGCCGGTGGCGAGGGCGGCGGGCGGTGGGATGAATTTGATCGGGTCTATCGACCGGTGATGCTCGTATTGGCCCGAAGGGCGGGGCTTACCCCGCATGATGCGGAAGATGTGGTGCAAAATTCCTTCGCGACACTGCTGCGGAGTTTGCATCGCTTTTCCGTCCGCGCGCGCGCGGGTTCCTTTCGGAGGTATCTGCGGTTGATTGTCGATTCCCGGGCGCGCGACTGGCGGCGGCAACAGCGCCGCGAGCCCGCCACGGTGGAAGCGGGTCGAACGGAGGCCACGAATGAAGAGCAGTGGGCCAACCTACCGGCCCCAGGGGAATCCTTGGAGCCGGCCTTCGCGGCGGCGGTGGAACGGGCCATGCGCTCGCTGGCCGCGCGCCTCGACGCCCGCGACGTCCAATTGCTCGACTTGTATTACTGCCAGGAATGGCCGGCGCGGCAGGTGGCCGAAGCGTTGAAAATGACCGAAGCCAACGTGCACCAAGTGGCGCGTCGCAATAAACGGCAACTGCTCCGCGAAGTGCTGCGGTGGCTATGACCGGCGAAGGCCGGCCGGAGTAGACTCCGACCCGGCCCCGATTTCCTCAATCCCACTCGCATTCCGCGAGGAGCTTGCGGTACACCTCGCGGGCGTGGTTGTAGGCGGCCACGGCCTGGGCGTGTTCTTCGCCCACGTAGAACTTCTCCTTGTTCTTCCACGCGGTTTCCACGCCGTCCAGACACCATTGGATGCTGCGACGAAACGCCCGGATGGGCTTGCCGCCGACCGTCACAAAGATGGGATTCGTATGCGCGCTGGGCAGGATGCGCACCGCAAACCAGCTGCTGCGCGTCACCTCGACGTCGAAGTCCACGTCCGTGAAGGCGCCGTCGGCCGTGATGGTTTTAGTGGCGACGGGGAAGCCGTTTTGCAGGAGTTCCACGGCGACTTTGCGGGTGCCGTCGATGCGGGCGCGTTCAATGTGCCAATAGGGCTTATCGCTGAACCGGCGGTTCTTGATGCTCGTATCCGCCTGTTCGTCGAGGCGCGCGGCGACGCGGACGTGGGCCTTCACCTTGCGCGGTTGATCCAGTCGCAGTTCGCTGCCCTTTTCGCCCATCGTCGTTTGGTCGATGCGGAAATCCAGCAGGTGACTCCATCCGTCGCTCACATAGTTCCGACCGGCGCGGATGCCTTCGCACCAGGCTTCATATTGGAGCGCTCCGTCCAGCTTCACATAACTGCGGCCCAATCCCACGCGGTCGCCATAAATACAGGGGAAATCCGTTTCCCCACTGATCCGCGTGCGGAAGCCGGCGTTCAGGGTTTGGTACCAGATGTTCAGCTCCCACGGGAACGGGGTGTCGACGGTGGACAGAAAATCCACCAGCGGAACGAGCTTGCCGTCCGGACCCGGGACTTCGTGGGTGACGTCGACAATATACTCGTTCGCGCCGATGCCATTGTAGGGCGGGACTTTGAAATTGGGCAGCTCGGTGCTGTCGAGTTCGAGGCCCCAACCGGTGTGGGCCGGGCCGACCAGGGCGCCCTGTTTCTTCGCCCAGGTGAGGGTGTTCAAGCCCAGCTTGGGCCAGTGATCCTTGGAGGTGCCGCCGGGATACATCTGATCGCGCAGGCGCAACAGGCATAGATGGCCGGATTGGTGCGAACCAAAGCCCGACACTTCGATGTCGTAGCGGAGCAGATAGGGAAACCGGGAGACACGATCATCGGCCCCGGTGAAGAATTGCTTCTGGTAGTCGAAGCAGGGTCCCCAGGTGAGGTTCGCTCCGACCTTGAGATCCTCACCGAGGACGTGGCGCATCATGTCGGGGGCGTGCACGCCTTCGGTGGGTTTCTCGTAGTGCGCGCAGCCCGCGGCGTGGATGTGGTGATCGCCCGACCACCAGCCCAATAGGGAGGGATCGATCCAGCGCCGCACTTGAAAGGTCCATTCGCCGGTATCGGGACCGACGGTGATTTCGCGGGTTTCCGGAATCGATTCGGGGCCGCGGGTAAACTGCACGCTATAGCGGCCGTCCGGCAGACGTTCGGATTCGCCGTCGGCGCGGTAGATCTGGGGATGGAAGGCGAAATCGGGCGCGAGGCGTTTGGCGGTCGACGGGTAGACGTGGCCCTGCTTATCCCGGATTTGAAACGCGCCGGTGGTGGGCTGCCCTTTTTCGTCGCGAACCCGGAACGTCACGGTGCGGGCGGCGCGGGCATTGAAGAGGACGTCGGCCTCGCTGCGGAAGCCGAGATCCTGGGTGCCCTGGCCGACGTCGAAGCGGAACTTCGCCTCGCGTTTTCCCGCGTCGCGGCTATAGAGCGCGATCAGGCGATACTCGAGTTCCAAGCCGCTGAGCGTTTTTTGGAGGGGCGCTTTGTCGGGCAATTCTAGGTCCAGCCACCGCTCGGCGACGTCGCCGGCCGCAGACCCGGCCAAACGGCCGGCTTGGGGACTGGAAACCCGGAGGGCGGCGGTGGTGCCGGAATCGTTCTGGACCTTGATGAGAAACACCCGCCAACCGTGTTCGTCGAGGGTCGCCGGGGCATCGCCCGGGAGTGCTTTGACGCGCATTTCCGGGTTGATCTGGACCCCGAACAGACATTTTGGGTCGAGGATTTCCTGAATCTGGGCCGCGGTAGTGGCGGCGTTTAATTGCGTTTTTTCCGCGGGACTCAGGGGCGTGCCGGCCAGTTCCAAGGCTTCCGCGATACGGCGCACTTGGGCGGCGAGTGGTTGGAGATCTTTGACCGCGACAGTGGGTACGGCAGCGGTGGCGGCGGTCAGGGCGGCCACCCAGGCGGCCAGAAAGGGAGAGAAGCGATTCTTCATCGTGTGCGGGGCTCCCGGCCAATGAGGCGGGAAATTCGCGGAAGGGAATGAAAAACTCTGCCCGCAGCTCGGTGCAGTTGAAATCGGAGCACAGGCCAGGACCGAAAACAGAAAAGCCACCTGGTCCAAGGGACAGGTGGCGGTCGTTACGGCGAAAATCGCTGATTGGGACGACGGACGGCGGACTAGCGGCGGGCGAAAATCCGGTTGGCTTCTTCCAAAGTCTCCTTCGAGCCGATGTCGTACCAGATTCCTGGCACAGACCAGGTCAGCACCGGTTGCCGTGGATACAGCCACTGCACCAAGCGTCCGGGTTGATCCGGATTGTTGCCCTCGGCCAGATACTGGGTCACCAACGGGAGGGTGTTCCGGGGATAATAGTAGAGCGCTATGCCGATCAGGGTGCTCAGCGGGGCCGCGGGCTTTTCCACGAAGCTGGTGATGACTCCAGCGCCATCGACGGCCACGACGCCGTATTTTTTGGCCTGATCCACGGAACCGACGTCGTAGACACCAAGCACCGGTTTTTGGGCGGCGCGGCAGACTTCGCCGAAAGCGGCCAGCGACTGGCTGAAAAGATTGTCGCCCGCCACGACGATCAAATCGTCATCCACCTTTTCGCGCTGCAGCACCAGATTGAGATCGCCGATGGCGCCGAGCTTGTTGGTATCGTCGGTGGAGCCGTCGTTGATGACCTTGAAATTCAGGGGGCTCTTGCGGGCTTGATAATCGGCGGCCCAGCGCTCGAAGTGGCCGGCGAATTTGTCGTTGGTGACGATGTAGACCTCATCGATGCCGCCGATCGGGGCCAGATTGTCGAGCACATAGTCGATCATTGGTTTGCCCGCGACCGACAGGAGCGGCTTGGGCTGCGTGAGCGTGAGCGGATGCAGACGGGTGGCGTAGCCGGCGGCGAGAATGAGGACTTTCATCGACGCCTGGAGAATAGAAAGCGATGGACGTCCGAAAAGGGGAAATCGCGGGAGTATTTTCGGGCCATGCGGACCGGCTTTTGACGGGCGCGGGTAGCGGGCATGACGTTACCAGGCGTTGTGCAGAGCGCGGACTTCCCTCAGGAGTTCCCGGGCGGCGGCCAAGGAGTTGTCGTGGGACACGTTTCCGTGCGGGGGCGGAAGGGGCACGGCGGCGAGGGCATCCTTGGCGTCATCGTGATCGCCGGTGCCGGCGGACTTCAATTGCCGCAGCCGTTCCTGCATCAGATCGCGGATTTCGTCGGCGTTGTCGACGGCGCGGAGGATACCTGTGTGCCAGGGCGTGGAGGGCTGACCGGGTTGACCGGCGATGGGCGCGCCACCCCCGGCGGTGGTGACGACGAGATCCGCCAAGCCCAGGAGACGCTGCAGGGGCCCCTGCTGGAGGGTGATCTGTTGGATGTTGGCAAAGCTCAGGGTCATTTCCCGAACGTTCCACACACCCGCCCGAATCCGCAGACTGCGATCGGTGACCAGGTACCAGCGCTGTTCGTAGTCGAGACGGATCAGGGCGTAGGTGAACGGCAATTGCAGGAGCGCGAACGCGAAGCCGAGGCATTCCAGAGCCGGCAGCCAGCCGCTGTATCGCTCCACCGCCCGAATGGCGACCACCTGTCCGCTTTTGTTCCGAGTTTCTGCCCGTTCCCGCAGCTGCCCGAGGCCTTCGTCCACGACGCGGTGCAGGATCCAGAGCGTGAAGACAAAGGTCAGCAGAGCCAGCACCTGCTTGGCGCTCCAGAGCCAGAATTTGAGCCGGTAGTAGTTGCGGCCGGCGCGGAAAACCCGGAGCGATCCCGCTGCGCCGGCTGGGGGCTCGGGATCCGGCGGGACACGCAGGATGCGCAACAGCCCGCCACGCGCTCCGACGAATAAGCGGTTCATGGCTTGGGGATGTGGGGCGGGCGGGCGGCGAGATCCTGGCGAAGGGCGCGGAGTTCGTGGGTGACTTCGCGGAGCACGGCGGCCAACTCGGCGTCATTTCCCGGGGGGCTGATCGTAGGCGCCGTTGCGGGCGGGGCCGGGTGAGCGGCGGGAGCGGTTTCCCGGATGCCCCGCATCTTGGCGTAGAGGAAATCCCGCAGGTGTTCGAACTCGCGGATTCCCTCGATCGTCATCTCCGGGGTGGAACTGCCGCTCGCCGTCTGAATCTGGATTCGGGCCAGGCCGAGCCAGCGTTCCACCAGGTTGGACACCAGGTGAATGTCCTGGATCCGCGCGTAGTTCAGAATCACCTCGCGGCGAAAGAGAATTCCCCAGCGCATGTTGATGCCCTCGGCGTCGAACCGGTAGCGCATCGTGTGGAAGCGAAACCAATGGACGAGGCCCACCAAGAGCGCGGCGGGCGGGACGACCACCAGGGGCAGGCAACAGAGCAGGTAGTAGTGCCAAAGCGCCTGGTGCGGTCGTTCAATGGCGTAGACGGCGGCATCGTCAACCGGTTGAGCCGGTCGGGAACCGGGGTTGGAGGTCATGGCCCGCCCAGCAAAAGGCCGTTACCGGGGCGGGGGCAATGAGAAAACGCACGCGGGACTTCCAAGCCGGGTGGTGCCGGGGCGCACGGGAATCCGCACCGTGCCGGCGCTTCGACCGCCGCACGCGTGCGGCGGTCGATTCGCGGTCGTTACTCCCACTCGATGGTCCCCGGCGGCTTGCTGGTGATGTCCAGTACCACACGGTTCACACCTTTGACTTCGTTCGTGATGCGGGAGCTGATTTTCTCCAGCAGTTCATACGGCAGTTTCACCCAGTCGGCGGTCATGCCGTCCTGGGATTCCACGGCGCGCAGGGCGATGGTAAAGTCGTAGGTCCGTTCGTCACCTTGGACACCCACGCTGCGGACCGGCAGCAGGACGGCAAACGTCTGCCAGGTGCGATAGTACCAATCGGCCGCCTTCATCTCCTCGACCACGATGCGGTCGGATTCGCGCAGGATGCGGAGTTTGTCCGGCGTGATTTCGCCGAGACACCGCACGGCGAGGCCGGGACCGGGGAAGGGCTGACGTTGGACGATTTCCTTGGGCAGACCCAGTTCGGTGCCGAGCGAACGAACCTCATCCTTGAAAAGGCTGCGCAGGGGTTCCAGCAGCTGGAACTTCATGCCCTTGGGCAGGCCCCCGACGTTGTGGTGGCTCTTAATCAGGTGGGCCGGATTGCCGGCGATGGGCACCGACTCGATGACGTCGGGATACAGGGTGCCCTGCGCGAGGAACTTGGCCTTGCCGGCGCGGCGGGTGGCGGTCTGGAAGACGTCGACAAACGCCTTGCCGATGATCTTCCGTTTCCGCTCGGGATCGGTGACCCCGCGGAGTTGCCGCAGGAAGAGTTCGGCGGCGTCCTCGTACTGCAGCTGCATGTGGAAGTTCCGGCCGAAAACTTCCTGAACCACTTCGGCCTCCCGCGCGCGCAGGAGCCCGTTGTTGACGAAGATGCAGGTCAGTTGGTCCCCAATCGCCTTGTGAATGAGGGCCGCGGCGACACTGGAATCCACGCCGCCGGACAAGCCGAGGATCACCCGTTCGGTGCCGACCTTGGCTCGGATCTCGGCGACGGCCTGTTCGACATAACTCGCCATGTTCCACTGCTTGCCGCAGCCGCAGATGCCGTGGACAAAGTTGGACAGGAGATCCTTGCCGCGGGGCGTGTGGACCACTTCCGGGTGGAACTGAATCCCGTAAAGGCGCCGGGCGCGATTCTCGAGGCCGGAGTATTCGGAATTGTCGCTGGTGGCGACCACTTTGAAGCCCGTGGGGAGTTTGGTGAGCTTGTCGCCGTGGCTGTTCCAGACCTGCAGGGTCTTGGGCAGTTTCTTGAAGAGCGGACAGGTCTTGTCGCGGATCGTCAGAGTGCCCTTGCCGTACTCGCGCTTGGTGCCGCGCTCGACTTTTCCGCCCAGAAAGTGACCGAAAACCTGAACCCCATAGCAGATGCCGAGGATGGGCACTTCGAGATCAAAGATGCCGCGGTCGGGCAGGGGGGCATCCTTGGCGTACACGCTACTCGGGCCGCCGGAGAGGATGATTCCGGCGGGCTTGAGGCGGGCGATTTCGGCGGCCGGCGTGTCGAAGCGGAGGATGGTGGAGTAAACGCTGCATTCACGAATGCGGCGGGCGATGACCTGGGTGTACTGACTCCCGAAGTCGAGAATGACGATCTGCTCGTTCATGGCGGCGATGCAATTGGCGATTTCCCCTAGGGGCTAAAAGCGAATATGTGCAATCCCGGGGTGGCCTTGGCCAGCAGAATTTGCGGGGAAAGGCCGGACGTCGGTGAGCCGTGGATGTCCGGACCGGGGTGTGAGACGAAAACTTCGAGGCGTTGGATTTCGCCTTTTCGATAGAGAGTAACTGGCAGCCTAGGAAAATTGACTGACATCCTCGTCCAAAGAACGACTTCGGTCGGAACTGAGGCAGATCGGCTCCAGGGAGAAGGGCAAGCTCTGTGCCTGCGCGCATCGTCCCGGCAGTGCGGAAGTGGGCGACAGTCGGCTGCGGTATTGGTAGAACGGGCGCAATGTTTCCCGTCACGGAACAGCGGAGGAGGTCCCCGCTCTCCCGGAAGCCATCGCGGGGTATCAGCGGGCCCGCGAACTCACGGAGCAGTACCTCGACCGTGTCGTCGCCGAGATCCGTCAGCGCCTCGCGGGCTCAAAAAAGAAGTCCTCGACCCCGTCCCGGCCCTCGCGTGGGAAGCTGAAATTGCCGAGCTGATCCGGCACTTTCTGGCCGCCGGGAAGCCGGGCGCAGCCGGCTCTGAGGTTGCCCTGCGGGAGGCGGAGTGGAGATTTTTGTCCCACACCTTCGCCGAAAACCGGTACCAGCCTCCCTATTCGCCCGTCGTAGAGATCGTGCCAGGTTCACTATTTTCACCAGATAGGGAGCCAGCCTCAGCATCTTGCGGGGGGGGGGCGTCACCGCTGGTGATATCGCAGGCGGCGGAATGAACTTGGGCGGTGGCCCCGGTCCGGAACGGGAGTTTTGGACTGCGGGTCAGCCCATTTGGCGGGCCCCGACGCCTCCGGCGGCACGACTGCGCCGGCGATCGACAGAGTTCTCCCCTTCCGGCGTGTGGTTTCGCCGGTTCGGCCGGTTGAAGGTGGGGTTCTTTGAGCCGTCAGCCGATGGCGTCGACGCGCAGGTCGCCTAGGACGCTGATTCCGGGGAGTGGGACGCCCCGGATAGGGCGGGCCCCATCCTTCCGCTTCGGACTGAAGCGGTCCCGGAACCGCATGAACTGCAGATCCACGAACTCCCGCGAACCCAGGACTACCCCATCGCTAAAATGCCGTATCCGCAGGCGCAGCACCTGGCCGCCGCTCAACTCACCGCCACGCGCCAGCTCGGCGCGGATTGTGTCCGGGTCGAGTACCTGTTTGTCGCTCGCATTCGCGGAGCCCGCCGTCACGAAGAGCAGGCAGCGATAGGCGGAGGCCGCTTGCGGCCAGTCCTCCGGTTCCAGAAAACTCATCAATCCCTGCTGGATCCTGGTATCACCCACCAGCGCGGCGGCGTAGCCGCAGTGCCGGTAGTCCTTCGGATCCGAGACCAATCCCGCTCGAACGGGGTTCAGGTCAATGTACGCCGCCAACGTCTGCACGGCGGTCGGGGAATCCTCCACCAGAAGACTCGTAAAACGTTCGGCCCACAGGGTACCGAAGCGGTCGTTTCGTTCGTTGTACCACCGGCTGAAGCTTTGCTTGAACTCCTTCATGAAGGCCGAGACATCCCCTTGGCGGGCTTCCACCGACGCCCGGATGAGGGGATCGATCTTCCCCGTCTTTTTCAAGCCTTCCTGCGCCATCACGGTCCAGACGCCCTGCGGGCCGTAAAACGCCGTCAGCTTTTCCAGCAGAGCTTCCTCGGAGAGTTCGGTCGGTGGGGGAATCCGCACCAGCAGGTGGAAGTGATTGGACATCATGCAGTAGGTC
>CANIZL010000151.1 GCA_947471985.1 Verrucomicrobiota bacterium | reverse complement strand
TTACCAGACTCCCAAAGCGGCCCTGCCGGTTCTCAGCGGATGAAAATCCGGCGACGGGAGCGCTTGATCTGAAAAAACGGAGCCGGAGGTGGTCGGAAATCGCCCGCCACGGACTCGCCGTAGCTATTTGAACTCACGTTTTTAGGTTCACCGGCCCGATCCCACTCCAACGCCTTCAACCATGCGCTATCCACGGTTTAAACTTCCCGACGCCCCCGCCTTCTACCATTGCATTTCCCGCGTCGTCGACCGGAAACCCTGCCTGGGTGAAACGGAGAAGGAATACCTCGTCCGGCTCATGCGGGAATACGAGGCCTTCTGCGGGGTTCGAGTGCTGACTTACTGTGTGATGTCCAATCACTTCCATATCCTGGTGGAAGTCCCGCCTCGACCGGCCGTCCTGCCGACGGCCGAAGAGGTCATCGAGCGTCTGCGGGGACTGAGCAGCGGCGGGGAGACGGCGGCACGCGCCCAGCAGATGATCCAGCGGTTTCGTTCAGTCCACAACCTCGCCGGCGAACGGGCCTATCTGGAGGGGTTTTACCGACGCATGTGGGATGTGAGTCCCTTCATGAAGTCCTTGAAGCAGCGTTTCAGCAACTGGTATAACCGACGCAACGAACGCCGCGGAACGTTGTGGGAGGAGCGTTTCAAAAGCGCCGTGGTGGAGGGTGCCGGCGAAACCCTGGGCACCATGGCCGCCTATATCGATCTTAACCCCGTTCGCGCCGGCATCGTTCAAGAGCCCCAGGACTACCGCTGGTGCGGCTACGCGGAGGCCATGGCCGGGCAGGTACCCGCACGCGAGGGATTGAAGATCGTGGTGGCGGCCCTGATCGGCCGTGACGTCTCGACCGAGAGCGTCCTCGAAATATACCGCTGCCGCCTCTTTGGGCAGGGGGAGGAACGGGACGGTACCGACGACAGTGGGCGCCCCTTGCGGAAGGGCTTTGATCGCGCCCGGGTGCTCTCCGTGATCCGCCATCACGGCGTGGTTTCACCGGCGGAATATGTGCACTGCCGGGTACGGTACTTTGCCGACGGTGTGGCCTTGGGAAGCCGGGGCTTTGTCGAGCACTTTTTCCAGCGATTCCATAAGCATTTCGGTCAAAAACGTCCAGGCGGCGTCCGGGAATTGGCCGGTCTGGATTCGCGGAATTTCTACAACCTCCGTCGTTTTCCCAACGGCGCCTTCGGGTGACCGACACTGCCCCCTCCTTCGGTGGCTCCCGAATGCCTGGGCTCGGGGGTTTGGCACCGCGCCATTCGTTCCATATGCTGAAGAGAATTATGCGTTCCTTCGGTGTTCTGGTCACCGGGATCCTTCTGGGACCCCAATTGCTGGCACAGTCGTTGAGCAGTGTCGTCGCGCCGTTGCGGATACCCGAGCCCAACCCGCCGGCACTGACCCGTCCGGAGCCGGCTGAGGAGGACCACCGCCACGCGCAGCTCGCGGCCGATCCCACCCAATGGTTCATCGCCGACCTGAGCGATGAAGAACAGAAGATCGTGGAATTGATCAATCGGGCACGGGCCAACCCGACCGCCGAGTTGACCCGCCTGCAAACCCTCGCCGATATCGATGTCCAACAGGCCTACAATCTCTTTAAGGTGGATTTTGGCATCTTCGCCGCGGATATGGCCGCCCGCCCGGTCGCCCAACCGCTGACGCCCCAGGCCCAGCTGACGACGGCCGCCCGAAAACACTCGCAGTATCAGCTGGATAACGCCGTCCAAAGCCACTCGGAAATCAACTTCACCACGGGAGCCGTATTGAATGGCCTCGCGGAACGTATCGGCGCCGTGGGTTACCCTTGGGCGTCGTTGCGCGAAAGCGTCTACGCTTACGCCGCGAACATGGAATACGCCCACGCCGGCTTTGAAGTCGATTGGGGCTTTGGGCCGGGTGGACAGCAATTCCCGCCCGGGCATCGGGAAAACAATCACGATCCCGGCATCAGCGAAATCGGCCCCGGCGTCGTGGTGGGCAGCAAGACCGTGGTGCGGGGTGGCGAAACCAATTCGGTAGGCCCGAGGGTGGTGACCTTGGATTTCGGGACCCCGAATCCCGGCCGGACCTACGTGACGGGAGTGGCCTACTACGACCTCAATAATAATGGGGCATACGACGAGGGTGAGGGATTACCCGGCGTGCGGGTGGATGTCAGTGGGTCCGCCAACTTCGCCCGGACCACCTTCGCCGGAGGCTACGGCGTTCCCACCGCCAGCGGAACTCGGACGGTCACGTTTTCCGGCACGAACCTGCCTCCGGTGACGCGGTCCGTGACCCTCGCCGGAGTCAGCGTGAAAGCCGACCTGGCTCTCCCCTACTCCGCCCCCCTTCTGACGGGCAGCACCACGCCCTCCGTGGGCACCGTCAATCTCTACCAACCAACCCCCTTCCCGAATGCCACCGCATACGAATGGCGGGCGGTGCAACGCCTTCCCTTTACCAATGTGCAAGGGGCGGAAAATGGACTGGAGAGTTTCGTGGCCACCACGACGGGCACCTACGCGCCCAGGACCACCACCACCCACGCCGCCGGCGCGGCCAGTTACCGGTTGATCCACGCCACCACGGCGCCCCAAATCCTGACGCAATCCCAGGAACTGGCGGCTCTGGCCGGGGCCACACTGAAATTCAGCCAGCGTTTCGGATTCAGCACGTCGGGCAGCATCGCCGTGGCGGAAATCTCGACCAACGGCGGCGGGGGCTGGACCGAAATCTGGTCGCACCCCGGTCTGGGGGCGACCGTCATTCCGGTCGCCAACTTCAAAGTCGAAACCGTGCCGCTGAACCTACCGGTCGGGACCGGCTTTCGTTTGCGTTTCCGGTATTACGTCACCCCCGGCAGCTCAGCCTTCAACCAGCAGACCGACGAGCGGGTGGGCTTCTTCTTCGACGAAGTCTCCTATACGAACGTCGACCAAAGCGTCCCGTCCGGCAGTGGTGAGGTGGCCCCCGGCGTCCCCGTCAGTTTCACTCCCGCTGTGGCCGGAGCGTACGTGCTGCAGGCGCGCCCCAAAGTTGGCACCCGCACATTCCCGTTCCAGGAGGGCGTCACCGTATCGGCTCAGGTCGGACCGCCGCCCGTGAACGCGGTGACCCGCATCACCGGCACCCTCATTGGTCCCAACGGAAAGTTGAAGGTCGACTTCTCGGTGCTGCCCGGGGCCGCTACCGGATTTGATCTGGAACGAACTCCGGTCCTCGGAGGCGTCTGGACGCGCGATGCCGCCGCCCTGCTGGCGACCAATGCGCCTGGTCAACTCACCTTCCGTACGGATCCCACCGCCAACCCCGGTTTCTTCCGAATCCGGTCCAAATGACCCGTCGTTGGCCGGTGGTTTCGTTTGATGCCGGCGGGACCCTGCTGGAACCCTGGCCCTCGGTTGGACACGTCTATGCCGACAGCGCGGCCTCGTTGGGGCTGGGTCCGGTGGACGCCCAGGCGCTGAATCAACAGTTCGCCGCGGCTTGGCGCCGCCCCTCGGCCGGAACTTTTGACTACTCGCGCAGCGCCTGGGCCGACATCGTGGCCCGGAGCTTTGCCGGACTGGTACCGCAACCCGATTCACCGGACCTGTTCCACGACGCCTATGCCCGGTTTACCCACCCGTCGGCGTGGCGGGTCTTCACCGAAGTCCGCACGACCTTGCAAACGCTGCGTGACGCCGGAGTTCGACTGGTCGTGACGTCCAATTGGGACGAACGGCTACCCCGCCTGCTCACGGATCTGGAGCTGGCGCCTTATTTTGAATGGATCGCCGTATCCGCGGAACTTGGATTCCACAAGCCGGATTCCCGGTGTTTCCAGGCCGTGACCACCCGACTGGGAGTTTCCGCCGAACAAATCCTGCATGTCGGCGATAGCCTCCGCGAAGACATCGAAGGCGCCCGGGCCGCGGGCTGGTCCGCCGTGCAAATCTGCCGACGCTCGCCGACCCACGCGTCCGCGGACGCCCTCCGATCGCTTCAGGAACTGATCCCCCAAGTACTCGGGCCGGACCGCGCCGCCACCAACTGAGCACCCCAGGCCAACTGCGGTTTTCCAGAATTTGGCCCGGTCGCCCGGCTTCCAAAAGAGGGGGGCGGGAAACCTGATCCGAGGATTGCGCGATTGGGGCTGGCCATTATCGTCCGGGGCCATTTAAGGCCGGGAATCACCCGGTCCGGCCACTCCGGGATTGTCATGTTGGTTCATCTGCTGAAATCGAAATTGCATTGTGCCGCCGTCACTGCTGCCAGCGTTCATTACGAAGGCAGCCTGACCATTGCCGACGATTTGATCGAACGGGCCGGCCTCTACCCGTACGAGCGCATCCTGTGCAGCAACATGGCGAATGGGGCCCGGTGGGAGACCTACGTGATCCAGGGCAAACGCGGGTCCGGGGTGATTGAACTCAACGGGGCAGTGGCTCATCTGGGCAAACCCGGAGATCGGATCACCATCATGGCTTTCACCGAAGTGGAAGAACATCAAGCCCGGGGCTGGAAACCCAAAGTTCTGGTGCTGGACGAGAAAAATCAGGTCGTCACCGAACGCGGAATCTAAGCCATGCCCACGTTTACCGCGCAGGACGTTGCCACCCGTCTCGAAGGAACCATCACGGGCGATTCCAGCCTGAAGCTGACCGGGTTTGCCCCCGCGGATTCCGCCCGCCCCGGGGATCTTACCTTCGCGGAGAATGACGCCTACTTTACCCGGGCCGACGTCAGCCAGGCGTCCGCGATCCTAGTGGCGGAGGATTTTCGTTCCAATACCGGCAAGACTCTGATCCGTGTGGCCAACGCCCGCGTCGCTTTTGCCCAAGTCCTGCCGCTGTTCTTCCCGGAACCCGTCTTCCCCTGCGGACACCACCCGACGGCCGTCATTGCCGGTTCCGCACAAGTGGATCCCACCGCTCACGTGGGCCCCCACTGCGTGGTGGGCGAACGCGTGCGACTCGGCCCCGGCGTGGTGCTGATGGGCGGCAACCACCTCGGCGACGATTGCGTCGTGGGAGAACAATGCCGGCTGTTTCCCAATGTCGTGCTGTACGCCCGAACCGCCCTGGGTCGGCGGGTTCGCATTCACGCCGGTTCCATCATTGGCTCCGACGGCTTCGGCTACGTTCTGGATCAGGGACAACATCGCAAAGTCCCCCAGGTCGGCCAGGTAATCATTCACGATGACGTGGAGATTGGCGCCAACGTCACCATCGATCGCGCGGCACTCGGTGCCACGGTGGTCGGCCGCGGCACCAAGATCGACAATCTGGTGCAGATCGCACATAACGTCACCATTGGCGAGCACTCCATCGTGGTGGCTCAGGTCGGGATCGCCGGGAGCACCAAGGTGGGTAATTTTGTCACCATTGCCGGCCAGGCAGGATTGGCCGGCCACCTGCGCATCGGTGATCGGGTGGTATTGGCCGCGCAATCCGGGGTGATGCACCACATTCCGGAGGGCCAAAAATGGATGGGCTCGCCCGCCCAGCCGGACCGGGTGACCAAGCGCCAGTTGCTGGCGCTGGAAAAGCTGCCCGAATTGCTCCGTCGCGTCGCGGAATTGGAACGGCACCACCGCGATAACAACTGATCGCCCCGCCTCCCCGCCTCCGGCACTTCCTATTTTATGGCTACCAAACCGTATTGGTCCGGGGTTTTTCCGGCCATCACCACCCAGTTGCGCCGTGACCAGTCGCTGGACTTGAAGGCGACCGCGCTGCATTTGGAAGTGCTGCTTGATTCCGGGGTAACCGGCATGGTCATGCTCGGATCGCTCGGAGAAAACCAGACGCTATCGCCGGCGGAAAAACGGCAGGTATTGGAACTTGCCGTCAAGGTCGTCAACGGACGCGTCCCCGTTTTGAGCGGGGTGGCCGAAACCAGTTCCGCCTTGGCGGCGGAGTATGTGCGGGATGGGGAAAAATTGGGCGCCGATGGGTTCATGGTCATGCCGGCGATGTGCTACCGCGGCGACGCCGAGGAAACGCTGGCTCATTTCCGCGCGGTCGCGGCGGCGACCGGCTTGCCGCTCATGGCGTACAACAACCCGTTGAGCTACGCCAACGACCTGACCCCGGAACTCTTCTGTCGTCTCGCCGAAACCAAGAACTATGTGGCGCTGAAGGAAAGTTCGGGGGACGTGCGCCGTATCACCGACTTGCACAACACCGTGGGGGACCGCTTTGCCCTGTTCACGGGTGTCGACAACCTGCTTTTGGAGAGCGCCATTCTGGGCATTGATGGCTGGGTGGCGGGCACAGGCATTGCCTTTCCGCGGGAAAATCAGCGCTTGTGGGAACTTACGCGAGCTGGAAAATGGGAGGCCGCACGCGCGCTCTACCGCTGGTTTACGCCGCTATTGCACTTGGACGTGCATCCGAAGTTTGTGCAGTACATCAAGCTCGCCACGCAGGAGGTGGGCTTGGGCAAGGAATGGGTCCGGGCCCCGCGTCGCCCCTTGGAAGGGGACGAGCGGAAGCGGATTCTAAAGGTCATCCGGACCGGTATCGCCCACCGGCCGAAGTTGCGCGATTGATCGGCCGAAACCGGCCCCGGTGCCCTTCGACTCCCGGGACGGGAACTGCACGGTGCGGCATGTGCGGTCCGCCGCGGCCCCGCGTTGCCCAATCATTCCGGCGGGGCGATCCGCTGGATCAGAACTCCACTGGATGATTGGTCTGCCCACATTGGGGGCATCGACTCCGCTCCACCGCTGGGTCGTCCGTGTACACAGCGGCGCACTTTTCACAGCGGAAAATGGTATCCGGCTGACGCGCCGGCTCGAAGGTGCGGCGGCGGTGTTCGTTCCACAACGCCAGTAAGGCAAAGACCGCGAGCGTCCCGAACGTCCAGGCGTAAATGATGAATTCCGGACTCATGGTGGCGCGGCCCAGCGGACCACGATGCGCCCATGTTGGAGTTGTTCGGAGGACGGTCCCGCCGGTATTTTGCTCAGTGGAGCGAAGCGAATGGCCCGGCAGGCGGCCAGGAATTGCAAGTCCGCTGCTTTGACCCCACAGCTCTCCACCACCCGCGCCAGCACCACCTCACCGTCCGGGTTAATCGAAACTTCCACCCGCGACACGCCCAACGATTCCGGTCCCTTCCACGGAGCGAGCGCGATGGGGCGCACCTGCGCCCGATTCAGCAGAGCCCCGGCGAAGGACACCTCGGAATGGGTCAAAGCCAGCACCTGGGTAGGCGGACTCTCCGGTCGTGGAGTAGTGAGGTCCGTCGGACCGGTTTCGGGGCGCGGAATGACTGGAGCACTGGGAGCGGGCGCCGCAACCGAAGGCAGGAACTGCTGGGACCGCGGCTTACCCGGTGGGGTCAGTTCCATCAAGGCCGGGCGGGCGGTTCGCGCCAGCGAAGAACGGGGCGGAGAACTGATCATGGGCCGGGGATTGGGCAGCCAATTCTGCTCTTCCCGCAGGCCGTCAATCGCGAGGATCATCGCACCCCCACCCAGGCGTGCCGATACGGCGGGACGGACGGGCGGACTGGATCGCATCGGAACGTTCAACGGTTCCGGGATGCGGGCCAGCCAGGCAAAGACCGCCCCCTGCAAAATCGTGAGTCCCACCGCACTGGCCACCAACCCCCGCGACCACAAGGGATGCGCGGGCACCGGCGGCCGACGCGGGCCGATTTCCGATGGCAGAATCTCAGGGGTCTCCATCACGGCTGTCCGGTCAGAATTATCTCCCGAAGGCCCGCCATCCGCGCGATGCGGCCCAATTTCTCCACGACGGCGTGGGTAATCCCGAGATCGGCCTCCAGAACGAGAACCGCATCCTGCGCCTCCGCCGGGGGCAGGCGCGCCATGCGAACCGCCAATTCCGGCCCCAACTGCGACGCCTCCAACTGACGATTGTCGAAATAGATTCGCCCCCCGGCATCGACGGCCACGACCAAAAAACGCCGCCCGGGAGCGAGCACCGGCGCATTCGTCCCTGCCGACGGCAGGCGGAGGACACTCCCGGCGGGGCGGACCAGACTGTTCTGAAACAGCAGGAAGAACGCGAGCGGAAACAGCACGCAGAGAAACGGCGCGAGATCCCAAGCGTCGCCCTTCAACAAGCGGGTGGTGCGATGAAATCGGGTCATGGGTTCAAGACCGATTGCCGTCGCTCAGCAAGCGCAGGACCTCCGCGCTGGCCTTTTCCATGTCGAGCACGATCTGATTGACCCGGCCGACGAGAAGGTTGTAGCCCGTGTAGCTCACAATCGCGATGCCCAGCCCCCCGAGGGCGGTGTAGAGCGATTGCCACAGGTGGTGGAAAAGCTGGGCCGGTGCGGAAAAACTTCCGTGGGCCTGCAAATCGTTAAAAACCCCCACGAACCCGAGCAGGGTCCCAAAGAGGCCCACGTACGGGCCAATCTGAGCCAAAGTGGCGAGCACGTTAAGTCGCGATTCCAAGCGTGGCACTTCGATCAGGCCCACTTCATCAATGACCTCCTGAACCCGGCCCCGGCCACCGTCGCGAGCGACGATGGCGGCTTTGACCAGGCGGGCGACCGGACCGGGTGTCGCGTCACAAATTGCCAGAGCTTCCACCACGTTATCGCGCTTGAGGACGTTGCGGACACCGGCCAGGAATTCGGCGGCATTGATCTGTTCGCGGTGGTACAACAAGGCCCGCTCGATGAGGATGGCCAGCATGAAGCCACCCAGCGCCAGCAACGGCAGGAGCATGAGCCCGAATCGGCCAAAAAAGCCCGGCGCACTACCCGCTGGATGGGCCGTGACTTCCGGCGCCAGCGAGTTCGTGAGATCAGCAAGCAAAACCAGCAGCGGCATGAATTTCATTTAACCCGGCCCCGGAGCTTCAACAACAACGGTTGACTACTTGTTTGGGGTAAAATTCAGCGCTTAGTTTGCGTCATGGTTGTGATTGTCATGGGTGTTTCCGGTTCCGGAAAAACCACTGTGGGCAAAGAGTTGGCGCGGCGCCTGGGCTGGGAGTTCCGCGACGGCGATGATTTCCATCCCTCCGCCAACGTCGAGAAGATGCGCTCCGGCCAACCGCTGAACGACGACGATAGGCGTCCGTGGCTTGGCGCGGTGGCGGCCTACATGCGCAGCACCGAGGCGACCGGTAAAAGCGCGGTCATCGCCTGCTCCGCCCTCAAGGAACTGCACCGGGCCTGGCTGTTGAAAGGTGAGCCCTGGGTCCACTTTATTCACCTTCAGGGCTCCAAGGATCTCATTGCCGGCCGACTGAAGGTGCGCGTGGGACATTTCATGCCCGCCACCCTGCTGGACAGCCAGTTCGCCACCTTGGAAGCGCCCGTCGATGTCCTGCAGCTCGACATCGCCAAGACGCCGGAGGCCTTGGTCGCCGACATCGTGACGGCTCTCCGCCTGCCGGGTTGACGAAAACGCCGGAGATCCGGTGTCAGACACTTCGCGACCGGACGGTGTCAGACACTTCGCGACCGGACGGTGTCAGACACTTCGCGACCGGACGGTGTCAGACACTTCGCGACCGGACGGTGTCAGACACTTCGCGACCGGACGGT
>CANIZL010000150.1 GCA_947471985.1 Verrucomicrobiota bacterium | reverse complement strand
GCCAAGCTTCTGGAAGGCCTCGCGGAACACGGCTTCGGCGCCGATCAACTCGCCGAAATGCAGAAGATCATCGACGCCGAGAAGAGCGACCTCTTCGATGTCCTGGCCTATATCGCCTACACTCTGGCGCCCCTGACCCGGGAAGCCCGGGCCAGCCAGGCCCGGGTGTACATCAACTCCAATTTTCAAGCCAAGCAGAGCGCCTTCCTCGAGTTCGTGCTCTCGCACTACGTCAACGTCGGCGTGGAGGAACTGGAGCAAGGCAAGCTGAACCGCCTCTTGCGCCTCAAGTACCACGACTCGATCTCCGACGCCATCGCCGACCTCGGCCGCCCGGAAGAAATCGGCCAAACCTTCGCCGGGTTTCAGAAGTACTTGTATGCGGTGCAGAATTGAGGCGCGGACTGTGGGCAGTGAGGACGGAGTGACCACGCCTACCACAACCGCGCCATTTCGCCTGGCACGCAATTCACGGCGGAGGCCGATCCCCATGTAACGCTGGTTTTTCAACCGGCGTGAATCTCTGCGGTGTCCGAATGCAGGCCATCCAAATGATGACGCATTACCGGCATTCCCGCCCGCCCGATGCAACCCCGTTGGGGTTGGGGATCTTTTTCGAACGTTCCCCAGGGTAGCCGCGCAATCGCGGCAACCCTGGGCTGATGGATGCAACCCCGTTGGGGTAAGGCGGCAATCCGGGCAGAGCCCCGGATTTTGAACCTGGCGCCCTAACGACGGCGGAGGCCGTTCCCATGTAACGCTGGTTTTCCAACCGGCGTGAATCTCGGCTGTGCCCAAATGTGGCCCACCCGAATGGGGACGTATCACCGACATTACCGCCCACCCGATGCAACCCCGTTGGGGTTGGAAATTTCTTTCGACCGTTACCCAGGGTAGCCGCGCAATCGCGGCAACCCTGGGCTGGAGGATGCAACCCCTTTGGGGTAAGGCGGCAGCCCGGCGAGCTTGGTTCGGGTTGGGACGTTCTCGCTGGCGTTCGAGCAAAGTTTTACCGGACGCCTGTAGTCCGCCCCCTATCGGACGATTCGGGCGAACGACGATCACAGAGCCCATTTCATCCAGGTTTGCTGATCTCGATGGCAACCCCCATGGCCACTCGAAGCGCAACGGGTTGGGGATGCCCGTGGCCTTTGCATGAGGCGTGCGCGAACAATCGTCCATCCCCTCTTCTCCTGAATAAAAGGTTGGCTGGGCGGTCGGAAAACGGGACACTTCAGCACCACTGATTACCTATGAAATTTCGCCACAGCTTTACCCGCCGGGACTTCATTAAGACGTCCATCGCTTCCATGGCCACGATCAGCATCGTGCCGCGCCATGTCCTCGGTGGTCCCGGTTTCACCCCTCCCAGCGAGATTCTGACCCGCGCGGTCATCGGGACCGGCGGCATGGGCATGGGCCACGTAAAGTCCATCAACACCGCGTGCAAGCTGCTGGCCGTGTGCGACGTCGATTCCGAGCACCTGGATCAGGCGGTCAAGGCCGGCGGGCCGGATTGCAAGGGGTACAAGGATTTTCGCGAGGTGCTCGCCCGGAAAGACATTGACATCGTCCACATCCCCACCCCGCCCCACTGGCACGCCATCATCGCCATCGCCGCGGCCAAGGCGGGCAAGGACATCTGGTGCGAGAAACCGATGACCCGCACCATCGCCGAGGGCGAAGCCGTGGTCGCCGCGGTGAAGAAGTACAAGCGGATCTTCCGGCTGAACACCTGGTTCCGTTTCCAGGACGGCTTCTACGGCATGGGCACACCCGTGAAACCCATCAAGAAGGCGGTGATGAACGGGATGCTGGGCTGGCCGCTCAAGGTCACGTTGAGTTCCACCACCGGCTTCGATTGGAAGGCGTATTGGATCGGCCGCACTGATCTCACGCCGCAAGCGGTCCCGGCGAATCTCGATTACGATTTCTGGCTCGGTCCCGCGCCGGTGAAGCCGTACCATCCGCATCGCGTGCACGGCACGTTCCGCGGCTACTGGGACTACGATGGCGGCGGTCTCGGCGACATGGGCCAGCATTATCTGGATCCGGTCCAGTACATTCTGGGCAAGGACAACGAGAGTCCGATCGAGATCGAGGCCGACGCACCGAAGCAGGATCAGGATGCGGTCAGCACCTTCCGGGTCATCCGCCTCAAATACAAGGACGGCTGCGAAATCGTGCTGGATGCCGAGAATCGCGACAAAACCGCCGCGTTCATTCAGGGCCCCAAGGGCAAGATCATGCAGGGGATGAAATCCGACATTCCCGATTTCGAGAAGAAGTTGGCCGCCCTGCCGGAGCCCCCGCCGCAAATAACCGATTTCGTGCAAGCGGTGAAGACCCGGCAGAAGTTCGCCCTGAACGAACTCAATGGGCATCGTTCCTGCACCCTGGTGAATCTCGCCAAGATCGCCATGCAGACCGGCCGCGTGCTGCATTTCGATCCCAAGAAACAGCGCTTCATCCACGACGACAACGCCAACACCTACATCCACCAACCAATGCGCGGTTCGTGGAAACTGGCGTAAAAGCGGCGCCTGCCACGGGTGCTGCGGCGGTCCGATTTCCAACGCGAATCGGCCCCGCCGCCGGGGGCGACCGTGCGATCTACAACGCCGTCGCGGAGGTGGCCTGAAGACCGGCCCAAATCGACTGTGCCGACTCGGCGGGATCCGCAGCGGCGGTGATCGGGCGTCCAATCACCAACCAACTGGCGCCCAGACGCAGGGCTTCCGCCGGACTCAACGTCCGCTTTTGGTCGTCGGCCTTTTCGGCCCCCGTGCGGATACCGGGCGTGACCAGTTGCATCGCCGCCGGAAGCAGGGCGCGCAGGGTCGTCAGTTCCAACGGCGAGCAGACCAACCCGCGCAGACCCGAACCAGCGGCCAAACTGGCGAGACGCGCCACCTGCCGGGTGACGTCGGTTTCGCCCCCCAGTTCTGCCAGTGCGGCGGAATCCATACTGGTGAGCACGGTGACGCCGAGCACCAACGGCGCGGGTCGCCCCAACGTGCGCGCCGTCTCCTGCGCCGCAGCTTCCGCCGCCCGCATCATTTCGCTGCCGCCGCTGGTGTGGATGGTCAGCATTTGCACATCCAGACGGGTCGCCGCCGCCACAGCCTTGGCCACGGTGTTGGGGATGTCGTGGAACTTGAGATCCAGGAACACGGCCGCCCCGGTGGCGCGCAATTGACGGACAAAATCCGGACCCGCGCCCACAAACAGCTCTTTGCCCACTTTGAAGGCCCCGACATGCGGCGCGACCTTTTCGGCCAACGCCACCGCCCGCGCCACATCCGGCACATCCAGCGCCACAATGATTGGATTCCGCATCGCGGGACGCTGGCCGAAATTGCGTCGGCCGTCCATCGCTTGATCAGACGGCGGCGGAATTTCCGTCGTCCGGCGGCACCAGCCATTCGCCCCGCCACGCCGTGGTGGCTCGACCCAGCAGGGTGACGCGCTCGCCGGCCAATTCCATCCCGACAGCGCCCCCGCGCGCACTCGCCTGCCAGGCACGCAGCGCGGTCCGACCCAAACGACGACTCCAATGGACCGCCAGGGCACAATGCGCTGAACCCGTGACCGGATCCTCCGCGATTCCCACCCGGGGGGCGAAAAAGCGGGAGACAAAATCCACACCCGGCGCCTCCGAACGCGCGCAGACAATCACTCCCCGGAGCGGTACCCCGGCCAGGGCGGCGAAATCGGGTCGCACCGCCCGCACTGCCGATTCCGTGGCCAACTCCAGGAAGGCGTCCTCCGCGGCCCGCCCGGCCCACAGCACTTCTGCCCCGGCCAGTCCCAAGGCCGTCAACAAACCCTCCGGCAACAGGCCGGCCACCGGCGGTTGCGCGGGGAAATCCATCGCGATCTCCGCCGGTCGCCGCGTGCAGGTGAGCCACCCCGATCGGGTGTGAAACCGCAGCGGCTCATCCAGCGGAGCGCGGCCGGTTTCCCACAATGCGTGGGCGCTGGCCAGCGTGGCGTGGCCGCAAAGATTCACTTCGGCCATCGGCGTAAACCAACGCAGGTCCCAGCCACCGTCCGGGCGGTGGGACACAAACGCGGTTTCACTGAGATTCAACTCCGCCGCGACCTGTTGCCGCCAACGATCTGTGGGCACCATCCCCGTGGGGAGTTGGCACACCGCCGCCGGATTGCCCGAAAAGGGCCCGGACACAAAGGCATCGACAACCGAAAGGGCGATCACCCGGCCAGCGTATTCGTCCACCCCGCGCTTTGGCCACCTTCAAGGATCGGAAAAATGCGGCAGCAAAATCCGGGACGATTGCCAGCGAAAAGGTACAAACCTCACTTCAAGGTTCCCTTTGGCCCTGCACCTGCTCGATTCCACTTCAATCCGCTATGTTTGAACTTCGCCCCTCGTCACGCGAATGCCGCCCGGGTCAGACCCGGGTCCTCCGTCACCCCTGCGCCTGGCTCCTCACCTCGCTCGTCTGGTTGGCCACCCTGGTGGGTGGTCCAACGTCGGCGCGGGCAGGCTCCATCCTGCGGGAAGTTTTCGCCGGCATTGGGGGTTCCGCGGTTGCCGATCTCACCAATAACCCGGCGTTCCCGTCGTCGCCGTCGTCCACCAATCTGGTCACCGACTTCTTCGAAGCTCCGACGGACATCGACGAAAACTACGGCCAACGGATGCACGGCTACATCCTGCCGCCGGTCACCGGGAACTACCGCTTCTGGATCGCCTCCGACGACGGCAGCGTGCTCTATCTCGGCACGAACGAGCTCCCCTCGACGGCCCGGGCGATCGCGCGGGTCGATGCCTGGACGAGTGCGCGCGCCTGGACCACCGAGCCCGGCCAGCAATCGGCGTTGATTCGACTGCAAGCCGGCCAGCCGTACTACATCAGTGCGTTGCAAAAGGAAGGCGGCGGCGGCGATAACCTGGCGGTCCGCTGGCTGCGACCCGACGGCATCGACGAGGGCCCCATTCCGGCGACCTACCTGCAACCCTTTGGAGTTTCTTTTACCCCCCCGGTCATCGTCACCCAACCGGCGGACACCTCGGTGATCGAGGGGCAATTGGCGACCTTTACCGTCACGACGGCAAACTTCGACGCCGTGGCCCTCTGGCAACGCAATGGCACACCCATTCCCAATAACCCGGCGCGGACGCTGGTGTACGGCCCGGTGACCATGGCGGACGAAGGCTCCACCTTTGGCGCGACCCTGACCAATCGTCAGGGCAGCGTGGAAACCCGCTTGGCCAAGCTGCACATCCTGCCGGACATCACGCCCCCGCAGGTGCTCAGCGCCATCAATCGCGGAATCACCGCCGTGTTGGTGCGTTTCAGCGAACCGCTGTCCGAGGCGAGCGCCAACGCACCCGCGAACTATGCGATGAACGGGGGCATCACCGTGACCGGCGCCAGCCTCCAACCGGATCAACAAAGCGTGCTGCTCGCCGTCAGCCCGATGACTCCGGGCCAGGCGTATGAAGTCCTGGTCCAGCACGTGACCGACCAGGCGCAAACTCCCAATCCCGTTCCCGCCAACAGCCTCGCGCGCTTCACGGCCCGGGAATTGGTCTCCCTGGATGTTGGCACCACCGGCGGCAGCCTGGAACGATTGGACGCCACCCGCTGGAACCTCACGGCCGGCGGGGCGGATATCGGCGGCAAGGCGGATCAATTCCAATACGGCTGGGAGGAACGCACCGGAAACTTCGACGTACAGGTGCGGGTGGACACCATCGACGCGACGGATCCGTTTGTGCACGCCGGGTTGATGGCCCGGGCTGCGTTGACCACCAATTCCATGTTTGCCGCGGTGTTTGCGGCGTCGCCCCAGGTGGGGAGCTTTCTGGAATCGCGCGCCACCACGAGCGCCGCTTCCACAACGACGGCACCCGCCGGCGGCTTCCCGGTGAACCCGCCCCAGACCTGGCTCCGCCTGCGCAAAGTGGGGAATATCTTCACCGGCTTCGGAAGTTTGGACGGACAAACGTGGGTCCAATTCGGGAACGTGAATGTCGCCCTGCCCTCCACGTATTATTTGGGCCTCGCCCTCTCCGCGGGCACCACGAACCAGACCACCACGGCCCAGTTCCGCGAATACGGCTCCACGGTGAGCCAAACCACGGGCACGTACACACCCAGCCATGAACCCCTCGGCCCCGCCAGTCGCCGCACGGGCTTGGTGTTTTCCGAAATCATGTATCACGCCCCGGGAGATGCGGTGGCGGGCCGTAGCCGGGAGTTTGTCGAACTCTATAACGCCGACACCATTTTTGAGGAACTGGGCGGTTGGCGGGTCACCGGGGACATTGAGTATGAATTCCCGGCCGGATTTGTGCTGCGCGCCGGGGAGTTCGTGGCGATCGCTGCCGACCCCGTGGCCCTGGCCGCGGCCAGCGGGGCGACCCGTTTGCAAGGGCCCTATATCGGCACCTTGAGCCACAGCGCCGGCACCCTGCGTCTGCTCGACAAAACGGGCGCCATCAAACTCGAATTCACCTACGGCACCGAAGCTCCCTGGCCGGTGGCGCCTGATGGAGCCGGACATTCCCTGACCCTCGTACGCCCGAGCTACGGTTTGTCCGACGCCCGCGCCTGGGGCAGCAGCGAACAGATCGGCGGTTCACCCAGCCGCTTTGATACCGTGGTGGCGAATCCGCAGGCCACGGTTTTCATTAACGAATTCCTGATTCATCCCGGGCCGACCCAAGCCGCGTTCCTGGAACTTTACAATCATGCCAATGCCGAGGTGGATCTCAGCGGCTGCTATCTGACGGACAGTCCCTCGACGAATCGCTATCGCCTGCCCGCAGGCACCACGATCGCCGCCCGCGGTTTTCTCAGCCTCACCGCTGCTCAGCTCGGTTTTTCACCGAACCCCACCGGCGATACGATTTATCTGGTCAGCTCGAATCGGCTGCGGGTCATCGACGCCCTCCGCTTTGGTCCGCAGGAACGAGGCGTGGCCAGTGGCCGCACGCCGGACGGCGCAGAAACGGTGCGCCGCTTGTCGGAACCCACCCCCGGGCAATCCAACGCGACGTGGCGGACGGACGAGGTGGTCATCAACGAACTGATGTATTCGCCCATCAGCGGCGACAGCGATGATGAATACATTGAACTGTTCAACCGCGGAACCAACACGGTGGATCTTTCCAACTGGCGACTGGCGGACGCAGTGACCTTCAAATTCCCGGAAGGCACCCTGCTGCCGGCGAGCGGGTATTTGGTGATCGGCCGCAATGTTCAGCAACTGCGCGCGCATTATGCCCAGTTGCAATCCACCAATTCGGTTGGCAATTACAACGGATCCCTGGGCAATTCCGGCGACCACCTGCGGCTGACCCGTCCCGATACCCTCGTGACCACCAATGATTTCGGCGAGGTCCAGAGCACCGCGATGCAGGTCACGGTAGCCGATCTGACCTATGGTTCAGGCGGCCGGTGGGGCCGTTATAGCGATGGGGGTGGATCCAGCCTGGAGCTCATCGATCCCCGCGCGGATCCCCTGCGTCCATCGAGCTGGAGCGATTCCGACGAATCGCAGAAGAGCACCTGGAACACCTATACGGTCACCGGCACATTGACCCAGGGCATGGATGGTTATAGCCCCAACCGGCTGCATCTCGGATTGCTGGGCATGGGTGAAACCCTGGTGGACGATGTTGAAGCCATCGGCACCGCCGGCACGAACCAAATCACGAACACCACGTTCGACAACGGCGCGAGCGGTTGGACGTTCAATGGCAATCACAGCACCAGCACCGTCGATGTCGCCGGCGGCACGGGCGGATCCCGTTGTCTGCATATCCGTGCGCAAGGGGACAACGATACCGCCAACAATACGATTCGGTCCCCCATCACCGGCTCGCTCGGCTTGAGCAGTCAAGTTACCCTGCGGATTAAGGCGCGCTGGCTGGCTGGCTGGCCCGAGTTGCTGGTCCGCCTTCACGGAAACTGGCTGGAACTGGTCGCGCGCCTGGATCTTCCCCTGAACCTGGGAACCCCCGGGCTGCCCAACAGCCGTGCGGTGGACAACGCCGGACCCGCGATATTCGCCGTGACCCACACCCCCACCCTGCCCCGTGCGAACCAACCGGTCGTCGTCACCTGCCGGGTCACGGATCCGGACGGAATTGCGAGCGTAACCCTACGCTACCGGGTGGAACCCGCGACGACTCAAACCACCGTGACGATGCGCGATGATGGCGCCGCCGGTGATGCGGTGGCCGGTGACGGAATTTTTTCCGCGACGATTCCGGGCCGCTCCTCGGGAGCCATGGCGGGCTTCACGATTTCCAGCACCGATGCCGCGGTAACGAATCCCGCGACGGCCGGATTTCCTGCGTCCGCCTGGATTCCCTTTCCCCGGCCGCTGCCCGAGTGCCTGATTCGCTGGGAAGACGCCATCCCGGCGGGCAATTTTGCTCACTACCATCTCTGGAGTTCGCAAGCCACCGAAAACCTTCGGCAAGGATCGACCGCCCTGAACAACACGTATCGGGAGGCCACGCTGGTTTACGGAAACTTCCGAGTCATCTATCAGGTCGGCTTCCGCGACAAGGGAAGTCCCTTCCACGGCGGCGGCGGGAGTTTTTCGGTGATCAACCCCGACGACGAACCCCTCCTCGGCGTCACCGAACGAATCTTCCGAGCCACGGGCAATGGTGGATCCGAAGCCACCGGACTGCGCAACACGGTCTCCGCCTGGATCGGCAAGGAACTCGGCATCCCCTATCTGCACGCCCATTACATGCAGCTCTACCGGAACGGAGGGCAATTCAACAACCTGACAGAGGACGAGGAGGCCCCGAGCAACGAGTACGCCCGCAGTTGGTTTCCTGCCGCCGGCAGCGGCGACCTCTATAAGATCGCCATCTGGTTTGAATTTCCCGACGACAACTCAACCTTTGGTGCAATTCAGTCGACGCTGGAGGATTTCCGCCTGGCCAACAAGCAACCGAATCGCGCCCGTTACCGTTGGAACTGGCAAACCCGCGGCTACCAGGGCACGGCGAATAATTATACCAATATTTTCAATCTGGTCAGGCTCGCCAATGATACGACCACAAATTTCGTCCCCAACCTCACCCGCGACGTCGACGTCGATGAATGGATGCATGTCTTTGCGTTCAACCGGGTCCTGGGCAATTGGGATTCCTATACGTTCTCGGTCGGGCAGAACATGTATCTGCTGAAATCACCCACGCAACGGTACGTGCTCATGCCCTGGGACATCGATTTCACGCTCGGGGATGGCAACGGTCCCAGCGACGGCCTGTGGGGCGGCCAGGATCCGATCCTCAATCGCTGGTACGACACCCCGGCCCTGCGCCGCATGCTGTGGCGGGCCTATCAGGACGCGCTGGCCGGCCCCCTGAATCCGGCGCGGTATGCGCCGGTCATCGAGGCCCGGCGCGCCGCCCTCGCCAAGAACGGCATCAGCGGATTGAGCGCACCGACCTCCGTGCTCACCTACCTCGCCGCGCGGCGCACCTTCCTGCAGCAACAGTTGACTGCGAACGACGTCACCAGCTTTGCGGTGACCACTC
>CANIZL010000149.1 GCA_947471985.1 Verrucomicrobiota bacterium | reverse complement strand
GGCGATTACCCAGGTGGCCGTCGACCTGAGTGCGGCCTACCAGAAGGGGATCCGGGAGAATCTGGGAAATGCCCGGATGGTGTTTGATCCCTTCCACGTCAGCGCCCTGGTCAGCACCGCGGTGGACGAATGCCCGACCTACGATGAGCCGATGCCGGACGAGGAGATTGAACTCAAATCCCTGTACCAGCATCAGCGGCGGATTCGTCAGGCGGAGGCGCTCGGTGAAACCGCCCTGAGCGATGCCTTGCACCACCTCATTGTGCATGAGCATGCCAACCTGGGTTTCCGCAAGTCGCGCCGATCAGACCGCCCCCCCCAGACCTGTCCAATTATTCCCTAAGTAAGGCATCCACCCCATGGTCACCTCGGATCAGTCCATTCACGTTATGGCAATGACGGCCATCAGTGCTATTTTCCAACCGGTGATCAGCCGCCCGCAGTTGGTCGATTTGCTCAATGAGGATCTGGCCCGGGGGTATCAATCCATTATCGCCGGCATCGTCTACAGCCAGAGCATACCCGGCGCCGAGTACTCCGGGATTGTCTGGGAATTGCAGCTGCAAGCGACGCTCGAACTCCAGCACGCCTGCCGCCTCGCCCGGGAAATTGATTATCTGGGCGGCATTCCCAGCGTGACGCCCCTGCCGGTCCAAACTTCCCATCATCCGCTGGAAATGCTGCGATTGAATCACGAGTCCCGGCAGCAGCGAAAAACCCATTATCGAACCCGGCTCCGCCAAGCGTATGCCTTGGGGGAATTCACGCTGTGCGAGGCCCTTTGCTCGTTGATCGAATTCGCGCCCGAGCAGGAGTTGCGCTTCCGCATCGCCTTGGAATCCAGCAATCCACTCGCAAGTTCCTCACGGCCCATCGCCGTTGACGTTACGGGTTCCCGCCATTTTGCCGCTCCCCTGCTAAATCTCCTCCCTGAAAACTTCCCCAAAACCTATACCCCCGACAGCGATCCAGCCCTTCAAGGAGCGACTGAGCCTGCTGGTTGGGGATTTGCGCCGTGGAGTTGACCCGAGCAGCGATCCACGGGCATAGGTACTTTTTGAAACGGCGGCGGAAGTCTTGCTCGGCTTGGCCAAAGTCTTCTCGGACTACGAGCAGAAGACGCAATCCGCGTGGGGTTCTCCGTCCCGGAAGACATCTTCCCGCACGCGCCGGATGCCGCTCCGCAAGTCTTCCGTTTCCCGGCGTCAGGCATGAATCACCCCAAAAATAGGCTCTCCCCGGGCAACCCGTGGAGGCTCATCGTGACGTTGCTGATCGCCGGCGTTCTGGCCGGTTGCCAGTCGCTCCCCCCGCATTCCGCCCCCACCCCGGCCGGCTCGGCAACGTCCGGCAATAATTGCTACAGCCTCCTGCATCAACTCCTGACCGATCAGCAGGACATTCGCTGGCTGCACTTCATCAAACACGAGCCGGCCGAGATTAAAGTCCTCATGGGCCGGATCGCCGCTGCCTCGGGCGCGGGGGCGCGCTTGCTGGCGATCATGGCCCGGGAAGATCCTGCGATCCGACTCGACGTCCCCCAGCTGCCCGCCGGGGAAACCGCCACGCGCGAGGCGATTGCCGCCACAAAACAACACGAGTTACTGGAGCAGACGGGCGAGGCCTTCGAACTGAGCCTGCTTCTCACTGAGGCGGAAGCCCTGACCTACGCCTGGCACCTGGCCGACGTGGCCCGGGCGCAGGAGGCGAATCCGGGCCACGCCCGGGCCCTGGCCGGTATCGCGGCGGATATGAAGAACCTGCATCAGGAAGTCTTTGTGTTGTTGCTGTCCCGCACCACCCGTGCGGCACACCCCGCCGTCGCGCCGCCGCGGCGGCCGTTAAAGTAGCACCCAGCCCAGTATCCGACCGACTCTAGCCTGCCACCGGGTGTGCGTTGCCTCGGTGAACACCGCCCCTTATTAAGAATCAGAACGCCTCCCGCTCCCCGATGTCCGGTCCCTCCCAGCCTCCGCCCGGCCCGGCCGAATCAACGGCCCACGCTAATCCCTGGCATCAATTGCCCGTGGAGACCGTGCTGTCCCAGCTGCAAGTCGGTGCGTCAGGACTTTCCCCAGCAGAGGCCGCCCAGCGACTCACCCGCCACGGCCCGAACACCCTCAAGGCCGGCCGCCTCGTCCGCCCGCTCCAGATTCTCGCCCGCCAATTCAAGAGTCTCATCCTGTGGCTTCTGGTGGGCGCCGGCGTGGTCTCCGGGTTGCTGGGTGAAGGCATCGATAGCTTCGCGATCCTGGCCATCGTCGTCCTCAACACCCTCATCGGCTTCTATCAGGAATACAGCGCCGAGAAAGCCATCGCCGCACTCCATCAACTGACCGCCCCCCAGGCCAATGTGTGGCGCGATGGCGCGCTTCTGACCCTGCCGGCGGCCGAAGTCGTGCCCGGCGACATCCTGGCGCTGGACGCGGGCGACCTCGTGGCGGCGGACGCCCGCCTACTAACGGCTGCGTCGCTCCAATGCGTGGAGTCGGCCCTGACCGGTGAAGCGGAAGCCGTCACCAAACAGACCGAACCCCTGCCCGCGGGCGACGTCGCTCTGGGGGATCGCACCAACCTGGTTTTTCTCGGCACCAGCGTGGCCACCGGGGCGGGCCGCGCCGTGGTGGTCGCCACCGCCATGAACACCGAGTTGGGCCGCATCGCTGGACTCATGCAAACGGCGGGAGGCAGCGGCGAAACCCCGCTCCAGCAAAAACTCGAGTCCTTTGGCCGCCTGCTCATCTGGACGACGCTCGGCATCGTCGCCCTGCTCTTTGGTCTCGGCTGGTGGCGCGGGACCGCGCCGCTCGAATTATTCCTCACGTCCGTCAGTCTCGCGGTGGCCGCCGTGCCCGAAGGACTGCCCACCATGGTCACCGTGGCCCTCGCCCTCGGCGTCCGACGGATGTCCCGCCGTCGGGCCCTCGTCCGGCGCCTCGCCGCCGTCGAAACCTTGGGCTCCACCACCGTCATCTGCACCGACAAAACCGGCACGCTGACGGTGGGGGAAATGACCGTGCGCGCACTGGAGGTGGCCGGCGAGCAGTTTGAAGTAACCGGCGAAGGCTATGGCCCGGAAGGGGACGTGCGGCTGCGCGGCCAGAAGGTGACATCCGCCGATTCCCCGCCGTTGCAGGAACTGGCCACCGTGCTCCGCGGCGGCAATCACGCCCACCTCCTCCAGCAGGAAGGAAAGTGGCGCGTCATCGGCGACCCCACCGAAGGCGCTTTGCGAACCGCGAGCCTCAAGGCCGGCGTCGACACCCCGGACTTCGAACAACAATTCCCCTCGCAACAGGATTTCCCCTTCGATTCCGATCGCAAGCGCAGTTCCATTCTCCGCCGCCGGCCCGACGGCAGTCTCCGCCTCTACATCAACGGCGCGCCCGGCCCCTTGCTGGCGCAGTGCACGCAAATCCACACCGCCCAAGGAGTCACGCCGCTGACAGCCGACGATCGAAAACGAATCCTGGCCCGAACCTCCGAACTCGCCCGGCAGGCACTCCGCGTGCTGGCTTCGGCCTACCGCGATTTTGGCGCCAGCCCCCCGGACGATCCCACCGCGGAATCGATGGAACGTGAATTGGTGTTTGTGGGGTTGGCGGGGATGTATGATCCGCCCCGGGCCGAAGCGCGGGAGGCCGTCGCCCGCTGCCGCTCCGCGGGCGTCCGCGTCGTCATGATCACCGGCGATCACCCCGAAACCGCCGCCTCAATCGCCCGCGAGATCGGCTTGGCCGACACAGACAGTGTGGTCCTCGCCGGCGACGCCCTGGAACGGCTCTCCGAGACCGAACTCCGCGAGCGCGTTCCGAAAACCACCGTCTTCGCCCGGGTCACGGCGGAACACAAACTCCGGATCGTCCAAGCCTGGCAAGCCAGCGGCGCGGTGGTGGCGATGACGGGCGACGGCGTCAACGATGCCCCCGCCATCCAGGGCGCCGACATCGGCATCGCCATGGGCCGGTCCGGCACGGAGGTCACCAAGCAGGTGGCCGACATGATCATCCTGGACGACAACTTTGCGACCATCGTGGCGGCCGTGGAGGAAGGCCGTGGGATCTACGACAACATCCGTAAAACCCTCCAATACCTTCTCGCCGGCAATGCCGGGGAACTCCTGCTCATGACCCTCGCGGTGGCCGGTGGCTTCCCCGCCCCGCTGCTGCCCATCCACCTTCTCTGGATCAATCTGGTGACCGACGGCCTGCCCGCCCTCTGCCTGGCCACGGATCGAATCGATCCCGAAGTCATGCAGCGTCCGCCGCGGCAGCGTTCGGAGCGGATGACCGATCATCGTTTCCTGCTGACCCTGGGCATCACCGCATTGCTCACGGCTGGTGTCGCCTTCGTCGTCTACGTCTACGTCCTGAACACGGGCACCCTCGCCGAGGCCCGCACCTCCGCCTTTGCCGTTCTGGTCTTTGCCGAACTCCTCCGCTCCTTCGGTGCCCGGAGTGAAACCCAACCCGTCTGGCGGATCGGTCTCTTCACCAATCTGAATCTCGCCCTGGTGGTCGCGGTCTCCTTCGGACTGCAAGTCTGGAGCCAGCACAATGCCACCCTGGGCCGTTTTCTAAAGACCACGAACCTCTCCTACAGCGCCTGCTTGGGCTTGCTCGCAGTCGGTGCGATTCCTTTGCTGGTCCTCGAAATACTGAAGTTGATCCGTCGGCCTGCGCGCACCCGCGCTCCGGGATAACCCGTGAGCCCCCGGGCCGCAGCGCACGTCCTTTTCGAATCGCGGGTAGGGTTAGACCCCATCGTCGCCACGCCTTTCGGAGCGTATTAATCCTGACCGAAGGGCGGCACCTGCATCGCCCTTCCCAACCAAAGGAAAAACTATGAACACACTCGAAATCAAAGGCGACTGGAACATTACCAAGGGCAAACTGAAACAGAAATGGGCCCAGCTCACCGACGACGATCTCAAGCTGGCCGAAGGCAAGCACGAGGAAGTTCTCGGCCGCATCCAGAAGCGAACCGGCGAAACCCGGGAAGCCGTGGAAAAGGCCATCAAAGAAGCCACCGCTACCTCCTGCTGCAGCTGACGAAGTCATCGGGCTATCCTTCGCCCCCACGCCCCCCGAGGTCCGCCGCGAACGCGACGGCCTCGGGGTTTTTCACGCCGCAATGGGCCACGTCGGCCCCGACGGCTGCCCGGGTCACGCGCCAGCGTCGTTGAGAGCCACTTCCGGAGTTGCGGGCACTTCAAATTCCACCACGTGCTCCAGGCGATCATCCACCAGCGGGAGCGCATTCCCCGATAGTTCCCGGCCATCCAGCACCAAACGTCCCTCCAGGCGGCCCGGATCCGCCCCCCGACGGAGCGTGATATGATAGACCGTCTGACGGTACCGGTAGTGGATCTGATACGTCTGCCAGCGGGAAGGCATCCGCGGGATCAGTCGCAGGAAATTCCCTTCGAGATGAACGCCCAGCAGCGTCTCCACCACCAGTCGATACATCCAGCCGGCGGATCCGGTGTACCAGGTCCAGCCACCCCGCCCGGTATGCGGTGCCATCGCATAGACGTCCGCGGCGACCACATACGGCTCCACTTTATAAGTGGTGATGCGGGCGGCCGTGGCGCCGTGGCGGACGGGATTCAGCAGATCAAAAATCTCCCACGCCCGATCAGAGTCGCCCAACAAGGCAAAGGCCATCGCCGTCCAGATGGCACCGTGCGTGTACTGCCCCCCGTTCTCGCGCACCCCGGGAATATAACCCTGGATATAGCCCGGATTCTCCGAGGTCCGATCAAAGGGCGGGTCAAAAAGCTGAACCAAGCCGGCTTTCCGCCGCACCAGCCGCTCGTCCACACTGTGCATCGCCTGCCGGGAGCGGGCGAGCTGGCCGGCACCACTGAGGACCGCCCAACTCTGGGGTAGAGAATCAATCTGGCACTCCGAATTCCCCGCGGAGCCGAGCGGCTCCCCGTTGTCAAAGTAGGCGCGGCGATACCACGCACCGTCCCAGGCCTGAAGTTCGATATTCTGCTGCAATAGACGCGCCTGATCCAGACAGCGCCCGGAGAACACCAGATCCTCCCGGGACCGGGCCACCGCCGCGAACTGGGTCAGCACGTCATAGAGGAAAAACGCCAACCAGACACTCTCGCCACGTCCCTCGCGCCCCACCCGATTCATGCCGTCATTCCAATCTCCGCAGCCAATCAGCGGCAGCCCGTGCACGCCAAATTTCAACCCCCGCTCGATGGCGCGGACACAATGCTGGTAAAGCGTGCCCGCATCCTCGGAACGGTTGGGCAGATCGTAATACGCTTCTTCCTCGGGTTTTACCGGGCGGGACTCCAGAAACGGTATGGCCTCATCCAACACAGCCGCATCGCCTACGCACGCGACGTACCGGCAGGTCACGTACGGCAGCCAAAGGTAGTCGTCGGAAAAATGCGTCCGCACCCCGCGGCCCATCGGTGGATGCCACCAATGCTGCACATCGCCTTCCCGAAACTGCCGGGCCGCCGCGCGCAGCAGATGCTCACGGGTCAAGGCCGGTTCCGTATGCACCAGCGCCATCACATCCTGCAATTGATCCCGGAATCCATAGGCACCGCCCGATTGATAAAACCCGGTGCGGCCCCAGATCCGGCAGCTCAATGTCTGGTAGAGCAACCAGCCATTGGCCAGGACGTCGACCGCGGGATCCGGGGTCTCGACCCGCACCGCGCCGAGGGTTTTGATCCAATATTCGCGCACGCCTTCCAAAGCCGTCCGACTCGCATCCGCGCGCCGGTATCGCCGAATGAGCGTTTGCACTTCCGCGGCCGTGCGGCCCACCCCAAGACGAAAGCTGGTTTCGCGTTCGTGTCCCTCCAGAAGATTGAACACCACCTGCACTGCCCCGCACGGATCCAGCCCCGCTCCCACCCGTCCCGACAGGCGGGCCCGCTTCATTGCCGCCGGCTGCGCGAGATCCCCATTCCGACCAATGAACTCCTTGCGGTCGCCCGTGAGCGTCCGCGTGGCATCATTCACATCCACGTACACGATGCGATCCGGAAACTCGGTATTGTAATAGTTTCGCGCCAGCAATGCCCCGGTCTTGAGATCCACTTCGGTCTGCACGTGCAACAGGCTTTTGTGTCGCAAATCGCCCAGCACCCATTCCCAGTAGCCGGTCACCGACAAGCGCCGCGGACGACCGGAAACATTGCGCAGTTTCAACACCGAAAACTTCACCGGAGCGTCCAGGGCCACATAAACCCACAACTCGGACGCAATACCGTTCTCCGTGTGCTCAAAGACGGTATAGCCGAACCCGTGCCGGATCACGTAGGGCGTGGCGCCGCGGGCCGGCAACGGCGTCGGCGACCAAAACTCCCCCGTCTGCTCGTCCCGAATGTAAAGGGCCTCGCCCGGAGTGTCCTGCACTGGATCATTGCTCCAGGGCGTCAGGCGAAATTCATGGGCGTTTTCCACCCAGGTATAGGCCGCCCCGCTTTCCGACACGAGCGTGCCAAAATAGGGATTCGCCAGCACATTGACCCACGGCGCCGGAGTCATCTGGCCGGCATGCAGGGTGATCACATACTCCCGGCCATCGCGGGTGAAGCCGCCGAAACCATTGAAAAATTGCAGGTCCAGCGCCGGCTGGGGCGGAGCGAGCCCGGCGGAGGCCCGGCGGGTGACCGCCAGCGCCGGCACCATCGGCTCGATCGCACCGTGATGCTCCATCTGCTCGGCCAGGGTCCCCTTTTCATCGTCGAGCACGATCCGGGCCGCCGAGTGCAGCAGAACCCGATCCTCATTCGGAATCTGTTCCAATCGGCGGACAAAAATGCCGCCCGGTTTGTCCAGCATCTGGGCCTCAATGCCGGAGGAAATCAGGCTCGTGATCTGATCATGGAGCGGCTGGCGGTAGGTCGAGACGTCCTCATTCAAGATCACGAGGTCCACCGTCAGCCCCTTCATCCGCCAGTACGCATGGGCTCGAATCAGCTGACGGACCAGTTCCACCTTCTCGGGATCGCTGATGCGCAGGAGCACGATGGGCGCGTCGCCGGAAATGCCATAACTCCAAAGTCCGTTCTGACCGCGCCGATTGTTGAGGAGAATCGCCGCACTCGCGCGCCGGGCCGGATCCGCAAAGATCAGGGCACCGGCCAGCCGCCCATAGAGCTGCGCCTCCACCTGCGAGGCATTGAGATGGTGCAGGGTCACCTGACTGTGCGTCCAGGCGAGATCAAAGGTGCGATCCGCCATCCGGGAGCTTTGATACTTGTCCACCAGCGCCAGCGCCGCGTCCCGGCTTTCGGCCACTCCGAGAACGAGGTCGATGACGGCCGTTTCGTGCGGCGGCAGGGTGATGGTCCGGCGCAGCGATATGACGGGATCCAGCACGGAGCCCACCGTATTGGACAGGGTCGAGGGACCTTGCAGGGCCGCGGGCCGCGCGAGACTGCCGCCGCGCCCGATGAAGCGGGAACGATCAGTTTCGCAGGAGATTTCCCCCTGTTCACTGCCCTGGCCCAGCATCAAATGCAGCAGCCACGGCGGTTTTTCTTCCGGCGAACGCGCCCGCCGGGTGCACAGGAGCGCCGAGGATTGCCGCACAAACTCCGTCTGCACAAACAGATTGCTGAACGCGGGGTGGGCGGTGTCGGAGGCCGGCGCCGCGAGGACCACTTCGGCATAACTCGTCACCTCCACCACGCGCGTGACGGCCGAGCGATTGATAATGGTGACGCGACGCAATTCCACGTCGTCCTCCGGGGAAACGCTAATTTCCGTGTGAAAGTCCAATCCGGCATGGCGATGTCGAAACTCCGCCCGGGCCTGCGTAAAAATCGCCTCGTAGCCCTTGGTGGGACAAGCGGTCGGCTGATGGGCGCTGGACCACAGCTGACCCGTCGCCAGATCCCGAAAGTAAATAAAGGTCCCAAAACAATCCCGCGTGGCATCCTCGCGCCAGCGCGTGACCGCCATATCCCGCCACCGGCTGTATCCGCCGCCCGCGCTGGTGATGACCACATGATAGCGACCGTTGGAAAGCAGATGAACTTCCGGCGCGGACGTCGTCGGGTTGGTGAAGATTCGCATCACCCCTTCGCCGTCATCGGAACTCCCGCGCAGACGATCCTGCGCCAAGTCCTCGGTAAAGACGTTCGCCGCGGTGTTGGGCACCCGTTCCTGCAACAGCAGTTCCGTCGCCTTGAGCAACGGGCAACCCAGAAAGCGGCGCTGCATCGGAATGGACCCCAGCACATTGTCCAGCGCCAACAGGCTCATGCCCTGATGATGCACCATGAATGAGCGGATCGTGGCGCTGCGTTCGTCCGGGGGCAGCCGGTTCGGCGTGTAATCGATCGCTTCGTAGAAGCCGTACGTGCCCGAGCGCCCCTCCATCGCGAGCCGCTGCAGATTCTCACACGCCGCCCGCGGTTCGACCATCAACGCCATCACACTGGCATACGGGGCGACCACCAAATCCTCCGCCAGCCCACGTTTCAATCCCAAACCCGGAACACCAAAGGCGCGATACTGGTAATTGAGGTGGATGTCCGTCCGATTGAATCCGGACTCGGAGACACCCCACGGGACGCCCCGCAACCGGCCGTACTCAATCTGTTGCTGCACCGCGGCGTGACAGGTGTGATCGAGCCAACGGTGTCTGGCGCGTGAGCTAGACTAAATATTAAGATTGTGCGGAATAGCGCGAGGATGGCTACCGCGAGTGATACTCGATAAAAATGCGCGCTGAGGTGATTAAATTGAGATC
>CANIZL010000148.1 GCA_947471985.1 Verrucomicrobiota bacterium | reverse complement strand
GGAGCTAAAGGTGCTGCGCCCAGTTGCCATTCATGGTCCACGTTCATTTGACAACTTTAAAGCCATATCAACGCCGGAACTCAGTGACCCGGCCCGCAAAGGGTATCGATTGGAAGCGGGATGCCAAGGCCGGGTTCACTGGAGTGATCTTGTTGGCCTGCAAATCAGTGAGCCTTCTCGAGGACGACAATCGGCGAAGGCTGGGAGCCGCCGCTCCATGCAGAGCCAAAGTAACAATAGGCACCAGGGAAGGCATCGAGTGACTTGCCTTCTTGGTGCGACGCCAAGTGGTCTCGGACATCATCCCTCCAAAAGTTGAAACAACTGGTCAATGGGACCCACCTGAGCGTTCTGCCGATATCTGCCACGACAAATCGTACCGGGCCCAGCCGCAGCATCTCTCTGACGTCATCTACACTGACCCACCGCAGACGTGAAGCCTCCACAGCACCCGCGGCGTCCCAAAGCTTCTCCAGTGGCAAGGTCGTCACGACTTGAAGCGCGGGATTCATTCAGGCCAACGCTCGAACTCAGCCACCGCCGCCGAGGACGGGTGTGACCGGAGCCGAGATCGTGTGGAGTAGTAAGAATATGAAACCGCGGCGGGAGGCGGCGGTTGGCTGAAGTGAATTGTTCGGCGCACGTCTCATCAGTCAAAAGCCTCAAACTCAAATCCTACGAATACGAACACGGAAACAAAAAATAGAAGCAGAGCGTAGAAGCACAAGCCAACAAACCACGGACGGTGACGGAACAAAGCCACACCAGCGGGAACGAGCGCCAAACCAACTGCTGCGAGTGTGACGTAGTGTGGAATGGTGATAGCCCAACGATGGTAGTGCGTCGCCAATGACGAGGCCTGCAAATCAATGCTGCCAACCTGTGCCTGATAGCCGGAAAGAACCGTGCGCGCCCAGAACCAACCGCCCCAAAAGAGGAGCGGCGGCAGGGCACACGCCGCGACCACTGATGCTCGCGAATCTGAGGGACTGAATTGCATACGGTGTGCGAGTGCGCCCGAACGTTGGAGCTCACCGACCGGCGCCGGAATCGGGCACTGGCTGCGAATCCAGCGTCGGATGGACAGGCGTGCCCGAACCCGAAACGGGGAGCGGCGGTTCGGGTGAAGCGATTTGTTCGGCGGTATGGCTGTCATCGGAAGTAAAACTCCATGAGCGCGATACTCTTGCCACCAATGGCGGCGAGTAGGACAGCGAAAACCAGACCTGATGCAAACGCAGTGGAACGACCGAACCGGAGCCAACATGACGCGGGGTCGTCGCTGCCAAACAAAAACTCCAGTGCGTAAGCGACCGAGTAGCAAATGTTCGCACCGAGTGCCGAGAACAGGAATAGCAAGAGGACCTGGTAAGGATGCCAGCCATAGTCGTCACCGGCGCGTGAAATCCCTGCGGTAAGCATGTAGGTGAGCGCTGACGGCGGCAGGAGCACAACATTGTAGATGATGCGACGACGCTCCCAATACCGGATGGCTGCGTGTCGGAACCCATGATAATCGTGCATGAGGTGATGCCGCCGAACGTTCGAACTCAGGCACCGCCGCTGAGGACGGATGTGACCGGAGACGAGAATGTGTGGAGTAATAAGGATACGAAACCGCAGTGGCAAGCGGCGGTTGGCTGAAGTGAACTGTTAGGCCACGGTCTCATGTCTTCTTATTAGTAAGCCCTCGAATTATGTCGAGTCGGTTGGGTGGTGCATCCGGCGCTAGAAACTCTGGGATAGTATGCGGCGTCCGCTTGGGTCGAGACAGGAACTCTGGTGCCCACTCCGCCAACCGCTCCTCAACAACATGGACATAAACTCCAGTCTCAGGCTCATCAATACGCTCACGCTGCAAAATCAAGGCAAGCGGAGACTCAACCTTCGCGAGGCCCTCATCCGTCAAGTGCAACGAATCAGCAGCCTGACTCGCCTCATCATATGAGGAATACGCGTAGAAATAGTCATCGCCGCCGTCTTTGGGATGACACCAAACGCGATACTCAAGCACCTCGTCCCACACGTAGCCTCCGCCAGCGCCAGCCAGAGCTGGATAATCCCCAACTTTGGAGGGATTAATGGAGTCAGGATAATTTGGCATAGCGCGCTCGAAGTGGCATAACGATCAAGGTGAGCCGCGAGCGGCCCGAAGGGCGTGAGTTGGCTCGACCGAATTGTTGGAGACTTCCTTGCTCAGATTCTGGTCAATGGCTCGCAACACCTCACCAAATGAGTGCATTGCAACGGCATTAGTCATTTTAAAACCATCACCGATCCGGAATAGGCTCGCCGATTCATCACAGATCACTGTTTTGTAGAGACAGATTGTGCTGTTCGAGCCGCGATAACGGTGCACCACAATTGAGCCGGAAAAGAAATTGGTGTGCTCCACATATCGGCTGGACAGTTTTTGCGTTGTAAAATCAGCGAGAATCTCGGGCGAAACGTACCAAAAGTATGAAACGCCACCATCGTTAATGTGTGGCTCGTACAATACAGGTGCGGGAGACGAATTTCCGCTGCACCCGACGAGCAGCATTATAAACCAAAAATAGCCTATAGTCAGTTTCACCGTTTACTCCAACGTAAAGCTCAGTGACTGGCCGCGGGCAATACCGCGGTACCGAATCGAGGCGGGCCTCCCAACTGAAACGGCCCGGCCAGTTCACTGAAGCGCCGGGTTCGGGCAAAGGCGGTGGAGGCAGATCGGGGAATCTCAGTGTGTAAATGGAAACGCTGTCGCTCCGTCGCTTCGCACCGGAAAAGTGGCGATGATCTCATAATCGGGGAAATGCTGCGGGAAATGGTGCGCTTGAAGGTGCCATCTGGCAACGGGTTATCACGCAAGTGAGTGGACGAGGCCCGGTGCGTCCGAACGATCAGCTCACTGACTGCCGCCGAGCAGGACGCCCGACAGCAGGAACGGATGGCGAACTACCCAGCGAGTCCGTAACAGGAATGCCGGGCGGCAGTTCAGTGAAGCGCTTTGTTCGGCCATAGATTAATCACACGTAAGACACATCAATTCCCAAAATGATATTTCTGGCCGTGCCAGTGGTCCCACCTGAGTCAATGCGGCAGCACAAAGCGCGCAGAGCTGTCGACCCCGAGGACCGCTAAATGCAGAACGATCGACCAGGCTCTGGATATCGTTGAGGAGCTCGTCAGCGCAGTCAGCTACAGGCTCAAGAATCTCTTTCATATCGGGAAGCTCAGGGTCACGGCGCGTGTATCTCGAAAGACTTTCGACAATCTCCACATCGGGATTCCAAACGTGAGGCCCGCCGTGACGCTTTCGACACTCCGCCAAATACTCATTCATTATTGTCGCCTTCTCATGCGCACTCGCAGCTCCGAATGAAAGTAACGCTCCCAACAGTTGGAGATTAGTGGGCATTTGTGTGCGCCGAACGTCGGAACTCAGTGACCCGGCCCACAAAGGGCAACGATTGGAAGCGGGACGCCAAAGCCGGGTTCACTGGAGTAATTTTGTTCGGCAGGGTCATCTGTGACTCTCCAACGTTGCCTTGGGTAGAAAGTAGTGATTGGTGCTGCTGCCGATGTGCAACCCATCCTCACGCCAATCAATCGCGCCCCATCTGGCAACAGCCTCAGAGTCGCTCTGAACCGTTCCCAACACTCCGCAGTCGTGAAAGTAATCATTGCCGCGTCCGATGTAAACGCGCGCCCGAACTGAGTAACCGCTGCTCAGAGGCTCAAGATAAACGTTAGCGCCGTAAAATGACGGCCCATACTTGCCGTCACCCCAACTCATGGCGACAACACGCTCTAGCCTCGTCGCATTCACGTTAATCGCCCGTATCCAGCCGAAAACGAAACCGACAAGAAGCGCAACCGCCGCGACTGCGAGGAATGAAACGAATCGTCTCATGACGTGATCAGCGGCCGAACGTAAAGGTCAGCGACGGGAGCCAGTCGCTCTTGGTGTGGATTTGGAATCTGGCATCAACGGCTGGCTGCCGTTTGCTGGACCGCTGGGTTCGGCCGGCCTGACAAGATGGTTACAGGCCGCAAGAATTGCCGTTCGGAAGGATCGAAAGTCGACTGATGAGACCTCTCTGCCTTGCCATTCATACTTGCCATTGACATCCGAACCTATTCGGGTACCAGAGCAGTCGAAGTACTCCGTTTTGCGAATGCCGGACTTCTTCTCGTCATAATAAAATGAGAACAACGTTCCATTTTGGTAAAATTGCATCCCAAAAACCCGCTTTCCGTCGAGACTCACGTCCACCTCCCATTTGCGCCTATTCACCCAGCCGCCATAGATTGCCAATCCATTGAAATGATCACCGTACTTAGCCGAGAAATTCGGTGTGAATGCGACCTCTGAGCGAGACGCTATGTCCCAAATCACGTCACCGCCGCTTCCTGTGAGCTTAAGCCGGTAGTGCTTGCCGTGGTGAACAAAATCATCCGGCCACTTCTCGAATAGATTCCAGTTAACCGCAGAATCCAATACCGGAACGCCCTTATTGCCTTCAGAGCCGAAATAATCTTGTAATTGCTGGGAGAGCACCTGCCTGACGTGGGGTGGAAGGTTTGTCTCGTATTGAGCCCTGCAGGTGATCGCAAATGTTAATAGAAATAATTTCAACACCCGCATATACTAAATCCTCAATTTCTCACGCGTTCTCGCTCATGGCCGAACATCAATTGGGCCAAAGATCGCTTTGTCCTAGGGCCCAAAATTCCGCGCAAAGACAAAGAGCTTGGGCATAGGGCGGAGACGGGGGGGACCATTGCCCAAGAACTTGGGCATAGGACCCGTTTTGCCGGGAAATGACTAAGTGGGCGATCATGTCTTTTTCCTTGTAACGATTCGTTGGCTTTTACGTAGCATGACTTCAACGACTTGTGAACTCAACTTCATTTCGATCGCGGTCTGCCCTGGCCGCCAGCTCGGGCCAGCACGAAGTGCACCCCGATACCCCGGCGCAATGCCCGGAGCCCGGAGCTCGTCGGAACCTCACTCCTTCGGCGAGGCGGCGGTTGGACGGTTTTCGGCCCAATCCCGCCGCACGGCTCCTGGATCAATGCCGGGAAGTGCTCCGGTTTCATCATTTTTCCTACCGCACCGAGCAGACGTATGTCGATTGGATCCGTCGCTACATTCTGTTTCACCACAAACGTCATCCGAAGGAGCTGGGGAAGGAGGAAATCAACGGTTTCCTGTCCCATCTGGCCGTGGAACGTCAGGTTTCCGCCTCCACCCAGAATCAGGCCTTGCACGCCTTGCTCTTTCTTTATCAGGATGTTCTCGGTACGGATCCGGGATGGTTGGACGATTTCGCGCGGGCCAAACGCCCGGCACGATTGCCCGAAGTCCTGAGTCGCGAGGAAGTCGCCCAAGTTCTGCAGGAACTGAACGGGGTAACGGGATTGGTGGCCCGATTGCTCTATGGCTCCGGTCTGCGCCTCATGGAAGGTCTGCGTTTGCGGGTATAGGATTTGGACTTCCATCGGGGCCAGATCGTGGTCCACGATGGAAAGGGCGCCAAGGACCGGGTGACGATGCTGCCGCAAGCCTTGGTTCGTGATCTCCAGGCCCATCTGGAGACGGTGCGTCGAGTGTGGCGGCAGGATCAAACCGACGCGATTTCGGGGGTCTGGTTGCCCGATGCCCTGGGGCGAAAGTTTCCGCGGGCCGGCCAGGAGTGGATTTGGCAGTGGGTCTTTCCCTCGAGCGAGTTGAGCCGTGACCCGCGGTCGGGCGTGCGGCGGAGGCATCATTTGTCCGATGCCTCGATTCAAGGCGCCGTGCGGTCCGCTGCGCAAAGGGCCAAAATCCAACGAAGAATTACACCGCACACTTTGCGCCACTGCTTCGCCACCCACCTGTTGGAGTCCGGAACGGATATCCGAACGTTGCAGGAGTTACTGGGACATCAGGACGTGTCGACCACTCAGATCTATACCCATGTCATGCAAAAACCGGGAATTGGGGTCCGGAGTCCGTTGGACCGGTAGCCGGGAGGGCGGGGGAAGGGCCCGGAAGGGAGGTTGGGAAGCGTGTCCTTCGAGCCGGTGTGGGAATCCCGTTCGCCTCTCAACGTCGTGCCTTGGGTTGGTTTTGTGTCCACCAAGTTCGCCCCTATTTTTGGGTGAAATTCGGCGCGCCGTGCGGCTCCGATTATCGTGGCGCTTTGTTATCGGCTGCGGCGGGGGCGACGACCCCGAATCCGGTCCACAGCCAGAGCAGGCGTCGGGAGGCTTCAGTACGATTCCAGTCGCTCAGCTCGATTCGCCGGGTGTCCTCGGTGCGGGTCTGGGCCACGAGCCGTTGTGCCTGCCGGGCGGTCACAAAGCTCGTGAATTCGAGATCCAACACGGAGCTGCGCCAGCGGGTCAGGACCTTGCGGGCGGCCGCGGTGCGCGCGACCCGAACCGTGTAAAGGCCCGTCCACACCCACGGACGTTCACTGCGCCGATCGGGCGTCAGGTCCAGACTCCCGGGAGAGGCGCGTCGGAGCACCAGCCGATGGAAGCCGGCGGGCCGGGCTTGATCGAGTTTCTCTCCAATCTCGCCGACGGGTGCCGGAAACAGGGAGGGCGCTTGCCCGCCTTCGTGCAGCAAGTGCAACGCCGGGGCGAGCAGGCCCGTGGAGGCCAATTCCCAGCCGGTGGCTTGCGCCGCCTGACGCCAGTGGGCCAGGGACCAGTTGTTAAAATGGAAGCCGCAGACATCGCCGGCGAGATAGGTGGCGGGCATGCTCGCCAGTTCGCCGTTCGCGTCGTCGTGCAGCGCGTCCCAGAGCCCGAGCAGTTCCCGCAGGCGACGTTCATTGGGCCAGCCTGCCACTTCGAGACCAAAGCGGGCGAGCCACGGCCGCAACCGGGTGGCCGGATGCGCTTCGCCGTTCACGCCCAAATACAGGGCGCCGTCCGGACGGAGGCAGTCGGCCAAAACCGCGAGGGCGGCCTCGGGTTGCGGAATGTAGCTGAGGACCCCATGACACGTGATCAGGTCAAAATGGCCGCCGGTTTGTTCGGGCAACCCGGGATCGGTCAGATCACCGACCTGGAATTGAATGGGATGCGCGAAGGACTCGGCGCGTTGAAGGCGACGGGCCAGCGTGATGGAGCGGGGGCTGAAATCCACCGCGACGATCTCCGCGTGGGGAAACAGTCGGCGGAGGAAGAACGCCTCGGCTCCGGAGCCGCAGCCGGCGACCAGAATGCGCTGCGGGTCGGGCAAGCCGGGGCGGCCCACCGCCTGAACCCACCGCAGGGAGGGCAGGGCGCCGCCCTTGGCCACGTGAGTGTGGCGGTCGGTCCCGGGGTAGGGGCGTTGTTCATAATTTCTGCGCGTCTGCTCGGCGGCGGTCACGTGGGCAACGAGCGGGGCGTTTGTTCCGGCGTCAATTTTCGGACGGGCGCTGGCCACCCCCGCCACCTTTCCCGCGAGCAAACCGTTGCATTAGTACGTAGACGTACCATTCTGGGTGGGTTGTAACATGAGCACGACAATTCCGCATCTGCCCGCCCTGCGACTCGGCCGTCCGTACGCTTCCCTCGATCAAGTGGAGGTGAAGGATCATCGCACCGGCGAGGTGCGCGCGTTGGTTTCCACGGTGAATGGCGGCATCGTCAAACGCGACCTGGCGCGGATCGGCTCCGCGCGGGAGGCGTTGAATCGGTTCACGGTGGCCGAATTGATCGATCTCAGCGGCAAGGCCGGGGAGTTGTTCCTCAACGGAACGCTGCCCTTCGGCGACCGCGGGCACACGCAAACGCCGGACGAATACGTGCAGACCCTCAGCGGCACCAGCGGTCTGCCCCACAACATGGTCCGGCGCAACATGGCCAAGATCCATGCGGCGTTGACCAACCTGAAGACCGTTCTGAACGGGCTTACGCGCGGGTTGGACCTCTCCATCATTGATCGCGGCTACGGCGAGCAGTTCGGCACCAAGCTCAGCTTTTATCCGACGGCTTCGGCCTTGGGCCTGGTGATGCCCAGCAATTCGCCGGCCGTGAATTCCCTCTGGTTGCCGGCGATTGCCTTGAAGACCCCGGTGGTGATCAAGCCCGGCAAGGAGGAGCCGTGGACGCCGTATCGGTTGATCCAGGCCTTCATCGCCGTGGGTGTGCCGGCCGAAGCGTTTGGCTTTTATCCCACCGATCATGACGGCGCGGCGACGATCCTGAATCAGTGCGGGCGCGCGCTGATCTTCGGAGACAAATCCACCACGCAGCAGTACGCCAATAATCCCGCCATCCAGATCCACGGACCGGGCTGGAGCAAGATCCTGGTCGGCGAGGACTGCATTGAGAACTGGCGCGAGTATCTCGACATCATGGTCAGATCCATCAGCGACAACGGCGGACGCTCCTGCATCAACGCCAGCGCGATCGTGGTGCCGAAGTACGGTCGCGAAATCGCCGAAGCTCTGGCGCAGCGCCTCGGGCCGATCGCACCGACGTCCCCGGAGGATCCGGAAGCGAAGCTGTCGGGGTTCGCGAATCCCAAGATGGCGGAGTTCATTGACGCCCAGATCGAAGAGGGGCTGAAGACGCCCGGAGCGGAAGACGTGACGGCGCGGTATCGGGGCGGTCCCCGGAAGGTGGTGCATGAAGGAGGCGTTTATATGCGCCCGACGATCGTGCGTTGCGATTCCTTTCAGCACCCGTTGGCGAACCGCGAATTCCTTTGTCCCTACGCCAGCGTCGTGGAGGTGCCGCAGCGGGAGATGCTGGGCTTGATTGGGTATTCCCTCGCGGTCACGGCGGTCACCCGCGATCCCGCGTGGATTCCGCAATTGCAATCGGCGCACGGCATCGAGCGGTTGAACATCGGTCCCGTGTCGACGATGCGGATCTCGTGGGATCAACCGCACGAAGGCAATATGTTCGAGTTCCTCTGGCAGCGTCGGAGCATCGAGATGGCTTGGTAACGCGGCCGGCCGGAAAGGGCGGGCGACCCAGGGATCGCTCCCATTTGCCACGGCGACGGTTGCCCTTCGGGGGGCACCGTCGCCGCGATCATTTTGGGGTGTCGTCGTGCGGCCTGTCGGCGGCGGACGCGGAGCACGTCGGGCGCCAAAAAACGGGGCCAACCTCCCTATTAGCCCGGCGTAGAGATCGTGTCAGGTTCACTATCTTCGCCAGATAGAGAGCCAGCCTCAGTATCTTGCGCAGCGGCCTCCGATGCCGATGCCGGGGTCGGCGGCGTGAATTTTTGGCGGTGGATTTGGCCTGGGATGGCTGTTTTGGCCGGCGGTCAGCTCACTTTTGTTCCGCGCGATGCATCGGTCGGCCCGTGGTGACCGGCGATCGACAGAGTCCTCCCATTCCGGCGCGGGGATTGCACCGGTTCGGCCGGTTGAAGGTTGAGTTCTTTGTGGCGTCAGCCGATGGCGTCGACGCGCAGGTCGCGGAGGACGCTGATTCCGGGGAGTGGGACGCCTCGGATGGGGCGAGCCCCATCCTTCCGCTTCGGACTGAAGCGGTCCCGAAACCGCATGAACTGCCGATCCACGAACTCTCGCGAGCCTAGGACTACCCCATCGCTGAAATGCCGTATCCGCAGGCGCAGCACCTGGCCGCTGCCCAACTCTCCCCCACGCGCCAGTTCGGCGCGGATCGTTTCCGGATCCAACACCTGTTTGTCGCTCGCATTGGCGGAACCGGCCGTCACGAAAAGCAGGCACCGGTAGGCGGCGGCGGCCGCCGGCCAGTCCTGCGGTTCCAGAAAGCTCATCAATCCCTGCTGGACTATGCGGTTGCCCACCAGCGCGGCGGCGTAGCCGCAGTGCCGGTAGTCCTT
>CANIZL010000147.1 GCA_947471985.1 Verrucomicrobiota bacterium | reverse complement strand
CGGCCCGGGACCTTACCGGCGGAATCGAGGTTCAGTGGTACAATCAAGGCTGAGGGAATGACCGCGGATAACGCGGATAACGCGGATAACGCGGATAACGCGGATAACGCGGATGGCGCGGATAAAGGGGAAAAACGGGGCTGTTTGAGATTTGTCTTCTTATCCGTGTTATCCGCGCTATCCGCGGTTCATTTTGTTTAGTCGGCGAACTCTTCCGTGGAAGGGGCAGGGGGGATCTCGCCGACTGGAAAGTCAGCGTTACCTGTAGCGCCGGGTATCAACCGGCCCGGGACCTTACCGGCGGAATCGAGGTTCAGTGGTACAATCAAGGCTGAGGGAATGACCGCGGATAACGCGGATAACGCGGATAAAGGGGAAAAACGGGGCTGTTTGAGATTTGTCTTCTTATCCGTGTTATCCGCGCTACCCGCGGTTCATTTTGTTTGGTCGGTGAATTCTTCCGGGGAAGGGGCAGGGGTGGAAGGCTCGCCGACTGGAAAGTCAGCGTTACCTGTAGCGCCGGTTTTTAACCGGCCCGGTTTGCAGGACTCGCCGACTCGAAAGTCAGCGGTACCCGGGCGCGGTATCGGGGAGGCCTGGCCTCAGAAGCGTTCGCGTTCGTGCAGGTAGCGCCATTGTCCGACGGGCAGCCGGGCCAGTGGCAGGCGCCCGATGCGAATGCGCTTCAGGGACAGCACCTGCAGCCCAACCTGCTGACACATGTTTGCGAGCTGCCCCAACTGGACGCCCTTCAGCGCAAAGCGGAGGCGATTCTCGCTCTGCCAGCTGACCTTCATCGGTGGGATGGCCTTGCCATTGAAGGCCAGGCCGTGATTGAGCAGGGTCAGACCGTTCTCGCGGATTTCACCGCTGACCTCCACATTGTATTCCTGCTCCACGTGCTGGCCGTCACTCACCAACTTGCGGGCCACGTTGAAATCCTGGGTCAGCACCACCAGGCCGCTGGCCTCTGGATCGAGCGGGGTGGTGTCGGTCAGGCGAATGAGGTGCCGCTTGAGAAAACGCGGTTGGCCGGGTTCGGTCTGCAGCCATGATTCGTGCGTGACGCACGTCCGCGGATCGGTCACTCCGGCCGGCCGATGCAGCACGAGGGTGACCGGCGGGATCTCGTTGGACGTTGCGTTGGGATGCACGCTCACGTGCTGCCCCGCCTCCACGTGCGCCGCCGGCTCCTCGACCACGGCGCCGTCGATACTGACCCATCCGCCCGCAATATACCGCTCGGCCTCGCTGCGGGAACACGGCAGCAATTCGGCGACGCGCTTCGAGAGGCGATGGGTGTTTATGGAATCATTCATTAGGTGCGGTAACGAGCTTCAGTGCAACACGAGACGCCACAGCCGGCTGAGCGGGGCTGCGGATGACGGCCGAGGTCTCCGGACGCAAAGAAGACCCAGTCCGCTGATGCTGTAGCGGAAACCTGACGGAAAGGGAACCTCGATTAACGCTTCGTGGGGCTCCCCCGTTCGGCACGGTAAATCGCCTTACGCTCCTGGTGCCATCGGGCGAGAAGCGGATCACGTTGATGGTCTCCGACTGTCCGGTGATTTTTCACGCAACCTTCCAGGAATGGGTATCCCGGAGTTAGTTTGCCCGATCGCCACCGGCTGTCGCCAGGTATTTCCCGTCCGAAGAATAGGTCAGGTCAAACATCGCGACCGGCAGGCCTTCGAGAAAGCGCCGCTCGCCGATGCTGGCCAGCAGGCTAAAATGACAGGGGAACTGCACCCTCCAAATGGCCGCACATGGGCCTCCTCAACCCACAGATTTAGCCGACGAGCCCCATCAAGGAGCAGGCCTGGGAGGTCACTCATTCGCCTGCTACGCGAGCCGTAGAACAGGAGAATCGGTTCCCGCTGCCGCAATCACCTATGTTGGGAGTGGCGTGGGCTTTCGTGCTTTTCACGTTGTCGTACCCAGCTGCCTGCGGCATTCTGTGGATCGCATGAAAACCAAGGCGCGCCTCAGGTGGTTCCTGTTTCCGTTGCTCATTTTCCATGCCTCCGCCGCTGCCGTGCCCGCCACTCCGTCGCTGACCCACACCGTTCGGATTGCGGCGGCGCAGGCCGCCCGACGGGTCATCGACTTTCGTGTCCCACCCGAGCTGGCGTTGGCCGCGGTGGATCGGAACCTCGTCGAACTTGAATGGGTCGTGCATCGCGCCAGGAAGGCCAAGTTTGACGCACTGATCCTTCCGAAAGACACGGCAGGTTTGTTGAGCTGGGTGGGAATGAATGAGACGCTGGCGAAGCAACTGTTGCCGTCGGCGGTGGAGCGCATAATCCAGTGCCTCGGCGCCAGGATTATTTCTTCCCAGGGCAGAATCTTGGCCACCGCCGCAGGGCCGGACGATCTGGCCATCGCGGAGATTGAGGTGCGCGGCCAGCGCGGCGGCGGCGACGCGCAGAATTGGCAACGTGACATGCGGGCCCGGTTGTTCCGTGAGCGGAATCCGGCCGCGTTTCACATTTTGACCGATGCCCAGCCGCCCGTGCTCGCGAAGGTGCCGATTGAACTCACGTCCCAGGAAGCCGGACGCAGCATGGCGGGTGCGTTGACCGTGGGTGAAGAGGAGTTCACGCCGGCCAATAGTCTGCGTGGCACCGGGAGATCGAGCGAGGCAATTGGGGCCTCTGAACAATTGCGCAAAACGTCTGCGGGCACAGGGATTGATCATCGATCAGAGGTGCAACTGGCCGCACTTCGGCCGGTTGATGGGAAGCTCGGCGTGTCCGCATCCGGTCTTGCGAGCAAGTATCCCGGCGACGTTGGGATCGCGAAGGATCCCGAGGTCTTGTTCGCCGATGACTTCGAATCCGGCGGCATGAAAAAGTGGGACCAACAACGTGGCCGGGTATTAATGATCGAGAGCCAGCCGAACGCGGGTCGTTGGTGCGTCGAGATGCCAATGGAACGGGGCAAGAACCAGGGCGGCGATGCGATCAAATGGTTTATGCCCGGAGGCGACACGGTTTATGCGCGCTTCTATGTGAAGTTCTCGTCAAACTACCAATACAATCACCACTTCGTCTGGCTGGGCGCGAATCAGCGCACCAACAAGTGGTCGGCGTTTGGAAAGGCGGGACTCAAACCCAACGGCACCTATTACTCGACAGGCATGGAGCCGTGGTTTGCGTGGGGTCAAAACCCGCCGCCGGGCGAGGTCAACCTCTACTCCTACTACCTCGACATGGAGCCCGATCGGAAGATGGACAAATACTGGGGCAACGGCTTTTTCCCGCCGGGCCCGGGCAAAGGCGCGGCCGCTGGTGCGGCGCGGGTGATTCCCGTCCTGAACCAGTGGCAGTGCTGGGAGTTCATGATTCAGGCGAACTCCGCGCCGGACCGGGCCGACGGCAAACAGGCCATGTGGATCGATGGAAAATTGATCGGCGAATTCACCGGCCTCCGCTGGCGCAATGACCTGGATTTGAAAGTGAACTGCTTCTGGCTCGAACATTACGGATACGACGAGGGTGATCCGACGAAACAGTATTGGAAGGACAGCCAATCGGTCTGGTTCGATGACGTGGTCGTGGCCCGACGTTACATCGGGCCGATGCAGCGGTGAACCCGGAGAGTTTTCGCCATGAAATCCCTGAAATCAGCCGCAGTTCTATTGGTTGCTTTGAGCGCCGCGTGGAGCGCAACCGCTGCCGAGCCATTGGTCGTGGCGCTTTGGCCGGGGAAAGTTCCCGATGAGAGTACTCCCATCGGTCCGGAGCGCGTCCGCTGGTCCCCGCGGCTCGATCGCCAGAAGGTCGTAGTGACCGAACCGACGCGGCTTCTCACCGACGTCAGCCAGCCGACGATCACGATCTATCGGCCGGCGGCGGAAAAGAACACGGGAACGGCGATGGTGATTTGTCCGGGCGGTGGATACTGGGACCTCTACTGGCAGCTGGAAGGCGAGGAAGTTGCGGTCTGGCTCAACTCAATCGGCGTCACGGGCATTATTCTCAAATACCGCGTGCCCCGTCGTCCGGACGAACCCGAGTCCGAGCCGGCGCGTCGGCCGCTGCAGGATTCCCAGCGTGCGTTGAGCCTGATCCGCCATCGGGCCGGTGAATGGGGCATTGATCCGAAACGCATCGGCATCGTGGGCTTCTCGGCGGGCGGGCATCTCGCCCTGGCGACAGCGACGAGCTTTGATCAGCGCACCTACGAGCCGGTGGACGACGTGGATCAGATCAGTTGCCGACCCGACTTCGCCATTCCGGTCTACCCGGGTTACCTGAAGGCGAAGGACCGGGACGCGCTCGCTCCCGGGCTTCGCATCGCCACCAACACCCCGCCGGTCTTCCTCGTGCATGGCGGTGAGGACATCATCAGCCCGCCCGAGCAAAGCGTCGTTGCCTATTTGGCGCTCAAGCGCGCCGATGTTCCCGCTGAATTGCACGTTTACGCGGGGACGGCCCACGACTTTGGCGTCCGCACCAATGACCGGCCCCACTCCCAATGGACAGTGCGTTGTGCGGACTGGCTGCGCGATGGGGGCTTTCTCCCGGTGGGCTCGAGGTAGCGGTTGGACGGGTGGTGGAATTCCGTGTCAGGCGTTCCCGCGGGATCGCACCCAGCGAACATTGACCGATAAATCGTCTTAAGATGAACACCCGCATTAGACGCTTCGTGCAGCAAGCCCGCCTTGGAGCTGTGGCGTTGCTGGGGTGGGGATTGATGGCGTTGGCGGTGACGGCACGCGGAGCCTCGCCCTCGTTGATGCGCGAGGTTTCGTTCGCGGAGTGGGGCAAAACCAAAAGTCGATGATCCGGGTTGCCAGTGCGGAGGGCTTCGGCGGTTCGTCGGGAACGCGTCGGGTTTTCGGTGAGATTTACCGCATTGAAGCCGGGCCCGGTTCCGCCATCCTTGGGGATTGATGAAACAGTTTTTGGGTTGGCGAGCCTCCCTCCGCTCGATCGCACTGATGGCGTCCCTTGTCGCCGCGACCACGACCGGTCAGGCCGACGAAGGCATGTGGCTGTTCACGCAACCGCCGCGGGAACAGTTGCGGCAACGCTACGGTTTTGAACTGACCGATGCGTGGTTGGAGCATGTGCAGAAGGCCTCCGTGCGGTTCAATTCCGGGGGCTCGGGCTCCTTCATCAGTGAGGACGGTCTCGTCATTTCCAATCATCACGTCGGCGCCGACGCGTTGCAGAAGGTTTCTTCGGAGACGAAGAATTATCTGCGGGACGGATTCCATGCGGCCCGTCTGGCGGATGAAAAGCCGTGCGTGGATCTGGAACTTAACGTCCTCCAAAGCATCGAGGACGTCACTGCGCGCGTGAACGCCGCGGTTCCGGCGGCGTTGTCCGCGGCGGAGGCGGCACTCGCCCGGCGCAAGGTGTTCGCACTGATCGAGAAGGAATCCCTGGATCGCACCGGGCTCCGTTCCGATCTCGTCACCCTGTATCAGGGCGGCGCCTACCACTTGTATCGCTACAAGAAGTACACGGATGTCCGGCTCGTGTTTGCACCCGAGCAGCAGATCGCGTTCTTCGGCGGGGATCCGGACAACTTTGAGTATCCGCGGTACAACCTCGATATCTGCATCTTCCGGGCGTACGAAAACGGCCAGCCGGTTAAGGCGCCGCATTTCCTGAAGTGGTCGGCCAAGGGCGCGGCGGAGAGCGAACTCACCTTCGTTTCGGGTCACCCCGGCCGCACGGACCGGCTGCTGACGGTGGCCGAATTGGAGTACCTTCGGGACGTCGCCTTTCCCTATCAGCTGGAGACCCTCAAGCGCCGCGAGGTCCTGCTCAATTCCTGGAGTCAACGCAGCCCGGAAAATGCCCGCCGGGCGAAGGAGGACCTGTTTGGGGTCCAGAACTCGCGCAAGGCCCGGGATGGTGGGCATGCCGGGCTGTACGATCCCGCCCTCATGACCGCCAAACGGCAGGCCGAAGCGGCGCTGAAACTCCGGATGGCCGGACGCCCGGAATTTACGGCTGCGGCCGCGGCGTTTCAGCGGATCGCGGAGGCTCAGCGGGAGATTCAAACCAGTTTTCTCCGCAGTCGCCTGTTGGAGGGTCGGGCGGGGCTGCCGGCCACGAGCGTGGGTATTGCCTGGCAATTGCTGCGGGCCGGGGATGAGCAGCCGAAGCCGGACGGCGAGCGCTTGCGGGAATATCAGGATGCCGGGCGCGCCTCGTTTGCCCGGGCCCTGCTCGCGGATCAGCCCATTTATGAGGATCTCGAGATTCTCCTGCTGAGCGACGGACTGACCCTGCTGGCCGAGAAACTGGGTCCCAACGATCCCGCCGTGGTGGCGGCCTTGCACGGGAAGTCGCCCCGCGACCGGGCGGCGGAGCTGATTCGGAAGACTCAGGTGCGCGACGTCGCGTTCCGGAAGAAACTGCTCGAAGGCGGTGCCGGGGCGGTGTCGGCCGCGAAGGATCCGCTGATTGAATCGTTGCGGCTGCTCGATCCGGAAGCCCGGACCGTTCGGAAGGCCCTGGAGACCGCGGCCGAAACGATCAAACAAGCCCACGGCGAAATTTCCCGCGCCCGCTTCGCCCTCGATGGCGCGAATACCTATCCCGACGCCACCTTCACCCTGCGGTTGTCCTATGGCACGGTGAAAGGTTATCAGGAGGACGGACAAACCATCCCCGCGCTGACGACCTATGCCGGGCTCTATGAGCGCGCGAAGTTGATGGGTTATCAACCGCCCTTCGATCTGCCCCCGCGCTGGGTGAAACGGAAAGGCGCCCTGAATCTGAAGACCCCCTTCAACGCGATCGGCACGCACGACATCATTGGCGGCAATTCGGGCAGCCCGGTGATTAACCGGGCCGGGGAATGGGTCGGCATCATCTTCGACGGCAATCTCTCCAGCCTCGTCTTGGATTTCGCCTACGAAGACGAGCACGCTCGTTCCCTCTTCGTCGCCAGCCCGTCGATCACGGAAGCGCTCACAAAGGTCTACGGCGCCAAGGAATTGGTCGGAGAGCTCCTGGCGGGGCGTCGGCGGTAGATTGTCGGAGGGCCATCGTGTGGCGCCGGGTGCGCTCGATAGTGTCCGCCCATCAGCTCGTACCTCAGACGGGGTCGGCTGTCGGCCGACACGCTGAGCCCACTGGCCGAAGGTCCTTTCAGGATTATCTCGGCGTACTGCCAAACTGCGCCGGTCAGCGGCGTCGCGTGAATGTCTGGCGACGCCTCCGGAGAGCTACAGCCGAGTGGAAGAAGGGATATATGGACGGCTATTCGGCCGAGCTCCGATTGGGTATTCCCATTGGTGGTGGCGAACGGAGGCGTTAGCGTCTGGGCGCTAATGCGGCCCTATGTGTCCGGCTGGAATGGATGCGGATTTACCCGCGGCGTCCACCTGGGGTATGGGGTTGGTGCTGCCACTGAAACTCAGGCTGTTATCCGATGAATTCGTTGTCCTGGTCCCGTCGTTTGGCCGTGCTCGCCGCCTGCGCGAGCGCTGTCTGGTCCTCATCCGCAACGAACCTGGCCGCCGCCGCGGGCGCCAAGCCGGAGTGGCCGCAATTCCGGGGGCCGGCCGGCTCCGCTCGCTCGCTCGCTGATCGTCCTGGTCCCGTGGAGTTTGGCCCGGACAAGAATGCCGAATGGTCCCTGGAGGTGCCGCCCGGCCATTCGTCGCCCTGCATTTCCGGCGACCGAATCTTCCTCTCCGCCTTTGATCCAACCGGCCGGAAACTGGTCGCCCTGGGCGTTGATCGCGTCCGCGGGCGATTGCTGTGGAAACGGGAGCGGGCCGTCGAGAAATTTGAGGACGTCCACGATATCAGCAATCCCGCCACGGCTACTCCGGCCACGGATGGGAAAGCGGTTTTCGTCTACCATGCGTCGTACGGAATCACTGCATACGATTTCGATGGCAAGGAAGTGTGGACCCATCCGCTCCCGGTGGCGGTGAATCGGATGGGCTTTGGCAGCGGCACCTCGCCGATTGTCGCCGGCGATCTCGTTCTGCTGGACGTCCATGCGGGAGAGGGATCGCACTTCCTTGCGCTGCGGTGCCGGGACGGCGGGACGGCGTGGAAGGTTCCCAATCCTCTGTTCAATGAGGGTTGGTCCACGCCGGTCGCGTGGCGCGAAGGCGACGAGGACATGGTGGGAATGCTGAATGCGCAGCGCTTTTCGGCGCGGCGATTGAAGGATGGTTCGGAGAAATGGTGGGTGCCCGGTTTGCCCAATCAGACGTGTGCCACTCCGACGGTGGGTAACGGGCTCGTCTTCCTTAGCGGAACCGGCGTGCTCGGCGAGCGCCAGGAATTGATCCGGCCCCCGGCCTTCGACGAGGTGATCGCCAAGTATGATGCCAATAAGGATGGGAAAATCAGTACCGAAGAACTACCCGACTCCCTCCTGGTCGCGGACCGAAAGTCGGCCAAGGGCGCGGGAAATATGCCCGTCCGGCAATTCCTGACCTTTGGCACCGGAGGCAAGCCGGCCGTTTTCGATCGTGCGGGTTGGGAAAAGGCGCTGGCGGAATTTGATGAATTTGCCCGGGGCGATTTCATGACGACGCGCGTGATGGCGGTGCGCACAGGTGGGACGGGGGAGATCGGAGCGTCGTCGGTCGCCTGGTCGGAGACGCGGGGCATCCCCGAGGTGCCCTCGCCGTTGTTGGTCGGAAACCGGCTTTATCTGGTGAAAGCCGGCGGCGTGGTGATCTGCCGTAACGCGGCCACCGGGAAGGCCCTGTATGAGGAGCGGTTGGGCGCGCCGGGCGGTTACTATGCCTCGCCCGTGGCCGCCGGGGGCCGGGTTTATGCCGCCTCGGACCGCGGCACGGTGGTGGTCTTTGAAGACAAGGATTCCCTGAACGTGCTGGCGCGGAATGAGCTCAAGGAACCCGTGCTGGCGACCCCGGCGATTGTTGATGGAAGGCTCTATATCCGCACGGCGGGGCATTTGTACTCGTTTCGTTAAGCTGTCCGCACGAGGCCAAGCGCAGCACGCGGTGCAGGCCGGGTTCGCCGCGCCGGCAGTAACCGCCTACGCGCGGTTTCCGTACCGCGTCTTTCGCTTCGATGCGGCCTGGCCGTCGTTTCAACATTGCCGAGCTACCGCCATCAGGGAGACTCCTCACGTTCCAAAATTCTCATGATGAAGACTTTTTCGCGGCGAACGGTGCTGGCCTCGGGAGCCTCGGTTGCGGCCGCACTGGCAGCCGTGTCGACCACGGCTGCCGCTGCCGACGTATTGAATCCGGAATCCAAGCGAAAGTATAAAATCGTCGTGACCGGCGGTCACCCGGGGGATCCGGAATACGGCTGCGGCGGCACCATCGCCCGGTACACCGATCTGGGGCACGACGTGACTTTGCTGTATCTGAATCGCGGGGATCCCAGCGAGCTTCCGGCCGACACCCGCGCATTCCCGCGCGTGGCTGAGGCGACCCGGGCCTGCGAGATCCTGAAGTCACGCCCGGTTTTCGCCGGACAGATCGATGGCCATGCCGTGGTGGACCCCGCCCATTACGAGGCTTTCCGCCGCCTTTTGGCCGCGGAGAAACCGGACGCGGTTTTCACCCACTGGCCGATTGATAATCATGCCGACCATCGGGCCATGTCGCTGCTGACCTACGACGCGTGGATTAAGGCGAAGAAATCGTTCGCCCTGTTTTACTACGAAGTCTCGACGGGCGAGGACACTGTTCAGTTTTCTCCCAATCAGTACGTGGACATCACCAAAACCGAAGCGCGCAAGCGACTCGCGTGTTTTGCCCACGCCAGTCAAACTCCGGAGAGGTATTATAAACTTCAGGAGATGGTGGCGAAGTTCCGCGGCGTGGAAAGCGGCCATGCCCACGCCGAGGCCTTTCTGCGCCATGTCCAAAGCCCGGAGTTCCCCCTGCCGTAAGCCTGACTGCGTTCCGCAGCTGCAGGGTGCGGCGCGGCTCCGGGCAGAGGGAAGGACCGCGGATGGCGCGGATAGAGAGGGAAACGAGGCACTCTGAATCTGGTCTTCTTATCCGCGTTATCCGCGTTATCCGCGGTTCAAACTCTGACTCCGGTGACCGTTCCGGGGAAGCGGTTGGGTGGTGGAATTCTCGCCAACAGGAAAGTAATCGCGACCTGTACCGCCGGTTTTTAACCGGCACGGATCGCAGTCCTCGCCGACTAAAAAGTCAGCGGTACCTCCGAGGCAGGGACGCCGCTGTCGCGGGCTCTGGGGAGAGGGAGTGACCGCGGATAAAGGGAGTCTGGGGTAGTGCTGAATGGATCTTCCTATCCGTGTTATCCGCGCTATCCGCGCTATCCGCGGTTTAAGCTCTGGGTTCAGCGACCATTCCGTGGAAGCGGATGGGTGGTGGGATTCCCGTCGATAGGAAAGTCAGCGTGACCTGTACCGCCGGTTTTTAACCGGCACGGATCGCAGTCCTCGCCGACTCGAAAATCAGCGGTACCCCCGAGGCAGGGACGCCCCTGTCGCGGGCGATGGGCTGAGGGAGTGACCGCGGATAACGCGGATGGCGCGGATAGAGAGGGAAACGAGGCACTCTGAATCTGGTCTTCTTATCCGCGTTATCCGCGCTATCCGCGGTTCAAACTCTGACTCCGGTGACCGTTCCGGGGAAGCGGTTGGGTGGTGGAATTCTCGCCAACAGGAAAGTAATCGCGACCTGTACCGTCGGTTT
>CANIZL010000146.1 GCA_947471985.1 Verrucomicrobiota bacterium | reverse complement strand
GAGAAACTTCCGGCAATCGTGCAATTGACCGCCCAGTTTATCCGGGCGCTGCGCAACGGAATTATCCGCGCTCTGCGCTGGACGGCCGCCCTGAGCCACTTCCGCATTGCAATGAAAGCTTACCTGTGAAACTAGACAGACACCGTTGTTGGCCGGAAACGGTAACAGTTGTTCCCGGGCCAATGACCACCGAATCCGACGCCGTCGGCACCTGGTCCCCACTCCAGTTCAGCGGATCTTCCCACCGGGCCCCATCCCCGCCCGCGTCCCAGGTCACGACGCCGGCCCGGCCGATCAATGCGAAAGCGAGAAAAACAGTGCGAGCGATGCCGTTCAAAATCATGATATCGATGAGCGTGATGTCCTTGGTGCGGTTCCCGCAGCAAACCTACCGGAAGAAACGGGCTGCACCCCCGGTGTCCAGCGTTTCCGACCCCGTGGCGGTGGGCCAGCCCGCGGCCGCGGTTGTACCGCTGACTTTCTAGTCGGCGTGTCCATCACCCCGGTAGTTCCAAAATTTGAAAACCGCGGATAGCGCGGATGACGCGGATAGGAAGGCCGATTCCAAGCTGACCCGCATTCTGCCTTATCCGCGTTATCCGCGGTTCATCCCACGGCCGCTCCGCGGCCTCTCTTGTACCGCTGACTTTCTAGTCGGCATGTCTTGAATCGGAAACACTGCGGCGCGATTACCGAACCAAGAACCAAGAACCAAGAACCAACGCGCGTTCATTCGGCCCAGCCCTTGCCGGTTAAAAACCGGCGGTACCAGTACCGCTGATTTTCGAGTCGGCGTGTCTCAATCTTGTAGTCCCCAAAAATGAAAACCGCGGATAGCGCGGATGACGCGGATAGGAAGGCGGATTCCGAACTACCCCGCATTCTGCTTTAACCGCGCGACATCCGCGCTATCCGCGGTTCCTCCTACCGCCGCTCCGCGGCCTCCGTTGTACCGCTCACTTTCAAGTCGGCATGTCACGGTTCTGAAAACGCCGCGGCGCGCTTACCGAATCAAGAACCAAGACGCGTTCATTCGCCCCTACCATTGCCAGCTAAAACAAACCGGCGGTACCAACCCACAATTTCAACAAGGCACCGCCAACCTCCCCATTCTCTTCCACGGAGAAACCGGTCCTTCCCACTGCCGGGAGGTCCTGCTTTCCTCACGGAGGAATTGGCCTACATCCTGCCCCATGTTCTTCGAGGAGCGGAATTGGTTTTCAGTATTCCATCTGTGCCTGTGCCTGCTGGCCACCAACACCGGAATCGGGGCGGACCAGCCCCACCAACCCTTAGTTGATAGCCCGCTATCGGGGAGTCCATCCATTCCTGGATGGACGCGGCCCAACGCGTCATCGCGAACCATTGTCAACGCGCTTCGTTCGGCCACCTCCGCCGCCAGCGACGCGCTGGAACGAATTTGCCCCGTCATCGAGATCGAGAATCCCGCGCAAGGTCTCCGCAGCCAGTTCAGGCCCACCGGACTGACCCTGACCCTCCGCGGAATCGAACCAACCACCATCGATGCACCCATGCATACCGTGGGCTGGCAGCTGCGAAGTCTGGGATACGGCGACGCGCAGCATCCCGTTCCGGGCGGGTCGGTTCAGGCAAACGGAAACCAAGTGAACATCACCCGCACGTCCCCGGCGGTCGTCGAATGGTATCACAACGAGCCGGCGGGTTTGGAGCATGGTTTCACCTTACCGGTGCGCCCCGCCAACAATCCCCACCACGAACCGCTCGAACTGCGCTTGGCCGTCTCCGGTTCCCTGGTCCCGCACAGCGATCCCGCGGGGCAGTACCTGCTTCTCCAGGATTCCTCCGGCCGCACCGTGCTCTCGTACGCCAAGCTCAAGGTTTGGGACGCCACTGGCGCGGAATGCCCCGCCACGCTGTCCGTGAACCCCGAGGGCGGCAGCGTCGTGCTGTCCGTGCGGGAGGACTTCGCCCGGTATCCCCTGACCATCGACCCGATCTTTTCCCAGAAGGCCTTCGTCAAGGCCAGCGCCACGAGCGTCAATGATCTGTTTGGTCAGGTCATCGCCCTTTCCGGCAACACCCTGGTCGTCGGGGTCTACAACGACGATAGCGATGCCCGTGGCATCAACGGGGACGCCAACAATGATCAACGAGCCGAATCCGGTGCCGTGTATATCTACGTCAACACGGGGGGCCGCTGGATTCAGCAGGCCTATTTGAAATCGCATAATAGCGATTCCCGGGATTTCTTCGGTTTTTCCGTGGCCATTGAAGGCGACACGCTGGTGGTGGGTGCCCGCGGTGAAAGCAGCAGTGGAAACGGTGAGGATACGGACGGGACGGATAACAGCCTCCCGCTCTCCGGCGCGGCGTATGTCTTCCAACGCAGCGGCACCACCTGGACCCAAAAGGCCTTTTTGAAATCGTCCGCCCCGCATGCCAGCGACTTCTTTGGCCATTCCGTGGCGATCTCGGGCGATACCCTGGTCGTCGGTGGGTTTGATCGCTTTCTCAATCCGGGCAATGACAATACCGGCGCGGCCCACGTCTTCATCCGTCAGGGTGACACTTGGACCTCGCAAGCCCGCCTGACCGTCAGCAACGCCGGGCATCGGGACAATTTTGGCCAAAAGGTTGGTATTTCTGGAAATACGATTGTCGTCGGCGCCCCCAATGACGGCAGCACCGCCACCGGGATCAACGGTGTTCGAAGCAGTTTTACCGCCACCAACTCGGGTGCGGCGTATATCTTTTCCCGTAGCGGGACCACCTGGTCCCAGAACGCCTTCCTCAAGGCCGGCCTGGTCCAGGCGAACGCGAGCTTCGGACTCGCCGCGGCGGTATCGGGCGACACCGTCGTGGTCGGAGCCCAGCTGGATGGCGGGACGGCCAGTGAGCCCACGCTCGTATTCACCGGCTCGGCTTATGTCTTCGTCCGGGACGGTTCCACCTGGTCGCAACAGGCCCGGCTCAAGGCCAACGAACCGGGGCGGGGCGATATTTTTGGGATCACCGCGGATATAGCGGGTTCCACTATCGTGGTCGGCGCCATGAGTGAGGATAGTCGAGCGACCGGGGTGAACGGGAATCCAGCGGACAACAGCGCCTCGGGGTCCGGCGCCGCTTACGTCTTCGTGCGCCAGGACTCGAACTGGATTCAAACGGCCTACCTCAAAGCGAGCAACACCGAGGCGGGTGATTCCTTTGGCTCTTCGGTGGCCATTTCGGGCACGACCATCGCGGTGGGCGCCCGGGATGAAGATAGTTCCGGTAAACCTCTGCCGGGGAGCACGATCCCCGACCCGGCCGACAACAGCGTCAGCTCGGCCGGCGCCGCTTATATATTCCAAATCGTCAACCGCATGGATGTCGTCCAGGTCCTCCAGGAGGCGGATGGCTCGGTCCCGCTGGTTCGGGGCAAGGCCACGTTTGTGCGCGCGTTTTTCCGCTATCCCGATGACTTGGTGGAGGGAAAGCCGGTGGAGGTCCAACTGCGGGGTCAACGACGCGATCCGGTCGATCCAGGGGTCGTGACCGACTTGGCCGTCCTTCAGGCCTTCCAACGCCAATCCTTGAAGAACGACTCCATCAACCCGCCCGAATCCATCGGGGAAATCGTTAGTTTTGAGCTTCCTTTGGATTGGTGCTCCCTGGACGGCCTCGAATTGACTCTGGAGCAAATCAGTGCCCCCGGGGTACCGATCGCGCAGGCCAAACCCGTATTCCAAACCGTCCCCGATCTGCAGTTACGAATCTATGCCGCCGAATGGACTCATGAGAAAAAGACGCTGGTGGCAACCCCTGAGGTGATGATCGACACGGTGGATTTGGTAAAATCCAGAATGCCCGTTTCCAACGTCACTTTTGAGATCCGGCCCCTTAAGTTGGATCCATCCGAAGTGCGTGACCTCGCTTCCGTCAATGAGCGCTTGATCGCCATGAGAGCGTTGGACGGTCTCCCCAGCGGATCCGGTCCGATCGACTACGCCCTGATTTACAAACCGGATGAAATTCCCAATCCAGCGGGCGATACAGCTGGATTGGCCGACGGCATCCCGGGAGATGTGGCCTCGGGATTTAGCTCGGGGGATCCATTTTCCCCGATAATCCACGAGCTGGGCCACTGCCTGGGTCGACACCATGCAGTTCCAGCGGGTCCACTGGGGCCATGTCCATCGACTAGCGATTTCGACCGATTTTTGGCAAATCTGTTTTCGATTAACGCTGACAACAAGGCCGGGGTCTGTGGGGAATGCGCCGGTGCGCTCGCGCCGGATTTCCCCAACTTCGATACGAATTTCCGAAACCAACTCAAGTTCGCCTCCATCGGGCCCACCAACTCCGATGGCCTGTTTCTGGCGCGGGGACTTTCCACGTTTCGGGCCGTGCGGTCCGACATTTCCTATTATGAGGCGGCGGAGCTCATGAGCTATTGCCGGGCTCCCCGGGGTTTTAACAGTAGCCGCTTCCCCTCCAAATTTACCTACGAGGGACTGATCGCGGGCCTGCGGGATCGGGCCAACGCGGCCCACCCACTGGCGCAACGGCGGGCGTACCCAAGTGCCGGGAGCCCGGCCGCGGAATCGTGGTTGGTGCGCGGGCGATTTGACGGACCGGAAAATGCCCTTCGCCTGCTCCCGGTCCTAACGGTGCCCGAACGGCCGCCGATGGGCGTGGTACCGGGCGGTCCCTTGCACTTGGTCGTCCTCGGGGCCGGCGGTCAGGAGTTGGCCCGCCACAGCTGTACGATTTCCTTCGGTTTGGAACCGGGAGTTCGCCCCAGCTTCCAGGTCTGCATCCCCAAGATCGCCGGGGCCCAAGAAGTACGGGTCGTCCACCAAACCACGACCCTCACCCACCGTTCGATCTCGCTCCACGCACCCACCGTAAAAGTGCTGTTCCCCAACGGGGGCGAGCTGATCAACCAGGAACGGACCACGCTTCGGTGGACCGCCAGCGACGAGGACAACGATACCCTGACCTATACAGTCCAACACAGTCGCGACGCCGGTCTCACCTGGGAGACGCTGGATACCGATCTCTCGGAAACCACATACGAAGTTGCACGGCATTTCCTCAAGGGCGGAACGCAGCACTTAATCCGGGTCATTGCGAACGACGGCATGCTCACCGCATCCGACACCAGCGACGCCGTTTTTCAAGTCGCCGATTCCCCGCCGACGGCCATCATTCGATCACCCACCGGCGGCGATTCCTTCCAACCCACCGAGACGATTCGTTTCCGCGGGACGGGCTGGGATCCGGAGGTCGGCGTGATCGGGGCAGACTCCCAATTTCGCTGGGAATCGGATCGCGATGGACTGTTGCAGTCTGGCCGGGCCAATTTTGATCGGGTAGCTAGTGCTCTATCCGCCGGTCAGCACCAGTTGCGCCTGACGGTTACGGATGCCGCCGGTGCGACCCATACGACTCAAGTCACGGTTCAAATCGGCGGTGCCGCGTCCCCGCAACTGACCCTGATCGGATACGATGCGACAGAAGGCGTGCTGCAACTGCAACTCACCCCCTCCGCCACCCGCTCTGCCAGCCTCCAGGTATCGGAAGATTTGATTCGCTGGACGACCCTTATTGCCAACATCCCGAGCGGGCAATCGCGCCAATTGCGGTTGACCAACTCACCGACGGTAACCTTCCGGGGCTATCGGGCGGTGAGTCCTTGAATCTGGGGCCGCCCGTCAACGCAGTTTTGCTCTGGCAGCGGGCCAGCAGACTGCAGCCACCCATTCAGATCTGGGAGGTGCTTTCCTGCAACTTTCGGCGCCCATCGGCCCGGGAACTCACCGCTTCTGCCGGCGGGTGGCAGAGTATCGATCATCACCCGGGAACGGGCCGGCTCGGGGCGCACGTCCAGCGGCGCCAGCGGAGCGGTGTTCGTCACCCAAGCGAGTACAACACCCATCGGCGAACCGTCCCCATTTTTGGGGAAGTTCGTCCTTCAGAATTGCCGTGCCGCCGTTTAGGTTCGCCGCATTCCCCTGCGTCATGGCCATCACCGAAGCAAAGGCGATCTCAGCGTCGCGCCGATTTGGCCTCCGGGCTCCCCACGCCTGGGGCGCTCTCGTGCCTCCATGCATCTGCATCGTGGGGCTCGCCCTGGCTCAGTCGTTGCTGTGGACGGCCAGCGGACACGCCGCAACCCCGCCCGTCCCGGAGTCCAACTCGCGCCTGGTGGCGGGCGCCGCGCGATCGCCCGAAGCATTCCCGCCGGCCAAGCGACTCAACGCGGAAAGCATCGTCCGTCTGGCCTACGAGCGAAACCCCACCGTGCGTGCGGCCCGCGAGGAGATGAAGGCCGGCAAACACGGATTAACCGAATTCCGCGCCAACCTCAGCCGGACCGAGCCCTACATCGAACTCCGCTCCGATCTCTCTGATTTTCCCAATCGGCGCGGCGCCTTCGGCAACACCGCCGAGACGGTGGTCGGCCTCAAAAAGGAAACCTTCGAAGGCGGGATCCTGAGTGCCGAGGTCGGCGGTTCCTATTCGCGCTTCGAGTTTGATCGAGCCGTGGTCACCAAGGATTTCATCGAATCCGGGGGTGGCGCCCTGGTGAGAACCCGGTTGGAATTGCCGTTTTTTGGATCCCGCCGTCGTCAGGATCGGATCATCTCCCAGGCCTATCAGGAGTCCACCGCCCGACAGGCGCAATTGAGCTACCTGAAAAGCTACCGGACGGTCGTCGACAATGCCCTCAGCTATTACAATCTGGTCGTGTATTACCGCCGGCTGGCCTCCGTGTATCGGCATTGGGCAGACGATCTCACCCAGTTGTCCACCGACGCACGGATGTCGGCTCCGGACCGGCAACGGGTGAAGTCGGTCCGCGCCACGGCCCTCTCGTACGTCGGACAATACTCCGCCCGGGATCAGGAATATTTCACGATTTTGATGTCCCAATTCGCACTGGATCCGTCGCCGGAGATCCAGGTGGAAATGCCCGAATACTCGCTGAGTCCCTTCGCCGAGGAGGCGCGAACACCGGTCGGGATTCAGCACCTGGTGGAATTGGCGCGGACCAACAATCCCACCTTTCGGGTCTTGAACGATGCCATCCAGAATGCCGAATTGCGCCGCAAACAGGCCGTGGAAGGCAAGTTGGACGTCACGGCATTTTTGGAAGGGACGCTATTCCCGATTGGATCGGAGACCTTCGACAACCGGTTCAGCGGCTGGACGGTGGGTGCCGGGGCCAACGTCCGGCTGAACGACCGGCGGGTCCGCGAAGCCGCCCGCCTGAAAGCCGAGGCCCAGATCCGCCAGTTTCAGGCGGAAATTGAGGCTGAGGAGATCAACATCCGCCGACGGATTCTCAGCACGACCACCGCCGTTTGGGACAACGACGCCAACCGGGCGCAGATGTTGGACGTCGCCCGGCAGAAAACCGCCGAATATCAGGAACGTCATCAGGAATATTTCGCGGAGACTATTAATATCGATCAACTCCTGAGCACCCGTTCCGACATTGCCTCGAACGATGCCAGTCTGGCCAGCAACACCTATAACACGGCGGATCGCGAGGCGACGTTGATACTCACCATCGGACAAATTTTCGAGATGGTGGGCCTGCGGATTGGCGATGAATCCCGCGAAGGGGAACCATCGGGCGGGAAAAAATCGCGGAAGAGTGCGCCGCAGTGAATTGAAATAGGACCGGGCGCAGGAAGCCCTCCCAAAACACCGCGTCGCCATTTCGCCTCCGCCAAAAGCAGGCTTTCTTCCGACGGTACCGGTACCGCTGACTTTCGAGTCGGCGTATCAATCTCTCCGGAGGTTCCAAAAACTGAAAAACCGCGGATAGCGCGGATGACGCGGATAAGAGAGCCGCTTCCAAATTGCCCCGTATTCTGCTTTATCCGCGCTATCCGCGCTATCCGCGGTTCTTCCCACGGCCGCTCCGCTGCCTCGGTCGTACCGCTGACTTTCGAGTCGGCGTGTCGTGAAGCAGGAAAACCTGCGGCGCGACCAAGAACCAAAGCCCGTTCATTCGCCCATCCCTTGCCGGTTAAAAACCGGCGGTACAGGCACCGGTACCGCTGACTTTCGAGTGGGCGTCTCAATCACCCCGGCAACGCCAAAAGCTGAAAACCGCGGATAGCGCGGATCACGCGGATAGGAAGGCCAATTCCAAACTACCCCGCATTCTGTTTTATCCGCGCTATCCGCGGTCCTTCCCACCGCCGCTCCGCGGCCTCGGTCGTACCGCTGACTTTCGAGTCGGCGTGTCGTGAAGCAGAAAACCTGCGGCGCGAACAAGAACCAAGAGCGCAGAACCAAGGCGCGTTCATTCGCCCATCCCTTGCCGGTTAAAAACCGGCGGTACAGGCACCGGTACCGCCGACTTTCGAGTCGGCGTGTCAATCACCCCTGTACTCCCAAAAGTTCAAAACCGCGGATAACGCGGATGACGCGGATAAGAAATCCCATTCCAAACCGCCCCATTCTCTGTTTTATCCGCGCCATCCGCGCTATCCGCGGTCCTTCCCTCGCCCCCGTCGGGACTTCGCGTGTCTTCCCGCCACATTTTCGTGCGACTGCGGAGGGAAACTCGGGGATAGTCCGCCCATGAGTCGTCTCAGCACCCGGGCGGATGGAATCGCGGCAGTCTTTGGCGCGGCGATGATCGCGGCTGTCGTTGGTTCACCCGCGGCTTCGCAGGAAGCCGCGCGCAATCCCGCCGCTGACTACCGCTTCACCGCCGACCATCGCCTGGAGTTTCCCGCGGACTATCGGGAGTGGATCTTCCTCTCCGCCGGCCACGGCATGACCTACGGGCCCTCCGCCAATCCGCACGGTCCCCCCCTGTTTGAGAACGTCTTTGTCAATCCGTCGGCGCATCGCGAATTCCTGAAGACCGGCCGCTGGCCCGACCGCTCCATCTTTGTCCTCGAAATCCGGAATGCGGTGACGGAGGGCTCGATCAACCAAGGGGGACAGTTTCAGAAGGGCGTCGTCAGTGTGGAAGTGGAAATCAAAGATCCTCGCTTCTCGGACCCGGACGGATGGGGGTTCTTTGAATTCGACACGGATCGCAAGCCCGCTCAGCGAGCCGCGAAAGGCGCCAGCTGCTACACCTGCCATTCGGCTCATGGCGCCGTGGAGCAGACGTTCGTCCAGTTTTATCCCACCCTGATTCCGGTGGCGGAAAAGTACGGAACCTTGAAGAAGCAGCCCTGAATGCTCCAAGCGGTGAGCACAAATTGGCAGGAGTGCCTTCTTAAAGTCGGGTGACTACCGGCACCGCCGCGTTCTCGCCGGAGTTAAATGTACCGCCGTCTCGGTGAAAATTGTCGGCCGGTCCAGGACGTTTCATGGTTCGCGCCGGATGAGTGCATTTTTACGCTTCCTTGGATCGGCACTGGCGTGGCTTGCGTGGATCGCAATCCATGCGCGTGCGGAGTCAGCGCTGGTGTTTCAAACGGACTTCGGCACCAAGGACGGCGCGGTGGCGGCCATGAAGGGCGTGGCGTACGGGGTCAGCCCGGCGCTGAAGCAGTTCGATCTGACCCACGAAATCCCGGCGTATAACGTGTGGGAGGCGGCGTACCGACTGAAGCAAACCTCGCCCTATTGGCCGAGCAACACCGTCTTCGTCTCGGTCGTTGATCCCGGCGTGGGCACCGACCGCAAGGCGGTCGTGCTGCGGACGAAATCCGGGCAGCTTTTTGTCGGGCCGGACAATGGCACGTTCACCTTTCTCGCGGAGGCGCCGGGCGTGGACGAATTGCGGGAGATTGACGTGCCGCGTCAGCGGCTCCGAGGCAGCCAGGAAAGCCATACCTTTCATGGACGGGACGTCTTCGCCTACGTCGGCGCGCGGCTGGCGGCGGGCCAGCTCGAGCTCGCCGATGTCGGTCCGCGTCTCACGAATGACGTTGTTCGGCTCGCCTATCAGCACGCCACAGGGAGCCAGGGTGCGCTGGTTGGCGGCATCCCGGTATTGGATCCGCAATACGGCAATGTGTGGTCGAATATCGGGAATGAGCTGTTTCTGCAGCTTCAGCCGAAATACGGCGAGGTCTTTGTCGTAAAGCTCCGGCACGCCGGGCGGACAATTCTCAAGCGCCGCGCGGTTTATGTGCGGAGCTTCGGCGACGTACCGCCGGGGAAACCCCTCGTCTATCTGAATAGCCTGCTCGACGTCTCGCTGGCCTTGAACCAGGGTGACTTCGCCCGGCAATTCAAGATCGGTTCCGGTCCCGACTGGACGCTCGAACTGCGCAAAGTTCCGGGAGCGAAGTAGGCCGTGATCCGCGGCGCACCTCCGGGCACGCGCGAGATTGTCTTCCGCCAACGCGGGCCCGTCGGAAACTCCTGCCTCGCCGGTTGAAAAACCAGCGGTACAGGTATCGCTGACCGCCAACTCGGCAGGCACTGAAGCGCCTCCCGATCGCCGCCACAGACTCCAGCGGCGGATCCGTTCACGGCTTCCGGACCAGATAGGATTCCGTCCACGGGGGTGGTGCCGGAAGGGTGCCGGCCTTCACCGAGGCCTTCCACTGCTCGTCCGTTAAACGGGTACCGTGAGGTTTGGTGAACTCGTAGTGCGACAGCACCGGGCCGACGAAAACCATCCGGTCTGGTCCATTGTCGACGGCGATCATTAAAAGATTCACCTTCCCTACACCTTCGTGCAGCACCGCCCCGGGATCCTGGTCGGGGTCGGACGGTCCATCCGTATGGACATCGGCCACCAGAAAGT
>CANIZL010000145.1 GCA_947471985.1 Verrucomicrobiota bacterium | reverse complement strand
TCCCACGCGCTCGACCGTTCGAATGCCCTGCCGGATAAATCCGGAACTCCGAACCTGGCATGTACGGAGTTCCGCCTTCAGGCGGTGAAGTGTGCGCCTGCCGGGTGAACGATGGGACCTCCCACGCGCTCGACCGGTCGAATGCCCTGCCGGATAAATCCGGGACTCCGAACCTGGGACTTCCTTCCAACGGGACGGGCTGCCTATTTCGCCGCCTGCGCGGTCGGTCGACGGACCTGAAGCAGGAGCGGGCGCGAGGTTTGTCGCCCCGCTTGATTCTCCACCGCGTGGAAGGGTCGGTCGAGATCCGGTACCCAGGGCACCGCGGAAAAAGAGATCTCCCGTTCACTTTCGTTCGCCAGGAACGTGATGCCGTTGAGTCCCAGATTTTCCACGATCACCCCGTGCGGCAGATTGTCGACGTTGAACACCACGACGCCGTCGAAGCCGTTCCGTTCGATCTTCAGCCGGGCCCGCGCCGTTCCCCCGGGGCGGATCACCACGACGCCCTTCGTCGACGCTTCGACGGATTCCAGTGCCACCCGGAGCTTGGGCGTTTCGGTCAGCAGTTTGGGCCGTCCCAGTGTATTGACCGCCAGCACCGTGGTGCGGCCGTCGTGCCGACTCGAAGCGACGACACGCACCGCGTCCCAAGCGACATCGTCCGGTTGGGTGGCGTCCGCATCGGCGTTGAGCGTCAGGGTCGCGGTCTCGTGACCGGCTTCGATCGTGACCGGCCCGGTCACCGTCCACCCGGTCGGCAGATGCAGAAACTCCAGGGTCACGGCGTCCTCGAAGCCATCGCGCCGCTCCACGCTCAACGAAAACGATTGGCCGCTTCCGCGGGTCACCGCGCCCGGGGCCCCGTTCAAGCGGACCGCAAAATCCGGTTCGGCCAGTCGCAGCGTCAGCGCGTACGTCGCGGTTGGATCGCCGAGGCGGCGCGGATCATCGACGCGCACCAGAAAATCCCCGGTGACGGGAGCCGTGAAGTGCAGTCGGGAATCGCGCCCCGCGTCCCGTCGTCCGGCATCGTCGTTGAGATGGTTCACCGTAAAGACGGGCAGACCGTTCGCGACCGGCGCCGTGCCCGGGGCCAGCGGCGTCACGACGTAAACCGGTTCGTCGAGATAATGCGCCGTGGCGGTCGTGTCGAACCACGCGCGGCGCCGCCCGTTCGCGGTGTAGAGAACGGAATCCGAATCCGGACCCTGCGGCGCCCGGAAAAGCTTCATCACTTCGCCACCGCAATAGAGGTAATCGTTCAACTCCATTTCCTCCCAGTTGTCGAATCGAATCCCGCTGTCGTTGGAATCCTCGGGGCGGAAGGTGACGGCGGAATTGCGCACCGCTTGCAAGCGAAGTCGTTCCACCGGGCGACCGTCGGGCCAGAGGATTTCCAAGCGCGTATCGGCCGTCGATCCGCGCCGCGCCGCCATCGTTTCGAGCACGTAGGTCCGGCCGGCTTCGACGGAAAACCGGTAGACATCGACGTCACCGGCCGGATCGATCCGACCGGTGACCACGGCGGGAACCGGCACCGATTGGGCCTGAGCGAGTGCGTTGTTGAGTTCCTGCTCCCGTGAAGTTGGCAGCGGAGTGACGTCCAGTTTCCAGTCCCGGCGCGTGCGCCAACCGTCCGGCAGCGGCCACGTCTGGGAGACGTCCGCGCCGGTGATCAGGGTTTGCCGACCCTCACCGGGAAGATTGTAACCGGTGGCAATCAGTTCGTTGGTGGCGTTCGCGGGCAGAGTCATCGGAAACACGCTCGTGACCAGGGGCAGGGCGCCCACCGTCAGGCGGAACCGATGCTCGGGCGAACCGCCGTAAGTCGCCTCGCCCACCACCACTCGATACTCCCCGGCGGCCGCGAACTGGTGCACGATCAGGGGATCCAACTGACCCGCATAAGCATCGTTGCGCGCGAGGGTGCGTTGCTGCGCGTCCAGCAGGGTCAGCGTGTAATCGCCCGGCAACCCGAGGCTCTGCGCCTCCAGGTCCAACAGCAGGGTTTCGCCCGCGGTCGCGTTGAAGCGGTATTCAGCGGTTGCGCCGCGGTGTCCCAGGACACCCCACGCGGCCGTCGGCAACCTGAGCTGGGTGTTCGTTGTCTGCGGCAGGTCGTCGATCCAAACCTTGCTGCGACCCGATTCCCCGGCCGGCGTGCTCACCGTGAATTCCAGCGGTCCGCGCGGTTGATCCGCCGGCAGCGTCAGGGGAAAGGTCACGATCCCGTTGGTCACCGTTGGCGCCAGTGTCGCCAGGAGATGATCGGTGAAAACACTCACCACCGTCGATCCCGTCAGGTGCTGGCCGCTGAGTTGGAACGTGGTCTCAACGCCGCGTTGCATTCCGCGGGGTTCGACTTGCGACAGCACCGGCTTGGGCGGCGGCGGCGGCGTCCACGGCTGACCGTCGCGGGCTTGGTACAGCGCCAGTGATCCATCGGCGCGCCCCACGGCCACCCGATCGTTGCCCGCAAAGGTGAGGGCCGTGGGCCAATCCGGCTGGATTTCCAACGTCGCCCGCTGTTGCAGCGCGGGAGCGGAAAACAGTTTCACGGTGCGATCATCCGCTGACGATGCGACGCTCTGTCCATCGGGACTGTAAGCGAGCCGCAGCAGGGCGCCTTCGTGGGCAAACACCGTGGCCAGCAGTTCATTCGAGCCTTCCTTGCCGTCCGCGCTGACGCGATAGGACCGGATCCGATTGTCATTGCCGCCGGACAACAGCACGGTGCCATCGGGCGAAAACGCCAACGCATTCAACTCCTTCAGCGCCTGCCCCAGTGTCTCCAGTCGGGCGCCGCTGATCGGATCGAGCAGCTTCAGCGTGCGATCATAACTCGCGCTCGCCAGGAACCGTCCGTCAGGTCGAAAGGCCAGGCCCATGACGGCGCCCTGGTGGGCCGCGAGGGTGCGCTGCACGGTGCCGTCGGCCACCCGCCACACGGTCACGCTGTAATCGTAGCTGCCTGCGGCTAACAGCGTGCCGTCGGCGCGGACGGCCAGCGAGTGAACGGCATCCTTGGGACCGCTGAACGTGCGGACGGATTCGCCCGTCGCGGCGCGCCATTGGCGGACCTCGCCGCCCTGGTTGGGCCAGCCGGCGGCGGCAAAGACGAATTGTCCGTCGGTCGAGAACGCCACCGCGTTCACCGGTCCCTGGGCGCCCGCCAGCGTGCGCACCACGGCGCGGGTTTCCGGCTGGAGCAACTCCACGCCGTCGGGCCGGGCCACGGCTAACAGACCGGACCGCGCGTCGAAGGCCAAGTCATGGATCGCCCGCGGCGGGGGCGTCTTGGGCGTGATGCGGGGAACGACCAACTCCGCCGGCGCAACCACCGCAGTGGCCGCCGGTTTTGGGGCGCCGGCATCGATCCAGGCTTTGAAGGCCGCGATCTGTTCCGGCTTTAAGTGCTCGCGTTTGCCGGGCGGCATGAATTGATTCTTCCCGGTCTTGCCCCACGCACCCTCCAGGGCTCGAACGAGCCGGCTTTCCCCGGATTTACCCGCGACCAACGCCGGACCTGATTCGCCGCCCTTCAGCAGGTCCTCATAGGATTCCAGCGACAACCCACCCTCGGGTTCCTGGGTGCCGTGGCATTCCACGCAGTATTGCTGGAGGAGCGGCACCAGTGTGTTGAAATCAGCCGCGTGGACGACGGCGTTCAGCCCGATGCCGACAACTCCGGCGGCAACCACCGAAATGATCGAACGAACCCAACGTCGCCGCGGATCGCGATCGATGGGCAACGGATGCGGCACGGCGGAGGAAAAAAGCGGCGGCAAGAAAGGCGCCATAAATCAGTGGTTAAAGAGGAACTCCTTGCTGCTCAGCAGGGCCCAATAGAGGTCTTCGACCGCCGCCCGACGTTCCGCCGGCGGGGTGTCGCGGAGCAGTTGCAGCAGCCGCGTGCGTTCGCCGGCTTCGGGCAGGCGTGCCAGGGCCGCGAGATAGGCTTCTTCAATCAAGCCAACGGCGGCGGTCTCCGCTTGTGGGGCGGCGGCGGCGGTCGCGAGCCGCGCGGTGAGACGACACGGTTCTGCTCGCAACTTGTCGTTCAGCGTCGCGCCGTTCGCGATGTGCAGGACCTGCGCGACGCTCGGTTCCGCCGTGCGCTCGCAATCGCAGGTCTGCGTGCGATCCGGTTTGCCGAAGTTCTTCAGAAAGTAACTCGCGATCTGGGAGTCCGGTAGCTGTAGCGCCCGGGTGCCGCGCGGATAATCGAGCGCGGTGGTGTCGCCGTTTTCCGTGAGGCGCTTGAAGTCCGTGGGCACGCCCGTGACCTGCGAGTAGGCGTCGAGAATCACTTCGGCCATCAGGCGTCGGGGATAATACCGGGCGTAATGCCGGGTGTCGCCCGCGTTGCCGGGTACGGTTTCACTGCTGCGTTGATAGGTCTCGCTGCGCAGGATTTCCCGCATCAAGGCCTTCAAATCATACTTCTGCGCGATCAGATAGTCCGCCGCCGCGGTCAACAGGGGCTCGTTGCTCGGTGGATTGCTCACCCGAAGGTCATCCACGCGATCCACCAGGCCCACACCGTAGAAGTTCGCCCACAGCCGATTCACAATCGCGCGGGCAAAGTACGGATTCTTTGGCGAGGTCAGCCATTCGGCGAGATGGACGCGGCGGTCCTTGGCGGCGTCCCATTCCAACGCGGTGCCATCGAGCGGCCGCGGCTTCTGCGGTTTGCCCGTGCGAGGTTGGATGAGTTCGCCGGCCGGGGTGGAGACCAGGATCCGTTCGCCGTCCACGTCGGTGTTCTTCGCGCGCACCCGCGAGAAGAGGTTGGCCAGGGCGAAGTAATCGTCGTTGGTCCATTTTTCGCTCGGATGATTGTGGCAGCGGGCGCAGCCGACACTCATGCCCATGAAGGCCTGCGTCGTGGTCTCCGCCAGCGCCCGGGGGTCGTCATGCAGCAGGAAGAAATTGCCGGCGCCATTTTCCAACGTGCTGCCCTGCGCGGTGATCAGGTCGCGGGCGAATTCATCCCAGGGCCGATTCCGCTCCACCTGTTGGCGGATCCATCCGTAATACGCGCGGGCCGGCGCGGACTTCAAACTCTTCGAATTGACCAGTAGAAGATCGCTCCATCGATAGGACCAATAATCGACGAACTCGGGTCGTTGCAGCAGGCGCTCAATGAGGGCGTCGCGCTTGTCCGGATGCGTGTCCGCGAGGAACTCGCGCACTTCGGTCAGGGTGGGCAGGACGCCGATGGTATCGAGGCTGGAGCGTCGCAGGAACTCCCCGTCCGTGCTGCGGGGACTGGGCGGGAGCTTCAGCTCGCGCAGTTTCGCGTGGACCTGTTCGTCGATGAAATTGCGCGCCGCCAGACTGCTGAAGAGGTCCGCCGGCAACGTGTTGGTGTAGGGCGCCGTGACGTGCCCGACGGCGATCTGGCTGAGGTACCACGCATTGATGCCGGCTTCCCCAAAGCCGATCACCCGCACGTCGCCGGTATCCCCGACGTTGGCCACGGTTTCGTTCGCACTGGTGTACTTGGCCCAGCGGGTAACGTCCTCGGTGCGGCCGTCGCTGAACGTCGCTTCAACGCGTACCTGATGGGCACTGCCGGGCGTGAGGGTTGCGTGGTCGGGCAGCACGGCGAGCCGCACCAGCCGGGCATCCGACTCGTGCGGACCGGGGGCGCCGGCGGCGATCCATCGGGCGAGGGTGGTGTACTCGGGCGAATCCACGTCGAAGCGCCGGCCGCCCTTGTGGGGCACGGTGCCAGTGGCCTTGAGCAGAATTAGACTGCGGCCCGGGTCGGCTAGGTTCAACCGGCGACCGCCGGCACTGCGCGTGAGGGCCAGCCAATCGGCGTCGTCATTGTAACCGCGCAAGCTCAGATAAAGTCCGTTCTTGCCGGCCGCGGCACCGTGACAGGCGCCCATGTTGCACCCGGACTTGGTGAGTACGGATTGCACATGGTTGCGAAACGAGGGCGTCGCCACTTCGTGAACGGGCGTGGGTTCCGCCGCCGCGCTTCCCAGCGCTCCGGCGAAGACTCCGAGGGACAGGCCGACGAGACAAAGGCGTTTCATGGCGTCCGGTCCGTCAGGTGAACAATTCGCGGATCGGATGCGTGCCGAAATCCACCAAGGGATACGGCCGCCCTTGCGGTCCGGGCAGATGGGTTTCGACGTCCAATCCGAGGCTGTGGAAGATGGTGGCCACGATTTCGCTGGGTTTGACCGGGCGCTCGGCCGGGTAACCGCCGATGTCATCGGACTTGCCCACCACGCGACCACCCTTCACGCCGCCGCCGGCAAAATACACCGTCCAACACGCGGGCCAGTGATCGCGACCCCCGGTGGGGTTGATCTTGGGCGTGCGACCGAACTCGGCGAGATTGGCAACCAGGGTCGAATCGAGCATGCCGCGTTGATGCAGGTCCTCGATGAGGGCGCTGTAACCCTGATCGTACATCGGGCAGACGATGTCCTTCATGCCGGCGATGCTGGTGAAGGGTTTGGAACCGTGGATGTCCCAGGTGATTTCGTCGAAGACGGTGATGAACGTGTTGAGGGTGACGAAGCGGACCCCGCGCTCGACCAGCCGCCGGGCGAGCAAGGCGCTCTGACCGAAGCGGGTCATGCCGTAGCGTTCGCGGACCTTGGCGGGTTCGCGGGAGAGATCGAAGGCTTCGCGGGCCTTCTCGCTGGTCATGAGCCGGTAGGCCGCCGCGAAGTTGGCATCCATCAACTTGGCGCTCTCGCTCGCCTCGAACTTCCGCATCGTCCCCTCGACGATCTCCCGCAACTCGCGCCGCCGCTGCAACCGCGCCTCGCCGATTTCCTGCGGGGGCCGAAGATCGGGCACCCGGAAATCCGGTTTGGCCGGATCGGCATTGAGCACAAAGGGATCGAATGCCTTTCCGAGAAAGCCCGCGTCCTGACCGTGCGGCATCCCGCCGCCGGTGTTGCCCATCGGTTCGGGAAGGACGACGTGCGCGGGCAGTTCGGAGCGACGACCCTGGAGGAACTCCAGCGCGCAGCCCGCGTGGGGGGTGTTCACGCCGCCGCTGAAGAGCCGGCCGGTCTGCATCATTTGATGCCCCGTATCGTGCACTGCGGCGGCGGTATGAAAGACGGTGCGGACCAGGGAGAACTTGTCACCCAGGGCGGCGTGACCGGGCAGCAGTTCGGAGATTTGAAAATCCCCCTTGGTGGAAATTGGCCGGAATGGACCCCGGATTTCGCGGGGCGCATCCGGTTTGAGGTCGAACAGATCGAGCTGGGACGGTGCGCCGAGATTGAAGATCAGGATGGCGGACCGGCCATTATCCTTGGGCGGTGCGGCCGCGGCCTCAGCGGCCCGGGCGCGCAGCGCGCCGAACTGGGCCAATGAAAGCCCCAACGCCCCCAAGGTGCCGACCTGGAGGAAATCGCGGCGAGTAACGCCGTCGCAAGTGGTGACCGAGCCCCGACCGGTGAACGTGAGCATAATCCTGTAATGACGTAATGGCGACGGCCGGAACACTGACCCGACCGAAGCCCTTTGACGAGCCCGGAATTGCAAGTTTTCCGCCCCGCCCCGCACGGCGGTACCGCCCCCCCCTTGTACCGCTCACTTTCCAGTCGGCGAATACCGTCCGGCCCCCTGTACCGCTGACATTCCTGTCGGCAAGTCCCCCATGCCGAAGGACCCCCGTACCGCTGACTTTCCAGTCGGCCAGTCCCGCCCCTTCTTCCTTCCTCCTTCTTAATTCTTACTTTTCCCCAAACCCCTCCCTGCCTAACCTCTGTGCGATCATGAGACCATTGCCACCCATAAGTGCGAAGCGACGGGCCGAAGGTGTGCCCGGCGCCGACGCAATCACGGGTGATGTTGTACTACGGCTTGAACCTGTGCCTTTCGACTTTCCTTGAGTTCGGGGCGACCGGCGAATTCGAATTCATCCGACAAACGTTGGCCGATCTGGAATTCTGCACGCTTAACGAAAAGCATTTGAACCGATCATACCAAAGGTGAAGAAGCTACCGGCCGAGAAGTGAAGCGGGGCTTGAACGTTCCGGTGGTGCCGCCTCCGTCGGGACTTGAGGCGTTTATGAAGCGATACCTCAAAGTGGGTCGAGACATCATCGTGGGCAGTGGCTTTGCCGCCAAGCACTGGTCGGGTGCCATCGTCTTCAGTGCTGACGCCATTTATGTGAGTCCTAATCTTCGGTTGGAGTCAGCAGCCAACGGGGACGACTCGGGTACCGCATCGGCGGGATTTATGATGCGACTCCTCTTTGGTGTGGATGTACCAATCTCCATCCCGCCTTCCAACCCCAAGCCCGAGTGGATGAGCCACCTCACCGACGTGATGAATCTGTCGGAGGCGGTGACGAAGCACGCCGATTGGCCCCTAAAGCGCAAAAAGCGAGCCGTGATTATCATCCAGCGCGCGGACGTGGCGACGATTAAGAAGGTTCGCGGTCGCATCGTTGTGACGGCACACGGGAACACCTACCGGCTGGGCCTGAAGTTGTTTGGTCGCTCAAATGCGGTGCGTGCCATCCGAGAGATGGGGTGGGACGTTTAGCCCGCCCGAAGGTAATAATGGCTGAAAAGTGGGTGAAACGATTTCAGGGCTCTCCCGCGAAACGGCTTGGCCGGATGGCGGTACCGAAGGGTGGAAAGGTGGCCTAACAGCATCGTGCGAGTGCCCTCGCACTCTCGGATGCCGCGAACTGCCGGACGGCCCGGAACCTTCAGTTGTAGTTATCTTGGTCGACGACGCGGGACGAGGCCGGACCCGCCAATAATTTGGCAAGTAGGCTGTCTAGTGATGTGGATCTCAGTTGCGAATGAGGCCAATCCCCTCCGAGCGTGCAATAACTGAGACGTCCTTGACAGATCGGTCCCGGGAAACTGACGATCTGAATTGAGAATTTCCCACTGACAATGAAATGCCGACCCTCCCCGATATGGGCAGTTTTTCTGATGGCCGCACTGCTGTGTCTGGTGTTTCCGCCTCGACGCGACACTGAGCAGGGGCGTGATCGCGAGGGCATTCCCTCTCGCCGGTTCCTCGAGTCGGACAAGCTTTATGAGGGCAGCGCGACTCAGTTGGGTCCTCTGGTGGCTCGGATTGACCATGAAAAGCTCGCGCTCGAGCTATTGGCCCTCGGCGCGCTGGCCGGTGCGATCTCCATTGGCCTTGGACGCAGCTGTCGGAGTGACCAGTAGTCTTGATTCGGTAGTCCTATAGTTATCGGTCTGCGGTTGCAACTGAGGTCGATACCGGGATGTTTTGAAGATTTGCGCCTCAGTCCGTGCGGTGGTGCCACTGGGCGGTTGCGGTTCCCACTGGGGCCGCCTGTATTGACTCCGAGGGGGCGGCCGAAGGTAGGCCTTGAGGACCGGTCTCGGAAGGGCTACGAGGATGTGCGCCGGCTCGGCCTATGAAAGAATTTACCAAAGCGGCGGCGGGCAACTGCGGGATTGCGTCCCAATGGATCGTCGAGCGCGCTGGTGGTTGGGTTCGGCAGCAGTCCGTACGGTGTTTAGGATCTTTTTTATGAACTCCAATCTCGTCATTCTCACCACCTTCTCCTTTCGGTTCGAAGCCGAGCGGCTTCAACAAGTCCTTCAGTCGGAGGGCATTGGCAGCATGATCAAGGGCGATGATGCGTCGGGGTGGAACCCGGTCATCGGCCTCGCGACCGGCGGCATGACCGTGCTGGTCAATCAGTCCGATTACGAGTCGGCAAAACTCCTCCTCGACGAATTGAAGGCGTAGTGAGGCGAAGTGGAAGTGCGGCGCAACGGCTGCGGCGTTCGCGTTCAGGCGCCTGGGTTGTGGCGGTGGAGGCGCAGCGACGGTTAGACGAAAAGCAAAAGCACCATGAAGGCAATTGAAGGATATCGGTTGATCACGCCCGATGAGCTGGCCTGGCGGCCGTCGAACCTCATGCGGATCCCCAATGCGGATTATCTGGAGCGCACCGGCAGCGAGCTTCTCGGCGCCCGGCTTTGGCGTCTCCAGCCCAAGAGCGCCAACACCCTGCACAAGCACGTGATTGCCGAGGAATTCTATTTCGTTCTGGAAGGGGTGGGACGTCTGCGCGTCGGGGAGGAGACGCTGACCGTTCCTCGCTACGGGGGTGTCCTGGTCGGGCCGGCCGTCTTGCGACAGGTTTTCAATGATACGGACTCCGAGGTGCTGTGGTTGATCGTCGGTGCGCCGGACAAGGAATTCCCGTCGGGACAGATCGACCTGAAGCAGCACTATCCGGAGGACCCGACGAAGCTGCCTCCGGAACTCAAGGGCGTCGAATGGCCGCCAAAGTCCCAAGGAGTTTGAGCCGATGGACCGCGCCGCCAACGCTGACTTTCCAGTCGGCGAGTTTGAGGCGGGCCCGGGCGGGTTGTGAGGTAAAACATGATACAACCGCCGACGATTGAACGCTCCAGCGCGTCCCACCGTTTCCCGGAATGGTTGGCGGCCGCTCCGATTCGCCTCGCGTTTGATCTTGGCCCTGTGATTCTCTCCTGATTGTGGATCCATCCCGGCGATATCTTTTACTCCTTGGCCGGTTGGTGGCGGCTCTGACTTGGGCCATGTGGGGACCATCCCGGGAAATGCGCGTATTCGAGGCCCAGGTGCAGGAACTCGTGCGCCGTCGTGCGCCGGTCGCTGAATTATATGCGCAGTTCGGGCAACCGCGGCATACGGAGTCGCAGGCGAGCATCCGACAACGATTGGCGGAAACTTCCCCGTCCGACACGGTGTGTCGCCTCTACCAGCGCATGGCGGAGTATCCCGAAACGGTCACGATTCAGTTGCCGGATAAGTCCGGGGATCTCCTGGCGTTCGGTGTCACCCGCACCGTTTGTTATAATTCGAAACGGCTAGGGCTTCGAAGCCCGCAATTTGCCAGGCTGGAGGTCCTCGGTAGCGGCCGGTATAGGGGATCGATCACTTGGTTTTTGGGGCCGCAGGCCTGCTCTGAGGTGCACG
>CANIZL010000144.1 GCA_947471985.1 Verrucomicrobiota bacterium | reverse complement strand
GAACAGGTCCGGTGCGGCCGGGCAAAGTTTACACCGCCGGGGCTCGGGCAATCGGTTCTCCCGTCTGGATTGGAGTGTCGGACCGGGGTCGATTGGCAGCCCCGATCCCGCGCTAACCCTTCCGTGGTTGGGGCCACGGATCAACCTCCCGCTCCAGCCGGCTACGGCAGTCCTCACCAATGGCCTGTGGAGCGGCCTGGTCCATTTCAATCCCGCCGACTCGTCCAGATGGCAGGTATCGGCCTCACCCGACCCGGGTATCTACTGGGACAGTGGGCCACAATTGCTGCCGGTCATGCCGCCCTTGCCGGACCTGACGCTCGATCTCGTCGACGGCACGACCCACGGCTCCGAGGCGACGGCCGGACGCATCGCAACGATCCAGGTGCGGTTGCCCGCTCCGCTGAACCCGGCCGCAGATCTGGCGGTGACGTTGGGCTGGGACGCCCCGGGGGAATTTACGGCGCCCCAGTCCGTGGTTATCCCCGCCGGAGAGACCGTCGCCACTTTTGGTGTAACCAATCTCGATGATTCCCTCGTCGATGGTCGGGCCCTCGTGCATCTGACAGCGTCCGCCGCCGGCTATGGATCGGCGACGCAACAGTTCGTAAACGACGACAACGAGTTTGGGCAATTGCGTCTAAGCCTGCCCGAAACCGCTGCCGAGGGCGCGGGACCCCTGGCACGCAGGGGGGCGGTTTTTCTCCCGTCCCCGGCCGCACACGATACGGAAATCGATCTCGTTGCCGAGGGTCGCCTATCCGTGCCCGTACACGTGATCATCCCGTCGGGCGCGAGCTCGGTGACTTTCCCGGTGTGGGTCCAGGACGATGACCGGGTCAACCTCCCGCCTCTGCGGGACACCGTATCGGCCCGAACCTCGCAATGGCCGGCGGCCGGGCTCGAGGTGCGGATCATCGACGACGAAATTCAGTCTCTCCGTCTGGAACTCCCCCGTTTGGTTTATGAAGGCCGTCCTACGGTGGGCCGGATTGTACTGGGCCAGCCGTCGGATCGTGATCTGCTGGTGGACCTCAAGTCTACCGAACCCCGCATTCCCATTCCCGGCAACCTCACAGTGCACGCCGGGCAGACCGAGGTGACCTTCCCCCTCAGCCTGCCCGAAGACCAGTGGGCGGATTCCTGGATGAACACCTCGATTTGCGCCTCGTACGGAAACCTCGTCGACTGTCAGCAGACGTTCTTCGTCGACAACGATTTCCCGCCCACAACTCTGGCGGTCGCAATTACGCCTTTGCTCTTCTCAACCGAACCGATTCGACTGCAACTTACCCTCATCGATGGCGCGGGAGCCGTCTTCCCGCAGAGCGGCCCGGTCACGCTGCGGATCGTACCCAGCCCGGGGAATGCTCAACTGGCCCCGGATTCCCTGACCGTCCCATTGGTGGACGGCCGCTTCGATGGGAACATCCGGTTCACAGGCACCGGTCACGGCACGGTGCTTGAGGCTAAATTCAACGGCTTGGCAGGCATTTCACAACCGTTGGAAATATTACCCGGACGTTTCGTCGAACCCGCTATTGCGGACATCGCAGCATGGCCGGGAAAGCCCGGTCTTCTCGCGCTACGGCTGCAGACCAACGCCAGCGGGGTCGCGGGCCAACTGATGGAGCTCAACCCGGCAGACGGCGGCCCGATCCGCACTCTGCCGCTACCCAGCCCCGCGCAGCGACTGGCCATCTCCGACAACGGCGCGGTCGCCTGGCTCGGCTCGCTCTCCAATACGATCCAGCGCGTCGACCTTGCGGCTTGGAAAGTCACCGCGGAACTACCCCTGGCCAATACCAATGGATTCAGGCGCGCACTGGCCTTGGCGGTTTCGCCAGGGGCTGCCGAGGATGTTGCGGTCCTCACTACCCCAATCAGCCCCGCGGCTCGTGACACCAACCGCATTATCGCGTTTCACGACGGCCAACGTAGGGAAAACGGGCCGATACTCGATCCCGGCGGCTACGGCGCGGACCTGGTGCCCGGGCGCGTGCCGGGCGAATTCTTCGCTGTGTCTTCGAAACTCTTCCATCGCCTCGAATTGGGATCGAACGGACTCACGAGCCGCGTTCAACATTATTTGCAGATGGAGCCGGCGGACAACGTTTTGCATCCGGTCGTGGTCAGCAACCAGCTGTTCCTCGGGAATGGCGGAATACTGGACGCCGACACCCTGGAAGAACGTCCGGGATTCATTACCGGCAGCTATCCGCCGGACACGGCGGTGTGTCCGTTTCCCGACGTCGACGCCGTTTTATTTGCCACTCGATTTGATTCCATCAGCACCTTCAATCTGACGCAGCGAACCCTGTCCGGACGCCGGACATATCCGGGCGGAAGCGATGCCCGTCAGCCAATTGACCGCCTGGTACGTTACGGTGCCACTGGTGCAGCACTTTTGTCGTGGACTGACCGCAACCTCATCCTCCTGGACGAAGCATTGCGCCGGCCCGAATCAGCCGACCTGGCAATCACGATCGATTCCCCCGCATTCGTCCCCTTATCCGCCGGTCCGTTCACCGTATCGATCGCGGTGACCAATAACGGGCCTGATTTAGCGACCGATGTGCGGGTCCATTCGGTGCTCGGGGACTTGGTATATGATACCCTTCTACCCGGGGAGGGTCGCACCACTCTGTTAACCGCCCATCCGAAGGTCGCCGGCACTTTTCCGATGTCGGCCACGGTCCGTCAGAGCGGGGTCGATCCACTGCCCACCAACAACACGGCGTCCGCTTCAACCTTGGTGACCGCGTCCGTCGCGCCCGGTCAGATCGTCCTACCACTTCCCCTCCGGCACGTCCTTGCAAGTTCGGACGGCACCCGGCTTTTCGCCGCCGTGGGTCCGGAGGCGTCCCCGGCGGGCATTGCGGAAATTGATCCACTCACCGGTGAGCGGGTTCGCACGCTGCCCGTGGGGAGCGATCCGCAGCGCCTCCAGTTGACGCCTGATGGACGGAAGATCCTGGCACTGATCGGCACCAACCAGTTGGTTCGTTGGAACCTCGACACCGGGGCCATTGACTTTGATTGGTCGGTGGCAAATGACGCCGTGGTGGATTTCGCGAATCTGCCCGGGACCGGCAACCGGCTGGCCATCCTCAATCGCCAGCGCCTGACTCTCCTCGACGGTACGAACGTCGTGCAATCGATCAGCCAACCCCTCGATGACCAACGCCGGATGGGCGTTCAGGGCAACCGGCTGTGGTTGGCCCGCAACGGCGAACTACGCGCCTACAAGATCAATCCCGGCAACCTGATTTCCGAGTCGGTCTCATCCATTTTTGTGCCTTCCGGAAACTACCGATTCAGTGCGGATGATCGGCGTCTGTTTTTCGCCGGCAAAATACGTCATACTGCCGCCTTCACGGAATCCGCAACATCAGGAGATATTCCCCTCCTTCCCGCACCGGGGCAGCTGGCCTACGGAATCGTCCAAGGATCCCTCCAACGGTATGACGTCTCTTCCCCGGCGACTTCATTCCTCCCCCCCCAGATCGAGGAACCGATCCTGCCGCTCGAACAAACGGGCAATGTTGTGGATTTCGTCCGCTGGGGTTCCGACGGGTTCGCCTTCCGGACCGACGCCGGTTTCCTGGTAATTGTCCGAGCCCACCTGGTGCCCGCGGCGTCGGCGGATCTCTCGGTATCGCTCGAAGCCGTCGGACCCACCACGGTGCAGAGCCCCAGCCGATACCGGGTCCTCGTCACCAATCGCGGGCCGGAAGCCGTGTCTGGATTTCAACTCACCGTGCGAGGTACTGGCTTTGAGAAACTAAGTATCGAACCGCCGGTTCCATCGTTCGCGGGGCGCCTTTACGTGGCTCACGGGAAACTCGACGCAGGAGCCAGCTACAGCGTGGAAATCACCGGCGTTCCAGTGAACTATTCCGGTACGGTGGACCTCTCCGCCAGTGTCGTCGGCCCCGCGCTTGATCCGACCCCGTACGACAATACGGCCCAACTCCAGGCGCCCGTGACACCCGCCCTCGCGGATTTCGCGCTCAATCTCCAACTTCCCGACGATATCAGGTTGGGCGAGGATTTCATCGCCCGCGTGGAACTGACCAACCGGGGGCCGATGACCGTGATTCAGCCCGATCTCGCGACCCACACGTTCCCGACGCTTTCATTGCGATCAATGGATCGCGGTATATTTGAGACCACGTTCCAGGGTGACGTGTCGATTCGCGGACTTCAACCGGCCCTCGAACCCGGGAGCTCATTGGCCGTGGATTTGCGCTTCCACCCCGCTGGCGCCGGGTTGTTTCCGCTGCACATCCGTCCGGATTTTCCCCTCAATGACCCGCATCCGGAGGACAACACCGCGGCTCCGGTGATCCGCGTTCCGCTCCCCGACGGTTCCGCCCGATACCCAAGATTCACTCTACCGTTCATGGATGCCAAGTGGTCGAAGGCCCGGAACCAATGGATCGTAAGTGACCGACTGGGCCTGTATTTCCTCGCGCCCACGACCTTGAAGGTTTTGGGCAGCGTCACGTTGCCCGGAGTAATCGATGAATTTTATCTAACGGACGACGGCCAGTATGTCTGGCTGGCGGATGGTTCCAATCGGGCCACTCGGTATTCGTTAGCCACCGGCCAGCCGGATTTGGTTGCCTCCAACAAGTTGGATATTTCTGCAGCGAAGGGACTGCTCATGCCGATACCAGGGCGTCCCGACGCCATCCTGGTATTGGGCCTCGGAGAGGCCGGGGAACTACATGGGGTCGTCTTTGAAAACGGAAAGGCACTGCCGAAGGAGTATTCCGATGATCTGAAATGGCAGGTATTCAACCTGCGGGTGGCCGCCGGTCCCGACGGACGCATCTACGTCTCCACGGGTATAAATTTGCGCGAGTTGACGCTCGAGGCCGATGGACTGCATTTCACCCGGAACTTGGATGCCTACGAGCGCGGCGGGCGCGAGCCGATGGCCGTCAACGGGGGATTGCTGATGGAGGATACCGTGATGGCGCTGGACCTCACCACACTCGAATTCATCAACGTCGGCGACCTGACCCGTTCGAATCCGGACAATATCGCCTACCGTCAGATTACGAGTACCTTCAGCAACGTCATCGAGGCGTATGATTGCGCACGGCGTCAGACGCTTTGGCAACAGCCGGCAAACACTCCCTTCCTGAGGATTTTTTCCGGAGGGAGTGCGGGCGTGCTGATTCTGGGCACCGATGGAGGCTGGCTCGCCGCACCGCCGAATCCGGGAGTGGACCTCCACCTGCAGGCGGTTTTGGATCAACCTGTTTTGGGAGTTGGACAGGTCTTCAAGGTGAAGCTCCAAGTTGGCAGCACCGGTGCATGGCAACCGGGGAATCTGCGCGTGTTAGCCGATCTCAGTCCCGGGCTCCGGGCAATCGCACCGGCGTCCGACAGCTCGCATTGGGAAGTACCCGTCCAGCCTGGTGCATTGGAGTTTTCGTTTCAGGCGACGACGGTGGGTGATCAGGAACTCCGGTTCCACGTGGTGGCCGAGGGCACGGATCCCGCGCCCGCCGATAACGAGGTGGTGCTTCGATTCACCACGCCAGAGCCGCCGGTGGTGCTGTTGGAAGATCTTTCGGTATCCTATGATTTCCAACCAATCCGGCTCCGACTTTCTACGGCCGCCCCAGCTACAATGAAGTTCCAGATGAAAGCAGAGCCGATCGACGCCGAGGTCGGCAGCCAGCCCGAAGGATCGTATGATGTTACCTTTGCAACAGGGAGCCGGGAAGCGTCCGTAAATTGGTACCCGTTCCAATATCATGTCGGCCCGGACGAGCACTTCCGGATTTCGGTCGGCCCCGGCGGTCCGACAGCTCTCCCTGCCTCGGCTGTCCTCACGCTGGTTCATGACCGGCGTATTCAAATCCAGTCCAAGTCGGTATTCCAGCCAGAGGGCAACTCGGATCCGACGGTCGCGATCGTCCCGATTGTGTTGGCCAATTCGCCGTCGGACCCGGTGGCCTTCAGATTCTCGACCGTGGCAGGAACGGCGCTGCCGGGTGAGGACTTCGTTCCGACCTCCGGAACGTTGTTGTTCGCGCCGGGCGTCCGCACGAATTTCATCACCATCCCCATCGTCGCCGACCAGCGATTCGAACCAGCCGAAACGTTCACAGTGGACCTCACTGACCCGTCCGGATTGCTACTTCCAGACTCGCTTCCCACCGTGACGCTGCAGAACGACGACCTAGCGCTTCCGCCTTTTGCCCGGGCGGAATTGGACGCCAGCGGTCGCCTGAGCATCCGGTTCGATAGTGAGTTAGGCGCTCAATATTCTCTGCATTCACGGACCAACCTGACGCTTGGTGCTTGGAAAGTGGAACTGGCACGGGTCATCGGTATCGGCGGCCCCATGCTGATCAATCCCGCGGCTGGCAGCGCCAACGCGACCTATTTCCGCGTGGTCGCCAGATGACGGAGGTAGGCGAGCCAGGGTATTGGGTGTGCTCGACAGCCGACCCTTGGCAAAGGTCGCGCGCCGTCCGAGGCTACATTTTCCCCACCCGCCGCCATTTCTGAAACGTGCGTCCGGCTTAATCACACTGCGCGGTAATTTTTCCCAGCACCGTTCGACTCCCTTTAGAAGTCGGATTCGTCCGCCTCCCCCTTACCCCGCCAGCGCGTACACGCTGGAATCCCGCTCGGGATAGGTCTCGTAAATATGCTCAAAGAGGACGGAGCATTTCTGCGCGTACATGGGCTTGTCGTAGGCGCGGGGAAGGCCGGTATCGAGAACGTCTTCAATCGCCAGCTTGAGCTGGGAGCGGGCGGTGGATTTCTGGCGCCAGTTCAGCACCAGCAACTGCTTGAGCCGTTCCAGGAGGTCGCGAGCCACCTTCTTGACCTCGGCACGCTCGGCGGAACTCAGTTCCGGGGCCGGGCGGGTCAGGTTCTCGCGGACGTGGCGTTCCTGCTCGTCGCTAAGGCTGCGGCTCAATCGGAGGAGTTGCTCGAAGAGGTCTTCAATATTCCGGCTGCCGGCGTTGTAGCTCTCGAGCAGCTCCTCAAATTTCGGCGAAATCGGCCCGGGTACGTTTTAGGCGAATTAGCTTTTTCAGTTGCGTACGGATGGCGGCTTTCAGGACTTCGAGTTCGGTGTTCTTGTGCTTGGCCTCCTTGAATCGCTTTCGCAGGGCTTCGAAATCGATCTTCGAGAGGTCCATCACGGGCGTTGGCTTGGCCGGCATGGCCACGCCTTTGATGGATTCGTCCAGCAGGTTGCCGATTCGGCCCATCACCTCCGATATGTCAGCAGGATCGGGATTGATTTTGGTGCGGATCGCATCGGCAATGGCCGCGAGGCAGGCCACCCGCGAGGTAAACTCCAACGCCGCCGGGTCCGGCTTCACCGCATTGTAGAGGATCCCGATCAATCACTCATGGCCTTGAAATTCCCGGCGCAGCGCATCGGGCGATATCAAGGCGTTGACGGCGTCCTCCAGCAATTGCAACCGATCCAGGCTGCCCGAGGCCGTGCATTCAAATGTACCCAGGTTGACCTGGTGAGCCGCGCAGAATTCCGTGGCCTCCTTCACGGCCACTCGCAGTTCGTCGATGAGTTGCTGCTTGTTCCGGACCGGGCGTTCACCACCCCGCCCGCTGCCGTACATCGCCAAGGTGAGTTCCAGCGAGGCGAAGACGTTCGCATAGTCGACAATCATGCCACTGTGCTTGCCCGGGAAAACCCGGTTCGCCCGCGCAATCGCCTGCATCAGGGAGTGGTTCCGCATCGGCTTGTCGAGGTACACGGTCGAGCAACTCGGCGCGTCGAAGCCGGTCAACCGCATGGCGCAAACGAACACCAGGCGCAGCGCGTCGTTCGTGTCCTTGAATTTCTCATCCAATGGGGGCTGGGACTCGTTCATCCGCTTCCGGTGCGGGACGATGTCGAGGCCGAGACCCGCCATTTGCTCAATTTCGTTCTGCCCGGGCGAGACAATCAGCGCCATATCCGTCGACGTCAGCACCGCTAACCGCTGGTGAAGCTCCCGAAATTTCTGCTCCGTCTCGGTCTCGAACAACGGGGCCCCAGGGGCCGGCGCCAGCTTCCGAATCTCCCGCTCGGCCGCCCAATGTTTCCGCACCTTGTCGTGCATTTTGAGCGCGGTGGCCTTGTCGATGGCCACCACCATGGCCTTGCCGACGAAGCCGCGTCCGAGGAAATGCCGTACGATGTCCTGCGCCAACGTCTCCAGGCGGTCGTCACGCGTGAGGATGTGGTATTGCCGGCTCAGCTCCCGTTCGAGCTTCGCTTCCTGTTCCGGGTCGAGTTCCGCGGCCTCGATGAGGGTGTAAATGTCCTCGTTCAGGTCTGGATCCACGAGTTGCAACTCCGGCGTACGATTCTCGTAAAAGAGCGGCACGGTCGCTCCGTCCTCGACGGACTGATGGAAGTCGTAGATGGACACGTAATCGCCGAACACGTCCTTGGTGCGCTCCTCCCCGGCCAGGAGGGGTGTGCCGGTAAAGGCCACGAAGATCGCCCGGGGCAAAGCGGCGCGCATATTCAGCGCCAGGGTGTCGTATTGGCTTCGATGCGCTTCATCCGCCACCACGATTACGTCCGGCCGGTCACTCAGGACCGGCATCGAGCCATCGGACCGCGGCTCTATGACCGGCAGCCCGGCGGCATGGCCGACCCACTGCCGGCCACCGCCCCGCGTTCCGGCTGAAACTTGTGAATCAACGTGAAGACGCACCGGTGATTCCCGCGCAGCAACTCCCGCAGATGCGCTCCGCTCGTGGCATGGCACTGGTCCCCCTCCGCCGCACTCACGGCGCCGGTGGCCTTGAAGGTCGTGGCGATTTGGCCGTCCAACTCCACCCGATCGGTGGCCACCACGAACGTCCAATTGTCTGGCGCCTTGCGCACACCCGAAATCTGCGAGGGAAGGTCTGGCCCCCTTGGCGCCATCTGCTCCCTTGCCGGGACATCTACACCTCAATGCTTTGGCTCGTCGCTTCCCCTTTCGCCGTCGCTCCAGCGGCGGCCTCAAAGCACCTTCCCTTGGGTGTCTTCCGGGGCATTCGCGTTATGTCCCGCCCCGTCCACACCGGTACGCCCCGCGGCGCCGGCCTCCCTGCCCCTTACTGACCGCCATGTTTGAACAGGCTTTTCGCAACATCGACGACGTCCTCCGGAAGGAGGCCGGGTGCACCACCGAACTCGATTACACCGAGCAATCGTCCTGGCTCCTGTTCCTCAAGTACCTCGAAGGGCTCGAGGAGGACAAGGCCGCCGAGGCCGCTCTCGAGGGGCGGAAATACACCTACATCCTCGACAAACCGTATCGGTGGGAGTCCTGGGCCGCTCCCAAAGATGCGGACGGCAAGCTGGATCACCTGAAGTCCCAGACCGGCGATGACCTCATCGACTTCGTCAACGGGCGGCTCTTCCCTTACCTCCAAGGGTTCAAACGCAAGGCCACCGGCCCGAACACCATCGAATACAAGATCGGCGAGATCTTCGGCGAGATTAAGAACCGCATCCAGAGCGGCTACAACCTGCGCGAGATCATCGATCACATCGACGAACTCCGTTTCCAGTCGCAGTCTGAGAAACACGAGCTGTCCCACCTCTACGAGGCCAAGATCAAAAACATGGGCAATGCCGGGCGCAACGGCGGCGAGTACTACACCCCGCGCCCGCTCATTCGCGCCATCATCACGGTCGTCCACCCGCAGATCGGCGAAACCATCTACGACGGCGCGCTGGGCTCCGCGGGCTTCCATTGCGAGTCGTTCGAATACCTGAAGCGGACCAACCCCAAGCGAACCACCGCCCAGGATCGGACCCTGCAGGAGCGCACTTTCTACGGGAAGGAGAAGAAATCTCTCGCCTACGTCATCGCGATCATGAACATGATCCTGCACGGCATCGAGGCGCCCAACATCGTCCACACCAACACGCTCGCGGAGAACCTGGCCGACGTGCAGGAGAAGGACCGCCACCACATCGTCGTCGCCAATCCGCCCTTCGGCGGCAACGAGCGCAAGGAAGTGCAGCAGAACTTCCCCATCCGCACAGGCGAGACCGCGTTCCTCTTCCTCCAGCACTTCATCAAGGTCCTGAAGGCCGGCGGACGGGCGGGCATCGTCATCAAGAACACGTTCCTGTCGAACACCGACAACGCCTCCGTCAGCCTCCGCCAGAAGCTGCTCGACGAATGCAATCTCCACACGGTGCTCGACTGTCCGGGCGGCACGTTTCAGGGCGCCGGGGTGAAGACCGTGGTGTTGTTCTTTGAAAAGGGCGCCCCCACCCGTCGGGTGTGGTTCTACCAACTCGACCCCGGCCGCAACCTGGGAAAGACCAACCCGCTCAACGACGCCGATCTCACCGAGTTCATCCAGCTCCAAAAGACCAAGGCCAACTCGCCCAAGAGTTGGAGCGTGGACGTGGCAGCCATCGACAAGACCACGTTTGATCTCTCGGTGAAGAACCCCAACGGCGGCGAGGAAGTCGCGCACCGCAGCCCCCGGGAGATTATGAAAGAGATCGCTGCGCTGGATGCGGAGAGCGCGGAGGTGCTGGGCAAGATCAAGGCGCTGCTATGAAGAAGGGGTGGCAAACAAAGAAGCTCGGCGAAGTAATCGAAAAGACCGAGACAGTAAACCCTCTCCAATCTCCAGATGCCGAGTTTGATTATATCGACGTGTCGAGCGTCTCCAACGCGACCTTTGAAATTGAAGAAACTCAACGCCTTATTGGAAAGAACGCGCCGAGTCGAGCGAGGAAGCTCGTACGTACAAATGATATCCTTTTCGCGACGATTCGCCCGACGCTCCAACGAATCGCCGTTGTGCCAGAACACCTCGACAAGCAAGTTTGTAGCACCGGCTACTTCGTCCTCCGACCAAAGCAAGGCATTGACCACCGCTTCGTCTTCTACTCGCTTTTCACGGAGAACTTTTTCGGGCGAATGGAGTGCCTTCAGAAAGGTGCGAGCTATCCAGCGGTCACGGATGGCGACGTACGAGCGCAAGAGATCCCCATCCCCCCGCTGGCGGAACAGCAGCGAATTGTAGGACTTCTGGACGAAGCGTTTGGGGGCCTCGCCACCGCCAAAGCCAACGCCGAAAAGAACCTCCAAAACGCCCGCGCCCTCTTCGAAAGCCACCTCCAATCCGTCTTCACCCAGCGAGGATCGGAGGGAGT
>CANIZL010000143.1 GCA_947471985.1 Verrucomicrobiota bacterium | reverse complement strand
TGCCCGCAGTTGTCGTCAACTCGTGGTTGCCTTCCGGAGGCCCCACAGCGGTCTTCCACCGCTTAGTTCATCATCATGGCCAACGCACTCCGGTCGCCCTACGGGCTCCCTCCACCATTCCCTCCCACTTCAACCCGTAGCGTAATGAATCTTTACTTTGAGGTCACGAACTCAGAAACGGAGGGATGGCTTGGATATTCCCGGTGCCACTGGACCGACACTGCCGCTGAGCCAGGTGCATCTGGAGCAGGCTGGTTACTACAGCGTCCGCGTCGGCAATAGCGGCGGCAGTGTGGAGAGCCGGTCCGCGCGGCTCATTGTCCACGCGCGTCCGATCAATGACGATTTTGCCGACCGCATCTCACTGGCCGGTGAAGATGTGTACGCCACCGGCTCAAACCTCTACGCAACCTGGGAGGATTCCTCCGGAGAACCCTCGGGCCCCGGTGTTCGGTACAACTCGATATGGTGGAAATGGACGGCGCCCAGAAACGGCATCGTGGTTGTTGATTTGGCGGGGAGTTATCCCTCGGAAACGCTGGATTTGTTCTCGGGAGCCACCGTCGGCACGTTGACCAGTATCAACGGCAATTTCTCGCTGAATGCCGACAGCACGACCCAGGTGCGATTTACCGCCACGGCGGGGATATCCTACGGCATCCGGGTTGGTCTCGCCGAGGCAACCGGTGGCGAGGTGAATGTCCACGTGGTGATGGACCGGCCACCCACTATTACCGCCCAACCTCAGGATCAATTCGTCGCGATCGGGGAAACTGCCGCATTCAGTGTGAGCGTCGAAAGCCTGAGCCCCCCCAGCTTTCAATGGAAGTATCAGGGTGTTCTCCTGGCCGGCGCGACGAACCGGACTCTGCCTCTGCAGTTGGTCCGACGAGAACAGGTGGGGGCATACTCCGTTGTAGTGAGTAATGAAATCGGCCGTGTGGAAAGCCGCCCCGCCTGGCTGGGGCTAACCTCTGTCCTTACGGGTCAGGTGACGGACGCAATTGATGGGCATGCGCTTTCCGGGGTGGTGATCGGCGTACAGGACAAAACCGCCTTGACCGATTTGGCGGGGAACTATCGGATTGCCGGCGTCCATCCCGGAGGTCTGACGGCTGATTTCGCCGCGGATGTCCGCTCCGGACACGCGCCATTGACGGTTCGTTTCAGCAATCTGTCATCCCTTGCCGGGGTGAATCTCCACGCCTCCACCAACGGATATACTCCCTACATCAACGACCGGATCACGGTGTTGCCCGATGCGTCTGTGATTCACAGTTTTTCGATGTCACCCATACTCGGTGCCGGAGAGATGCGGTTGGTGTTGAATTGGGGAGGGCAGCCACGTGACCTCGATGCCCATCTGCTGACCCCGGCAATAGCCGGCACCAACTACCATCTCTTTTATCCTCCGGGCAACCGGGGCCGATTAACGGCACCTCCTTATGCTGCACTCGACATCGATCGAACCAACGGATTTGGTCCGGAGACCATCAGCATCCGCAAATTCCCCAGCGGAACATTTCGGTATTTCGTCCGTCGATTCGCAGGAGAAGGCGAGATCGCCGGTTCAGAGGCGACGGTGAAAATATACACCGAGGCAGGCGAGGTGGAATCCGTCACGGCGCCGTCGATTGGTTCCGGCGCGTACTGGCATGTCTGTGACATCGACGGCACAACACAATCGATTCACATCGTTAATCGCCTGGCGGACGAGCAGCCGGCTTTCCCAGCAACCGGGAACCCCGAATTGCGAGAGGGGCGGGGCCGACCAGCGGGAGCGCCGTCTGACCCGCCCAACTATTCCTGGAGTTTCGGCGACGGTTCCGGCAGCACTGAAAAGAATCCGCTTAAAACCTACCAAAATCCGGGGCTCTTCACGGTGTCTCTCACGGTCACGGACGCCAGCCATACCAACCGGATCGAGAAGCTCGATTATATTTCCGTGGCTTCGCTCGCAAATGCCCGCCCCACTCTTAATGCCCTACCTAATCTGGTGGTTGATGAAAACGCTGCACCGACGTCGATTGAGCTTGCTGGGATTACCAGCGGAGCCACCAACGAGTTTCAGGTCCTCACGCTGACGGCGACGGCGGATCAACCGGGATTAGTTGGCCCGACCAGCATTGATTATTCCAGCCCGAATCGGACCGGATTGCTGTCGTTTGCTCCGGTACGCAATGCTGTTGGCACGACGGTCATCACCGTCGCAGTCAAAGACAGTGGGGGCACTGCCGATGGCGGACAGGACACCTTCGCACGTCAATTCACCGTTCAGGTCAGTCCCCTGCCCAGGGTGAGCATTGCGGATGCCAGCGGCCAAGCCGGCACCCAGGGAACAGTTCCTCTGGTTTTTAATGTCCGCCTCGATACACCCAGTGAAAAGACCGTCTTGGTGGACTATTTTACCGAGGATGGCAGCGCCCGTGCAGGAAAGGACTACATCGGTATCAGTGGCGCCACGGCAGATCCATTTTCCCCCGGGGGTTCGCTCCGGATTGAAACGTCTGCTGGTTCCGTTCGATTGGCCTGGGCGCTTCCCGGCGACAACCGCCTGTTGCAGGTCCGTGGTGCGTTGGTGGCCGGTGACGAATGGCGTACGGTGGCGGCACTACCGGTGTTGGCAGGAACGGAGCAAATAATTACGCTGCCTACCGAATCGCACCGGCAGTTTTACCGGTTGATTCGAAAGAACCGGTCCTGGCTGACCTTTAATCCGGGCGAAATCTCGAAATCGGTTACGGTGATGCTTTCCAGCGGGGGCCCTCAGGCAACCGATCGCTATTTCCAAGTGCGGTTGGCGGATCCAGTGAATGCGGTGGTCGGGCGCGGCCAGGCTGCCGGTACGCTTCTTAAGGATGATTCCATCTTCCACGCGCCAACCGTACTTGTCCCGGAGGGGCCGGACCGCACCGTGGAATGTCCCGCCGTTCCTGTGTTTAGTCCCCCCACGTTCGTCGATTCACAAGGCGTGATCCTGGTTCCAACCGTCACGACGAGTACAAATGTTAACGGCTGTCGGAAAGAGGTCTCGCGAACCTGGCGTGTTGTTGACTTCAATGGCAACAGCACTAATCGAACCCAGCGCATCGCGGTTGTCGATACCACTCCACCTGCGCTTGCGCAACCGCAGGGACCCGATAGTACGATCGAGGCACCCGCAGTACCGACTTTTACCGCACCGGTCTTCATTGACGCCTGCGATGAAGCCTTGGCCCCGAGCGTGCTAACCACGACCAATGTGATCGGTTGTATGAAGGTGATCGCGCGGACCTGGATCGCCGTGGACACCTGCGGGAATGCCACCAAACGGACTCAGAAGATCAGCATCCTCAATGCCCTGCCGCTATCGATCCAGTGTCCACCCCCACTTATCACACCGAATAGCAACCCACTCCTGGGCACCCCGGTGATTCCGGGGAACTGTGGAACATTGACGGTATCCAATGACGCTCCGGCGTTTTTTGCAGTGGGAACGAATCTGGTGACGTGGACGGTGACGGACGGGATGGGAAATGTGGCCACGTGCAGTCAAAGCGTCATTCGCGAATTTCCCTCGGCACCCCAGATTAGCATCCGTGGAGCATCGGGTTCACAATTCATGCTTCGAATCAGCTCACGGCCGGGAATCCGCTGCCTGATTCAACATTCCGAGGACCTAAGCACTTGGATCGACCTCGAATCCTTTGATGGCGGCGAACATGCCATCGAATTGCCCGCGGGTCGTCCGGATAGCGCCGGCTATTTCCTAGCCCGGGAACTCCCCTAGTCTTTCCAGAAATACCAGTGTAACCGAAGCGGATGACGGCATGCGTGATCCAGTCGGCCGAAGTTAAAATCAACGCGTCCAGCCGGGGGCTCAGGGTTGGCTGACACGATTCCGCGCCACCCCTTACAACGCCGTGCACAGCACTACTTCGTCCGGCGTGGTGACGCCGGCGCGGACTTTGATCCAGCCGTCGTCGCGCAACAACCGGAGGCCCGAAGGCTTCGCTGCCGCAATGATCTGCGGAATCGGGGCGCGTTCGATGATCTTCTCCGCAATGATGTCGGTCATCACCATCAACTCATAGAGGCCCGAACGGCCACGGTAGCCCGTGTTGCGGCAGTAGGGACAGCCTTTGCCCCGCATCAGGGTCGCGCCCGGCGCCAACTTCAGATCCCGGGGCAGGGTGGTGGGTTCGGGAACGTATTCCTCACGGCACTTGGAACAGACCCGTCGCACCAGTCGTTGGGCCATGGCCCCGATCATGGTGCTGCTGACGAGGAAGGGTTCCACGCCCATTTCGATGAGCCGCATCGCCGCCGAGGCGGAGTCGTTCGTATGCAGTGTCGAGAGCACCAAATGGCCGGTCATGGCCGCCTGGGTGGCCGCCCGCGCGGTCTCCAGATCGCGAATTTCACCGATCATCACCACGTCCGGGTCGTGCCGGAGAATCGCGCGCAGACCTTTCTCGAAGGTCATGCCCACCTGATGATTCACCGGAATCTGGTTCACCCCCTGCAAGTGGTATTCCACGGGATCCTCGACGGTGAGCACCTTGATGCTGGGACCGACAATCGCGTTGAGCGCGGCGTAGAGTGTCGTCGTTTTGCCGGCACCAGTGGGTCCAGTGACCAAAAAGATACCGTGGGGTCGATCGATCAAGCCCTTGAACAGGGCGTAGGTTTCGTCGTCCATGCCCAATTGTTGGAGCGTGAAGAGCACGTTCGACTTGTCGAGCAGACGCATCACGACGCCCTCGCCGAACAACATCGGAATGACGCTGACACGCACGTCGACCTGCCGGCCGCCGACTTGAAACTTGATACGTCCGTCCTGCGGAATGCGGCGCTCGGCGATATTCAAGTTCGCCAGAATCTTGATACGGCTGATGATGGCCGCCTGGAACCGGTGCATCTGTGGGGGAACCGACGCCTCCTGAAGCACGCCGTCGATACGGTACCGGATCGACATCTGGTACTCGTACGGCTCGATGTGAATGTCCGAGGCCCGCTCGTTCACCGCCTCGATGATGATCTCGTTGACCAGCTTGATGACGCTGGCTTCCTGCGCCATCTCGAGCAGGTCCTCGCTGCCTTCGGCCGTCACCTTGCCCGGATCGACGTCATCCGCACCCACCATCTCGTCCAGCGTATCGCCGCCCAACCCGTAGTGGGACTTGATGAGCTTCTCGATATCCTCCCGGGGAGCGAGCACCTGCTGGATCTCCAGACCGGTGCTGAGCCGGAGATCGTCGAACACGTACAGATCGAAAGCGTCGCTGGTGGCGACGTTCAACACCCCGTTCTCCCGGGAAATCGGGACCAGCTTCTTGCGATAAACGACCTTTGAGGGCAGGGCTCGCAGGATTTCCTGGGGAATGGTGAGTTCCCCCAATTCCACGAGGGGCAGATGCAGGTGCTCGGCCATGAGCTCCAGGATCTGCCGTTCGGTCAGGAAGCCGAGGCGGATGATGGCCTCATCCAGCCGCAGACTTTCCGCCCGCAGCAACGACGTGGCTTCGCGCAGTTGTTCTTCTGTCAGCAGACCGTTCCGAAGCAGCAATTGTGAGAAATTCATTGATAACGCGACATCCAACCCTAGCCGGGTTCGAACAGAAGCAAAGGAAGGGACCCAAGGAAAGCGGATGCCGTGGGGTTTTCCCGTTCCAACTACGGCCGGGCTCGAATCCCGGCGGTGATGCTCCGGAATTCCCGGAGCAAGGCGGGTGCGGCCCGTTGGGTCTGGAGAAAGGAGGCCGCGCACATTCCCAGCTGAAGGGTGAGGAAATACACCCCCACCATTCCCGATCGCATGCCATTGGTGGCAAGCAGAAACAGCACGAGGGCCCCCACGGGAACGGGCAGGAATAACGGCAGGAGCGTGTGGGCTACGGCCTTGGATTGCCGGCGGAAACGCAGGGCCGACAGGGCTCCCGTGGCAATGATCGTCGTGGCATCGAGCCAAATCAGGACCAAACCGCCCATAAATATGGCAGCAAACGCCACCGCGGCCTCGCTGTTGATGCTCAAATTTTCGACGCCGAGGCAAAACAGGAGCAGGACATTCAGCCCGGTAAGCCAGAGCTGCTGCGGCCGGATCGCCCGCTGAATTGCCTGGCGATGGCCGCGGAGAATTGACTGGGGCGTCAGTGGGGTGACGAGGAGCAATTCCAGACCGCCACCGGACGCTTCCTCCGCCAACCGTCCGGTCGCGAACAAGGCCGTTTGAAGTTTGAAGAGCGCGTGGAGCGCGTACCCGATGAACATGCAGGTAATGAAGCACTGGACGGCGAAGGCATTGGAGCCGACGAAAGAAAGACCGTAGAAGAAAACCCACGCCACGCCCCCAAGTCGCGCGAGCCAACGCAGGGCCGGCGTTGGATGCAGGCGCGGACTCAAGAGGCTCTCGTAAGGATTCCCACCCAAAGGCCGACGAACCGGCAGCCGCGGCGAGGCACGCTGCCAGCGGGGATACCGCGAATGGGCCACGGGCGGAGGCGAGGCCAGCGCTGCCGCTTCGGTCCGCCAATTCCGGGTCAGCCACCAGGCCGCACCCATCAGCCCGGCAACCCCCACTCCGGCAATCAGAAAAAGCGCACCCAGAAACCGCAGGTAGATCGCCCCGGATCGGCCGCCGGAGTGACTCGCAAACTGCACGGCATCTACCGGGCTCAAATACGCGATGGCCCAAGTCCACGGATGCCTCCCACCCAGGTGGGGCAGAACCCAACCCACGAGCACGGGCACGGTGCAGAGCACGACCAAGCTCAGGACCGTCAAGCCCAGCGCCTGCGCCGCGTCCCGGGAAATGGCGGAGGCAAAGATCCCCAAGCCCAGGGAACAGGTGAGGGTGGCGCCCAGCGCGAGGGCCGTGTTCCAATATTCCCCCGCCGTGATACCGCCCATCAACAATGGAATCCCCAGCACGGGCAGGACACCGAGCAACGCATACGAACCTTGAACCGAAGAGGCGACCAACTTGCCGACGGCGACATCAAAGCCGGTCAGTTCGGTCAGGAAAAGCAGTCCCAGAGTGCCCTCGCGGCGTTCGGAGCTCAACGCGTCGGCGGTTAGAAAGACACCGCCCGCCAGTGCCCCGGCGAAGGCCACCCAGACCAGGGTGTTAAAAGTATCGCGGGACTTGGACCCGGGACCGGAGCTGCCGCTGAACGTAAGAAACGCCGCCGCCACCAGGGACATCAAGGCGGCCAGCAGGCAACGCGCCCGATAGGTCGATGGACGCCGACCGGCGACGATCAGTTCCCGCTGAACGATGGCGGATGGATTCACGGAGACAGGATGTCAAACAGTCGGATGAACCCACCCGGGTCAAATCACGTAAGAATCGTAGGAATCTGTCCCGGCGCCCGGCAAGCCGACCGGATACTCGAGGTTGTTCCCTCTGCAAAGCTTTCCCCTGCGGCCGGGGCGGCTAGTCTGGCGCATGCCTTCGTCTCCGCGGTCGTTTGATTATTTGGTGCTCGGCAGCGGTATTGCCGGGCTGACCTTCGCGCTCCAAGTGGGCGTGCAGCGGCGGGTGGCGATCGTCACCAAGAAGCAACCGGCGGATTCCAACACCAATTGGGCGCAGGGCGGCATCGCCGGCGTGTGGAGCGAGGACGATTCGTTTGAACTGCACGTGCGGGACACGTTGGAGGCGGGCGCGGGACTCTGCCGCGATGAGGTGGTGCGGACGATTGTGGAGGAGGGCCCGGCGCGGATCGCCGAATTGATTGCCCTGGGAACTCATTTTTCACCCGCGGCCGACGGACGGGGTCCGGATTTGACGCGGGAAGGCGGACATTCCGCCCGGCGCATCCTGCACGCGAAGGATGCCACGGGAGCCGAGATTGAACGGGCCCTGCTGGCGGCCATCGCGGCCAACCCCAACATCGAGGTCTTCGAAAACCATTTTGCCATCGACCTGGTGACGTCCACCCGACTGGGACTGGTGGAGCCGGAGCGGGTCTGCGGCGTGTATGTCTTGAATCAACCAACCGGGCAGGTGGAGGTTTTTGTCGCGCCCGTGGTGGTGCTGGCCACGGGTGGCTGCGGCAAGGTTTATCTCTACACGACCAATCCCGATATTGCCACCGGCGACGGCGTGGCGATGGCGTATCGCGCGGGGGCCTCAGTGGCGAACATGGAGTTCATTCAGTTTCACCCCACCTGCCTCTACCATCCCAAGGCCCGCACCTTCCTGATCACCGAGGCCGTGCGGGGCGAAGGGGGATACCTGTTGGGCGCGGATGGCCGGCGGTTCATGGATCGCTACCATCCCAAGGCGGAACTGGCGCCCCGGGACATCGTCGCCCGGGCGATTGACGCGGAGATGAAAAAGACCGGTGCGGACTGCGTCTTTCTAGACATCACCCATAAGGGCAGTGCGTTCATCGAGGGCCATTTCCCCACCATTTGCCGGCGCCTGCGGGAACTGGGACTCGACATGACGCGGGAACCCGTGCCGGTGGTTCCGGCGGCCCACTATCAATGCGGGGGCATTCTGACGGATCTCGACGGACGCACGGGAATCGATGGCCTGTACGCGGTGGGCGAAGTGGCTTGCACGGGACTCCATGGCGCCAATCGCCTGGCGAGTAATTCGCTACTGGAGGCGCTCGTCTGTTCGCATCGGGCAGCCCGCCATGCGCTCGCGCATCCGCCGCCGCCGGTGAGTGTCCAGATTCCGGCGTGGGATCCGGGGCCGGCCACGGATCCGGATGAATTGGTGGTGGTTTCACATAACTGGGAGGAGATCCGCCGTCTGATGTGGGATTACGTCGGAATTGTGCGCACCAACAAGCGGCTGCGTCGGGCGGCCAAGCGATTGGCGAATCTGCAGGAAGAGATCCGGGAATACTACTGGGATCACGTGGTGACGGGTGACGTGCTGGAATTGCGCAACATCGCCACGGTGGCGGAACTCATCGTTGATTGTGCGTTGCAGCGACCCGAAAGCCGCGGCCTACACTACAATTTGGACTTCCCCCATCTCGACCCAGCCTGGGCGCAACGCGACACCGTGGTCCGCAAACGCGCCGGTACGCCGTAGGCGGCGAAAACCACGTCAACGGGCCGCGGTGTCCCGCTGCGGTTCGCTCAACTATTGCCGGGTCCGACCGACCGCGCCGCCGCGGTTCGCCCAAGGACGACCGTTGGATTTTACGCTGCGTGTAGCGCTCCAATGCGCCCCAATTCACCAGCGTGCGCAAATTGGTGCACCTCGGCGCGGCAAAAGCCGCCGCCCCCGCTTGCCGTCACATGGCACGCCTACTGCTCAGCGTGGGCTGCAGTGTGGGTTGGTTAGAATTATGAAGACTGGCTACTTGATTGACATGGACGGGGTCATCTACCGCGAAAACAATTTGATCCCCGGAGCCTTGGATTTCGTGAATGCGTTGCTGGCCACCGGAACTCCGTTTTTGTTTTTGACCAATAATTCCGCCCCAACTCCGGAGGATCTCGCGGTCCGCTTGAAGCATCTGGGAGTGGGCGGCTTGTCCCCTCGGCACTTCTATACTTCGGCGATGAACACCGCCGATTTCCTCAGCGAAACCCATCCCAATTGCACCGCCTTCGTGATCGGTGAAGGCGGCCTGCTGGCGGCGCTGCATCAACGGCAGATCGCCAACGACTCCATCCGCCCGGATTACGTCGTGGTCGGGGAGGGCGCGGCCACCACGGAGAAGTTGACGAAAGCCCACGAATGCATTGAGCGGGGCGCGCGCCTTATGGCGACCAATCCCGACAATTGGTGTCCGGTGGGGCACGAGCGCACCCGCCCCGGTGCCGGTGCCACCGCCGCTTACCTCGAGTCCAGCACCGGACGCCGGGCCTACTATCTGGGTAAGCCCAATGGTTACATGTTTCACCGGGCCCGGAAGAAACTGGCCGACGCCTCGATGGGTGTGCCGGAAGAAGTGATCATGATTGGCGATACGATGGAGACCGATATCCGCGGCGCCGTCGAAAGCGGTATGCTTTCATATCTGGTACTGTCGGGGTCCACTTCCCTGGAATTGGTGGGCGATTACGTGTACCAACCGACCCGCATCCTGCAATCGGTCGAGGAGTTGGTCGCCGAGGTGCTCAGCGGTGTCCCATCGGATTGCCGCACGCCCTGGCCGGGCGGGCGCGAGGGGTTCGCCAGCGGCAAGGCCGGGAGCCGTCATCAGACGGACATCCTGGCCTTGCACAAACCCCGACCGCGTCCCGCGATGACCAAGTAAGCGCTGGATACGGGACGAGTTCGAGTGAACAGGCCTCGCGGCGAAAAGCCGCAGGATCGCCCGTGGGCTTGGGCTGGGGTGTTGCGGCCCGAATAACGGGCGTTGGTCCTGACGCATGGATTAAACGTAAAGCGTGGTGCAGAGTGAGGTCGTCCTCCGCCGTGTCCATGGTGCCCGAGTCCGCCTTTTGTTTGGCCCAGGGCGTCGCCGGTGTAGGGTCAACACAGTCACTGTTTACTCGTATGCGCCATCGTCATCCTTTCTGGCCGGGATTCGTCCTGGCCGTGTTTGTTTTTCTGTCGGGTTCGGCCGCGTGGGCGGCGTCGCCGTTGCGGGTGTTCATCCGCGGGGGCGTGAAGACGCACGGACCGAACCAACACGATCATCCGCGTTTCCTGGGTGAGTGGACGAAGTTCCTCGGCGAACGGGGCATGCAGGTGAGCGGCGGGATGGAATTCCCGACGGCGCCGCAATTGGCGGCCACCGATGTGGTGATCATTTACGCGGCCGATGGCATGCGGATCACCGGGGGGGATCGGACCAACTTCGAGGCCTTCCTCGCCCGGGGCGGTGGCGTGGTGGTGCTGCACGACGGCGTCGTGGCCGGGGACCAAAATGAATGGTGCAAAACCATCATCGGCGGCACGTGGATCTGGGAAAAGAGCGCCCCGGGCCACACGCAGACCAAATGGCATGAAGGCGAAGTCGGCTTGTTCTTCGTGGACTCCGAACACCCGATCACCAAGGGGATTTCAAATTTCGACTGGAAGGACGAAGTGTACAACCAGTTGGAGATGTCGCCGGACGTGCACGTGCTCGCGCAGAGTTTCATCGACGTGTTCAACATCTGGCCGCAGTTGTGGACCTACGAGCGGACGATGGCCGGCGGCGCCGCGCCGTACCGGGCTTTCGTGAGCATTCCCGGCCACGAGTACGATGTGTTTCAGACGCCCCATTACCGGGCGCTGCTGCTCCGGGGCATCGCCTGGGCGGGCAAACGTCCGAATGCGGATGAGTTTTGTCAGCCGGTGGAATTGGCCTCGTTGACGTATCCCGCGGGCGGCCCGCGCAAGCCGGCGGACGCGAAGGCGGAGATGAAGCTGCACCCGGAGTTCAACGTGAACCTGGTGGCGGACGAGACGGTGGCGGAGAAGATCATGTC
>CANIZL010000142.1 GCA_947471985.1 Verrucomicrobiota bacterium | reverse complement strand
CCGTGCAGCCGGACCGCCAGCAGCCGAAACGCGGTGATCGGCGGCAGCGTCACTCCGTCGGCCACGGTGACCAACTGCGTGTCGCAGTGGACCTGCTCGCTGGTGAGCGGCTGGGTCGGATCCAGTTCCAGGACCGGGAGATCCTCGTAAATGCCCTCCGGTTTGACGTCCGCCTTGGGACTGATCCGGGGGGCGACTTGATCAAACGTCGCCTGCGTGACCACCACGCGCACCGTCTGGTCGCCCCCGCAGCGCACGTCCCCGAGATCGGCTTCCGCCGCGTCGCGCCGCTTGAAAACAAAGGCATCCCACGGCAACGCGGCCGCGGGCGCGGCGATCCGCGAGGTGGATTCCACCAAAGTGGGGATCTGGTTCAGGAGATCCGTGCAGACGGCGATTTCCCGCGGACTGTCCTCGGTGAGGGACACTCGGATCGTGTCGCCCAAGCCGTCACACAGCAGCGAGCCGATGCCGATGGCGGATTTGATGCGCCCGTCCTCGCCTTCGCCGGCCTCGGTGACGCCCAGATGGAGCGGGTAGTTCCAATCCGGTCCCTCCTGTTCGAGCCGCGCGGCGAGCAGCCGATAGCACTCGATCATGACCTTCGGGTTCGACGACTTCATCGAGAAGACGAAGTTATGGAAGTCGTGCTGGCGGCAGATGCGGGCGAATTCCAGGGCACTCTCGACCATGCCGAGCGGGGAATCCCCGTACCGATTCATGATCCGGTCGCTCAGCGAGCCGTGGTTCGTGCCAATGCGCAGGGCGCGTCCCAGCCGGCGGGCTTCGATCACCAGCGGCGAAAACTTCTCGTCAATGCGCCGCAGTTCCGCCGCGTACGCGTCCTCGGTGTACTCCTTGACGGCAAACTTCTTGGTGTCGGCGTAATTGCCGGGATTGACCCGCACCTTCTCCACCCACTTGATCGCCTCCATGGCGGCATCGGGTTTGAAGTGAATGTCGGCCACGATCGGCACCTGACAGCCACGGGCCCGCAACTCCGCCACGACGTTCTGCAGATTGGCCGCGTCCTTGACCGTGGGCGCGGTGATCCGCACCAACTGACAACCCACCGCCACCAGATCCAACGTCTGCTGAACGCAAGCCGCGGTGTCCATGGTGTCGCAGGTGAGCATGGACTGTTTCATCACCGGATGACGGGCGCCAATGGCGACGCCTCCCTGTTGGGGATCGCCAATGATGACCTCACGGGTGAGTCGCCGGGAATAGGTCCAGGGAGAAGGGCAGTAGTGCATGGAGGGAATCGTCAGGAATCGTCGCCCCAATTTGGGGCTGGCGGGCGGGCCTACTTGGCCGGGGCAGGCGCCGGGTTGGCCGGGGTTTCGAAGGTGACCTTTTCCGGCATCGGCGCCTTGCGGCCGCCCCGGAAGAGTTCGCCGACATCAAAGCTCGTCACGTACAGGAGGAAACCGAGTACCACCACGGCCCCGGCGGTCTGTACCCAACGCACCAGCGGTTCACTGAGCGGCCGGCGGCGGATCCATTCCATGAGCCCGAGCACAATATGTCCGCCGTCCAACATCGGGATCGGCATCAGGTTCAGAATCGCCAGGTTCACGTTCATGAACACGCTGAACCACAGGGCCAGGCGCCATCCCTGCGGACTCTCAAAAAGGAGATAATAAATCCGGAGAATTTGCACGGGCCCCCCGAGGTGTTGGGGCTTGATATCGGACTTGGGCGAAACCAGGGCCGAAACCGTGTTCACCATGCCGCTGACGAATCCATGAACCTGCCGCCAGGGCGTGGGATGGGTGAGAGTGAGCGGGCCGGTTTGATCCCAGACCACCCCGATCATGGCCGTGCGCCGGGTGGAGTCTTCGGTCGTGGCCCAGGCGGGGTAGACGGTGACTTCCTGCGCCTTGCCCGCCCGCTCAAAGCCGATTCGGACCGCGTTGGTGCCGCCGGCCTGAAGTTGTTCGCGCAGTTGGAAGCTGCTCCACAGCTTGTTGCCATTGATGGACGTGAGCAGATCGCTGGGTTGGAGACCGGCTGTCAGCGCCGGCGATCCCGGCATGACCTTGGCAATCATCGGGGTCTCGGCGGGCAGCACGGCCAGTTCCCGCAGGCTCGCGCGTTTCCAACCGGTGACCTCTTCCTTTTCCGGCGCCACTTCGATTTCGAGGGTCTTGCCGTTGCGTACGAGACTGAGCTTGATGCGCGTCCCCTCGCTGGCCACGATGCGCCAGCCGACGCTACCGGCTTCGGTGCCACCCCAACGGGTAACCGGGACCCCATCAATGGCGGTTAGCTGATCCCCGGGAAGTAGGCCCGCCTTCGCGGCCGACGAATCCTTCCCGACGTAACCAATGGTGGTCGTCAGTTCACTTTCACTCACCGGTTGCCCGACGGCCCAAACGCCTGCGCCAAAGATGAGGGCCAATCCAAAGCTGAAGACCGGACCGGCCGCGGCGACGATGATCTTATCCAAAGGACTGGCCGGCCGGATGGGCTGACCGGAAGGCAAGGTTCGCCCTTCGATCCATTCCATCGGAGAAAGCTGGGGCAGGGAAACGAATCCGCCGGCCGGGATACAACCCAACTGCCAGGTGACGTCCCCAATCTTGCGCGACCACAGCGGCCGGCCGAACCAAATGGCAAAGCGATCCACGTACAGCCCCCGGGCGCGGGCCGCCAGGAAATGGCCGAGTTCATGGACGAGGATGATGAAGTTGAACAACAACACCACCTCGAGCAGGATGAGCAGAACGCGAGATATGGTCATGAGACCCGATTCAAACCGTAGCGCGAATGCGGTAAGCAGCAACGCCGGATCAGGAATTGGTGATTGAACCGATCAGCCGACCTCAACCAACGGATCGTGAACCGCTCCGGGTGGGGGGCACAGTCACCGCCCTCAGCTGACCGAAATCAGGGAGACCCGGTTGCCTGCATCATCCCGGCTGACCCCTTTGCCGTTGGGGTCCAGCGTCACGACCCCATCGACCAGAAAGGCGTACCGATGATGTCCATGAGCCAGGGCAATCGAGCCCTGCCAGGAACCGTCCACCTGTTTGCGCAGGGGATGGGAATTCGGCTGCCACTGATTGAAATCGCCCACCAACGCCACGCTCTGGGCCGGCGGCGCATGGCAGATGAAGTTGACGGGTTTCAACGTCTTTTGCGCCTGAAGGCGCCGGAGCAGGGGGGCGTTTTGCATCAGTCCAAAGTTCCTCGACCAAACCCAAAGACCGCGCCGCGTGACACCCGTCACGCCGGACCCACAGTTCTTCGGCCAGCCAAGGCGCGCCAAGGAAGCCAGTTCTGCGCCAAGTGCCAATGGATTTTTCTAATTCAATTCGATGATTCCCCGATGGAATCAACGCGGGGACTCGGCGGGCGGGGAGGGGATCGGGTCGTGGGCCGACCCGCGGCCGGAAGCAGTCTCGTCAACCCGGGTTCCGGTCCTTACCGTTGCCCCATGCGATTGGCATTCAAGGAATGGGCGGTGGTGGTGGATGCATTGGAGCAGGGACACCAGAGCGTCATCCTGCGCAAGGGGGGGATCGCTGAAGGCCCTGGGGGATTTCGGCCCGAGCATGCGCGTTTCCTGTTGTTTCCCACTTGGTTTCACCAGCAACGGGACCAGGTAATCCCGTCCGCCCAACTGCGCTTTGACGAACTGGCCGGGCAGCGGCCACCCGCGGAATCCGTCCGGATCACCTCGTGGGCGGAAGTGGTCTCGTGGCGCAAATTGGCCAGCCTGGCCGAAGCCGAAGCCCTCCGCGGCGCACATGTCTGGCGCGATGAGGTGGTCGCCGGGCGCTTCAACTGGGGCCCCGAGCCGGCCATCTACGCCCTGAAACTGCAGATCTTCCGCCTGCCGCAGCCTTGGTCGGGTCCGCTGCTGGCGGCCTACGGGGGATGCAAGTCCTGGGTGGATCTGGACGTCGATGTGCCCACGGACGGATCCCTGCCGGTGGTTCCCTGATCGACGGTCGGAATACTGTGCCGGGCTGCGGCCGACCGGCCGGTCCTCAATTGTCCGGCTTGGTCAGTTCCCCCTTGGTCAGCGTAAGAACTTCGCTGGAAGTCAGGAACCCGGCTTTGATCTGGACGACAATGACCGGCAGGGATTCGTCATCCTCGCCGGCAAACGGCGTGAATTTCACGCGGGGATCCCGCAGGAAACGGGCCTGGCTGCTGGTAATCCACCCGGTCGATTCCAAGGCCTCGAGGGTGAGCCGGGGAAAATCCTTCCGCCCGCCGAGCACCTTCCGCAGGTGCTGCTCGATGGCCTGGGTTTGGACCTGCGCGTGCTCGCCCCACTGCATGGCGCGGGCGCGCCCCAGGATCCGCGCCGCGGGGCCCAGCAGCAGCCCGGCGAGGATGGCGATGATCGCCATCACACAGAGCAGCTCAATTAAGGTAAATCCCGAGCGCCATCGGCGCATTCGGGAAGATTCCACCGAAACCATGGGGAAACAGACCTGACGCCCGTCCGGCCGTCACACGGAATCCCATCCCCCCGTCCCCAATTCCGCCCCGTACTTTCGTTGGTGGACGCCCGCGGTGTTGGTCAGCGTAGGACGATGTCGTCAAAGCTCCTTTTGGTGGATGGCCACAGCTATGCGTATCGGGCGTTTCACGCGATTCGCTCGCTGAACGGCCCGGATGGGGCGCCGACCAACGCGATCTTTGGCTTCGTTAAAATGCTGCTGAAGCTGGACCTGCTGCTCCAGCCGACGCATCGATTGGTGATTTGGGACGGGGGACTGGCCGCGGATCGACTGGCGGCGCTGCCGGAATACAAGGCCCAACGCCCCCCGACGCCGGACGCACTGGCGCTGCAACTCCCGCAACTCGCCGATTGGCTTGGCTCGGCGGGTTGGGCGTCCCTCCAGGAAGAAGGCGCGGAAGCCGACGATTGGATCGGCACCTATGCCAAGCGTGCGGAAGCCGCGGGCTGGAAGGTGGTCATTGCGAGTTCGGACAAGGATTTCCAACAACTCGTGAACGACCAGGTGGGCCTCTTCAATCCCAACGACAAGACGGAGAAGATCTGGGGCGCGGCGGACGTGGAAGCGAAGATCGGGGTGAGTCCGTCCCAAGTGGTCGACTGGCTCGCCCTGGTGGGTGATGCGGTCGACAACATTCCCGGCGTCCCGGGTGTTGGCGTCAAGACGGCCTCGGATCTCCTGAAGCGATTTGGCTCCATTGACGGCCTTCTCGCCGGTGCGGCGACGATCAAGCATGAGCGATTGCGGGTGGAGGTGCAGGCGCACGCGGAGGTCCTGCGTCGGAACCAGCACATGGTGCGACTCCGCTGCGAGCTCGTCGGCGGTCCGGAACTGACGGCCCTGGCGCCCCGGGCCTTGGAGAAGCCCCGCTTGCGGCAAATGTACGCCCGCTGGGGTTTTCGCAGCCTGCTGAGCGAATTGGGCGAAGAAGGCCAGGCCCAACAAGGCGACCTGTTTTGAGCGGCTGCCTATCTCGGTGGAGGAGCCCCAAACCAACTCAGGGGATTTCGTCGTACCGAAGATAGGGCGGGCACCTTTTGAGTGGTTGTTTGCGGGCATTTATCTCCCTCGATTCCCAGCCGCTGAAAGTAGCGAGGAACCTGAAAAAGCGGGCACAATTTCCCGATGATCTCTTGGTGCGTCTGGTGGAAAAGTTCTTGAATTATGAATGTTTCTGAGGCTCAGATGGTGCTAAGAAACGATGCTGAATCGTACTCGAATAGGGTATCGGCCGGGTGGCTCATCGCTGATTCTCAAGAGGCTGCCCTGCTGGATTTGTTGGAGTGTTTGGCCTTCAAGGGGCAGATCGCGGAGGCTGCGGCTATAGCTCTTTACAAACGAACGAAGCGCCTAAGGGGCGAAGAGAACTTGAGCCTGTTGGGCATGGATTCGCATCGTTGGAGTCAATATCTTAAATCCAACAAGATGCTCTAACTGTTGGCTTTGGAGACTGATCCTTTCTGCCTGCGTTGGGCGCTTGATTATATCCGAGCACCCCTGTTCTTAAAGCGACCCGTGGCGGAGCCGGGCTTGGCGCGCTAGCGCGAGCCGCGGGACCCCTGGTGAATGCAGGACATCTGAATTAGGAAGGAAGAAATCAAAATCTGAACCCTATGAGGTCGCAGGGGGCCTGGCCGAACTTGGATGAGTCGGCGTCCGGGGATCCCTAAGCAGTTTTCGTGAGGTAACCCGCCGCGCTCAGTCGGGGGGGCAAAAAGTGAAATGCCTGCCATGGCGCCATCGAGGTTATCCCAGTCGGCCATGAGCCAAAAACAGGTCTGTGGGTTGACGGCGTCGGGTGGTAATCCGGCCAGGAGGAAGTGGAAATGGCGCCGGCCGGTGGTCTCGCCGCAAACTCCACTGATTGCTGGCGAAGGCACCAGGGAAGCTTGGGAAAGTGGCGGTGGAAGTGTTTGGCGGCCCGGCGGAGGAGCGCAAACCACCGCCCCAGGCGGACACGTTCCGGCAAACGTTCGGACTCAAACTTAAGGGTGCTGAAGAAGTGTCAGCGGATCTGGGCGCAGGGGAACATCGGTAGATGTGCCGGGTTCATTGTTTCGCGGCGCCCGGGATTCAACCCCGTTGGGGTTGGAATACATTTGGGATGTTTCCCAGGGTAGCGCGTCGCGCGCAACCCTGGGCTGGAGGATTCAATCCCGTTGGGATAGGGGGCGAGATTCTGCATTTGGTGCCGCCGTGGATGGGGTAGCAGGTTCGGAATTCGGGGTGGTGAGTCCGGCCCGCCGTTTGGCGAAGCCGGGATGGGGCAGGCCCACGGTTCAGTATCGCCGCGGATGGCGTGCCAGGTTCAATGTTTCGCCCCTACAGGGCTGGACCCGTGAGGGCGGAATACCCAGGGCGTATTGCCCTGGGCTAAGGAATGACGCCCCGTTGGGGCTCGGGAAGGGGGCTGGCGGTTGATGGAATGCCGTTGCGAGTGGGAGGTCGCGGATGGGGCAGGTTCGAAGTTCTCGGCGGCCGGTGAGGCAACCCCGTTGGCGTTGCGGGGATTTGGGGTGGTGACCCGGGGTAGTGCGGGGCGCAACCCTGGACTGGAGGATTCAATCCCGTTGGGATAGGGGGCCAGGTTCGCTATCGGGGGCGCCGTGGATGGGGGCAGGTTCACGGTTCGGCACGGCCTTGGATTGCGTGCCAGGTTCATCATTTCGCGGTGCCGGTGATGAAACCCCGTTGGGGTTGGAGAAATTGCGGGGGGTGACCCGGGGTAGCGCATAGGCGCAACCCCGGGCTGAAAGATTCAATCCCGTTGGGATAACAGACGGTGGGGGCGGGTGACTCGGGTCCGGCGCGGGCTGGGGCTTGTTCGAATGGCGCCCAGCCCGGACCCAGGCCGGAGCGTCAGCGGGGCATGGCCCAGATATTCCGGTAATACACCGGGTTGCCGTGGCCTTGCAGGAAGAAGGGACCGCCCGTGGCGTCCTCTTTGCGGCCGTTTCCGGGGGTGTTGGATTTCAATTCCAGATTTTCGTGAATCAACACGCCGTTGTGCCGGACGGTCAGACGGGCGTTGGCCGTCTTCGCACCGGCAGCATCATAACGGGCCGCCGTGAAATCGATGTCGTAGGTCTGCCACGCCAGCGGGGGGAAACACATGTTCACCGCCGGCTTCGCCAGAGTGTACAGGCCACCGCATTCGTTGTTCTCACCCTTGAGCCCGAAGGAGTCGAGCACCTGCACTTCGTAGCGGTCTTGCAAATACACGCCGCTGTTGCCGCGGTCCTGGCCGCGTCCGAGCGGTTTGAAGGGCAGCAGGAATTCCACGTGGGCCGTGAAATTGGTGAAAATCTGTCGGCTCTTGCAACCCGCTGCCAACAGGCCGCGGTCATCCATGTGTCCGCCTTCCCAGCCGTCGGCATTCTTGCCGTTGAACAGGACCACTGCTCCCGGCGGCGGCGGAGCCCCGATCGTCGGACTGTTACGTTCCGTCTTTTCCATCCTGAACGGCCCGCCCGAGGCCGTGGTGATTGTGATCTTGCCGCCGGCGAGTTCCGCCCGGTAACTGTTTTCTCCCGTGAAAACGATCTTGTCACCGTCCCGTTTTCCAGGCGTTTCGGTCTTCGAATCCAGTTTCCAACCGGCGCCCGGGAGCCCGCCGGGGTACGTCACCATCCGGAAATCGCCGTTGCCGAGAGCGATCACCTGCGAGCCACCCCAGTCGTTCTTGTACTCGCCCTGCGCGAGGTAGTCGGCTCCGCCCTGCGCCGGAGTCAGATAGGTGGGAATTTCGGCGGCATGCGTCAGCCCAAGCGTTGCGGCCAGCAGGCCAGCCCAGCGGAGTGATTTCATGAGCCGAGTCTATCGGGTCCGACGTCCTTGTCACGAACTGCTCCGCATGGCTGGGCCCCATTTGCGGGGTGTCGTGCACACCGGCGCCGGGAGGCGGATTAAACCGCGGGCGGACGTATGGCAGCGTCCGAAAGCTCCAGCGCGGCGTCGATGGCCTCGACCAGGAAATCGATTTCCGCACGGGTGACGATCAACGGCGGGACGACCCAGATGCCGAACTTGTCCGACGGAACATAAATCTGCCGTTCCTGCAGGAGGAATCGGGAGATCTCGCTGACGACGGTCGGGGTGTATTTTTCGGTGGCGCGGCGGAGCGGTTCCTTGGTGGCGCGATCCTTCACCAATTCGAGCGTCCAGAACATGCCGAGGCCGCGGACATCGCCGACGGAGGGATGACGGGTGGCCAGTTCGCGCAGGCGTTCGCCGAGGTACTCGCCGTCGCGTCGCACCCGTTCCAGGAAGCCGTCGCTGTGGAGGACATCGAGACTGGCCACCGCGGCGGCGCAACCCAGGGCATGGCCGGAAAAACTTTGGCCGTGACCGAAAATGTGGTCGTCGAAGGACCGCGAAACCTTCTCCGAGAAAATGGTCGCCGCGAGGGGACAATAGACGCCCAGGGCTTTGCCGAGGACGATGATGTCGGGCTCGATGCCGTAGTGTTCGATGGCGAACATGCGGCCGGTGCGGCCCATGCCGGTCATGGTTTCGTCCGCGATGAGCAACAGATCCCAAGCGTCGCAGATGCGGCGCAGGCCTTCGAAATAGCCGGGCGGTGGCGGGATGATGCCATTGCTGCCGACGACCGGTTCCACCAACACGGCCGCGACTTTATTGCTGCCACCTTCCTGTTCGATGAGGTATTCGACGTAGTCGAGATTGGCCTGCACCGCAGCGGCGCCCGTGCCGAAGGCGGAGCGGTACGCGTGGGCGTCGGGAGCAAAGACAACGCCCGGGACGGTGAAGGGCTCCTGAAACCAGCGTCGCGGATCGCCGCTGGCCGAAGCGGCACCGGCGGAGGACCCGTGCCACGACCGGTACCGGGAGATGATCTTGTAGGGAAACGGATATTGCCCGGGGGCATCGATCTCCACGCCCGCGGGGCCGGATTTGAAGACCCGGTTGTATTGATAGAGCCGCGCTCCCTTGATGGCGGCTTCGACGGCCGCGGCTCCGCTTTGGGAGAAGAAGACCTTCTTATCGGGACCACCGGGAGCCAGGTGCGCGAGGCGTTGCGCGAGGGCGGCGGTGGGTTGGGTGGCGAAGTCGTCCGTGACGTACACGACCTTCTCCATTTGCGCACGCATGGCGGCGAGGACCTCGGGATGGTTGAATCCCAGGTTGATGCACTCGTGCGCGCTGCGGAGGTCAAAGATCCGCCGGCCGTCGGTGGTGTGGATCCAACAGCCCCGCGTTTCCGCCACGGGAATGGGATCGTATCCCTTCTGGGCGGACCAGCATTGCATCAGGTGGCGGGCTTGAACTTGGGCGAATCCTTCGGCGTTCATGGGCAGCGGTTTTGCTGCGCTGGATATCGCGGAGTGAGCCCGGAAAGGCGAGCCGGAAAACCTCGGATGTTTTAGCCGCCAGGCACCCATCGATGCCGAAGCGAAGCCGCCGAAGGCTGGCGGCGGTCGTCTGGTGTTGGGGCCCTCCTCGTGGAGAGCCGGGCGATGACAAAAGGCCCGGCCAATGACGGCCGGGCGGCGTTTTCAGCCTTTCCCCCGGGAAAAGGAATCGGCGCTTCCCAATTAAACCACTTTGGCCACGACCTGTTTCATCTTGGCGAGACCGGTCTTCAGGACTTCCGCGGGATCCTGGGCCCAGTACCGCCGATTGAAGACTTCAAAAGAGAGCACCTTCTGCCCACCGCCGTGCCGCAGTGCCCGCAGGACATCCGGGAGCGGAGCCACCCCGTCGCCGGCGTAGACGCGGAAACTATCGTCGATTTTTTCCCGGCCGGGATCGCTGGGGAAATCGTTCACGTGCAGGACCTGCACCGTGTCCGGCCCGAGCAAGGCCAGTCCGTGATAATCGGAGCCGCCCTTGTGGAGATGGAACACGTCCGCCAGAACGCAGGCCTTGGGATGGCCGGTCTCGATGGCGACGAGCGCGCATTCGCCCAGGCGGTTCAAATTCTTGGAGAAACCCCAGAGTTCGAGTTCGGGCACAATGCCGAGCTGGTCGCCGATTTCGAGCAGGGCGCGGTAACGTTCGGCGGCCTTGAACAAATCGAGCTTGGGCAGATCGGTGGCGCCGGCGGGCGGGGCGGCAAATCGACGGGTGCCGATCTGGGCCATGAGATCCATCTCGCGCCGGGCCTGTTCCATGCCTTTGGCCCGCTGCGCGTCATCGTCCACGATCCACCCGGGAAAACCGATCGCGCCTTCGACGACCAACCCTAAGTCGACGATTCGCTGGCGCAGATCCTTGAGCGAGCCGCCGCCTTTGACGTATTCCTGGACCGAATCCACCCACGGTTCGATGCCGTCGTAGCCGGCCTGGGCGGTCATTTCGATCTCTTTGACGATGCCCAGTTTGTGGCCGCGGATGGTGGCGGTGTTCAGGCAAAAGCGGAACGGGGCCGCGGGCGTGGCGGTGGCGGCTGGGGCGGCGGCGGTGGCTTTCCCCGCAGGTCCCAGCGAAAGGGCGGCTCCGGCCAGAAAGGCCGTGCCGGTGATGGCGTCCCGGCGGCTCAATGTGCGTGCGTTCATGGGCAGGTTCCTAGCCCAAGCTCCCGGGACTGGCCAGACCGGAGTGGACGGGAACGGGCGTTGCTGCACTGCGAGCCGTGGTGCGATGGCCGGGCCAAACCCAATCTGAAGGCTTTCAATTACGACTCCGAGCGTGGTAGCTTCGTCCGCATGGACCTGCACCCAAACTTGGCGGCGTGGCCCTCCATTGCGTCGCGAAGAAGCGTGGGGAAGGTTGAAATGCAGATGATTTCCAAGGCGTGGGTGGGACTGCTTCTCGGAGTCTGGCTGAGCGCGAATGCCGCGGCAGCGTCGGCGTCGCCCCGTCGTCTCACCCCGGCGTCCGCGGACACGCCGCGCTTTCGATTGGCGCATCACACCGACAAAAAGTTCGAATGGATGCCGGATTACTCCGCCGTCACCACCATCGAGGTTCGGCAGAGCGGTCGCTGGTCGGAGATTTTCCAAAACGTGGAGCTGCGGCCGGACGACGTCGTGCGGATCGCGAAGGAGGCCCGGGTGGTTTTCGACGTGCCCGAAAATCCGCGGATCCGCGCGCTGGTTCTACAAGGCACGCTCACGTTCGCGCCGGACCTGGTTACGCGTTTGACTGTGGGAACCTTGCAAATTACCGACGGCCGACTCGAAATTCGTCCGACTACCGGTCGGGCGGGGATCCGATTCCACGGGGAGTTGGATCTCATCAACGATGCGGGACAATACAGCGTGGGATTACTGGCCACGGGCGGGGTGGTGGAT
>CANIZL010000141.1 GCA_947471985.1 Verrucomicrobiota bacterium | reverse complement strand
GGGTTCGCGGGAGTTCGTGGATCAGCAGTTCATTCGGTTTCGGGACCGCTTCAGCCCGAAGCGGAAGGATGGGGCCCGTCCCATCCGGGGCGTCCCACTCCCCGGAATCAGCGTCCTACGCGACCTCCGCGTCGACGCCATCGGCTGACAGGCCAAAGAACCCAACCTTCAACCGGCCGAACCGGCGAAATCTCTGCGCCGGAAGGAGAGAACTCTGCCGATCACCCTTCACTTCGGGCCGCCCGGAGTATCGCGAGGAACAAAATTGAGCTGAGCACAGGCGAAGCAGCCATCCCGGACCAATTCCACCGCCCAAAGATCCCGCCGCCGACCACCGCATCGCCACCGGAGGGCTCTGCGCAAGATACGGAGGCTGGCTCCCTATCCGGCGAAGATAGTGAACCTGGCACGATATCTACGACGGGCGAATAGGGAGGTTGGCACCGGTTTTGGGAGAGGATGTGGGACGGAAATCTTCTAACTGCCGCCCGAGGGGGAGAGCGGCAGGGCATCGGGGCCGACTCTGTCGCGGTACTGCTCGATGAGTTCGCGGGCTCGCGGATACCCCGAGATGGCTTCCGGGAGAGCGGCGACCTCCGCCGCTGTTACGTGACGGAAAACATTGTACCCGTCTCCCAATACTGCAGCCGACTGTCGCCCGCTTCCGCACGGCCGGGACGATGGGGGCAGGCTCAGAGCTGGCCCTTCTTGAGGGAGCCGATCTGGCTCGGTTCAGGCAGAAGTTGTTCCTTGGATGAGGATTTCACTCGATGTATCTCGCAAAATAGCTGCTCTTTATAAAAGGAGGCGAAAGCCAACGACTCGAAGAATTTTGTCTCATACCCGGCTTCCCCGAGGGGCGGATCTTTTGTGGACTCCCGCCGCCGCGTGGCGAAAACTCCCCGGCAACACCTTCCCGATCGCACTATGAACACCGGAAACCTCTCGCGTCGCGAAGCCCTTCGCCGCATCGCCTTCACCAGCACCCTGCCTCTCGCCAGCGGCATCATCGGAGGTTGCCTCTCCCCGCAGGGCGCCACCTCGACCACCGCCTTGGCCTCGCCCTTCGGAAAGCTGCCCGATGGCCGGCCGGTCCTGCTCCACACGTTGACCAATGCCTCCGGGGCCAGTGTGAGCATTTCGGACTACGGCGCCACCGTGACCGCCATCCGGGTGCCGGATCGGACCGGGAAGCTGGCCAACGTCCTCTTCGGGGCGGACACGTTCGAGGCCTATCTTCGCGGACTCCCCGCGGCGGCGGTGATCGGCCGCTATGCGAATCGCATCCGCAATTCCCGGTTCAGCATCGACGGTCAGGAATATCACGTGACGCCCAACGAGGGACCCAACCACCTCCACGGCGGCAAGGAGGGATTTGCCTCCAAACTCTGGCAATCCCGCGCCTGGATCGAGAACAACATCAGCTACGTCGAGTACCGCTATCGCAGTGTCGACGGCGAGGAGGGCTATCCCGGCAATCTCCAGGTCAAGGTCACCTACTCGTGGTCCAATCAGAACGAACTCACCCTGACCTACGCGGCCGAGACGGATCGCCCCACCGTGGTGAACCTGACCAATCACGCCTATTTCAATCTGGCCGGCGCCGGTAACGGGAATGTCCTGGACCACGTCCTCCAGATCCACGCGAGCCAATACACCCCGGGGGACGAGTTCCTCATTCCGACAGGTGTTTTGGCCACCGTAACCGGCACGCCGTACGATTTCCTGCGCCCCCACGTGATTGGCGAACGGATCAAGGACATCCGCGGCCCCAAAGGCTACGATCACAACTTCGTCCTCGATCGTCGCGGCACCGGATTGCAACTGGCCGCGCGGGCGGGAGATCCCCTCTCCGGTCGCACTGTGGAATGCCACACGACCGAACCCGGGGTGCAACTCTATACCGCCAATCACTTCGACGGCGTGAACCAACCCCGGCACGGCGCCTTCTGTCTGGAAACCCAGCATTTCCCGGACTCCCCGAACCTGACCCAGTTTCCGTCGCCGGTGGTCCGTCCGGGAAAACCGTATCATTCGCAAACCCGGTTTCGTTTTTCCACGGGCTCGATCCGCGGTTGAGCCATTGGTTCCGGGCCGCCGGTGCGGGTTCGGATTCGGATTCCGACCGAAATTCCCGTTAAGGGCGTCAACGTTTTTGCCCCGTCGGAGGAATTTCTCCAGACTGCGGCATGCATTTTCCCCTGCCGCCGACCGGCCGCACCTCCCGCACGTGGACTCTCGGCTGGGCGTGCCTGGCCGGGGCCCTGGCCCCCGTGGTGGCGCCGGCCCAGGCCGCGTCCGTACTCACCCCCCTGCCCACGGGTCAACCCGCCGCCCTCGAAAAGCACCTCGCTCCGCTCTCACCGGCCGAGGAATTGAAAACGATCCAGCTGCCCGCCGGTTACCACTTGGAACTGGTCTTGAGCGAACCGGAGATCCGGGAACCCATGGCGCTGAGTTTCGATGGCAACGGCCGCATGCTGGTCGTCGAAATGCGGACGTACATGCAGGACATCAACGGCACCGGCGAACTCGAACCCCGGTCCCGGGTGTCCCGTCATGAATCGACCGCGCGCGACGGTCGCTTCGACAAACACACGGTCTTCGCCGACAACCTGCTCATCCCCCGCATGGTGCTGCCGCTGCAGGACGAGGTCCTCATCGGCGTCACCGATACCAACGACATCATGGCCTGGCGGGATACCGACGGGGACGGCGCGGCGGACCGAACCCGGCCGTTCTATGTGGGCGGTCCGCGCGGCGGGAACATGGAGCATCAGCCCAGCGGCCTGGTGTGGGCGATGGATAACTGGATCTACACCACCTACAACGCCTATCGCCTGCGCTGGACACCCAACGGCCCCACGCTCAATGAACCGACGGCCCCGAATGGCGGACAATGGGGACTCGCCCAGGATGACTGGGGCAAACTTTGGTTCAGCAATGCCGGTGGGGAACGCGGCCTCTGGAATTTCCAAACGCACATCGCCTACGGGGCCATCAACGTTCCGTCCCAGTGGGCGGACGATTGGATGGCGGTCTGGCCGGCCATCGGCCTCGGGGACGTGCAGGGCGGAACCGGACGCCTCCGGGCCGACGGCACGCTGAACCATTTCACCGCGACGTGTGGCCAGGAAGTTTTCCGGGGCGATCGCCTGCCCTTCGATCTGCGCGGCAACGTGCTGCTGCCCGAACCCGTGGGGCGATTGATCCGTCGGGGCATCGTGGAACAGCAGGACGGCATCACCAAATTGCGGAACCCGTATCCTGAATCCGAATTCATCCGCAGCACGGACGCCAACTTCCGACCCGTCAATTTGGCCACCGGACCCGATGGTTGCCTTTACGTGGTCGACGTCTATCGCGGGATCATTCAGGAGGGGAATTGGACCAAGTCGGATTCCTTCCTGCGCCCGCAGATCCAACGCTGGGGGTTGGATCGCAACGTCGGCCACGGCCGCATCTGGCGGCTGGTGCATGACGATTTCCGGCCGGGCCCGCAACCCCGCATGCTGGACGAAACCAGCGCGCAATTGGTCGCCCACCTCGAGCATCCCAACGGATGGTGGCGCGATACGGCCCAGCGATTGTTGGTCGTGCGTCAGGACAAGAGCGTCGTCCCTGCCCTCACCCGGCTCGTGCGCGAGAGTCGGAATCCGCTCGCCCGGTCGCACGCGCTGTGGAGCTTGGAAGGTCTGGCCAGTGCGGACGCCGCCGTGGTGCGCCGCGCCCTGGCCGATGAACATCCGCGGGTCCGCGAAAACGCCGTCCGGGTGGCCGAATCCCTGATCAAAGCGGGCGACACTTCCTTCACCGCGGACATCCAAGCGCGCGCTCAGGACACCGATCCCAACGTGGTGATCCAAGCCATCGGCACGGCCAAGCGATTAAATTTCCCGGCCTGGCCCGCGTGGGCGGACGCGATCATCGCCGCCAGCAAGAGTGCCGGCGTACAACAAATCGGCCTGGATCTGACCTCCGTGCCCCAAGCCGGGAAGGTGCGCTTTTCCAGCGCCGAAACGGCGACCTTGAAGCAGGGCGAAGCCATCTATCGCGAGCTCTGCTTTGCCTGTCACGGCATGGATGGTCGTGGGATGGCCCAGCAGGGCGCCGCGCCCGGGGCGACTCTGGGACCCCCGCTGGCGGGATCGAAGACGGTCACCGGCCACCAGGACGGCGTCGTGAGCGTTCTGCTGCACGGGTTGGCCGGACCGGTCAACGGCAAGAACTACGAAGCCCAGATGGTCTCCATGAGCAGCAACCCGGACGAGTGGATCGCCGCGGCGGCCAGCTACGTCCGCAACAGTTTTGGCAACCGCGGTAGTTTTGTCCCGGCGGCGGAAGTCCGACGTCTGCGCGAACTTTTCGCCCAGCGGGAGGAGCCGTGGACCGAAATGGAATTGCGCCGCACCCTGCCGGCGCCGTTGACCAATGGCCGCGACTGGAAACTGACCGCCAGCTTGGCGCCGGACGGTTGTGCCGCCGCGGTGGACGGCAAGAAGGATACCCGCTGGGCCACCCAAACCAGCCAGGTGCCGGGGCAATGGTTTCAAGTGGAGCTGCCCCAGGAAACACGGATCGCCGGCGTGGTGCTCGATAGCGCCCAGTCCGTCGACGACTACCCGCGGGGCTATCAAGTCGAGCTGAGTGTGGACGGATCCACCTGGAGTCCGCCGGTCGCCACCGGCAAGGGCACCGGGGCGATCACCGACATTCAATTCGCGCCCGCGAAGACCCGCTTTATCCGCATCACCCAGACGGGTCGGGTGGACGGACTCTTTTGGAGCATCCACGAACTGCAGGTGCTGGCCGCAAAATAGCGGGGGACGTTCTACTCCGCGGCCGGCCCTTCGCGGTCGGCCGGCGCCGGCGTTAATCGGGAAACAGCCGGCGCACCGCTTCCTGGCGAAACGCAAAGATTCGGTCCAGCTGCGGCTTGACCAACCACGGATGGGCCAGGTTGCCCAGCGGCCCAAACGGCAGGACGTAGGTCACCCGATCCGACAATTCCAACCGTCCCCCGCCCACCTCGCGGAACCAGTGTTCATGGTGCCACACGGCATACGGCCCGACCCGTTGCTCATCGATGAAATACTCTCCGGGCCGCACGTGGGTGATCTCGGTCAGCCACGTCAGCGGGATCCCCGCCAGCGGCCGCACTCGGTACGCAATCATCAGGCCGGCATACACCTGGGACGGAAGGTCGGGCGTCAGAATGGTAAACCCCAGACCCGGCGGGGTGACCTGCGGCAAATTCCGCGGATTGGAGAAAAAGTCCCAGGCCTGCTCACGGCGGGCGGTGATGACCTGTTGGGCAAGGAGTGTGTGGACCGGCACGGTCTTCACCACTGCCCCAGGACCGTGCGGAGTCAAGCGACGGCCCCAAACCAATGCCCCTTCCGACCCGGCGCCAAAAATTCCCCCGGAAACACCGCTTGACGCTTCCCGACACCCCACCTAAACACCGCCGAAGTTAGACAAAAATAACAGAATATCATGGCTGAAAAATCCATCGAGCAGCGTATCAAGGACATCGTCGTCGAACAGCTCGGCGTAAACGCCGACCAGGTCTCGCCGGAGGCCAAGTTCATTGAGGACCTCGGCGCCGACTCGCTCGACACCGTCGAACTGGTCATGGCCCTGGAAGAGGAATTCGGCTCGGAAATCCCCGACGAAGAAGCCGAGAAGCTCATCACGGTGGGTAACGTGATCAGCTACATCGAAGATCAGCAGAGCAAGTAAGCGCCCCGCGCTGCTCGCTTTGGCCAGCACGGCCCGCCTTCCGCGGCGGGCCGTTTTCTTTTTTTTGGGGCTGGCCTTCCCCGGGTCGTCCGCGCCCCGTTTCCCTACCTCCGAGCTTCGGGCCTACTTGGCGCCCGTCTCGATCCACCGGCGCAATTGCGCCTGCGGCTTGGCCGGCAGGCGGTGTTTTTCCGGTGCGGGCAGATCCTCATCCTTGCCGGCCACGATGGTGAGCAGGGAACTCTTCGCCGCGTCGCCCGGCCGCACCACCACCCCGTAACCCGCCCCACCCTTCAGCACGGACTCCCGGGTCTCCACAGAGAACGCGCCCTTGGCCCCGGCACCGGAGTGACACTCTGCACACGCGGTCTTCAAGAGCGGCCCCACATCTTCAGCAAACGTCACCGGCCGACCCGCGGCAGAGATCGGTCCATCCGGCCAGACCGCCCCCTGGTCAATCCACGCCCGAAGGATGCCGATCTGTTCGTTGGTCAGTTTCTCGGATTGCCCCGGCTTGTCGCTCGGCGGCGGCATGAGCATTTCGTCGATCAGGCCGCAGACCAGGTGAATGAGCACGCTCTGCTCGCTGCGGCCGGGCACGATGGCCGGGCCATTCTCGGTTTCCTTGAAGGCCCCGGCCTTGGTGTCGCAGCGGTACTTGCCCTTCTGCTTTTCCGGACCGTGACAACTGAAGCAGGCTTCCTGCAGCAGCGGATAGACCTCGCGCTCAAAGCTGACGGCGCGCGGCACTGGCAGGGGAATTTTACGGACATCCACCTTGGGCTTTTCAGCCGCCATTACGGAGACCGCCAAACCGGCCAGCCAGCAGCCCTGTCGGGCCCAGGATCCCAGATTCATGCCCCTACGATGACGCACGATGGCGCCTGTGCCACTCCAAGGAGGGAAGGGAGCGCCCCCATTGCCGAGGGCCCCGCCGGCTGTTCTGTTGGAGACCATGAAGCAACCGCTGGTCATCAAACCCAAGATTCGACTCGCCGATTTTCGCTCGGACTTTTCCAATGGGTGGACCAAGGAGGAAGCCACTTCCGAAACCCTGAAACTGCGGGCCCGCATCGGGGAACTGCAGGCGAAGCTCTATGCCAACACCCGACAGGCCCTGCTCGTGGTGCTACAAGGCATGGATTGTGCGGGCAAGGATGGCGCCACGAAGTCCCTGCTGGACGCAGTGAATCCTTCCGGCACCGAGGTGGTCTGCTTCAAATCCCCCTCCAGCGAGGAACTGGCCCACGACTACCTTTGGCGAATTCATCGCGCGGTGCCCAATTACGGGCGGATCGGCGTGTTCAATCGGTCCCATTACGAGGATGTCCTGATCGTCCGGGTGCTGGAGCTGCAACCCAAGTCCGTCTGGAAGCGTCGTTACGAGCAGATCAATGACTTCGAACAACACCTCGGGGCCAATGGCTACACCGTGTTGAAGTTTTTCCTCCACATCTCCCGGGAGGAACAGGCGGAACGTTTGGTGGAGCGCTTGCAGGACAAAACGAAGAACTGGAAATTTGAATCGGCTGATTTGAAGATGCGGGAGCGGTGGGACGAATTCATGGAAGCGTATGAGGACGTCCTGAACCGGTGTTCCCCGCCCGAAGCCCCCTGGCACCTGGTACCCGCGGACAAGAAATGGTACCGGGACCTGGTCATCGCCCAGCGCGTGGTGGAGGCCCTCGAGGATATGAAACTCAAATGGCCACCCGCCCGGGAGGATCTCAGTCGTGTCCGCGTCAAGTAATCCCCTCTTTCAATGCGTCTCAACCTTTGCTACGGTGCCGTTCAATCTATGAGGATGCGCTTCTTTTCGCTGGGCTCGCGGGCGGTGATGGTGGCTGGTTTCGTTCTGGGCCAAGCCCTCACCGGCGCTGCTGCCGAAACGGCGGCCCCAGCCGCGGCACCCGCAGTCCTGCCGGCCAACGCGCAACCTCCTCTCCCGCCGCCCCCCGTTCCCCTGCCCCGCTTACGCCAGGCGGCCCTGGCCGCGGCCAACAACACTCCGGGAGCGACCCCTCCGACGGTGGCCCCCAGTCTGGTCCGTCCGAATCCCGCCGTCGCCAACCTCAACGCCGTCACCACCACGCCGCCCTCCGGCTTGGGCTTTGACTCCTTGATTAAGACGGTCGAGGTCAACGACGGCGCGCCCGACGCGATCTTCACCTTCGCGGTGACCAACATTTCCAAGGAGGACATCACCATCAACAGCGTCAGCACCTCCTGCGGTTGCACGGCGGCCAAACTCCCCCAGCAGCCCTGGCTGTTGCATCCGGGCGATCACGGCGAAGTGGGCGCCACCATGCACGTGGCCGGAAAATGGGGCAAAGTCGTCAAGACCCTGACCATCTCCTCCAGCAAGGGGAATCACATGCTGACGGTGCAGTCCATTCTGCCCGACCCGAATAGCCCGGCCGGCCAGCGGGTCGTCGAACGCTCCCGCAACCTGCAGATCGCCGCGGCCGACCGTCAGGCGGTATTCCGGGGCGATTGCGCAAAATGCCATGTCGAGCCCACGGTCGCCAAAACCGGCAAGGAACTTTACGTCGCCGCCTGCGGCATCTGTCACGATGCCGAACACAAGGCGACCATGGTGCCCACGCTGCTGGGCCGCACGGGTACCTTCGACGAGGCCTATTGGACCCAATGGGTGCGCAACGGCAAAGTCGGCTCGCTCATGCCCGCCTTCGAAGCCAAGCAGGGCGGCCCGCTGAATGATGACCAGATCAAATCGCTGACCGCTTACCTGGCCAACGATTTTTTGCTGGCCCCGGTCAAGCTCGAAGTCCCCGCCGCGAAGTAAGCGCCCCGCGCCGGACTCCGTGGACACCTCCGGCCCCACCCTGATTCGTCCGGCCCTGCAGGACACCGCCTTCCTGGACGATGTCCGACGTGTCCGCGAAGACCGCGCCGCCCGTAACACCTTTCATCTCTGGTGGCTGGGCCAATCCGGCTACCTGCTGCACTGGCAGGGCGCCTTTGCCTTGTTGGACCCGTACTTATCCGACTCCCTCACCCGCAAGTACGCCACCACGGATAAGCCCCACGTACGAATGACCGAGCGGGTGGTGTCCCCGGATCAATTGGGCTTCGTGCAGGTCGTCACCTCCTCCCACGCCCATACCGACCACCTCGATCCGGAAACCCTGCGGCCACTGGTCGCTGCCAATCCGGAGATCCGCTTGGTGGGACCGGAGGCCAATCGTGCGTTGATGCGGCAGCGGTCCGGCCTACCTGACGCCCAGATCCTCGGCTTGGATGCCGAAACGGGTACCGGCCCGGTAAACCCCGGCACGGCCACCTACGAAACCGTGGGCCCCTTCCGTTTCCACGCCATCCCGGCCGCCCATGAAAATCTGGAGCGGGACGCCGACGGCCACTGTCTGTACCTGGGATTCGTGATTCGCTTCGGACCGTGGACGATCTACCACTCCGGCGACACCCTGCACTACCCCGGTCAAGCCCAGCGCCTCCGCGCCTTCGCGCCCGACGTCGCCCTGCTGCCCATCAATGGGCGCCGCCCCGAACGCCGGGTGTCGGGCAATCTCTGGGGCGATGAGGCGGCGGAGTTGGCCCATTCGATGGGAGCCCGGATCGCCCTTCCGAATCATTACGATCTCTTCGAGTTCAACACCGCGACGCCGGATCTTTTCGTACAAACCTGTCAGCGCCTGGGCCAGGGCTACCAAATCCTGCGCGCGGGCGAGCGTTGGAACATTTCATAAATCCAACCTCCCGGCCGGCCCACGCGACGCGACGCCACGATTGGCACCGAAACGCCCTGGCTGGGTTCGCAGCAACGCAGCGATTAGGCGTCCTGGCTGCTCCTGAGAATCTCCCGGTAGCCTCTTACGCTGGTGTCAGCGAGCAGGAGATATCCCCCGACCAGGGCAGCCAGCGTCGCGACTAATGCGCAGATCAGGTCTGTGCCGCGATACGCAATGATGCACAGCCCAATGAGGACTGGCACTGCGACGGCCAAACTCCAACCCCACAGCAATTGAAGCTGTGCGCTCCGAAACACTCCGAAGAATACCAAAGCGGTCCCAAAAACAACGTAGGCGATTCGGAATGCCGCCTCACCGGAACTACGCGCCGCCCCAATCTCGCGAAGTGTGCTAATTACCAATACCAGCGACAGCGACACGGCGGAGGCAATCAATTTAGCCCGAATCAGAGGTGGCGCGCTCATGTGGCCTTGCTGCTGTTGGTTGGAGCGTCTTGCTCGCCGCTGCTTCTGAACAAGGCATACTCCTCAAAGGTGTTGGTGAAATTTCTCCTACGATCCGGTCCGAGATCCAGCCGGACAACATCCCAACCGCCTTGCCCTGCCGTGATCTCCTCCACACCGGCCACACTTCCTTTCAAATGTCCGGAAAGAATCATTACGTGATCGCCTGCCTTGAAAGGCGCCCCGTTGAATCTGCTGCAAACGGGCCGAATGACCGGCCAACAAGTAAACATCCCTGCGAAATACCCCAAAAGTGTCGCGGGGATTAGCCCGAGGGCCAGGAACAGCCCCGCCTGCGCGTCGGAAACGAGGGTGGTGAGGGTCACCTCTTTCGAGAGCAAGGCGATCGCGGCGGCATCCACAACACAGGCACCAAGTACCCATGAAATGGCCACCGGATGGGCACAGACCCTATTCAGCAATCGAGGTGACATATCTGGCTGGCGAAAGCACGGAACTCCGTGCCCCGGCTCACAAAGGGTACCGACGGCAAGCGGGACGCCAAGGCCGGGTTCACTGGAGTGATCCTGTTAGCCGTTCCAGTCATTGGGAACCCTTTCATTTAGGTCAAATGGGTTGATGGCGAAAAATGGCGGAGCAGTCGTGCGTACTCGCTCGTCGAACCAACAAACGAAAGCCTCAGCAACATTGCGAAACGAACTCGCCGCACAGGAAGCCGACCCAATCATGCCATCCCTAAGCTGGTAAAGGATCTGGACGCGTCCGTCAGGACGGCAAATGATGAACGTCTTGGCGTCATCAAACTGCTCTCCGGTGTTCGTGAGGAAGTCACAAGCCGAATAATCCTCCTCACATGGCTCACCGGTGTAACGGGCATCGATGAGAGCGAATATCTCGAAATCGGACAGACCATCGAAAGAATCGGCCCAAAAACTCCCGATCCGGGGAGACACCTGCCGGAAACGATCCACCGCGTGAAACAACGAACAATGATTCTCTCGGATGTCACCGAGACGAACTCCCTGGATGTCGATAGCCATGCGCCCGAAGCCGCCCCACTGCGGACCGGCCGGCTCGTGATACGCCTCAATCGCAAAGTCTTTTGGGTCTCCGAACGTCATGGTGTGCGAAAGTCAACCGCCCGGCCAGCTGACGGTAAAGTCGTACACCGGTTGGATCTATCAACTGGCCAAATTCCGACGCCGGTCTCCGGATCTCCTCGGGAATGAGGAGATCCAGGCGTGGATTCCCCGCCGGATCTCTCCCCCCATCCCAACGGGATACCATCAACCAGCCCGGGGTTACCCGTCGCGGGTTACCCCGGGTAGCCGTCCCGTCGGATTCAACAACCGTTGAAGGGATTGAATCGCGCCCCCCGAGCCTGCAACTCGGAAGATCGATGGATTCCGATCGGAAGTACCAGGAAAGCAACCTGGGGCAATCAACGAATACCAGTTCGTTAAACATCACGAATCCTGTAGCTAATGAAGTTGTTCAGTAGCCCCAACCCTCCAACCGCACCTTCGTACAGCCGTGCAGAAAACCGGGCGGCCCGCCGCCCACGCAGGTTCACTCCCCCAGCTCCCGTTCTACTTCGCATTGGTGTTAGACCGCATCACGCTGGAATCCTCCGCAGCCAATCTCCCAATGCTGAGAGAATCCGCTCGACTGAAATGGACCCCGAAAACTGGACCAGTTGTTAAGTTAAGGATTTGCGGGTCTGATCGCGGTAGAAAAGATCAGACCTATGAATGCAAAAACGAAGCGAAAGAGACACAGCGCAGCCTTCAAAGCGAAGGTGGGCATGGAAGCCCTGAT
>CANIZL010000140.1 GCA_947471985.1 Verrucomicrobiota bacterium | reverse complement strand
GATCGGCCCGAAACTGAATCGCTGATCAAAAGCGCAAAAATCCGTGGTGAACAATGGCAAATTAATCCGGCCTCCACGGAACTTCGTCCACAGATCAATTAGCCAGCGTCTGCCTCTCCCCTCACGAAATCACGCGAAGCGCTACACCTTGCCGCCCAACTGGTCCCCCCATGGCGCTTGGGTCATACCAGTGACGGTGGGGTTTTCACTCGCTCCCCGGGGCGATCAGTCGGTAGGCCACCGAAACCTCGAGCAACGCCGCCCAATCGGTGCTCGCGCGGCTGTGGCCTAGTTTCCCGGACCAGAACTCATCGAGATTCAAGGTCCGCCAGAGTTCTCTGGCCATTCTCACACGCTCCAATGGTCGGGGGTGGCTCAGTTGTGTCGCCGGTCCAATGGATCGGCAGCGCTGAAGCCCTGCGGGCAAGGGCCGATCTTCGGGGAAGATACCGAGCCCGGTGCCGAAAGCTGGGCTCGCAAGTGAGCGGCCTAGTTACGGGAATGACGCGTTTCAATGTCCGGCGGTAAGGCCCGCCGCGTTGCCGCCGCCGCTCTCAACTCACGGTCGGACTGGGCGTGGCGATAGATTCCGGGACGGGATGCTTCGGCTTCTTCCGATGGATCCAGGCGCTCATCCGACTGAAGGCGACGTACACCACAGGGATCACAAGCAGTGTGAGGAACGTACTGGTCAACATGCCTCCCACCACGGCGATACCCATGGGACGGCGGCTTTCCGCACCGGCGCCAAAACCGATCGCAATCGGCAGGATGCCCGCGACGGTGGAAAACGCCGTCATCAGAATGGGGCGAAGTCGCACCCGACCGGCCTCGGTCATGGCGTCCGACGCCGTCGCCCCGGCTTCCATCCGCTGGTTCGCGTACTCCACGAGCAGGATGGAATTCTTGGTGACCAAGCCCACCAGCAGGACGAGCCCGATCTGGCTGAATAGATTGATATTCATGGCCGGGACCCCGGGGAAAAACACGTGCATGATCCACAGCGAACCAAAGGCCCCGACGGCGGCCAGGGGCAGGGCGAGCATCACGGTGAGGGGATGAATCAGGCTTTCGAATTGGGCCGCCAGAGTCATGTATACAATCACTCCGGCGAGAATCATTACCCACCAAAACTCCGAAGCCGTATCCTGCAGGTTCTTCGCATCGCCGCCCCAGGCATACAACACGCCCGGAGGCAGTTCCTGCGCCAGCATACGTTCCACGTCGCCGATGACCGCCCCAATCGGAACGGACCCGGGCGAGGCGGAAATGCTCGCGGATCGCAGACGTCCGTAGTGACTGATGGAATTTGGGGCGGATCCCGTGGTACGGGTGATCAGACTGCTCAACTGCACCAGTTCACCCCGAGCGTTTCGCACAAAAACGGTGTCCAAATCCTGCGGGGTGAGGCGCGAACTTCGTTCCAATTGGGCGATCACCTGGTACTCCTTCCCCTCAACTTTGATGCGGCTCAAATCGAGGCCGCCGAAGAGAATCTGCAGCGTCCGGGAAATGTCCTCGATGGTGACGCCCAGCGAGGCGGCCCGTGAACGATCGATGCCGATGCGCAGCTCGGGTTTATCCACCACGAATCCGCTGCGGACATTTTTCAACAGAGGCCCGGCGGCATTGGTCAGGCCGCGGAGGCGATTGGCGATCATTTCCGAAACCGTGTTCAACTGCGCCAGATCCTGCGTTTGGAGTATCAATTCGAAGGGCGAGCTGTTGAAGCCGACTTCGATGGCCTTGGGCAGGTTGGCAATGGCCAGGCCACCCTCCACCTCCGTCATGAAGCGCTGGGCCACGCCGCCGGGTCCGTTGACGATATCCTGTACCGATCGGGTGCGTTCGCTGCGGTCGGTAAAAGTCACAAACACGATGCCGAAACTTGCCTGACCCGGTCCGCCGAAGCCGGGAGCCACCATGGCACCGAAGCTATCGACCTCGGGGATCGATCCGACGATGTTCTCGGCCTTCTTCAACTGGCGATCCGTGTATTCGCTGGTGGAGCCATTGGGGGTGAGGACCACGGTGAACATGCGTCCCTTATCTTCGAGGGGCAGAAAATCCTGCTCCAGCGCCTGGTAGGCGAGCACCATGGCCACCACGGTGCCGAGGGTGGCAGCCAATACCTTGATGCGGTGGCGCAGCGACCAACGGAGAGCGGCGAGGTACGCGACCGTGAAACTGTCCAGCATCCACTCGAAAAGGCGGAACAAGCCACGCGGCTTCTTGTGATGAACGGGCCTCAATACCCGGGCCGCCAGCGCGGGCGTCAGCGTCAAGGCGACAAACGCCGAGACCGCCACCGAACCCGCCACCGCGACGGCGAACTCCACAAACAATCGCCCGGTGCTGCTCTTTTGAAACGCGAGCGGCGTGAAGACGGCGATCAGCGAAATCGTAATCGCAATCACCGCGAAGCTGATTTCCTCCATCGCCTTGTACGCGGCGGCCAGCGGCGGAACGCCCTCCTCAATGTGCCGGAAGATCGATTCCAAAACCACGATGGCGTCGTCCACCACGATGCCGATCACCAGCACCAGCGCGAGCATGGTGAGGATGTTGATGGAATACCCGAAGCCATGCAGGATGGCGAACGTGGCGACGATGGAAACCGGGATGGCCACCGCGGGAATCAGCGTCGAGCGGAAATCCCGGAGGAAGACGAAGATGATCAGCACCACCAGCACGAACGCCATGCCGAGGGTTTCCCAAACTTCGCCGATGGCCTTTTCCACGTAGGTGCTGGCATCAAAGCCCACCCAGATGTCGCATCCGATGGGTAGGCTGGGTTTGATCGCCAGCATTTCGCGTTTGATGCTTTGGGCGACGGTCACGGTGTTGGCCTTGGCCTGTTTGACCACGCCCAGGAAAATGCAGGGTTTGCCGCGCGCGCGGGCGATCGTGCGGACGTCCTCGACCCCTTCCTCGGCCCGGCCGATGTCTTTCAGGCGAACGAGGTTCGCCCCCTCGTTGCGGATGACGAGTTCGTTGAACTCAACCGCGGTCTTGAGTTCGCCGCGGGTCTGAATGGTCATTTCCCGATCCAGATTTTCCACCCGTCCGCTGGGGAGTTCGAGGTTTTGCTGCCGCAGTGCGCGTTGCACGTCCAGCACCGTCACCTGGCGGGCGGCCATGCGGGATGAATCGAGCCAGAGACGCATGGCAAAGCGCTTCTCGCCGCCCACGGTCACGGACGAAACCCCCGCCACGCCTTGAAACCGGGGCTTGATCTGGCGCTCGGCCAGGGTCGTCAGTTCCAGCGGTGAGTAACGTTCGCTGTTCAGGGCGATCCAGATGATGGGCTGGGCGTCGGCGTCCTGTTTGGAGATGATCGGTTCCCGGATATCGAGGGGCAGGGCGCCGCGGATGCGGGAAACCCGATCGCGGACGTCCTGGGCGGCGACGTCGATGGGCCGCGACAAATCGAATTCAATGCTGATGCTGCTCACGCCCTCCCGGCTTTCGGAGCGGAGCGTCTTGATGCCTTCGATGTTGTTGATGGCCTCTTCCAACCGTTCGGAGACTTCGGTTTCCACGACCTGCGCGTTGGCCCCCGGATAGACGGTGGTGACGGAGACCACGGGCGGATCGATGTCCGGCAATTCGCGGACGGGCAGTCGGGTCAGCGCGATGACGCCAAAGAGGATCAACGCGAGATTCATCATCCACGCGAGGATCGGACGCTTGATGGAAATGCGGGAGAGGAACATTGGAGGGGCCTAGTTCTGGTACGCTTGGGCGGAGTTGGATCCGGCAGATTTCACCGGCGAACCCGGCCCCAGTTTTTGCAGGCCTTCAACAATCACCGACTCCCCGGCGTTCAGCCCGGTAAGGATCTCGACCTTGCCGGCCAGGCGAAGTCCCGTGACCACGGGTTTCATCACCGCGGTGTTGGTGGACGAGACCACGAAGACCATGGTGGCGTCGGCGTTGTTGACGATGGCGGTTTCGGGAATGACCAGCGCCGACTCGCGCAGGGTCAGGGTGAGATCGAGTTTGGCGAACATGCCACCGCGCAGCTTGCCGTCGGGATTGGCCAGGCGGGCTTTGACCAGGGCGGTGCGGGTGCGGTCCTCCAATTGCGGGGAGATAAAATAGACCTCGCCGTGGAACCGGTTGGTGGGAAAGGCATCCACTTTGAATTCCAGTTTCTGGCCGAGTTGGAGCTGTCCGAGATAACGCTCGGGGATCGCGACCTCGATCTTCACGGTGTCGAGATCCACCAGGGTGGTCAGGGCGGTGTTTTTGGAAATGACCTGTCCCGGGCTGATCTGGCGGGCAGCCGTGATGCCGGCGAAGGGGGCGTACACCTTGGAATCCCGGAGTCGGCGGCGCATCAATTCCACCGTGGCCTTGGAGCGCAAAAACGTGGCGCTGGCGGTTTCGTATTCCTGCTGGGAAATCAGCTTGTCTCGCAGCAATTGCTCCGCGCGTTGGAACGTGGTCTCGCCAAGTTTGAGATTCGCCTCGGTCTCGGCCAGTTCCGCGGCGGCCTTCGTCTCATCCAAGGCCACCAGCAGGGCGCCGCGAGCCACCCGGCCACCCTCTTCGAAGGCGATCTCCTTGACCACACCCTCGGTCTCCGCTTTGAGCTCGACGATTTCGTTGGCGGCGACAGAGCCAACGAGTGGGACAATCTCCCGGACAGGCTGAGCGCGAACCTCCACGGTCACGACCTGAACGGCCATGCTGCGGGCCCCGGCTGCCGCGCCCGGCGCGGCTCCGGGAGCGGTGCTAGATCGCTTGCAGCCCACCCCCACGCCCAGCGATCCCAGAAGAAAGCCGAGCGCAATTTTTGTCCCAACGCGTTGCATGGCCGGGATAGTGCCAGTTTTTGGCGCTCCGCGAAGGGCAAATTGAGCAAGTTCGCGCCGGGTTGTTACTGGCCGGTCATCCGGCGGCGCACGTCGTCGAGTTTTTGCCGCTCCGCCGCGGTGAGGCTGTGCATGCCGTGTTGGGCAATCTTGTCCAGGATGGGGTCGACCTCCCGGGAGAGATCCGTGACGGGCGTGGGCTCGCTGACCTTGCGGGGGCGGGGGGCAACGGCGCTCGAGCGGAGCGGGGGAGCACTGGCCGAAGAACGCCGGGCGGACGCTTTGGGGCTGCGACGGAACCAGCCCAGTACTTTCGCCAGAAATTCCTGGCCGGGCAGGGGTTGATAATCGTGATGCCAGCCCTGCCGGATCCAGAGCGTCCCGAAAATCAGGCCACCCAAATGGGCCGCGTGCGCCATGCCACCCCCCAGGCCCGACGGGACCAGGGTGAAGAACACGGAGATGGCGGCAGCGATGTAGTACAGCGTGATCGCCCGCACCGGCAGCACGAACATGAAGCTGAAGATCGCGTCCCGATGGATCAGGGCGAAAATCGCAAAGAGTCCCTCCAGCCCCGCCGAAGCACCCACAACCCTGGCGCTGTAGGTACCGGGAAACGAACTCATGAGCACGGCCTCGAGCAACCCGCCCGCAATTCCCGCCCCCAAATAGGCCAGCAGGAATCGTCGGGGTCCCAGAATGCTCTCGACGGGGCCGCCGATGGTCCAGAGAGCCAGCAGATTTCCGGCGAGATGCAGGAGGCCGCCGTGAACAAATTGAAACGTTAGCAACTGCCACACCCATCCGTGGGCGATCCCCTCGCGGGTCAGCGCCGCGTAGCGAGCGAGTTGCCCGGTACCATGCACATCGTTCAGGGCCTGAATGATGAAACACCCGATCAGCGTGAAAAACAGCACCCGGGTCACCGGGGGTAGGTGAAGGTTCAGCCGGGACCCCGATGGGTCCGGCTCACGCCAGTAATCACGATCAGCAGCAGACATCCTGCGGGCACCCTAACCGCAATCCCCGCCGGTTCAATGTGGGGCTGCGGCGCCATTCAGGCCCGCGGACTGGGTGGTATCCCGGTAGCGATAGGCCATCGCCACGAAAACAAAGACCATTCCGACGATGGCCAGCAGGGCGGCGAACATGAAAAACTGTTCGCTGCCGGAGTAGTGCAGCAGCTCGGTGCCGTCCGCGGCGTGCCCTTTGACGTTGAACTTGATCAATCGGGCCACCACCAGATTTCCCAGCGCCGTGGTCAGCAGCCAGAAACTCATCAAGGTGCTGCGCATGCGCGCGGGGGCTTCCCGGAAGGCGAATTCCAAGCCCGTGGTCGATACCAGAACCTCGCCGGCCGTCAGCACGGTGTAGGCCCAGGTCTGGGTCAGGATCGAGAGCTTTTCCCCCGCATTCAGCCGCTGCTCCAGCCAGCCGATCATCACAAAGGAGAGCGCGGTGATGAACAGACCGCAGCCGATTCGCCGCAGCGTGGTCACGCGGGCGCCCAGCCGTTCGGTCAACGGAAACAGCACATACGTGAAGAGCGGGATCAACACCATCACCACGAGGGCGTTCAAAGATTGCATCTGTTCGGCCCCGATGCGATCGCCCACCAGGAACCGCAGGATGGGTCCCAACACCGGATTGCCCATGACATCGGGGCTGAAGGCGTACGGAATCATCCGTTCCCCCTGGATCACCCAGGTCGTGCTGTTTTGGTCCCAGAGCGCCCAGAAGAAGGGAATCAGCGCGAAAACCCACGCGACGCGGACCGCGGCCTGGGCCCCCTCGATCGCCTCGGGCGAGTAGAGTCGGCGACAGCGCTCCCAGAATCCGGGACCGGGAATCGCGCGAAACACCATGCCCCAGAAGCTTTCGCCGCCGGGCCCGGTGGGTGGCATGTGGACGTAGTGGCGACTGCCCGACCAGAAGATCAACGTGGCCAGGGCCATGAAGATTCCCGGAATGCCGAACGCCCAGCCGTAGCCGTAATTCCGCGCCACGAGTGGGATGATCAGGAACGAAAAGAAGGAGCCGAAATTGATGCTCCAGTAGAAGAGCCCGTAGGCCTTCTGCATTAGGTGGCCCTGATTGGCCCGGAATTGATCGCCCATGAAGGCGGAAACGCACGGTTTGATGCCGCCGCCGCCAAAAGCGAGCAGCAGGAGACCGCCGTACAGGAACCAGAGGCGTCCGTGAATGTGATCGGCGTTGGCCTTGGCATACTCGACCCGCATCGCCTCCGTGAGGGTGCCTTCCGGAAGTTTGGGCAGGTGGTACACCACATCGCCGAGGGCCAAAAGGGCATGGCCGGCGCAGTAGAAGAACGACAGATAAAGGATAGTTCGGTATCGTCCCAGCACCCGATCCGAGAGCCAGGCCCCGAACAACGGGAGAAAGTAGACGCCAAACTTGAAGAGATGGGAGATCTCCGTGGCGTGACTGCTGCCCATGGCCAGCTGGTTTTTGATGTACAGCGTCAGGATGCCGATCATCCCGTAAAAGCTGAACCGTTCGCAGGCTTCGTTCCCGATGATGAACTTGACCTGCGGCGGAAAGGCGTCCGGTGACGCCGCATCGCGTGGCGGAGGAGATGCTAACACGCGGATTCCGATAGCGCAGGACGGCGGATCCGCCAAGCGCTTTGGGTTCGTTCACGGAGACAAAATGCCGGGGGGCAGACCGACCTGTCCCGCGCGCGGCGTCTGCACCGAAGGAGGTGGCCCGGCTCGGAATGAAACCTGGACCACCGACCGGCCGGATACTGGAAAATTAGATCCGAACGGGGCCCACATTGAGCCTGGTTGTTTGCTTCCGGACCGACAGGCAGGTGGATGCGGTGCAGTTAGTCCTCGATGAAGTCGTCAACCATGCCCGGCACGTTTTCACTTGAAGCGGGAACAGATGCGGAATCGGGGCTTTCGTGGAAAGCGCATTTTCCTAGGCGCCGGCGACGTGGTAGCCGGGTGCAAGACCGTCGTCGGGAAGCGCTTCGGCTGTTCATTCGGCCCGAGCGAAGAGTCCTTCAGGAATCCCCCCCGACGGGGTGACCATTGGGTGAGTTTTTCACCCGACGAATCTGCACCTGTTGGGAATCCAGCACGCGAGGGTCACCTAGCATCACCGCGGGATCGATCGCCAGTTGAGCGATGTGCCCGCCTGTGTGGAGCAGGCGATCCGTTCCGGATCTCCGCGGCGGGAATGACCGGGCGCGGGGTAAAACCGACCCGCTGCAGGTACTCCTGCCATTCCGGGCCGTGCTCCTGAATACGGGGTCCGTAGCGATAGGCGGCGACGACATGCGCGAGTTCATGACACAGGGTCTCGTGCAACAAGGTCTCGTTTTCTGGAAGCAACAATACACCGTTCAGAGTGATGGTCATTCGGCGGAGATCGCATTGACCGAGTTTGGAATCATCCGCGTCGGAGAATTCCACGGAGACATCGCGCATGAGGAGGGAGAGTCCCCAGATGCTGGCCAAGTGTTGAGCCTTCTCGAACAATTGTTCCAGACGCTTTTCGTAGTCTTCGTTCCTGTGGTTCATGCCGGCGGACGCCGAGTGAGGATTCAACGGCCGAAGAACACTTTCAACAGGCGATACTGGCCAACGGGTCCCGGGGCGGTGGGGGTGGAGGATATCTCGGACAATGCGCCCCCCAATTCATCCCAGGAGTCGGTCGAGACGGAAGGGACAGTGAGGTGTTCCGATCGGAACAAGGGATTGAATGGCTCGCTTGGATCGGCGAGGACCGCGTGGAAGGTGCCGAGAGGCCCGGTGCTCTCGAACTCCAGACGGTAGCGTTTTCCGGTTTGAAGCGGTGTTCGGGTGGTGATCGATACGGGCTTGGGCTGGGCCTGAGTCGGGATCAGGAGGCCCAACTGAGAGGGGCCATGCACTTGGAGAATCAGGGAATGATCCATCATGGAGTGACCGCTGGAAAAGAGTCCTAAAAGGATCGGGGTGCTCGGCGACTGTGGAAAGGCGTCCACTTGGAAGTCTACGGCCATACGGAATGGCTTCTGAAGAGTGGTGGGTTGGATGGGATGGACGTAACGACGGCGTTGCCCCTGCTGGCGCGGGGGAAGGGAATCCGTGCGAATCCGGACGGACTTGAGATTCGGGTCCCATGCATAGGGAACGGAGTCTGGACTCATGATGGCAACCTGTGAGTCGGGATCCGACTTTCGACCGATGGCGAGCATGTCGAAATCAAAGTGCCATCCGCGCTGGAGTGGGTCGGTGGCGAAGTCCTCGTCGAGGTTGGATGCCTCCTCGGAGCCCATGTTGAAGGTGCGATTGCGGAGGGAAGCGAGGAATGGGTTGAGCCGATTGGTGGTTTGAACCCCGTATTGAGTATGCTCATTCCAGAGCCAGACATATTCGTCGCTATAGGCGAGGGCGAGAGGGAGATTGGACCAGAGCGAATTCTTGGTTCCGTTGGGAAACCCCTCCCACGTGTTCCACGGATGATCCTCGACCCATGCGGCCATTCCGACCCGCACGAAGGCGTCGAATTTGGCTGGATTTGAGCTGAAGGAGCGCCAACTGCGCATCGCGGCATAGGCGGATTCAAAGCGTCCGCGATCCCCGGGAAAACCATCCTTTGTGTAGGTGGTGCCCGGTCCCTGGCCATAGTAGAACGTGTTCTCGTAGCCGTGGATCAATTGTCCGGGGGCCTGTATTCCTTCCAACACACCGTTGAAGAATCCATGAACCCCCTTCAATGGGCCATAGCCGTCGGCGTCGGGCGACCAAGCGAACGTGATCATGATTTTGATCTCGGGGTACTCGCGTTGAACGGCCGTGATCCATTGTTTTCCACGGCGTTGGAGGAGTTCAGGGGAATCTTTGCCCAGGGGAAACTTGAGACCGGTGGGACGGTTGGTGTCGTACTCATTGCTGCCGCGATGAGTCCGCCAGCGGTAATTTCCATACTGCTCCGTATCGAACCAAAAACCCTTGAGCTTCGTCTCGCGACAGAGGCGTGCGGCCAATGCCGCATTCTGTTCCAGAATTTCCCAGTCCGAATCCGACGTGAGATCCGGCGTGAAATGTCCCTTCGCGCCATCGTTGAGCGTGTAATTTAGGAAGTTGTCGGTAAGTCCCCGCCAGTGGACGGAATTGAGGTCGCGTACCGCGGGAGCAATTGCGGCGTAGGGTATTCGGACGGAGTTCCACAGGATCTCGTGCAGAAAATAGTCCCGGGTGGGCAGTCCGACGCGGGTGGCCCATTCGGATTCGATCACGACGGGCACCACCATGCCATCAAAGGGAGACGACTCCGTGAACTGCGGGTGCAGGGCGAGAAACCGTGACGTCACGGCCTTGTCCCCTCCGGTCGTTGTGTACTGGCCGCCCCCGATCATTTTCTTCCCGCGCAACTCGTCGGGGCGCGCCCAGGGCTCGTGGAACCGGTCCGGGCTCGATTCCAAACGCACCCATTGCAGGGTCACGTCTCCTTGGTCGTGACCCGGATCGATCCGAATGCGTGAGCCCGGCTCCAAAGGAGGCAATGGGATCTGGTATTCGTGCCATTTCCCGTCGTTTCGGACGACGAAGGCGCGACTTTGTTCCTCGCTGAATTGGCGGCCGTGATAAATCTGGCCGAGCGAATCGGAAGTCGATCGAAGGCGCACCGTTGCGAGGAGATAGTGCCCTTTGGGTGACTCGATGGCTGGGCTGACGATAAAAGGATCGGGTGACACCAAATGCATGGACCACCCGTCAGCTGACGTGCGCGTTTGAGTGACCATCGCATTCGCTGTCCAGTCCTGGGTTCCGGCGGAAAAATCCCAGGATGCAACCGGGGCTCCGACACTGGGAAGGCACAAGGATTGGACGTAGCAATGAATCCCCGCGGCCCAACGCAGCAGCTTTTGATGGACACGGCGAAGAGGCATATCGTGAGGAAACGGAGGAAAGGGCCTAAAGTGATTTCGAGCCAGACCTGTCGCCCTCCGGGAGCGGTCCCGCAATTTTTAAAAAGGCAATCAGCGGTCCAGCTTCGCCTCCGTCAGGAATGCTTTCCTAGAGCTGAGCCAGGTGTTACGTGAGATCACGGGTGGTTGAGAGGGATCCCCGAAAACTGGAACCGTGGTTAAGTTGAGGGAGTTGCGGGCCTGATCGACGTAGTGAGGATCGGACCTATGAATGCCAAAGCGAAGGTGGGCATCAAGAGGGTGGCGCAGAATGCGGGGGAGCACAGGGCCGGTCTACTTGACGCGAAATCTCCCGATGCCTCGGCGCTATTCAATAGACTCGATGGGGTCCTTGCCGCGAAGCCGTTTCAGAAAATTCCCGGTCAAGCGATACAACGACGGATCGGAATTCGTGAGTGCCCGTTGTAGTGCGGGCAACACTTCTGGACCACTGAGATCGGAATTGTGGAGGATGGTGGCGACGCGGATCCGGACCAAATCGCTTGGGTCATTCAGGACGGCGACAAGGGCCGGACGAAAGCGGGCGAATCCCAGTTCCGGATAGGTAAATGAGTAATGTTGAATAACCAGCCCGGCATTGTGGCGGGTGACTGGGTTCTTCGATGACAACAATTTCATCAGCTGCGGCAGTGTCTGTTTCGGCACCTCGTCAGGAAAACTCGTCAAAAATTCCGCTACCTGCCAGGACTCGCGCTCGGATCGCATCAAGTTTTGGCCCAACGCGTTCGCCGTGACTGGCGGTAACCAACGAATCAAAGAACTGTCATTTATTCGGATTAACAAATTATAAGTGAGAGGCCGTTCAAGGGTATTAACCAGAAACCGGTGGCCTTCGTTACCCATCTGGCGGAAAGCCTCTGTGGCATTATTCCAGGAAGTGATCGTACCATTCGGGTCGCCAAGGTCGCGCCACCAACTCTCGGCTGATCGGCCATTGTAGCTTGGCACTCGCTGTCTCGTTGCAATTGCCACAACGGCAGTTACGGCAAGTAACAAAAAACACGTGAGCCACCGCCACCGGCGCCATTTGCTTAAGCGAGCAACGTTCCCCGGCAGCAACGGTGTCTGTCTAGTTTCACAGGTAAGCTTTCATTGCAATGCGGAAGTGGCTCAGGGCGGCCGTCCAGCGCAGAGCGCGGATAATTCCGTTGCGCAGCGCCCGGATAAACTGGGCGGTCAATTGCACGATTGCCGGAAGTTTCT
>CANIZL010000139.1 GCA_947471985.1 Verrucomicrobiota bacterium | reverse complement strand
GCGAATGCGAGCGACAAACAGGTGTTGGATCCGGAAACGATCCGCGCCGAGCTGGCGCGTGGGGCCGAGTTGGGCGGGGGCCAGGTGCTGCGCCTGCGGATACGGCATTTCAGCGATGGCGTAGTCCTGGGTTCGCGGGAGTTCGTGGATCAGCAGTTCATGCGGTACCGGGACCGCTTCAGTCCGAAGCGGAAGGATGGGGCCCGCCCCATCCGGGGTGTTCCACTCCCCGGAATCAGTGCCCTCCGCGACCTGCGCGTCAATGCAATCGGCTGACGGCTCAGAGAACCCAACCTTCAACCGGCCCATCCGGCGCAATCCCCGCGCCGGATGGGGAGAACTCTGACGATCGCCGGTCCACTCGGGCCACCCGGGGCATCGCGAGGAACAAAAGTGAGCTGACCACCGGCCAAAACAGCCATCCCGGTGCAATGCCACCGCCCAAAGTTCACGCCGCCGACCGCGGCACAAGATCCTGAGGCTGGCTCCCTATCCGGCGAAGATAACGAACCTGGCACCATCGCTACCTTGGGCGAATAGGGAGGTTGGCACCCTGGATCGGCGATGGTGAACCTGGCACAATTTGATACGTTCATTTCGGGGCTGGATAATGGCGGGCCCAGCCAGCAAACTCCCACCCAGTTCTTTGTCGCCCGGGTTTGAAAAACATAAACCTGACTTACCACATCCTCCTCGCGGGACGCTTTGCCCGCGGGGGATGTTCGCTATGCTGCCGGGAGTGCTTTCACAAAAATCTTGGCGCCTTGAGGAGGTGCTGATCCCCGCCGGGATCGTCTGGGTGCTGGCGGCGATGGGCGTCCTCGCTATCTGGAGCCCCGCCTCCAGCGCGGTCCTGCCCGGCTTGTCCACGCTCTGGGGTACCGTACTGGTAATCCAACTTCCCATCGGCCTGCTGATTCATCGTTTCCTCCGACGCCACGCCACCGACTGGCACCGTGGCTTCGGCTTCACCCAGCCCACCCGGCCGGGATTGTGGATCTGGGTGCCCGTTAGCGTCATGGGCTGCGTCCTCATTCTCCTCGGGGTGAATCTGGCCATGCAACACCTGTTGCTGAAACTCGGCTGGCGAACGGAACTCCAGTCCGCCGTGCTCGCCCTGCAAAATGGCCCCTGGTCCGTTAAGGCCACCATCGCCTTCACCGCCGTCGTTCTGGCGCCCGTCATTGAGGAACCCCTCTTTCGCGGCATCCTTTATCAGAGCTGCCGGGACGCCGGCCACCCACGATTGGGGCTGATCGGGACCTCCCTGGTGTTTGGTGTGGTACACGGTAATTTGCCCACCCTCGTGCCCCTTACCTTGTTCGGAGCGTACCAGTGCTGGCTGTACGAACGCACCGGAAACCTACTGGCCTGCATCCTCACCCACGCAGGGTTCAACGCAGTGTTTGTCGGCCTTACCCTCGCCGGCGTCCCCGGCTGAACGCGACACCTGCACGCGGCCACCGCCCGTTCGCCCAACCGCCCTCCGAAAATCGCGCTACATTCAGCGTTAAAACCCCCTCGCCCGCCCGTTCAACCCCCCTTACCATGACGGCCGCAATGGCTTCAGGTCGCAAAAAGCTCTGGTGGATCCTCCTCGCGGTCTGGATCGCCCAGTTCCTTCCATCCGTCCGGGCAGGGGGCGAGGAGGTCGTAGTCCTCTACGTTCAAGGTTCGCCGGAGTCCAAGTCCGTGGCCGAGTACTACGCCAGCCGCCGGGGCGTCCCGACCAATCAAATCCTGGGCCTCAACGTACCGGTGGGTGACAACCTGAGCCGGGCGGACTTCGTCAAGCTGGTCGAATTGCCGCTGCTCGACGAACTGCAGGCGCGGAAATTGTGCACGTACCAAATCGGCACCGCCCCAGCCACGAACGAATATCCGGCACGCACGCTCTACAAATGCGTCGGATCCCGCGTCCGATATCTGCTTCTCACTTGGGGCTTCCCGTACCGAATTCTTGAGGATGCCTCCATCAAGGAGGCCGGTATGGATAAGATACCGGCCGCAAATCGCCGCAACGAGGCCTCCGTCGACAGTGACCTGAGCGTGCTGGGCGCCAAGGGCTACATTCCCCTTTCCAGCGCCATCCCCAACATCCTGGCCGAAGTCACCAACAACGCCATCCATCCCACCAACGGAGTCTTTATGGTGACCCGCCTCGACGGTCCCACCCCGGAAATCGCCAAGGGACTGGTCGACAAGGCGATGAGCGCGGAGACCAACGGACTGGTGGGGCACGCGTATTTCGACGAACGCGGCCTGAAGGAAGGGCCCTATGTGACCGGTGACCGCTGGATGACCAACGCGGCGACCGTGACCCGCCTCGCTGGTTACTCCACCTACGTGGACCATCAGCCCGAGACCTTGCCCGCATCCTTCCCGCTGAGCCAGGTGGCGATATATGCCGGGTGGTACGATGGAAATGTCAGCGGCCCCTTCGCCGCTGGCACGGTGGAATTCATGCCCGGCGCCATCGCCTACCACCTCCACAGCTTCAGTGCCTACCATCTGCGCTCCACCAATCAGACCTGGGTCGGCCCCCTGCTCGCATTGGGAGCAACGGCCACCATGGGCTCAGTGGCCGAGCCGTACCTCGATTTAACCCCGCAGCCGCATCGCCTGCTGGAGCGCATGTTGATGCGAGGTTTCACCTTCGGCGAAGCCAGCATCGCCTGCCAGTCACACCTCTCCTGGCAAAACGTCTTCCTGGGCGATCCCCTTTATCGACCAGCCGGTCGCTCGCTCCAGGACCTGGAGGCGGATCTCCTGGCCCGCAAGGATCCGCAAGAGGACTGGATTATCCTTCGAAAAGTGAATCTCTATCTGGAAGCCGGAAAACCGAAGGCCCCCCTCCTCAAGGATCTGCTCAGCCTGCCGGCGTCCACCAACAGCGCTGTCCTCGCTGAGAAAATCGCCCATCTGCAGGCCGACAGCATCAATTTCCGCGAAGCCATTCGTTGGGGCGGCCTGGCGTACAAACTGGCAACTTCGCCCGGGCAGAAACTGCGCCTCCTGCTGAATCTTTCCGATTGGGAGGCGACGCGTCTGCGCTATGCCGAAGCCCTCGGCTGGCTCAAAGAAGTGGAAACTCTCCGTCCCGACTACCGCGAGATCGTGCCCTTCCGCCAGAAGGAACTGGGATTGGCCCGGGAGGCCTCCCTGAAGAGCGAAGTTAACCGGTTGCTGGCCGAACTGGAGCGCCTCAAACCGAAACCCTGAGCCGCCCTGCGTCCGGAGCCCAAAACGGACGACGCCCCCTTTCTCTCTCCGCCCTGATGAAAGCCTTGATCGCGAAAATCGCCGAGAGTGCCCGGCGACAGCTCGTCCTGCCGCCCCTGAGCAAGCCGTCCGAAGAACTCCCGCGCTACCGGCGATTCCTCAAGGTGGAATCCCATCGGGTCAAAATCCTGCACCGCGCCGGCGGCGACGGGCTCCTGATCTGCCACCTGCGAACCGCCGTCTACGACGAACTCCTGCGCCATCTCTGGGAAGCGGTGGAACAGACCCACCCCGCCCGCGGCATGACCGTGCGGCTGGCGCTGGTCGCGTACGGCGGCTATGGCCGGGCCGAGCAATGTCCGCATTCCGACCTGGACCTGATGTTCCTGCATGACGGTACTGCGACCCCGGGGAGTCCGGCCGAGAAACTCCTCGCTGAGCGCACGAGTGCCCTGCTGTATCCGTTGTGGGACCTCGGACTGAAAGTGGGCCACGCTGTCCGTACGCTGGATGAATGCGTGCAAGTGGCGAACAGCGACATGCAGGCCAAGACCGCCCTCCTGGACACCCGCCTGCTCAGCGGGGATGTCGCCCTCTATGACGAACTCCGGCTGCGCTACGACCGCGAATGCGTCCGGGGTTCCGAAGATCAATACATCGCCCAACGGCTCGCCGATCAATCGAGCCGGCATACCAAACACGGGAATTCACCCGCCATGCAGGAGCCGAACCTCAAGAACGGCTGCGGGGGCCTGCGCGATTTCCAGAACGTACTCTGGATGGCATACTTCAAACACCACGCCCGATCCCTCGCCGATCTGGAGGAAAAGGACTTCATCGCGCGGGCGGAACGTCGGCAGCTCGAGGCCGCCTATAATTTCCTCCTGCGCACGCGCAACGAACTCCACTACACGGCCAATCGGCCCGTGGACGTCCTCGCCGCCAACGTGAAGCCGCCCGTCGCCACGGGACTCGGGTACTCGGATCGTTCGCCCGTGCGCCGGGTGGAGGCCTTCATGCGGGATCTCTACACCCACACCCGCAACTGCTACGTCATCACCACGACGTTGGAACAACGTCTCGCCCTGCTGCCCAATCCGGGACGCCGCCGCCCCGGAGCCCGCGGCCGCAGTCGGGCCGAATCCCCGGCGTTCGACGGCCTCCGGATTGCCGACGGTCAGATCACCTTCGCGGCGAAAAATGTCTTCCGCGAAGAACCCAACCGCTTGCTGCGCGTCTTCCTCCATGCGCAACAACGGGGCCTGCAACTGCACCCGGACCTCGCGCAGCTGGTCCGGCAGCAGATGAACCTCGTCGACAAGAGCTTTCTCACCGACCCGCGCAATCACACCACGTTTCTGGAGATCCTGAACAAGGCCGGCAACGTCGGCCCCAGCCTCCGGGCCATGCACGACGTGGGTCTGCTCGGCAAATTCGTGCCCGAATTCGGACGCCTCACCAATCTTGTCCAGCATGAGTTCTATCACCAATACGCCGTCGACGAACACACGCTGAACTGCATCACCCAGCTCGACCGGGTCTGGGACGCCCCCAGCCGGCCCCACGGCAGCTACACCGAGCTGCTCCGCGACGTCGAGCAACCCTGGGTGTTGTACTTCGCCCTGCTGCTGCACGATGCCGGGAAAGCCGACAACAGCGGTCGCCATGAGATCGTTGGCGGACTGCTGGTGGAACGCGCCGCCCGCCGGATGAAGCTGGATCCCGCCAACACACATCTCATCCGCCAGGTCGTGGAGTTGCACCTCGCCATGGTGAAAGCCTCCCAGCGCCGCGATCTGGAGGACCCGGAAGTCATCGCCGAATTCACCCATTTGGTGGAGAACGTGACCACTCTGGATCTGCTCACGCTGCACACGTTCGCGGATTCCATGGGCACCAGCGACACCCTGTGGAATGGCTTCAAGGATTCCCTGCTGTGGCAGTTGTATCACAAGTCCTACGCGATGCTCCGGGGCGATACCGAGATCGCCAAGGCCGAACAGAAACGCCGCGAAATCCTCCAGGAAAAAGTTCGCCGCCTGCTGCCCAAGGACTTCGATCCGGAGGAGGTCGAAGCCCATTTTACCGGCCTGCCGCCGCGCTACTTTGCCCTGCACAGCACGCGCGAGATCGCCACCGACATCGGACTGATCCACCAGTTCATGCAACTGCAGATCCTGGAGGGCGACCGCGCTCTGGAGCCCGTGATTCGCTGGCACCTGGACACGGATCGAGGCTACGCCTCCGTGCGGATCTGCACCTGGGATCGCTCCGGACTGTTCAGCAAAGTGGCGGGCGCCCTCACCGCCGCGGGTCTCAACATCTTTAGTGCCCAGATCTTCACGCGCGACGACGGCATCGTACTGGATACGTTTTTCGTTACCGCGGCCCGCACCGGCACGCTGCCCGAAGTCAGTGCCCGACAGGTTTTCCAGAAAACCATTCTTTCCGTGTTGGTGGACGGAGCCGACGTGGGCAAAGCCATCGCCCGCGCCTCCCAAAACAGTCCCCTCTGGCAAGCCGCCGGCGGCGAACGCATGCCCACCAAGATTCGTTTCGACAATCGTACCCTGCCCAAGAGCACGATCATCGACGTCGAAGCCGAGGACCGGGTCGGACTGCTGCACGCCTTCTCCGTGGCGCTGGCGGAGCTCGGGCTCGATTTGATCCTGGCCAAGGTTGTGACCGAGAAGGGCGCAGCCATCGACAGCTTCTATGTCACCGAGCGCCGACCGGGGCAGGCGGATCCCGGGAAGGTGGAAGATCCCGCCCGCCAGCAGGAAATCATCAATCGCCTGAAGATCGCCGCGGGGGACGCCTGAATTCGGCGCACGGCGTGGCGCCGATGTAAACGTTGGCCGCACGGCCGCACACCGCACACCGCACACCGCACACCGCACACCGCACGGCCGGAAGGCCGCTGAAACAGCACGTCTTTCTTGCCAGGGTTTTACCGCCACTGCCAGTTTGCGGCCGAACTAAACCATGCCGCAAACTGCGACTCGTCTCTCGGTCTTCACCGAGTCCGTCATCCGGGGAATGTCCCGGCTCGCCACCCGTCACGGCGCCATCAATCTGGCCCAGGGGTTTCCGGATTTTGATCCGCCGGAGGAGTTGTTGGCGGCCTTGGAACGGGCCACGCGCGGGCCGCATCATCAGTACGCCGTGACCTGGGGTGCCCCCCGCTTTCGTCAGGCCCTCGCCCGGAAAATCACCCGTTTCACCGGGATGCCCGTGGATCCGGATCAGCATCTGGTCGTCACCTGCGGCAGTACGGAAGCCATGATGGTGGCGATGATGACGGCGTGCAATCCGGGCGACAAAGTCATCGTTTTCTCACCGTTCTACGAAAACTACGCGGCCGACGCGATCCTCTCCGGCGCGGAGCCGATCTATGTCCCGCTGCGTCCGCCGCATTTTGATTTTGACCCCGCGGAACTGGCCCGGGCCTTTGCCCGCGGCGCCAAGGCGATCGTGGTGTGCAATCCGTCGAACCCGACCGGGAAGGTCTTCACGCGAGCGGAGCTGCTGACCATTCTGGAACTGGCCGAACGCCATGACGCGTTTGTGATCACGGATGAGCCGTACGAACACATCGTCTACGCCCCCGGGGAACACGTCTATTTCGCCGCCCTGCCCGGAGCGGCGGAGCGAACGATCACCTGCAATTCGCTTTCGAAAACCTATTCGATCACCGGCTGGCGGCTGGGCTATGTGCACGCCGCGCCCGAGGTCATCGCACAGGCCCGCAAGGTGCATGATTTCCTGACCGTCGGAGCCGCTGCCCCACTGCAGGAGGCAGCCGTCGCCGGTTTGGAATTACCGGATTCCTATTATGCCGGCTTGCGGGATCTTTATACGGCCAAGCGGGACCTGTTCCTGCCCGCGCTGCGGGCGATGGGACTGCCCTTCAGCGAACCGGCCGGGGCGTACTACGTCCTGGTCGACATCTCGTCGCTGGGATTTCCGCGGGACCTGGACGCGGCGGAATGGTTCGTGCGGGAAATCGGTGTGGCGGGAGTTCCCGGATCCAGCTTCTTCCGCGAGCCCGAAAACCGGTACCTGCGCTTCCACTTCGCCAAACGCGCAGAAACCCTGCAGGCAGCGGGCGAACGGTTGCTGAAAGTTCGCTCCCGCTAGGCCCGTTGGGTCCCGTTGTCTCCCCGTTTGGCTTTCGCTTCGCCCAAAGGGGCGGGAGGCGTCAGCGGACACGGGGGCCACCGCGCCCGCTCACCGTTGCGCCGCCGTGCCCACGGCCGGCTCTTTCGTCGGCGGACCCAGCGACCACACCGGCTTGGGCTCAGTCCCGCGCCAGACCCGCAGAATTCCGTCCAGTCCCCCCGCCACGAGCGTCTGTCCATCCGGCGTCACCGCCAGCGCCTGTTGATAGTCCGCGGGCTTCTCGTAATCGCGTACCTTGTCGCCGCCGACCTTCCATACGGCCACCGCCGGATCTCCCGTCGCCCCGACCACCTGGTCCGCACTCACGAAGGCCACGCCCGTGATCTCCTTGCCGGAGCCCGAAGCCGACTTGCGCTTTTCCCCGGTGAAGGGTTCCCAGAATTTAATCGCACTATCGGCTCCACCGGTCGCCAACAGCCTTCCGTCCGGCGACCACCCCACGGCCAGCACGTGCGCCGTGTGACCTTCGAACACCCGCTCGAATTGCGCCGAAGCCGTGTCCAACAATCGGGCCAATCGATCCGCGCCACCCGTTGCCAGCCAGCGCCCATCCGGCGACCACGCCAGAGCGAGGACCGAATCGCTGTGCAAATTGGTGAACGCGTAACGAATATCCCCACGGATCGGCTCCAGCACATGGACGTCCCCGCCCCGCGAAGGATCCCCCCCGCCGATCGCCAAGCGGGCGCCATCCGGCCGGAAGGCCAGGGCATTGATGCGATCGGCAAACGGCGAATTGGTCTCATTGCCCAGCGTGCGAACCAAGCGCCACTGCGGCCGGGTGAACGGCGCCTCGCTGCCCGGCGCCAATCCGCGGAAGACATCCAAGGCGGCACCCGTCCGGGGATTCCAGGTACGCCGGGAACCGTCCCGATGCGCCGTGATCAATTGCCCTTCGGCAAACCACGCCGCCGTCACCTGACTGTTCGTGGCAACGCGTTGCGCCGCGGTCAGCGCCTGCGCGCAGGCCTCCACCGCCGTCTGACGATCCGCGGCGGCGTCCGCCCAGCGACGGTCCGCGCCTGATACCGCGAGGGTCGCCCGCGTTAGGCCCAGGGCGGCAAGCCGGAGTTCCTCCTCGGCGGAACCCTCCTTGGTGGTGGTCTGTTTCCACTCCCGTTCCGGGCCTTCCAACGCCTTTGTCGCCGCGTCACGTTTCTCGCCGGCCGCTTTGATCTGGTTGGTATCGCCCGTGCGTTCGGCGCGCAACAACGCCAGTTCCATCCGCGTCCGCTCCCCCGTCGCCCGCTCGAAAGCCACCCGCTTCTCCGCCACGTTCGTTCCCGCCACCGCCAGGGCCGTGATCGCCTTGCCGCGGCGTTCCACCGCCAGGGGCAAATCCTTGAGCGCGGTTTCGCGAGCTGTTCGGGCCGCTGCCCATTGCCCCTCCGTCTGATTGGTCCGCCGCACGGCCGTGGCCGCGGCAAACTCCACCACGCGATCCAGCTCCAGTTGAGCCAGCACATTGGTGCCCTTCAGTTCCAACAAGCGCGCGGGCTCGGTCCCCCCCAAAGATACCCGGCAGGAAAATTCCGCGTTCGTCAAAACGGTGGGCGCCCCGACCGGTGCCGGCGACGACGCACCCGCGGTCGGAATCCGACGCTGCCACAACTTCACTTCCCGGAAACCGCCGCTCGCCAACCATTCCCCATCGGGACTCAACGCCACGGCATTCACGGTATCGCGATGGGCCGTGCCCACCGTGGGGTCCACCAGCCGCGCCACGGGCACACCGAGCCCGAGATCATACACCACCAGCTCATTGCCCCGCCCGGCGGCCGCCAAGCGACCATCCGCGGTGATGGCCGCGGCGGCGATGTTCTGCACGGAGGCCGCGAGGGGTTGCCAGGCGATGGCTTCATTGGCCCGGCCGGACGAACGCGCGCCCTGCTCGATCCAGGCACTCAATAAACCCAGCTCCTCCGGGGTCAGCGCCCGCGCATTGGCCTTATTTTCCTTGGGCGGCATGCGGGGTTTCACCTCATGCGTGGAAACGCGCAGAAGTAACGATTCAGCCGGTTTGCCCAGCACAATGGCCGGACCCGATTCGCCGCCCTTGAGCATGTCCGCCACCGATTCGAGCAGGAGATCGGCCTTGGCGGACGTCTTGTTGTGGCAGGGCAGACAGTTCGCCCGAAGGATGGGGACCACGTCGCGTTGAAACTCCGCCTGCGTTCCCGCCGGGGGACGCACGAGGGCAATGGATGCGGTTCCTGCCTCCGCCGCGCGCACGGGGAAGGCGCCGAAGCCCAGCGCCACGGCCAGCGCCGCAGCGAGGCCCCGGAGCCCGCGACGACCGTCCCGGCGACGAGTTAAACACACCGCGCCTGCGGGCGGCCGAACGGAAGAAAGGCAACCAGTTTTCACAACACTTGGAACTCCCAGAGGAATCACCCACAGACGCAGCCAAGGCCAATGGAGTTCATCCGAGTTGTCACGAACGGAAATCGGACTGACAGACCGCCCCCCTTGTGCTCCGTTCGCCGGTCAATGGATCGCTCACCTGCCCCGACACCCACCTGGCTGTTGCGCAGCCTCATCGCCGTACTCCTCGTCTGCCTCCCCCTGCGGGCGGCGCAGCCGGAGCCCGCCGCGGACGAAGCCGCCCTCCAGGCCAAATACGACAAGATCATCAACGCACTCCCCTGGAAGACCGGACCGGGCGATCAATCCCTCGGCGGTCGGGCCGAGCTGAAATATTCCAAGGACTACCGGTTCCTCGATAGCGCCGGCGCCAAGAGCCGTTTGAAGATGTCCGGCAACCACGTGGAGAAGCGGGACATCCTCGGCATGGTGGAGCACTTGCAGGACAAATGGTGGGTCGTGTTTGAGTTCGATGAGATCGGTTACGTCAAGGACGACGAGAAGGACAAGCTCAATGCGGACAAGATCCTGGCGAGCTATCGCGAGGGGATTGAGGCGGAGAACAAGGAGCGCGACGGACCGCCGACCCACGTCGTCGGTTGGCATACCAAACCGAACTACAACGAACAGACCCACAATCTGGAGTGGGCCATCATCTTCGAGAACTCCGGGGAACAATACGTGAACTACCGGGTCAAGCTGCTCGGTCGTCACGGCGTCGTCGACGGCACCTGGGTCGGCGATCTGAAAGCCCTGGATACTGCGGTGACGCAATTCCGCCAGGTCTTGCAGGACTTCAAATATAAGTCCGGCGAGACCTATGCCGAATACCGGGCCGGCGACAAGATTGCCCGCTACGGATTGGGCGCTCTGGTCCTGGGCGGCGCGACCTTGGGGGCCGCCAAACTCGGATTGTTCCCGGCAGTTTTCCTGTTCTTCAAGAAGGGCTTCAAGTTCATCATTGTCGGCATCGTGGCACTGGGGGCATGGTTGAAGCGCCTCGTTACCGGACGCCGCCGGGAATCGGCGGAATGAGCATCGCCCTTTTCCCCACTACCGCATGACCGAACGGCAGGAGTTGTGGCTGCTGCTGGGAATCCTCTATCTGGCCGAGTGCTTCCGCTGGGTGCGCCGCGGGAGCTGGGTGTTTCGACGCCTCTATGGATCCCGCTGGTCCGCCCAGCCGGCTTCCGAGTTCATCGGTAATGATCGCGGCGATCTGCACTGGGCCTGGCCATTCCCGCTTTTCGGTGATTTGATCGTCGCCCGCGGTCTGCCGTGGTGCGTAGGCCCCGAAGGTGTGGCCACCTGGCATCCAGTGACCCGCCATCCCAATGGACGAACCCTGCAAGCCGCGGGGTTTCGCCGCTGGGAGGAAGTCCGCGAGGTGCAGTTGGAGGGTGAGAAGATTTTTGTCGCGAACGAATTGTGGTGGGTGGCGGACTCCCAAGTGGAGGCGCAGCGACTCGCCAGTGCGCTCAAGCGATGGGCGGAGCTTCCGGCCAAACAACGGGAGGCCGCTTTGCGCATCGAGTTGCGGGACTCCTTCGACGTCGCCGCAGTCCGTGCGCGCATCGCGACGACGACGCCGGAATTGGGGCTCACGCGTCAGATTGCGAGCGGGTTGTGGTGCGTTCTGTTTTTTCTGCTGCCGCTGGCCATCTGGCGGCAGGGTTGGTTTCCTGCCTTACCACTGGGTTTGATCGCGGTCTACGGCCTCGGCGGTTGGATCGCCTGGCGTACGGTCCGCCTCCATCAGACATGGTATCCGCGGGCCACCGCCGAGCGATTGCGGGTTCGATTGCTCTGCTGGTGCTCGCCATTAACCGCCATTCGTGCGGCGGATTTGGTCGGGCGCAATCGAGTGGAGTCGTTCGATCCCCTGGCTGTCGCACTCGCCCTGCTTCCCGGGCCCCGGACCGCCGCCGTGGCGGGCAGCTGGGTGCGGGATAGCTGGTTTCCCCGGTTACCGGAAAATCCCTTCCCCCACGGCACCCCCGCGGCCAACACCGTGACTTGGTTCACGTCGCTCTACCAGGAGATCGGCACGGAGGCGCTCAAGACCGCGGGCATCGATGCCGAAGCCCTTCGGCGCCCGCCGGCCGCCACCGAAGCGTGCCACACCCAATACTGCGCCCGCTGCCAGGCGCAGTACCTGGCCATTGCGAGCAGTTGTCAGGCGTGCAATGGCCGACCGCTCTACCCCTTGGTCCCGGTCAAGTAGGGCCGGCGCTGGCTCGCTCGGGTCCGAGTCCGGTTACCGCCGGGCCCGACGACGCAGGAAATACCACCCAAGGGCCAGAGCGCCGAGGCCGACGACCGGGGCGGGAGTTTCTGGGACGAAGTACGTGACCTGCAGCGTGGTCTGGAGTTCGTACAACTGCGCTCCAAACACCGGCAGCACCTTCACGCTATCCACAAACGCCGCCGGTGAGGCCGAACCCTGATCGCTGGTATTGTGGAACCCGCTCAAGGCATCGGTCTTCAGGTTCCCCGTCACAAACACCGT
>CANIZL010000138.1 GCA_947471985.1 Verrucomicrobiota bacterium | reverse complement strand
CGTGAGATCCGTTCCAACACTTCCTTCGGAACCCAACGCCCGCTGATTCGAACAGCTCCATGCATCCGGCCAGCATCATTGAAAGAATCCCGCGCGTCTAGCCTCAAGATTTGTGGGTAAGGGTGAGAGGGGACTACCGCAGTCCACGACGCTTCGCGACGGCTGACGCGGGGAGTGAATATCTCGTCGGAATCACCGCGCCCCAGAGCCCCCCGAACTCGCTCAAAAATCTCAATCAAGTTACAATTTCGTTAACTTGATCTCGCTCCAGCCTGGGTCCTAGGATTGCGGCCACCCATGTTTCGCGAGCTCGCCAATTGCTGGCCCATCGCACTCTTGTGTCCCGCCCTGGCGGGGGCATCTCCTTTGGTCTGGAAGGAGGAAGCAGGATACCGAGTGGCACCCCTCGCCGTCCCGGCAAACGGTCATTCCGGCTTCACCCGCTTGAATCCCGCCGAGCTGGGGATCGATTTCACCAACGCCCTCGATCCCGCCCGGGTGAAGCAGTTTCAAAACCTGATGAACGGGTCCGGTCTGGCGGCCGCCGACGTGGATGGGGACGGCCTGGTGGATCTCTATTTCTGCCACAAACAGGCACCCAATCAGCTCTATCGGAACCTGGGTAACGGGCACTTCGAAAACATCACCGTGCGCGCCAACGCCGGCTGCACGAATCAATCCTCCATCGGCGCGGTCTTTGCCGATGTCGATGGCGACGGCGCCCCCGACCTGCTGGTCTCCAGCTTTGGCGGCCCCCACGCCCTGTTGCATAACGACGGACACGGGCACTTCACCGATGTCACCGCCGCCGCGGGGATCAGCGGGAAAAGCGGCAGCACTTCCCTGGCGTTGGCGGACCTGGATGGCGATGGCGATCTGGACCTCTATTGGTGCAATTTCGGCATCGAAGCCATTCTCCGGGACGGCAGCGTCGTCGCCAGCCGCATGGTGAACGGGCGTCCGCACGTCACCGGTCGCTATGCCAATCGCGTCCAGATCGTCGATGGCATGATGGTGGAGTTGGGGGATCCGGATGTGGTATTCCTGAATGACGGTCACGGTCGATTCACTCCCCTGCCCTGGGAAAAGGCATTTACCGATGCCGCCGGGAAACCGGCCCAAATGCCCCGTGATTTCGGATTGGCGGTCCAGATCCGCGATATCAACGGCGACGGCACTCCGGACATCTATGTCTGCAATGATTTTCAAACGCCGGACCGATTGTGGCTGGGAGATGGCCGCGGCCATTTCCGGGAGGCGGCGCCCCACGTGCTGCCGACCTTGAGTTACGCCTCGATGGGGGTGGATTTTGCTGATATCGACCGGGATGGCCGCCTGGATTTCTTCACCGTGGAAATGTTGAGCCGGGATCTGCGCCAGCATCTGTGCACCTCCAGCACCACGCGTCCGATTCAGCGGATTCCGGGAGACTTCAGCCGCCGCGAGGAGCTGCCGCGCAACGCGCTTTACTGGAACCGCGGAGATGGCACTTGGGCGGAGATCGCCTGTTTTGCCGGGGTGGCGGCCACGAGCTGGTCCTGGACGCCCGTGTTTCTGGATGTCGATCTGGATGGCTGGGAGGATTTGCTGGTCTCGAATGGGCACCTCCACGACATCAACAATCGCGACATAGCTGAGGCCACGAAGACGACGGCGGCGGCGGATCGCGCCGTACTGGCCACCAAGGATCAACTCCAGCATTACCCCGCCCTGGAGCCGCCGAAGGTTGCGTTTCGCAACCGTCATGACCGCACGTTTGAGGAATGCAGTTCGGCCTGGGGATTTAACGCCACCGAGATGGCCCACGGCATGATCACCGTGGATTTCGATGGGGACGGCGATCTGGACGTCGTCTTGAACGGGCTGAAGGGACCCCCGTTGATTTATCGGAACGAGTCCTCGGCACCGCGGGTCGCGGTGCGGCTGAAAGGCCAGCCGGGCAACAGCACCGGCGTGGGTGCGCGTATCACGATGACCGGAGGCCCCGTCGTCCAGACCCAGGAGATGATCGCCGGAGGCCAGTACCTTTCGCAGAGCGAACCGCTCCGGGTATTTGCCGCCGGCACCGGCGCCGGACCGATGACCCTGACGGTCGATTGGCGCTCCGGTCGACGCAGCGTCGTCACCGGAGTGCGGGCGAACCACGAATACGAGATCCTCGAACCCGCCGCCGGCCCGAATTTTGTTGCTCCCGTCTCCACTCCGCCGCGCCCGCTGTTTGACGATGTCAGTCATGAACTGCACCACGACCACACCGAGGGCCCTTTCAACGATTTCGAGCAGCAACCCCTGTTACCCCAACGTTACAGCCAATTGGGCGCGATGGTGGCGTGGACCGATCTGGACGGGGATGGAAAAATCGACCTCGTCATCGGCACTGGGCGCGGCGGAAACGTCGCGGCGTTTCGCGGTGATGGACACGGAAAATTCACCGCGGGGAAAATCGGCGGCCCCGCCGCGTCGGACGACGTCCTCGGCTGGGTGAGTCTGCCCGGCGACCGGGGCACGCATCAACTCCTCGGAGCGTTGGCGAACTACGAAACTGGAGCCGCCCAGAGTCCTGTCGCCCAACGCTGGACCTGGCAGCAAGACACCTTTACCCCCACGGAAAATCTACCGAGCTCAGCCGCCAGCAGCGGTCCCATCGCCGCGGCCGACGTCGATGGCGACGGCGATCTGGATGTTTTCATTGGCGCCCGCCTGACTGCCCGACGCTGGCCCCAGCCCGGCGGATCCCGTTGGTTCCGCAACGACGGAGGCCGGCTGGTCCTGGACGAAGTGGCATCGCGCCCGTTCGCCTCGGTCGGCCCGGTGAGCGACGCCTTGCTGGTGGATCTGGACGGCGACGGCATGGTGGAGTTGGTGCTGGCGTGCGAGTTGGGCCCCATCCGCATTTTTCGCCGCGTTCAGGAAACGTGGCAGGAGACCACTTCCGACTGGGGCCTTGCCGGCCTGACGGGTTGGTGGAATAGCGTCGCCGCCGGTGATTTTGACGGGGATGGCCGGATCGATCTCGTGGCCGGCAACCGCGGGGAGAACTCGCTGTGGCAGGTTTGGGGCGATGCCCGACCGAATGTGACCTGTTTCGACAGCGGCGATGGCTCCCTGGCCATCGTGGAGGCGGTCCAGGTCGGCGCTGCGCTCCTGCCCTTCCGCGACCGCAAGTTGCTGGCGACGGCGCTGCCGGAATTGAACGAGCGCTTTCCCACGCATGCCGGGTATGCGGATGCCGGGGTGACGGGAATTCTCCGGGCGTTGGGGCCCACGGCGGAAAACTGCCACACCCTTCGCGCCAGCTCGCTCGCCTCCCACGTGCTGCTGCAGCGGGACAAAAAATTCATCGCCAAAAAACTGCCGGCGGCCGCGCAGTGGACCCCCGTTTTCGGCCTCGCCGTGGCGGACTTCGACGGCGACGGCCGCACCGACGTGGTGCTCGCCCAGAATCAATTCAGCGTCCGCCCGGAAGACAGCCGGCAACATTCCGGTCGCGCCCTCTGGTTGCGCGGCGATGGCCAAGGTGGTTTCACCGCTGAATCCAGCGAAATCTCGGGCCTCGCCATCGACGGCGAACAGCGGGGCGCGGCGGCGGCCGACTTTGACGAGGACGGTCGTCCGGACGTGGTGATCACCCAGAACGCCAGTTCCACCCGGCTTTACCGAAATGCCGCGGGCAAACCCGGATGGCGCATTCGGCTTCAGGGTCCACCGGGCAATCCGGACGGAATCGGGGCGATTGTTCGCGCGGGTCGGGCGGCCAGTTCCGGCCCGGCGATCCCGGTCACCGCGGGTGGCGGCTACGGGTGCCAAGCCAGCCCCATCGTCCTGCTGCCCGGCGACTCCGATGCGGTGGAAGTTCATTGGCCCGGCGGCAAGATCTCCCGCACCGCCCTCTCCGGCAGTCCGCGCACGATCCAGATTCCCCATCCGTAACCCCGCCCAGGAATCGCCCGCCCGCAGTTTCCGGTTGAACCCCGGCGGCGAACTCGCCACGCTGGCCCCGCGCAAAAGCCTATGGAGTCCAAAAAAATCCTCGTCATCGAAGACCAAGCCCCGATGCGGCGTAATCTGGCGCTGCTCCTCGAATTGGAAGGGTACCAGGTGGGCAGCGCAGAAAACGGCCGACTGGGCCTCGAAATGGCCCGGCGGGATCGACCCGACCTGATCATTTGTGACGTCATGATGCCGGAACTGGATGGCTACGGCGTGGTACAGGCGTTGCGGTCCGACCCGGAATTCACCCACACCCCCTTCATCTTTCTGACCGCCCGGGGCGACAAGGCCGACATCCGGGTCGGCATGAATTTCGGGGCCGACGATTACCTGACCAAACCGGTCGTGCGCGAGGACCTGCTGGCCGCCGTCGAGACGCGACTCGCCCGGGCCGCCGCCGCGAATGAGCGGGTCCAGAGCGCCCTGGAAAATGCCAGCGGGACGTTTAATCCCGATTTCTCCTCGCCAACTCCCCTGCAAACCGGCCTGGGCCTGACGCCCCGGGAGGCCGAAGTCCTGCTCTGGGTGACCCAGGGCAAAAGCAACCTCGACGTCGCCGCCATTCTGGGCATGAGCGACAAAACGGTAAAACAACACATGGGCAGCGTGTTTCAAAAACTCGGGGTCGAGAGCCGCAACGCCGCCTCCCTGCGGGCCCTGGAAATCCTGGGAGGAACGAAGCCCGGGCGTCCACCGTCCCCGTAAACGCCTGGCCCGGCGAGCGGCCAGCGCGCCCAACCCAAAAGCAACGCACCCCGATCCGTGAACCGGACCGGGGTGCGCGCCTCACCCACCTCACCAGCAACTCACGGCTTCGCGAGTTCGGCGTTCACCTTCGTCTGGGCGACACTCAGGAGGTACTTCACATACGGGGCATTGTGGATGCCGTTGCTCTTGTCGCGACTGACCAGATAGAGGTTGTAGCGGGCGTCCTTGATCGCCGCGGGAATCTGCGCTTGTTCCGCCGTCGAAGGCCCCACCGTCAGGGGATTCGCCAACGGATTGGAGAGCTCGCCGGGAGCCGTGTATTCCCAGCCAAGCTTGCCATACTTCGCCGCCCACGAATTCGTGTTCTTCGTGGTGGCCCATTGATCCAGCAGCCCCTTCGTCGCACTGACCAACAGTTTCACGTCGGCCTCGGTGGTGGCGAGCAGATTGACGGCGGTCTTGTCGCCTGTGGCGTCCGTATGGCAGGAGCGACAGGCCTCGATGGTCGGCTTAAATGTGTGACCCGTATAGGCCGGCGCAGCCGGGGTGGGATTCTCCTCGCCATGGGAGAACACGTGACAGCCGGCGCATTGCAACGGGTTGTTGCGGTGGGCGCCCTGCGGCGGTTGGGGATCCGTGGTAACCCCGATGGTGCCAATCAGGATGTTGTATTGGGGCGAATAGTGGGGCGGACGGCCGCTGGATCCGACGGTGGCCCCGCGGGCGTTGTGGCATTGCGCACAGAGATTGACCGCCGGATTGTATTGGGAGGCAAAATTAGTCGCGGTGTTGTAAGAGAAATTAACCAGCGAGGATAAGGGGTTCCGGATCTGATTGGTATAGATCGTCCCGGAAATCACGTTGGTATAGACATGCACCTCGTGCTGATCATGACAGACGATGCAAACCTGGGGCGTATTGGTGGCCACCAAACCGCTGGGGAAGACCACGTTTGTCCGGTCGTTCCATGTGAACAAACTGTTGGCCTCCAACATCGCTGACCGGACCGCTCCGGAATGGCAGGGCCCGCAACTGCCCATCCGGGCGATGGCCGTGGCGCGGTTCGTGCTCGAAAAATCGGCTACCAGGTCCGGTACGACGCGGGAATGCGTGGAACTCTTCCATTCGTCATAGGTCGGGTGCATGTACCCGTTGTGACACCCGGCGCACATCTTTGGAGAAAACGTGGCAATCGGAAAGACGGTGGGCACTTCACCGGAGCTCATATGATCGCCGCCCGGTCCGTGGCAGTTTTCGCATTGAATGTTGGCGTATTGCGGCGTCTTCGCCTCACTGGTGAAGCCGCCGGAGGTGCCGAAGCCCACCGTGTGACAAACCACACAGGCGGGATTCTTGTCCTGGCCCCGGTCCTTCAGAAGTTGGAAGGCATTCGCGTGGGTGGTGTGGCTCCAACTCTGATAAATCTCCCCGTGACACTCCGCACAGGCGGCCGCGCCTTGGTACGCCGGCGGCGCACCCAGCACCCGAAAAAATCCCGCGGCACCGGTCTTGGCGTGGGTCAATTCCTTCACGTCACCGGGAGTGCCCACGTCAGTCCACGTCGCACCGGCCACTGCATCCTTGTGTTGAATCTGGTAGGGCCCCTGAACGCCGATCCATTTGATGAGCACGCTGTCCTTGGCCGGCGACTCCTGGATGGAGGTAATCACGGGAAAAGGGCTGACCCCTCCCGGCGTAGGATTGGGCTGCTCAAATTCCAACCCCTGACCACGAACGAACACGGATGCCAACAAGGCGCCCGCGCCAGCCAATAGCTGAATCAGAGAGGCAAGGGAGCGGCCGGATCGGCCGCGGGGTATCGGGTTCGGATTCATAGGCAGGGTGGTGGTTCTGAAGTGTGAGTGAAAAACAAGAGGAAGCCGACCGTACCGGACAACCGGGAAGGTGAAGACCGGGCCCGAAGTCCAACCCTGAGAGCACCTTCCCCCAGCCGCATTGAATCCGGCCAACCCGTCGATCACCTCTGCCCCGATGCTATGTCGACCCGCTATTTTCCGACCAACCAATTCTTGCGATATATAATACCCATCTTGCCACTCCGCGTCGGCGAGCACACCCGCCCCCCCCCGCCGGCGCGTGCGCGACGCTGACAAACAACGAGTCCCTTGCGCGCACCGGGGCAAGATTAGTTTAGTTATCCCGCCGGAGGAAACGGCCAAGGAACTCACTCTATAGTGAATCGTTGGAATACCCCCCTTTTTTTCCGAAGTGCCGCCAAACGAAACCCAATCGCGTCCCCGGCGCAGCCGCCGACGGATCACTTTCTCTAATACCGCCAGGACAGGCCAAGAAAGGGTTGATAGTCCGGCGCGGAGCGGGTGACGCCGAAGTTGCATCCCAAATCCAACCGGACGTTGCGGTGAATCGCGTACGTGAAACCCAGATCCACCTGCCCCAACCACGCCACGTCGCCGGCCGCACTGACCACCGAGGCAAACTCCACATACGCGGCCAGTGGCCCGAAAAGTTCGTGGCCCAAGGTGGCCAGATTGACGAACTCCGTCGTGCGTCGTCCGCCCGCGCCGACGACGAAATCAAATTCCGTCATCAATCCCAGGCTCCATCCGCGCGGCAGTTCCACGGCCAGCGGAATAATCAGGCCGCCCTCAGTCTGGCCATTCCGCAGCTTGGACCGACAGCGCTCACGAGAAGTTGGCCGGCTGTGCTCACCCAAAGTTGGCCTTTGGATGAAGTGAGGTAGAGATGGATTCTTCTTTCCCAGTAGTCTGGATTGGCTTCCGAGTAGTGGGGTGAAGGGTTCCGAGTAGTGGGTGCTCCGGGTTGTTCCGAGGAGTCCCTTGCCGCGGGCCGATGGGCCCGGGCACGGAGATCAAAGTTGGGCGCGGAGGACGTCGTTCCAGTCGTGCAGCGAGGGACGCAAACGTTGGATGCTGGGATGGATTGCGATCATGGCCCGGGCCATCGCTTCGCCCGTGGCATCGGCGTCAAAACCACAGGAAATGGGGAGGCTTTGCCGAAGGAGATCCTGGAGCCACTGCGGATCGGGACGGGCTCCAGCCGTCGAGACGCAGCGACGCTGTGGGTGCAACGCCAAAGCGCTGAGCGCGTCAATCGCCGATTCACAAAGGAGGATCGAGCTGGGCGGGGAAGCCGTCGCCGCGGAGAAGTAACCGTGATCCTTGCGCGAACCCGGCGCCATCCCCCGCCAACAGGCGCCGGTCGTGCCCCGCAGTTCGGCGCCGACGGGCTTCCGGCTGGCCCCGCGCAAGAGAAAGACCGCGTTGGCCCGAGCGTCGGCGTACAAATCACCGGACTGGATCAGTGGCGGCAGCAGTGCCGGAGGCAAAGCGCGTTGCTGGATCAGGTAGGCTTCCACCCGGGGCAGTTGCCGGGGATCCGGCGGCGGCAATTGGAGTTCGGCCGCCAGCGCCGGGATCGGTGCGGCGGGCGGTGGCAGCGGAAAATGCTCCGCCAACCAGGCAACGGCGTGGCGGAAGTCCCAACCGTGCAAGTGCATCACCAGATCAATGGCGCCACCGCCGCCTTTTCCCCGGGTCCAGTGGAAGAACTTGCTCCCCCGCACCGACAGCGCCCCCTGGGCCGTGTGCCATTTGCACGGGTCCTGCGCGTCGGGCTCGGCGCCGGTGAGTGGCAGCACCCGCTCCAGCGCCAGGGCGCGCAGCGCCGCGAGCTGGTCCGGCTTCAGGTATCGGAGTCGGAACTGAGTTTGGGGCGCAGGCTGACGCATTGTTTCATGTTGAAGACGTGACTGTTCTCGGTGAGCCGGTCCATCAAGGCCGCCGTCAGGGCGTCGTTCTTCAAAAAGCTGCCCCACTCGGCAAAACCCAGATTGGACGTCATCAGGGTGGATTTCTTTTTGTGCCGCTGGTGCAGCAAGGTGAAGAACAGGCCGACTTGCACCGGTTCGACCTCGACATAGCCGATTTCGTCGATCTGGAGCACTTCGTAACTGAAGTACTGTTTGAGAACCTGGGCCTCCGAATGATCGGCCACCGATTGGTAGAGTTGATGGATGAGGTCGGCGAAGCGGACGAACCGGGCCGAATAGCCCGCGTCGATGGCGTGGGTGAGGAAACTGGTGGCCAGACCGGTTTTGCCGCAGCCCGTACCGCCCAGCCAGATGATATTCTGGTGCCCGGTCAGGAAACTCAACGAATCGTAGAGCGCCATGATTTTTTTCTGATTCAACCTGGGCTGGCGATCGAAGGGAAAGGTCTCGATGGACCAGGGTTCGGGAATACGCGCCCGCTGGAGTCGTTGCTGGCGGGCGTTCCCCAGGCGCAGGCGATATTCCTCCTCGACCACATGTTTGAGCAGGCGGTCGTGGGAGAAGCGTTGGTCAGCGCCCAATTTAAGATAATCATCCCAATGGGCGATCAAGGCTTTGAGGCGGATATAGTTTAATTTTTCAGTCAACTCCGGGGTCATCATAACGGGAAAGGTCGGGGGCCTCGGTGAGCGAACCCTCGAGATAGGCGGGGCGTTCGCGAAAGGATTCATCCACATGGACGGTGGGAAGTTCGCTCTGGCCGTCGCGCAGGGATAACGCGGCGATTCGTTCCAGGATCTCCAGGCTGATGATTTGGTAGCGGCGGGCGCGTTGCACACTGCGGGTGAAGAGTTCCGGGCTCATGCGCTGGCTCAGAGCAAAGAGGCGGAGCAGAAAGACGTGGCGTTGGACGCCGGGAGACTGGAGACAGAAGTCCAGGTAATCACCGACCCCGCTCAGGGCGCGCAGACGTTTTTCCTCTTCCTGGGTGGCGTGTCTGGGTTTGCGGGGTTCGCGGGGTGGCCGGGTCAGGCCGTCGGGATGAATGAGTTTATTTTTCACGTCTTCGGGTGGCAGGGGATATTCGATCAAGAGTTCCCGGGCTTGGTAAATGCGGAGGCGGCTTTGGTCCTCCAGGAGTTTGACCTCGCCCCGGCCGTTACCCGGTATCCAGAAATAGTTTCCCTCGAAAGCGGCATAGCCGTATTGGTCGATCGTGCGTTGGTGGGTTTGATAAGGGACCGGGAGAAAGGGTGGCAACGCTTTCAGGAAATTGACCTCGTGTTCAAAGGCTTTGGCCGGGATGAGTTTACCTTTGCCTTGGGGCCGGTGTTCCAGGCGCACCGTGGACCATTCCAGGGCTTGTTGGTTCAAATCGCCCAAACTTTGAAACGTACGGCCGGGCAGGAAGTTGGTCTCCACGAACCAGAAGCTGCGCTCTTCACCGGCTTTGCGATCCGAGTGCCCCTTTTCATGGCAAACAAAGAGGAACCCCCGCTCCCGGGCGAAGGCCGCCATCTCCGGGGCGATCACCGCCCGGGCGCCGGTGCCGACATACCGGGCCAGATTGGTGTTATCAATGATGCACTGCCCGGCGGCGTAGCCCCAGTGCATCAGCGCGCGGTGGAGAAAGCTCTTCATCTTAAAGCGATTGAAGGAGCGATAGAACTGGAGATAGCGCCGTTTGGAATACCGCAGGTAAATCAGGCTGGCCACGACTTTGACCCGTTGTTCACCGAGCCTCAGGAAGTAGTCGGAGGTATCGTGCTGCATCTCCAGGCCCGGCTCGTCGGGGACCCGGTCACAGCGCGGTTCGGCGTTGGGGTGGATGCCCAATTGGCGAAGCGTGCGGGTCAGGGTGGAGTATTTGACGGCGATGCCGTGTTGCTCCTGGAGTTTTTCCTGGACGCGTTGGACCCAACCGCCGCACTCGCGGTGGAGTTGACGGAGGAGTTCCGGATCCACCTTGGTTTTGGGAGTACGCTCCGCCGCCGGCATTTGGCCGCGTTGGCCGATGATGGCGTCGACGGCTTGGCGACTGAGGCTGAATTGGCGGGCGATTTGCCGCACCGCCATCCCGGACTCGTGCAGGAGGAAGACGGCTTTACGCTTGTCCGCAGCGATCATGAAATTGGCTTAGGGTTTGGTGAAAGGCGGTGGTTCGGCTGAGGAGGCTCCCCGTGAGGAGATGCGCTTGAGCGAAGAAGGCACGGGACTTAAGGCGTGAGTCCGAGCACTTGCCCAGCACCCGTTGCTGGTATTTTTGGAGGGTTTCCAGGTCGTGCAGGAGCACACGCTCAAACTCGCTACACCCGTCCGGATCGGGCGGCACCTGGTCCAATTGTTTGAGGGCCAGGGCCACGTTGCCCTGGAGGATTTCGGCGCGGAAGGACTCCGGTCCGCGGAAGAAGCCGTGGGCGAGTTGTTCGATTTGGCGGACGCTGAGTTTTTTGCCGCTGAGGGCCTGGACGAAGGGATCAACTTGGGCGGCCCCGTTTAGGCGCATAAACTCGCGGACCGTGTACATGTAGCTATAGACCGGAAAGGCGCCGGCGAAGAGTTGCTCGCGCACCAGCGGGCTCATTTGCGCCAGCAAACCCAGGCGCAGGCTGACCCAGGCTTTGCTGCGGGAGAGGTGGGCGGCGATTTCGGCGACGCCCAGGCCGCGGTTGGTTTTGAGTTCATCGACAAAGCGGGCCTGTTCCAGGAGGCTCAAGGATTTGTCCCTGGCGCCGCGCAGGAGCTGGACAATGGCGGCGACTTCATCGGCCCCGAGCGAGCGAAACGGCACGGTGTGGATCTGCAATTTGTGGGCGCAGCGCACGCGTTTGAAACCGTTGAGCAGGATGTGGGACGAACCGACGAGCGCCCCTTCCAGCGGCTCCTGAATGCCCTGGTGAGCGATGGAAGACAAAAGCCGATCCTCGAGCCCGGCGTTTTTCATCCGATAGCCCTCAAAACGGAGGTCCAATTGGGACCGTTCGACCTCGTGGCGCACGGGCCGCGACTCCGAAATGCTTTCAGGGAGGGAATTCATTTAACCAGGCGACAATCTGGTCGCGTCGACGGCGGCGGGCGATGCGGTGTTGTCTCACAATCCGCGCCAGCAGCGTCAGAATCTCCGGAAGGGTAAAAGGACGGCCTTCGATTTGGCTGATGACCGCCCGCACATACTCGACGGTATCCCGGGGCCAGGGGATGGGCTCCCTGGGCAGCGGTGGCGGAGTTGGGGATGGGGAAACCAGGCTGCGTTGGCGATTGAGCGCCTGCTTCTTGATTTTGCCCTCCCTGCTTTGGTAGTAGGCGGTGCTGCGCTTAATCGAGGCGGCCTTTCGATGGGCTTCCCGACAGCCAAAAGGACAATACAAATCCGTGCGCCAGGCGTTGCGGAAGTAGGTGAGAAAGAAAAGGCCGCAATGGCGACATCGCGTTCGCCATTGGCGCAGCGACGGGTCGGTTTTGGGCAATGATCGCAGGAGCCGGTAGTAGGGCAACACCAGCGCCCGGATCACCGGGTTGCTGCGATACCAATCGGGCGTGAACTTAAAGTGCTCCTCGATCCTGATTGCAAAAAACCGAAAACCTCGCTAACAATGCTGACGTAGTTATTACCGTCCTTGTCCTACCAGAATCGGCACGCGTGTGTCGAGGTGGGACAAGGATTTTTCCTTGGGACCCGGCGCCTCCGCCCGACCCCGTCACCGCGAAGTGGCCAACTTTGGGTGAGCACAGCCGGCCAACTTCTCGTGAGCGCTGTCGGCCAGTGCGCCAGCGGTCGGGACTTTCTGCAACAGCTCCATAATCTTCACGATCAACCCATCGCGCGCGCGACTTTCTTTGACGCCTTGCATTCCGAGCGCCGCAACCGGATCCTGGCGGAACTCAACACCCAATTGGTCCTCCGCCGG
>CANIZL010000137.1 GCA_947471985.1 Verrucomicrobiota bacterium | reverse complement strand
CAAGGATTTTTCCTTGGGACCCGGCGCCTCCGCCCGACCCCGTCACCGCGAAGTGGCCAACTTTGGGTGAGCACAGCCGGCCAACTTCTCGTGAGCGCTGTCGGCTTGGACCGGGCGAGCGGCCATTTCACAAAGGGCATCACCGCCAGCGCCGTCCGTCCGCCATCGTTGCCCCAGAGATTCAACTTGAGCCGCGTCTGCCAATCGCCCAGCCCCGACGCCTTTTCCACCGTACCCGCGAGGCGGTCCTCCAGGCGCGAATGGACGTGGGTATCGAGGACAAACTGCACGTCCAACTGATTCAGCAGTCCGATCTTGAAGTTCAGTGGCCCGACACCCCAGACGGTCGTCCGCACGTCGCTCCCCGCGGATTGCTCCCGATCCACTGTGGCAGTGAGGAAATCCAACTCGAGCTGGAGATGCCCGGCGTCCACCGTGTAGGGCGACTCCGTCTGATCCGGCCGATCCGTACTCAGCTCACGCATCCATTCAGCCGGCACGGGATGAAAAAGCGAATACACCGACTTGTCCGGCAGCGCTTCCCCGCCCCGCACTTGGACTCCCAGGGCGAGAATCAATCGCAGCGACTGCCAACGGCGACGGCCCAGACCGGGGGCGGCGGTCGAGGTATCCAATGCCGCAATATAGGGATAACAATTCACAATGTAGCAATTGATACATTTTTGCACCTCGACGGTCAATCCCCCGTTTGCTTTGTTGCGGTGATTGAAAGCTCGCACCTCACCCGCTCCGGCCCGGCCGGCCCGCCAACAGGCCGAAAGCCTGCAGCGGTGCCGGCGGGATCGTTCGCTGGAGGTGGCCCAGGATTACGTCGAGGCGATCGATGACCTCATCCGCCTCACCGGCGAAGCCCGGGCGGTGGACTTGGCGGCGCGCCTCGGGGTCACCCATGTCACCGTCATCCGCACCGTCGCCCGATTGAAGCGCGACGGCTACGTCACCGCGCAACCGTATCGGGCGATCTTCCTGACCGAGAATGGGCGCCGACTGGCCGATGAAAGCCGGGTCCGGCACGAAACCGTGGTGGCCTTCCTGCGGCACATCGGCGTCCCGGAACGGGCGGCGGAAATGGACGCCGAAGGTATGGAGCATCACGTCAGCCCGGAAACCCTGGCCGCTTTCCGTCGGGTGATGGCCGGGAGCAAAAGCAGCGTTCCGACGGCCGGTGCCGGCCCGGCGTCCAGCCCGCCGGCCAAGGTCTGACTCGCCCTATTCCGCTACGGGGAGTGGGATTCGAACGTTTAACGGGGTCAACGAATGGCTCTGAGCCCACCGCGGTCCTCGCTCACCGCCGGCTCAGAGCACCATGCTGCGAACGATATCGTTGGCGGGCAGATGGCGGCCGTGGTGCAGCATCGTGCCCTCCACGAACTTCGCCGCCCCGCACTGGAAACAATTGAAGATCTGAACGAGTTCCCGATACCAGGTCGGAAAGCGTCCCGTGAATTTCAATTCCAGAATAACCACGTCCTCCGTGCACACGTAAGGATTCTCCATCGCCGTCTGCAGTGCACCGTCAAAGCGCGGCATCACCTGCACGGCGCGGTCCATCGTGATCCGGAACTCGTTGTTGTAAGTGCTGACGTACGCCTCCCGCAGGTATGCCACGTGCATCTTGGGCTTGGCATTGAGATGCAACATCAGCCGTTGGAATTCCACCAGCGCCTGGCGCTCTTCCGGATCTTCGCTGACGAGCCGTGGGTCGAGCGGAAAGTGACCGTTCAGGATCTCCTCGACCGCCGGACGTCGGACGCCACAGCGTTCCTTGAGGATCACATCCTTCATCCGCCGCTTGATCTCAAAAAAGACCGGCGCCTTCGGGTTCTCGGTGTAATAGCGGATCCGCAGTTTGAACCGGTTTTTATCCCCGTTCACCGTGCGCCAGTAGATCTTCCAGTCGTCGGAATCGAGGTAAAGGCTGTGGACCGGATAGGACAGGTTCGGTTGCCCGCGGCCGTATTCGTCCAGCTCCAGGTGTTGCTGAATGAAATCCCGCACTTGTAACGCGACGGCGTTGGGAATGAGGTATTTCAGCTCAAACCGCGACGCCATCAGCGTGTTGGCCTCGCCCATGGCTATTGCCCGGTCGAAAGCGCCGCCTGCGCCACCCGGCGCGCAATGAACTCCCGCACCTGCGGAATCTGGCAGGACTTCAACAGGGCAAGGGCCCGCGTCCGATCGGTCGCCACGCCGCCTTCCGCCGCGTACCAGTACATCTTGGGTAGATTATGATCCCTGGCATCCTCCGTGTGCGCGAGCAGCGCCGTCAGGGCATCCCAGCGCCGATCCGCCGGCACGCGCTGCAAGGCGCTGGCCACAAAACGCCGGACCACCGGTGACGCATCCTTCGCCAGCCGGGTCAGCGATTCAACGGAACGATCCGCCACCTCCGCCGTGCGTTCACTACCAAACAGCACTTCACTGTTTTCAAAATACAGCTGGATCGTCCAACTGCGCACCCACGGATCGCTGTCCTCCGCCCAACGTCCGGCGTCCTCCAGGCGAAGGCCCCCGGTGACGTGCAGCGCCCACAACGCGCGCAGCCGTTCCGAAGTGACCTTCCCGTCATTCACCTGATCCCTCAGGTTCGCGAGCGCCGCCACCTTGCGGGCCGCCCGATGCCGACGGGCGATCGCCCGCCATTCCTCCGGCACGTCATCGGCTGTTTCCGATTCCGCCAGCACTGCCACCCGTTCCGCCAAGACCCGGCGCGCATGCCGGCTCTGCCATTCATTCTTCGACGGTACCAGCTTCACCAACTCCTCATCACTCAGGCGCCCGAAATCCGGCCGGGTCACGGCCTGGTTTTGATAAACCATCTTGTAGATTCGGCCGTTGGACCGGTCATGCCCCGCCTCGTTGTTGTGATGGCATTGATTCTTGTCGTACCAATCGATGATATACATCGAGCCATCCGCGTCGTAGCGCTGGTTCAGGGTCTGACTCCAGGAATCGTTGAAATTCAGGAAATCCGCGCCGTGCTGGGCTGCGAAACCGGAGCCGCTGAACACCGGTTTGTCCATGTTGACCCGCTGTCCGTGGATGTTGCCCAGAAAGAGCTGTCCGCGGTATTCCGCCGGCCAACTGGTGCCGAGATAACACATGACACCCGCGTGGGCGTGCCCGCCACCGGAGCTGTCGCTACGCCCGTTCCCAGCGTGCGGTCCGCCCGCGCCTGCATAATGCACGTGATCGGCATGGACCGTGATGTCTTCGTAGACATACGGGAAGATCGGTTTCCGACTGCGGGTGTCGCGGTGCTTTTCGTTCCGGGCCGTCTCCGCCGGATTGTAGCAGTAGTGTTCCCCGCCCTGCCGCGTGATGCGCGCGCCTTGAATCTCGTGGAACAGGTGCGGAATCACGCACATCTCCGCCCAGAGCTGGCCGTACTCATCGAAATCAATGCCCCACGGATTGCTGCCACCCTCGGTGAAGATCTCAAACTTGTGACGGGTGGGATGATACCGCCAGGTGGCGGCATCGACCCATTGCCGGGAAGACTCGGTCGCGCCGGGCTTGCCCACATGGGAAGGACAGAACACGCCATGGCAGCCGTAAAGCCATCCGTCTGGTCCCCAGTTGAACGTATTGAGCGTCTCGTGGGTGTCCGCGCTGTAATTCCACCCATCGAGCATAATGCGCGGCGGTCCGGCCGGCTTCGGGGAATCACCGTCGACGATGGGAATGAACATCAGATACGGAGCCGCCCCGACCCAGAGCCCGCCATGACCGTACTCCAGGCCGGACACGAGGTTCAGATTCTCCGCGAAGACGGTCCGCTTGTCGGCTTTGTGATCACCATCCGTGTCTTCAAACACCAGGATGCGATCCTTGCCGCCGAAAATATCCTTCAGCTGCGCTTCACTCGGGGTGCCGTCCGCGCCGGCGGCATTGGCGACGCCCGTCGGCGGGTGACCCACGCGCTTTGGATAGGTGTAGCCTTCCGCCACCCAGAGCCGGCCCCGATGATCTTCACAAAAGGCAATGGGTTGGCGGACTTCGGGTTCGGTGGCGAACACGTGCAGGGCAAAGCCCGAGGGCATGGTCGCCGCCTTTACGGCCTCCGACGCACTCAAGCCCGCGTGCGCCACCTGGTCCGCCGGCGGCGGGGCCGCTTTCTGCCGCTCCGCCAACGTCAGCTCACTCGCCAGCGCCGGCCGTTGCGCGTACGTCCGGAAATCATCAAAATTGATGTGCCCCCATGGCCCCACTTTTTCATCGACGACCCGGATGAAAACGGATTTTCCCACCTGCACGGTCAGATCGGCCACCACGGGTCTCAGGGTTTCCGCGTCGGTGCCACTGGCCTTGAATAAGACCTTTTGGGACTCGGCATCCAGAATCTCCACCCGGGTTTCCGGCCAATGTCCACCCCCCAGTCGGAAGCTGACCCACGGCTGCGCGAGCTTGAAAGGTGCGCTGGTCAGGGTGCCGAGCGAGGCATCGCCCCGCTTTTCAAAACCGCCGATCCAGTATTCGCCCTGATGCTCCGAGCGCATGTCCCCACGGCGCTTGGCGACCGCGTCCCCGCGGACCGGTTGATCCGTGAACGCCTCGCCGCTGGCGGTCCAATCGCGCAGCGTGCCGTCTTCAAACCCAAGATTCAGCGAACGCCCGTCGGCCGCGGTCGGAATTTGCCCGGTGGTGGGCACCGCCGATTGGGCCCGCACCAGCGTCCAGGACATCACGGGACCGATCGCCAGAACGACGGCCGCGCGCACGATTGAACAGAGCATGGGGAAATTCTGGCGGAATCCCTCCCGCGCGAAAGCGTGAACTGGGAAAAACCGTGCCTCAGCTGCGCGCAGCCATTCACCGATCGACCGGGCGGAACTCGTCCTTCCCAACTTTCAAAGCCGTCGCAGATTGCGCCCATGGCCCGTTCTTCCCCGCCCGTTTCCCGGCGAGATTTTGTCGCCAGTTCCGCCACGGTCGCCCTGACCACCGCCACGGCGGCTTCCGTCTCCGGCGCAGCTGGGGCCGCCGCATCCGTCGAGCGCATCGAACCTACGGGCCGCACGTCGGCACCGCCGCCGGAGTATCGGATCGAGCACGGTCGCATCCGGCATTCCGTGATGGGTTGGTGCTTCAATCCCCTGCCCAACCCGGATTTGATCACCGCCTGCCACCGCATGGGCATGACCGCCGTGGAAGGCATCGATGCCAGCCACTATCCCCAACTCCGGGAACTCGGTATGAAGCCGTCGCTGGTCGGCAGTCATGGTTTCAAGGAAGGCCCGGCGAATCGCGCCTACCACGCCCGCTGCCTCAAGGAATTGCGCGAGGGCATCGATCGCGCCGTCGAATTCGGCGCCCCCGGCGTCATCACGTTCACCGGCATGCGCGAGCGGGACCTCAGTGACGCCGTGATGGAACAGAACTGCCTCGATTGCTGGAAGGAAGTGGTGGGGTACGCCGAGCAAAAGGGGATCAATCTTTGCCTCGAACATCTCAATTCCCGCGACAGCAGCCATCCCATGAAAGGGCACCCGGGATATTTTGGCGATGACGTGAATCGGTGCGTGCGCCTGATCGAGCGGATCGGTTCGCCCCGGTTCCGCCTGCTCTTCGACATCTATCACGTGCAGATCATGCACGGGGATGTGATCCGACATCTGCGCACGCATCGCGACGTCATCGGCCACATCCACACCGCCGGGGTCCCGGGGCGGGGCGAACTCGACGAGACGCAGGAGTTGAATTACCCGGCCATCATGCGCGCCATCCTCGATTTGGGGTACACGGGTTACGTCGCCCACGAATTCATTCCCACCTGGCCCGACAAGCTTGCGGCCCTGCGACACGGCGTCCGGGTTTGTGACGTGTGAGTTTCCGTTCGATGGGTCGATTGAGAGAACACGATCCATTACAATCCTTGCCAGAACCGTTCGGCTCCGCTCTTATCCGCGCCGCCAGGGCCCATGGAACGTGGACTTGTGAACCCCGCCAGGGCCGGAAGGCAGCAACGGTAACTTGCTCCCGTCTGCCGTGGTCACCCTGGTATTTTTCTCCTACCCCCGTGACTTTGTGACCCCATGTCTCCCGTCCTGCGGCTCATCCCTTATCGGACCATCCGGGACACCCGACGGAAATAGTCACCCCGGCACCCAATCGCAGTTTGCCCCACCGATGCCATCGGCCATCCTGCGGGCGCTGCACGTTTGCGATGAGTTACCAGGTCATAGCGCGTAAATACCGTCCGCAGCGTTTCGCCGACGTGGTGGGTCAGGATCACGTCACGCAAACGCTGGCCAATGCCATTCAATCGGGCCGGATCGCGCACGCCTATCTTTTCTGCGGTCCCCGGGGCACGGGCAAAACCACCCTCGCGCGCATCTTCGCCATGGCGTTGAACTGCACCGGCGGCCCGAAGAGCACCTGGGATGAAAACGATCCGCGCGTCAAAGAGATCGCCGAAGGCCGCGCCCTCGACGTGCTGGAAATCGACGGTGCGTCCAACAACGGCGTCGATCAGGTCCGCGAACTGCGCGAGACCGCCCGCTTTGCCCCGTCCTCGTCGAAGTTCAAGATCTACCTGATCGACGAAGTTCACATGCTCTCGACGGCCGCCTTCAACGCGCTGCTCAAGACGCTCGAGGAACCGCCGGCCCACGTGAAGTTCCTCTTCGCGACCACGGATCCGGAAAAGGTCCTCCCCACCATTCTCTCGCGGTGCCAGCGCTTCGATCTCCGCCGCATTCCCGCCGCGCTCATCGCCAAACACCTGGCTTGGATCTGCGGTCGGGAAGGTGTGACCATCGATGACGCCGCCCTCCACGCGATCGCCCGCAGTGCCGACGGCGGCATGCGCGACGCGGAATCGACGTTGGATCAGCTGATCAGCTTTTGCGGCCAGAACATCACCGAGCCCGACGTGGTGGGCATGTTCGGCCTCGCCGCCCGCGCGCAGGTGGTGGCGCTCGCGGATGCCATCATCGCCGGACGCCAGGACACGGTCCTGCGCGGACTGGATGCGCTCGCCCGCAGCGGCAAGGACCTCGGACGACTGCTGGCGGATCTGCTCAATCATTTTCGCAACCTGCTGCTCTACCGGTTGAGCGGCGGCGATCCGGAATTGGTGGAAGTCAGCGAGGCGGAATTTGGGGCGTTGAAGGAGCAAAACACGCGCATCGAACCCGATGCGTTGACGCGGGTGCTGGAAGTGCTGAGTGCGGCCGAGGGCCGTCAGCGGGAAGCCGTCAGCAAACGCATCTACCTGGAAGTCACGCTGCTGAAGGCCGTTCAGGCTCGCGAAGCCACGAGCCTCGACAGTGTGCTCAAGCAATTGCGCCTGATGCGCGATCAGGACGGCTCAAGCCCGTCCCCGGCTCCCGCCACGCCCGCCCGTTCGGCCCCGGTCGCTCCTGCTCCCGCCCCGCTCCCGGCCCCCGCTGCGGCACCTGCCCCGGCTCGACCTCCAACCCCAGCGATCCCGGTCGCGACGCCCCCGCCCACCCCGCCCCCGGCCGCCGAGGCTCCCGTGGTGATCCCACCGTCGCCCGCCGCTCCGGCCCCGGTGGCACCACCACCCGCGGCCGTTCCGGCCCCGGCCCCGGCCCCGGCCCCGGCCCCGACTCCGGTCCCAGCTGCCGCCGGCACCCCCCTAACGGCGCTCCCGGAAATCTGGGCGGCCCTGCTGGGCAGCCTCACCGCCACGGACACGGGGCTCCGAATCACCCTCGAATCCTGTCAGCCGAAGACTTTGGTGAAAGGGTTGCTGACGATCACCCACTCGGAGGACGTGGATCCCGCCACCACGCGCAACATTGCCACGCTCAAGGCGCGGCTGGAACAGATTGGGGCCGGCAAGCTCGACCTGGCGTTTGTGCTCACCGAGGGACCGCTGACGCCGCCCCCGACACCGCCGCAGCCCGCCGCGGGCGCCCCCACCGCGGCCCCGGCGCCGCGCCCTGCGACCGCACCCGCGGCCGCACCCAAACCGGCCGCCGCCCCGGCCGGACCGGCCGCGAAGCCCAAACCGCCCGCGCCGATGCAGTTGAACAAGGATGATTTTCTCGGCGATCCGCTGATCAAAGCCGCCTTGGAGGTCTTCAAGGGAACCCTCCTCGAAGTGCGCGCCGCCGGACCGCGCGACACCCCGTCCGCCAGCTGATCCCGTACTGGCCGGCGGTCGTCTTTCCTCCAACTTTTCCATCGCTATGTCTCTGAACAAATTGATGAAACAGGCCCAGCGCATGCAGCAGCAAATGACTGCCGTGCAGGAAGGGCTCGCCCACAAAACTGTCGAAGCCACCGTCGGTGGCGGCACCGTCAAGGTCGTCGCCTCCTGCGATGGCTCGGTGCGCTCGATCAAGATCAATCCCGACGCCGTGAACAAGGACGACGTGGCCTTCCTGGAGGATCTCGTCCTCCAAGGCGTGAACGCCGCCCTGAATCAGGCCAAGGAAGTCTCCAATCGTGAACTGGGTTCCGTCACTTCGGGACTGCAGATCCCCGGGATGTTCTGAGCCGGACCGGGACTTGTGACCCAACTGCCGGCCCCCATTGCGCTCCTTACGGCGGCGCTCAGTCGCCTCCCGGGCATCGGTCCGCGTTCCGCGGAACGATTGGCCTTGCACGTCGTGCAGTTGGACCCCACCCAGGTGCGCACGCTCGCCGAGGCACTGATCCAAGCCCGCGAACGTATCGTCCGCTGCGAACGCTGTGGCGCCCTCACCGAGAGCCAGCCCTGTCCGATCTGTGGCGATGACCGACGCGATGCCACTCTGCTCTGCGTGGTGGAGCGGGCCTTGGATATTCTCAGTCTGGAAAAATCCGGCACCTTCAAGGGCCGTTACCACGTGCTCGGCGGCAAACTCAGTCCCCTGAACGGCGTGGGACCGGACGACCTCCGCATTGCCGCACTGGAAGCCCGACTGCAGCCCGAAGGTGTTCAGGAGGTCATCCTGGCACTGGGCAGCGATGTCGAAGGCGACGCCACGAGTCATTATTTAGCCAAACGCCTCGCCCCCGCCGGCGTGCGCATGACCCGGCTGGCCCAGGGATTACCCGCTGGGAGTGGCCTGGAGTTTGCCGATGAACTGACCCTGAGCCGCGCCTTGGAAGGGCGGCGAGCCCTATGAATTCGATTGCCCCCAAAGCCGTGGTGTTTGATCTCGGCAAGGTCCTGCTGGATTTTAACTACGCCCGCGCCGCCCGTGCCATGGCTCCCCTCAGCCGGGTCGACGAGGACGCCTTCCGCCTGGCCCTCGACCAATCCCCGCTCCTGATGCGGTTCGAAACCGGCCACCTGACGCCGCAGGAGATGTTTGATGAAGTGGTCCGCACCACCGGCTACCGTGGCGAATTCGCGGCGTTTGCAGCCGCGTTTGGCGACATCTTTACGGAGATCCCGGAGATGATCGATCTGCACGCCAGCATCCAAGCGACCGGCCGGCCCACCTACATTTTCAGCAACACCAACGGACTCGCCGTGGAGTACATCCATCGCCGCTATCCGTTCTTTCGCACCTTCAGCGGTTACGTCTACAGCCACGAAGTGCGGTGCATGAAACCGCAGCCGGACATCTATGCCGCCGTGGAAAAAATGAGCGGCTGCCGCGGGGCGGAATTGCTGTATATCGACGATCGCGAGGAAAACGTCCTCGCCGGCGTCGGCCGCACCTGGCAGGTGATTCACCATGTGTCGGTGCCCACCACCGTCGCCACCGTCCGCCAACGCCTGGGCCTGCCGCATCCGACCTCCCCTTGATCCACCGCATGCCACTTCCTTCCCCCGTTCCCGCCGGAGCTGCCTCCCTGTTGTTGCCGCCCGACATTCTGAACCGGCTCGAATTCGCCAGCCTTTTTGGCAACACACAGCCTGTGGAATTGGAGTTGGGCTGTGGCGACGGCTCCTTCCTTTTGCAATGGGCGGCGCAAAATCCCGACCGCAATTTTCTGGGAGTGGAACGGCTCAAAGGTCGGGTGACCAAGATCGATCGCAAAGGACGACGCCAGGGGCTCACGAATCTGCGGGGTCTGCGCCTTGAAGCCGGGTATGTGTTGGAGTGGAAGATTGCTCCCGCGTCACTCACGGCCCTGCACGTCTATTTCCCGGATCCCTGGCCCAAGAAACGTCACCACAAACGACGCCTTATTCAGGCGCCGTTCACCGTCCTCGCCGCGCGCGTCCTGGCCCCCGGCGGGCGACTGTTTCTCCGCACCGATCACGTCGAATACTTCGCGCAAATGGAAGAGGTCATGGCCGCGGCCCCGGACTTCGAACGTTGCGAGGAGCCTGAAGGATTGTTGGACGTGAAGACCGATTTCGAAGTCGGGTTCAACGCCGAAGGTAAGCCGACGAACCACAGCGCCTGGCGACGGCGCTGACCGCGCGCGGTTTCCGCGTCGTTTTTGCGAGGTTTCCGCCAATCACCGGCGGACCGGCCCGCGTCGCCTAGCCGTGGAGGCCGGCGGTGCGCTTCACGGATTCCACGATGCGGCGATCGTCGTCCCCGCATTCCCGCACCAGAGACAGAAATGCCGGCAGATCCGTTTTCATCCGCCGTAGAAACGGCCGGTCGCCCGCGCATCCATACATCAGATCTGCCGGCATTTCGCCGCGCAGTTTGAGTCGGGCCTTCACGATCAACCGGGGCAACCAGGAAATGCCATCCACTGCGGCCGACTTCGCCGGCAAGTCCCACATGTTGGCCACGTGCCCGGTGCTCTTTCCACCGAGGACGTTTAGAAAATGATCCCGCCGTAGCGCCGTGACCGCACGAACGGTTGCCAGATCGGGCTCGCCATACACCTGGAAATCATCCACGAAATCGAACAACTCCTGCGCGGAGCAGCCGATCCCGGCCAGCCAGCCCACATCCGCCGGGGCGAACATCGTTCCGGGCCCGCGTCGTCCCGCCTTCCAAGCGGCCACGCCGCGGTTCCAAATCTGGTCGAACTCCACTTCCCAATTCGCCGTATCCATGCTGCAACATGCTCCGGCGGCAACGACCTGCGCCACAGGTTAATTGCACCCTTGACCGTGGTGGGCCGACGTCACCACCAACGCCGAAAGCGGCCCCAAAGATGGACCAACAAAATCCCCAACGCGGCGCCGGCAGAATCGATGAGCACGTCCCGCACGGAGGCCTCCCGATTGGGATTGAACCATTGATGAAACTCGTCCGTGACGGCGTACCCGGTGGCCAAGAGCCACGCCTGCCAGGCGTGGCGCGGAGCCCAAGGACGGGTTGCGGCCGCCGCCGATGGCCGAAGCGCTCGCCAGATCAGGATGGCGAAGATCGCATATTCGGTGGCGTGGCTCGCCTTCCGGACGCCGAGTTGCACCCAATGAACCGCCTCGTCGGAAATGTCGGGAAACAACCAATGCAAAACCGGACCAATGATGCGCGAGGTATGCTGCATCGAACCAAGGTCGGTGGAAGCTGAAAAAATCATGCCGGCCCAAAGCAGGACCGGCAACCAGTTGAAAAGCGCCTGGCGGAAACGGACAGTCACGGCGGGAGCGAAGCAGTTGCGGCGACGTTGACCAGATGGTTCCCATTCTTTGTTGTAGCCGGGGCGATTGGCCCCCTAGGGTTGGGAGCTTCGGAAGGGCGGAGGATCGCGGTTGGTCCGTGCTGCAAGGCATGGATTGGCTGAGGAAAGTCCGGACTCCATAGAGCGCGGGGCCGCGTAACCTGATGGGCGCAAGTCGATCGGGATACACGCGGGACGGCCGGGCGAAAGCCTGCCGGACAGACAGTGCCACAGAAAATTAAACCGCCGGGCGAAAGTCCGGTAAGGGTGAAAAGGCGGGGTAAAAGCCCACCGCCGGAAGCGTTAAGCAACCGGGCACGGAAAACCTCCCCAGGTGCAAGGCCAAATAGGGAACCCGAGCGATGGCTCGTCGCGGACCGGCGCAAGCCGGCCGGGTTCCGGGTATCGGTCGCTGAGATAAATGGTTCTCTCCGCCGGGCAACCGGTGCAGACAGAATCCGGCTTACAGCCCTCCCGAAGCATTCCTCCCCTCCCCCAAGGGGCAGGGTGTCGGAACGTGGACTTGCCAGAGGAAACGAAGAATCGTGAGTCAGCGACTCAAATCCAACAACCACTCGCAATGGATTCAAGGATGCCAACGATCACGGAATCCGATCTGCTAACCGGAACAACAATCACGGCGAACCCGCGGCCGCTGGTGCACCGCCCCCAAATACATTTACGCGCAGGTCGCGGGCGGTGAAGAGTTCCGGCTCCAGTCCCCGCATCCGCCGGGCGCCACTCTGTCGTCCCGGACTGAAATGCTGCCGGAATCGCCCAAACACTCCTTCCACAAAGTCCCGACTCCCCAAAGCCACTCCGTCCGTGAAATACCGCACCCGGCAGTGCACATACTCCTCCATCCCCACCCGCCCGCGCTTTAACAGCATCTGCTCCACCGCTGCCCGCTCGATGCCCCGTCGTAGTGACTGGCCGTCTGCAGCCGTTCCTCCCACGCCTGCCATTCCCTGGGAATACACCCGCACCCTATAACCCCGCAGGGCCTCGGTTCCGGTGACTTCCAAGGAACGCACGCCCAGTCCGTAAATCCGCCGGATCCCTTCCCGCGAACGCCGCCGCCCCGCCATCGCTTCGCCGTACCCGCTCCAGCGATACTTCGCCGGGTCCGTCACCATCCCTGCCCGGACGGGATTCAAATCGATATACGCGGCCATGGTCACCAGGGGATCCCCTTCCCCTTCCACCAGCACACTCTTGAAGCGATCTTCCCACAACGTGCCTTTTCGGCCCATTTTCCCGTTGTACCACTGCGTGAAACGTTGTTTCAGCAGTTTGATGAATTCGCTCACATCCCACATCCGGCGGTGGAATT
>CANIZL010000136.1 GCA_947471985.1 Verrucomicrobiota bacterium | reverse complement strand
TCTGCGGCCACCAACGACACCAGGTGATCTGTCGTCAAAAATCGGGTGCGTCCGACGCGGAAATCAGACAACCCCGCACGGACGCACCTAAAAAATGCCGCCGCTCACCAAAGAGACCAAATCTATACCACCTTGCGAAACCGCTGCTCTGATCCGTTGTCCGGTTGACGGTTCCCCCGCATTGCCTAACATATCTCTTCGTTTTTGGCGGCGCATCCGCCGTTTTTTCACTGCACTGAAGCAAACACAGCGATTATGGCAAAAGCTCTGAAGTACGTTTACACCTGGGGTAACAAGAAGGCTGATGGCGATGGTTCCATGAAGGCCCTCCTCGGCGGCAAAGGCGCAAACCTCGCCGAAATGACCCGCATTGGGCTTCCAGTTCCTCCTGGACTCACCATTACCACCGAAGTCTGCTCCTACTACTACGCCAACAAGCGTACGTACCCCAAGGAGCTCCAGGCCCAGATCGAAGCCGGAGTGGCCAACATGGCGAAAATCATGGGCACCAAGTTTGGCGACAAGGCCGGCATGCCCCTCCTGCTCGCGGTTCGCTCCGGCGCGCGGGACTCCATGCCCGGCATGATGGACACCATCCTGAATCTCGGCCTGAATGACGATACCGTCCTCGCCCTGGTCAAGGCCACCGGCAATGAACGCTTTGCCTGGGATTGCTATCGCCGTTTCGTTCAGATGTACGGCGACGTCGTCCTCGGTGTGCAGAAGCGCCCGGGTGAAGACCATGAACCCTTCGAATCCGTCATCGAGCACCTCAAGGAAGAGAAGTACGGCAATCACGAACTCGAAGACACCAAGCTTTCCACCGAAGATCTCAAGGAGCTGATTGCCCGCTTCAAGAAGCTGGTCAAGGACCGCACCGGCCTGGACTTCCCGGCCAATCCGTGGGATCAATTGAAGGGCGCCGTGGGCGCCGTGTTCGGTTCCTGGATGAACGACCGCGCGATCGTCTATCGTCGCAAGTACAACATCCCCGCGGAATGGGGAACGGCCGTCAATGTCCAGGCGATGGTGTTCGGCAACACGGGCGAAACCTCCGGTTCCGGCGTGGCCTTCACCCGTAATCCCGCCAACGGCGTCAAGGAGTTCTACGGCGAATTCCTCATGAACGCCCAGGGCGAAGACGTCGTCGCCGGCGTCCGGACTCCGGACCCGGTGGCCAAGCTCAAAGACGTGATGGCCAGCGCCTACAAGGATCTGGACGCCATCCGCCTCACGCTGGAGAAGCATTTCAAGGACGTGCAGGACTTCGAATTCACCATCCAGGACCGGAAGGTGTTCATGCTCCAGACCCGGAACGGCAAGCGCACCGCGATGGCCGCGCTGAAGTTCTCCATGGACATGGTGAAGGAGAAGCTGATCGACGCCGAAACCGCCGTGATGCGGAATCCCGCCGACCAGCTCGACCAGCTGCTGGCCCCCGTGTTCGACCTGGCCGAAGCCAAGTCGGCCCCGGTCATCGCCACCGGTCTCCCGGCCGGCCCCGGCGCTGCCTCGGGTAAGATCTATCTGAACGCGGATCGCGCGGTCATCGCCGCCGAGAAGGGCGACAAGGTCCTGCTCGTCCGCATCGAAACGTCGCCGGAAGATCTCCGCGGCATGATCGCGGCGGAAGGCATCCTGACCGCCCGCGGTGGTGTCAGCTCGCACGCGGCCCTCGTGGCCCGGCAGATGGGCAAGGTTTGCGTCTGCGGCGCGGCCGCCCTCGAGGTCAACTACGACAAGAAGACCGTCACGGTCGGTGGCAAGACCTACAAGGAAGGCGACTTCCTCTCCATCGACGGCACCGCCGGCACCGTGTACGCGGGCCAGCTCAAGACGGCGCCCTCGGAAATCATCGCGGGTCTGGTGCACGGCGACAAGGCCGCGCAGGCGACCGAGAAGTTCAAGAGCTTCAACCAGCTGATGAAGTGGTGCTCGCAGTTCAGCCGCATGGCGGTCCGGACGAACGCGGACAATCCCGAGCAGACCCGCAACGCCATGGCCTTCGGCGCCACGGGCATCGGTCTGACCCGCACGGAGCACATGTTCTTCGAGGGCGATCGCATCGACGCGATGCGGGAGATGATCCTCGCGGATTCCCTGGAAGCCCGCGAAGCCGCCCTGGCCAAGCTGCTGCCCTACCAGCGCGACGACTTCTACGGCATCTTCAAGGCGCTGGAAGGTTTCCCGGCCACCATCCGCTTCCTGGATCCGCCGCTGCACGAGTTCCTGCCCCACTCCAAGGAGCAGCAAATGGATCTCTCCCGGAAGCTCAACATTCCGGTCGAGAAGATCATGACCCGCGTGCACGAACTGCATGAGTTCAATCCGATGCTCGGATTCCGCGGCTGCCGCCTCGGCATCAAGTATCCGGAAATCACCCGGATGCAGGCCCGCGCGGTGTTCGAAGCCGCCGCCTTGTGCATCAAGGGCAAGATCAAGTGCAAGCCCGAGATCATGATCCCGCTGGTGGGCTTCAAGAAGGAGCTCGACCTCCAGGTGGCCGTCGTCCATGAGGTGGCCAAGCAGGTCGAAGCCGAGAAGAAGGTGAAACTCACCTACAGCGTCGGCACCATGATCGAAGTGCCCCGGGGCGCTTTGACCGCCGACGAAATCGCCCACACGGCGGAATTCTTCAGCTTCGGCACGAACGACCTCACGCAGACCTGCCTCGGCATGAGCCGCGATGACTCCGGCAGCTTCCTCGCCCCGTACCAGGAAGCGGAGATCATGAAGAAGAATCCCTTCGCCTCCATCGACCAGACCGGCGTGGGTCAGTTGATGCAGATCGCGATTGAAAAGGGCCGGGCGACGCGCCCCGACATCAAGCTCGGCATCTGCGGTGAGCACGGTGGCGAACCCGATTCCGTGAAGTTCTGCCACAAGCTGGGTCTCAGCTACGTCAGCTGCTCTCCGTTCCGCGTACCGGTCGCCCGTTTGGCGGCTGCGCAGGCGGCGATTGAAGAGAAGCGGAAGGCGGCCGCCGCCCCCGCCGGCAAAGCGAAGAGCGCGAAGAAGCGCTAATTGCTGAACTCCAACGGGTGGTCCCGCCAGCGGGATCACCCGGGGAGATTTAAAAAGGCGCGAGCCGGGAAACCGGCTCGCGCCTTTGTCTTAAACAGAAGAGGAAGTGTTCACCGCCCGCGTTCGCGGATCGACACACACCAAGACACGCCTACTTGCGGCGGGGACCGCGGAAAAATTTCTGAAAGCGCCCGGCCGGCTTGCCCCGGGGGCGATCCGTCGGCGAGGGGGAACGTTCGGGCGCCGGCGCTTCCTCCTGCCCCATCGCCGCAGCTAACCGCCGCCCCGGCATCCCACACGGCGCAATGTGCGGCGGCGGCGTGACATCCACCGTCTCCACCCGCCGGCCGTCCAACAGGCGGCCCGCCAGGTGCTTGAGCCCGAGACGGTTCAACGATTTACGCAGACCCTCACGCATCTCGGGCTTGTACCAGAAAAAGAAGCTGCGTTGCTCCTGCTTCTCTTCGGGTGACCGCGCCACACACATCGCCTCCTGGTTGTACGGATGCACCCCGGTAGCGTAAATCTCCGTCGCCACAGTCATGGGCGTCGGCGTGAAATCCTGCACCTGCTCCAGGCGGAAGCCGAGATCCTTCGTCTTCAAAGCCAGCTCCGCCATGTCCTCCGGACGCGATCCGGGATGCGAGCTGATGAAATACGGAATGATCTGCGTGAGCGGTTTTCCGGCCTTCTGGGCCGCCCGATCAAACTTCTCCTTAAACTTGTAGAACAGGTCGAAGCTGGGTTTCCGCATCACGTTCAGCACGTGATCAGAGGTATGTTCCGGCGCCACCTTGAGCCGCCCCGAGACATGGTGCGCCACGAGTTCATCCACATACTGTTCGTGACTGGCTTTCGCCTCCGGGGTTGCGTGTTCATGCAGGAACAAATCGTACCGCAGCCCGCTGGTCACAAACGCATGATTCACCCCCGGGGTTTCCCGCACCGATTTGTAAATATCCAGCAGTGCCGTGTGATCCGTATCCAGATTGCGACAGACGTTGGGCCAGACGCAGCTGGGACGAATACACTCGTCACAGATCCACTGCTCCTTGCCCTTCATCTTGTACATGTTGGCCGAAGGGCCACCGAGATCGCTGATCGTCCCCCGGAAGTCGGGCATCTGCTTGATCGATTCCACTTCACGCAGAATCGACGACTTGCTGCGGCTCGCGACGAACTTGCCCTGATGCGCGGAAATGGTGCAAAAACTGCACCCACCAAAACACCCCCGATGCATGTTCAACGAGTGCTTGATCATCTCGTACGCGGGAATGGGGCCGCGTTTGCGGTACTTGGGATGGGGCAGCCGGGTGTACGGCAGATCAAAACTCGAATCGATCTGCGCTTCGGTCATCGTCGGAAACGGCGGATTCACCACCAGCATCCGATCGCCGGTGGGTTGGATCAGTCGGCGGGCCTTGACGCGGTTGGACTCCGTTTCGATGTCCTTGAAATTCCGCGCGTAAAGAGTGCGGTCCCGCCCGCACTCTTCATGGGAGCTGAGGGTAAAATCTTCCCATGTCTGGTTCTTGGGAGCGGACATGCCCGGAGGCAGCAGCACGGCGGTCTGGGGAATGTACCGCAGTGAGCTGAACGGAACGTTGTGCTTGAGCAACCGAATCGCCTCCTTGAGCGGCAATTCACCCATGCCGTAAATCAGCAGGTCCGCTCCACTCTCGGCCAAAATCGAGGGTTTGAGGGTATCCGACCAGTAATCGTAATGAGTGACCCGGCGCAGGCTGGCCTCGATACCCCCAATCATCACGGGCACATCCGGATAAATCTGTTTGAGGATCCGGGTATAAACCGTGACGGCATAATCCGGTCGGAACCCATGTTCACCGCCCGGCGTATAGGCATCCTCGCTCCGCTGGCGTTTCGCGGCGGTATAGCGATTGACCATCGAGTCCATGCACCCCGAGGTAACCCCGAAAAACATCCGCGGGGGCCCGAGCTTCTTGAAATCCCGCAGGTCATCGCGCCAGTTGGGCTGGGAAATGATCGCCACCCGCAACCCCTCCCGCTCGATCATGCGCCCCACCACCGCGGTACCAAAGGCCGGATGATCGACATAGGCATCCCCGGAAACCAGGATGACATCGACATAATCCCAACCCCGGGCAGCGACTTCCTCCCGGGTGGTCGGCAGCCAGCGCGCTGAATCCCAGGTGGGATCCCGGGGAGTCAGCTTGATCGGAGTCGGTGCAGAAGGAGTCATGACAGGCGCGATCATAGTTGCTCAGGACCCGCCGCAGTGCAAGCCACAGGGATCACCGCCAAGGACAAGGCCGCCCCCGGTGAGGAGGGCGGCCTGGCCAAAACCGAATCGACAACGCCGATTAGCGCGGTCCGAGCTTCTTCTCCACCGGGCTCTTGTTGAGGCTGACATACTGCGGCAGGCCGTTCTTCTCCGGCGGCCGGACCGTGCCTTCGATCAACGGCGCGGCGTATTGGATGAACTGTTCGTTCGGCAGGAAGCCGTCCGGCGTGATCCAGTCCCGGGGGATGAAATGTTCGACGTTGGCGATGTTTTCCAAGGGTTCCATGGCGATCGCCCACTTGTAGGGGTGATTGCTGGTGCGCACGATCTTCGGCATCAAGCCCGATTCACCCTTGGCCGCCGCCTTGACCGCCGCGACGCCACAGGCAAAAGCTTCGTCGGCATCCGTCTGGCTGGCGAAATGCGCCGCCGCCCGTTGGGCATAGCCGAGTAGAACCGTGCGGGTCTTGAGATTCAGCTTGCTCTGCACGAGCTGCTTCAGCACCTCGCTCGCCCCCGCCAAAACGGCGTGGCCAAATGCGTCGAGCCGGGTCTTGTCCGCCCCGATTTCCTCACCGGCCGCGTTCTTCACCCCTTCACCGCAAACCACGATGCAGTACTTGTGAGCCGCCACCGTCTCCTTGACCCGTGCGAGGAATTTCTCCTCCACGAACGGAACCTCAGGCAGCAAAATGATGTGGGGCGCATTCGCCGGATTGCCCTGCTTGGCCAAAACCGTGCCCGCCGCGATCCAACCGGCCGCGCGGCCCATGACCTCGACGATGCAGCAGGAGCCGTCATCGGTGGCCATGGAACCGACGTCCAAGCCAATCTCCATTACGGTCGTCGAATTGTACTTGATCACCGAGCCGTAACCCGGGCAGTGATCGGTCGCCGGCAAATCGTTATCGATGGTCTTCGGCACGCCCATGACCCGCATGTCGTAGCCGCGCTTCACCGCCTCGAGATGGATCTTGTGGGCGGTGTCCTGGGAATCGTTGCCTCCCGCGTAGAAGAAATACCGGATGTTGTGGGCGGCGAACACCTCGAAAAGGCGCGTCATATCCTTGGCCGCCTGCTCGGGCTTCTTGTCGAAATTGATCTTGTACCGGCAGGTGCCCAGGGCGGCCGCGGGCGTATACTTCAGGCCCTCGATATTGCGGCGGGATTCGTCGCCGATGTCGATGAGTTCCTCGTTGAGAATGCCCAGAATGCCGTTCTGTCCCGCATAGATCTCTTCAATGCACTCGTGATGACCGGCTTCGGTGATGACCCCGGCCACAGACGCGTTGATGACGCTCGTGGGTCCGCCGGATTGAGCTACCAAAAGATTTCCAATTAGTTCTGCCATAAGATGAAACGCCAAAACACTGGCCGGGCAAAAGGGGGGCGGGCAAGCGGGGTTTGCGAGAGAATGCGCCCCGCCAAGGTAAGGAGGCCGGAGTACGAGGGGAACCCTCAATTCGCCCCCCCTTCCTCAACTCGCAGTGGCGGCCAACTCCTTTTCCGTCTTCAGCCGCAATTGCCCGCAGGCCGCGTCAATGTCGTGCCCTTTTTCCATGCGCAGCGTGGTGGTGATGCCGCACTCCCGCAACTCCTCGGCAAACTGCTCGCACACCGTCTCCGAAGGGCGTTCCCAAGGGAGACCTTCCACCTGGTTGTACGGTATGACATTCACCTTGGCATGCAGCCGCCGGGCCAGGCGGGCCAAGTGGGGGATTTGATCCAAAGCATCGTTAATACCAGCAATTAGAATGTACTCCAGCGTGATCATCTGCCCCTTCTGCGCCACGTAGTGCTCGCAGGCGGCGGTCAGTTCGGCCAACGGGTACTTGCGGTTGATGGGCATGATCTGGGTCCGCACCGGATCCGTGGCCCCGTGCAGGGAGATGGCGAGCCGGAATTGCAGGGGATCGTCCGCCAGATCCCGGATGCGCGGCACGACGCCACTGGTGGAGATGGTGATCTTGCGGGCCCCGATCTGACCGCCCCATGGCGCGTTCAAGGTGCGCAGCGCTGCCATCAGGTGGACGTAATTCGCCATCGGTTCACCCATACCCATGATCACCAAGTTGTTGATGAGCCGGGTGGGTTCCCGCCCCGCCGCCCCGGCGGGTGTCGCCGCGGGGGAGGCCGGGGGCGTCAACCCGGGATCCTCCGGCGGTGCGACCGGGGTTTCCGCGTGCCACCGCTCCACCGCGAGTACCTGGCCGATGATTTCCCAGGGCTCCAGGTTACGCTTCCAACCCTCCAGTCCGCTGGCGCAAAATTTACAACCGTACGCACAGCCGACCTGCGTCGAGACGCAGAGGGTATGGCGATCACTGCGCTCCCCGTACAACGCCGGATTGGCCGGAATGAGCACACTCTCGATCAAGGCCCCGTCGTGCAGCCGCCACAGAAATTTCTGGGTGGTATCGTGGCTGCCTTGTTTGCGCAGGAGCTGGAGGCTGCCCAGCGAAAAATCGCCCGCCAACTGCGCTCGCAGATCCTTCGGCAGGTTCTTCATCTCCTCCCACGAAGCCGCCCGCCGGGAGTAGAGCCAGTTGAGGAGCTGATCGATCCGGTAGTGCGGCTGACCCCACGCTTGGAACCGCTGCGCCAAGTCGGCCGGGGTCTGATTCCGGATATCCGGAAGACGGGCAGCAACGGGCGGCGGCAGGGAAATCTCAGGGTCGGCAGGAGCCATTTCGGCGGAAGATATAGACGACTATTCCTGAATGAAGTAGCTGAGATTTTCCAGCTCGATCGCGAGGTTCACGTTATTGACCGTCACATGGTCCGGCACCACGGGAACGACCGGGGCGAAGTTCAGGATGCCCACGATACCCAGTGCCGTGAGTTCATTGATAACCGCCTGACCCGCCGCGGCCGGCACGGAAACAATCGCCATTTTGACCCGGTGTTTGCTGATGATTTCCGCCAGACGCTCCATTGGGAAGAGAGGGACTTTCAAGTCGGCATCACGGTGCCGTCGCAGTTCCGCGTCGAAAGCCCCCACGATCTCGAACCCTTCCTGCTCGAAGCCGCGATACCGCAGGAGCGCCGTGCCCAGGGAACCCACGCCGATCAACACGACGGGTTGCAGGTGATTGGTACCCAGGAGGTCGGTGATCATCTTCGCCAACTGATCCACCTCGTAGCCCAGGCCGCGGGTACCGAACTGGCCGAAGTACGTGAGGTCCTTGCGCAACTGCGTGGGTTTGACCCCGGCCGCCCGCGCCAAAGCCTCACTGCTCACCGTCTCCAACCCATTCTGACGCAAACGCTGGAGACAGCGGAGATAGATACTAAGGCGGTAAATCGTTTTCCGCGGAATTTCCGGACGACCGTGCTTTTTCAACGATTACAAACCTGACCGGATCAAGCCAAAATTCAAAGGGGGAATACAGGAAAGGGCGAGCCTCCCGACTTTTTCCCGGGAGACGGACGACCGGGATCCCACCCGTTCGATAGCCGCTTTGATACTCCCCAATCCGCCGCTGATCCGCCCCCAGGCCGATTTCCCCCTCCCCTTCCCCGGTCACAGCTGCTTTGCTGAGGCCATGCACACCACCTCCGGAATCCTGCTGCTGGCTGGTCTACTCATCCTACCGTCGACCCATGCGGACACCCCGCAACCCACAGCCGATCCGGTGCCGCGCCAGGGCGCTGGATTGCTCAAGACCGATGTGCTCGGCGTCTTCGCGCACCCGGACGACGAAACCGGGGTGGCACCCCTGATCGCCGATCTGGCGCTGCGCCAAAATCGCGTGGTGACCCACGTCTACTGCACTCGCGGCGAAGGCGGTGGCAACATGGTAGGCACCCAGTACGGCCCCAGTTTGGGCATCCTGCGCGAAGCCGAATTGCGCGATTGCCTGGCGCGTTTGGGCGTGCGGTTTGCGTACTTTCTGGATCGCGAGGATTTTGCGTACACGGAAAGCCTGGCCATCACTCTGGAAAAATGGGGTCATGAGGAGTCCCTGCGTCGACTGGTCCGCCTCGTCCGGGCCCTCCGCCCCGAGGTAATCCTAACCATGAACCCGGCCCCCACACCCGGTCAGCATGGCAATCATCAGGCCGCCGGCTGGCTGGCGGTCGAAGCCTTCGACGCCGCCGGTGATCCGCAAAAATTCCCCGAACAGCTCAGCCACGAAGGCCTGGCGGCGTGGCAGCCCCGCAAACTCTACTTCGGCGGGGCCGGACCCTTCATGGCCACGCTCGCCACCACCAATGCCCAGCCCGATGGCCGCATCCCTGCGCAGGTGGCTGCCGGGGCCTTGTCCCAACACCGGTCGCAAGCTTTCGGCAATTTCGGCAACTCCCCTTGGTTCCTGCGCCCGCAACGCCTGCAATTGGTCCAAAGCGTGGTGCCCCTGGTGGCCGAGGAGACCAACCTGTTCCGCGGGCTGCCGTTGCCCGGCGATCCGGCGACCGTCGGCCGGGTCACGCCCACCGTGTCCGGGGAGGTCGCCGCCTCGGGTGGACGGCTCTTTTTTCAACCCCGCCCGGCCGTTGCGAAATATCAGGAATTTGTCCAAGCCCACGGCATCGCACACGCCGCCGCCAATTTTACCGCCGACGTTCCTGTGGTCGCTGGGGTCACCAATGAAATCGCGATTCAGTGGCCGCCGGGAACCGGGGCAGCCGATTTCCAAATTGCCTGGCCGCCCAACTGGCAGGCAGTGGGTTCGCGCGCCGGCGCGCCGGGTTCAATCCGCGTCAGCGTCCCGGCCAACGCCACGGGGGATCTGGAGGTAAAAGCCGAATCGCCCACGCCCCGTGCCGGTTTCCCCGCCACGGCCCGACTCCACGTCGTACCCCGAGCGATCGTACCCCGGGCCACCTCCATCCCGGGTTTGGCCCGGGAAACTCGTTGGCCGGACCAGTCAGTGTCCCTCGGCATCAGTCACACCAACCTCTGGGAAGGCCGGACCCGCGACACCACCGACAGCGCCGCAGTCGTCCACGTGCTCCGCAACGACACCCACGTCTTTCTGGAAGTCCAGGTCACCGACGACCTCGTGGTCAGCAACATCGCCCCCAACGACATCAAAGGGCATTGGCGCAGCGATTCCGTGGAAATCTGTTTTGATCCCCGCCCCGGCTCCGAACACACGCTCGGCTGCTACAAACTCGGGATTTTCCCCTTCGACAGCACCGGCCGCGTCCGCGCCGCGCGGGATGCCGATGCGCGTCCCGGTTTGGTGGAGGAAACTGCGCCCGGAACCCGGCTGAGCTCGTGGCGGACGGAGACCGGTTACGTCATCCGGGCAGCCGTTCCACTGGCGGAAATCGGTGTTCCCACGGGTCGACCGGTGGACCTGGGATTTAATGTATTGATCTACGATGGCGACAAGACCAACGCCGTTTCGGGAGAGAACATCAACAAGTCGCGCCTCGCCTGGGCGCCGCGCGGCGGCGTGCAGGGGCGCCCGGAAGACTGGGGTCGCTTGCACCTCGAGTAGCCACCCTTTTCCTGCGGTTTGATTTTTCCCGCCCGCGGGACTGCGTACCCTGCGCGCCATCATGTCGTTGCAGTTCTTCAACACGCTGGCCCGGGCGGTGCAGGTGTTCACTCCGTTGTTTCCGGATCGCCGGGATGCCCAGGGGCGTCCCGCAGTGGCGCTCTACTGCTGCGGTCCGACGGTCTACGACTTCGGACACATCGGCAATTTCCGCACCTTCGTCTTCAGCGATCTGGTGCGCCGCCATCTGGAATTCCGCGGCTTTGGTGTGAATCACGTGATGAACATCACCGACGTGGAGGACAAGATCATTCGCCGGGTCCGGGAACAGAACACCACCCTGCTCGACTTCACCGGACGCTACACCGAAGCCTTCTTTGCCGACCTGGACCTCCTCAACTGCCAGCGCCCGCATCATGCGCCCCGCGCCACGGATTTCATCCCGCAGATCATCGCCCTGATCCAACAATTGGAACAGCGCGGCATCGCCTATCGGGCCGCCGATGGTTCCGTGTATTTCAGCATCGATACCTACCGAAAATGCGGGTGCAAATACGGGCAACTGGTGAATCTCAATCTGGAGGACCAGCGCCCGACCGAACGGGTGGCCAGCGACGAATACGAGAAGGACAACCTCGCGGATTTCGCGCTCTGGAAAGCCCGGGTGCCCGATGACGGCGCGGTATTCTGGCCCAGTCCCTGGGGCGAGGGTCGTCCGGGCTGGCACATTGAGTGTTCGGCGATGAGCATGGCGTTGCTGGGGCCGAGCTTCGATCTGCATCTCGGTGGCGAGGACCTGGCCTTTCCTCACCACGAAGACGAAATCGCCCAGAGCGAAGGTGCCGGCCTGCAGGCGCCAGGGCAGCCCTTCGTGAAGTACTGGCTGCACGGCGCACACCTGCTTGTTGAAGGCAAGAAGATGGCCAAGAGCCTCGGCAACTTCTTCACCGTGCGGGACCTGCTGGCCAAGGGCTTCAGCGGCCGGGAAATCCGCACGCTCCTGCTCAGCGCCCACTACCGCGCCACCTTCAACTTCACCGTCGAAGGCTTGGAAGGCGCCCGGGAACAACTCGCCCGTATCGATGAATGCCTGGGCAAATTGCGCGAGCTCGCCGCCACCGCACCCGCGGTCGTCGCGGCCCCGGCCCCCGACGACCGATCCGCCGCTTTCGTGCGCATCTTTGCCGAAGCCCTCGACAACGACCTCAACGTCTCCGAGGGCTGGGCGGCCATTTTCGAATGGATCCGGGAGACCAACCGGGCCCTCGCCACGCGCGAACTTTCCCCGACCCAGGCTCAAGCCGCACTGGCCGCGTGGACACTCGTCGACCGGGTTTTCGGACTGGGCAACCCACCCGCCACCGAAGCTCCGGCCGCGATCGTGGCGCTGGCGCAGGAGCGGGTGGCGGCCAAGAAAGCGAAGGACTTCGCCCGCGCCGATGCGCTGCGCAACGAAGTGAAGGCGGCCGGCTGGATTATCGAAGACACCGCCGCGGGCCCCAAACTCAAGCCCCTGGCCGCAGCGAAATAATCCCGTCGAATTTCGAGGCGCCGTACCGAGGCGCCGGCCGCGCGATGTCCGGCACGAATTCCTTCAACTCAGGATCTCGTGCAGCACGTGTCCATGCACGTCCGTCAGCCGACGCTGGATTCCGTTATGTTCGAACGTGAGGGCCTCGTGATCGAGACCCAGGAGATGCAGGATCGTGGCGTTGAGGTCGTGTATGGATCGGACATTTTCCACGGCCTTGCGGCCCAATTCATCCGTGGCCCCAAAACTGGTCCCGCGCTTCACGCCGGCACCGGCCAGCCAGCAGGTAAAGCCATCCGGATTGTGATCGCGCCCCTGCGCGCCTTTTTGGAACATCGGCATGCGCCCGAATTCCGTGCACCAGACCACCAGAGTGTCGTCCAGGAGTCCTCTCTGCTGGAGATCCCGCACCAGGGCCGCGGCGGGCTGATCCAGAATCGCCGCATGCGTGTCGTACTGCTCCTTCAGCTTGTTGTGTCCATCCCAATTCAGCGCCCCGCCACTGGCATACGCCCCATTGAAAAGCTGCACGAAACGCACCCCCCGCTCGACCAGGCGCCGGGCCAAAATGCAATTGCGGGCAAAGGCCGCCTTGATGGGATTCGTGGTGTCGTCCGCGCCATAGAGTTTGAGAATATGCGCCGGCTCGGTCGATAAATCACTGATCTCCGGAACACTCAACTGCATTCGGGCGGCCAGTTCATAACTGGCTATCCGGGCGGCCAGTCCACCGTCACCGGGATGATCCTCCAGGTGCCGTTGATTGAGCCGTTGCAGCAATGCCCGCGCCGCACGGTCGTCCCCGGGCGCAATGCCCGGAGCGGCGAGATTGCGGAGCGGTTCCTTGGCGCTGAAAG
>CANIZL010000135.1 GCA_947471985.1 Verrucomicrobiota bacterium | reverse complement strand
GCGCGTGCCGTCCGAGGTCAGCCCGAGCACGGCGCCCATCGTCAGCAGTCCGCCGCGATGATCCTCGGGCTTGAGGGAAACCCGCTGGAATCCGCCCGCGTTCAGCTCCGGAAATCCATAGAAATCGGCAAGCCGGGCATTGGCCATGGTCCAGTCGGAATCGATGAAGCCGTCGATGGTCTCGTTCCGGGCAAACATCTCGCGGAAATACTCGATGGGCTCGGCCCGCATGCTCGTCTCGAGCCACGCGTCGTAGTTCGGGTAGAGCTTCTTGTCCGGCGGGAACATGCCGAGGCGGTGCAGCTGCAGCCACTGCCGCGCAAAATCGTCGATGAAGTTCCCGGCTTTGCGGTCCAGCAGCATCCGGTCCACTTCCGCCCTCAGGCCTTCGTCCTTGAGCTTGCCGGCCTGGGCCGTGGCGACGAGTCCGGCGTCGGGCAGCGAACTCCAGAGGAAATACGAGAGCCGGGAGGCGAGTTCCCAGTCGGTGACCCGTTCGCGGGCCACCGGCTCGCCCTCGACGAGGTAGATGAAATGCCGGGAGGTCAACACGCCCTGCAGGGCGACCCGGTAGGCGTCGATGGTCTTTTCCCCCGCCTCGCGTTCGGTGCGGTAGGACTTAAGATACTCCGCCAATTCCTCCGGCTTAACCGGCCGGCGCCAGGCGCGTTCGGCGAAGCGTTGCAGATGCCCTGCGACCACCTCGGGCGTCGCGTCGTTCGGCGGCACCCAGCCAACGCGTCGCGACTTTTCCTCCTCGGACACCAGCGGCCCTTCCCATTCGATCCAATCCAGCAGCACGGTGGAGAAAAGGCCGTTGCCCTGGTCATCGAACATCTGCGGTGCGGTGGCGTTCAGGAGCAGGGTCTCGCTGCTGTGCGTGAACATATAGCCCGGGCTGGTCAGCGCATTGCGGAAGGCCGCGCCTTGTCTCCGGTCCACGACATCCGTCGCTACCACGCAAAATTCCAGCGACGCCGGCATCTCGAGAAATAACTCGAACTCATACACCTGCGGACGGTCCTCCGGAGCCGTTAGGTCAAACTCGATGAGGCCGGCCACCGTCTCCTCTCCGGTCCGCTTGCCGATGCTCAGGTGAGCGGGTTGGCCTCCGGGCGGGCGGATGCCGCTGGCCTGGAGGCGCACTTTGTAAAGACCACTGTGCTCCGGTCCGGTATTGCCGAACCAGTTCGGCGACAGCGCGGTCTGGACCTGGCCGGGAAAGAGGAGGTACCGCAGCGGCCGTTTGATGCCGAAGCGCTCCAATACCGCGCGCTGTTCCTTGCCACCTCCATAACGCAATTCCTCGGCGTTCTTGCGGACTTTGCGGGCCTCACCGGACGCCGTGGGGAAGGCGCGATCCAAGACCAGTTCCGCGGCGCGGTAATAGCGATCGACATGCGACGGCGAAAGCGACAGCTCCGATCCAATCCGTTCAAACCCATGCCACAGTGTGTCTTCGTTCAGCTCCCCTGGCTTCGTCGGATCATAACGCACGCCGAGCAGGTCATAGACCGTGTTTTGATACTCCTTCCGGCTCAGCCGATAATGCGTCACCGCCGGACGCGCCGCCATCCGCGCCGCCCGGCCCTCCTTGATCAGCGAATCAACACTCGTCACAAACGCCGCGATCTCTTCCTGCGTCGGCTTCTTCTCCTTCTTCGGCGGCATCTCCCCGGAGTTGACCTGCTGCAGCATCTCCGCCCAGTGGTGCGTGTCCGCACCCACTTTGAAATCGCGTGAAAGCCGGTCGATCCGCAACTCACCCTTCTCCTTCTCCGGCCCATGGCAGCGAAGGCAATGGTTCTCAACGAAGGCCTCAAATGGCTCGGCGGCGTGAATGGCAAGCGCCCAACCAACGCTCGCGGCGAAGAGCAGCGCAGCCGCGAAGTACGAGCGAAAGCGACGACGGTGAGGCATGTTCTTGGGGGAAATGATAACGGCGCGTTGGTGAATCAATGTCCTCAGCGGGGATCTGACTCTGCTACAAGGAGTGTGCGTTTTTTGCCAAGTGATCGTCTTTTGCTGTTGGTTCGGGACTAGGATTCTGATTTTTCACTCGACGCCGTCGTCGCTGAGAAAGCATTTTGAGCTGTCGCTGATTGACGACTTCCGGCTGCAGACCCGGATGGGCTTGCAGTGGCGTGACGTCGTCGGTGCCGGAGTGGTAGTGCTCCGTGTCGTTCCAGGCAAAGCATTGATTGAACTCGGCGACGGCCTGGCTGTCCTCCCGGAAGCGACCCGGAGATGTCGGCGCGCGGCGTACGGTGCTGGACGCGGATGCCATGAAGGGAGGGTCCTTTGGCATTCAGGGGCGCGCGAAGAGCTGGGGCGGGTCGTAGGCGGTACAGAGTTTTTGAATCGACTTGGTCGTCATCCCGCCCCCCCACCGTTGATCGGGTAGAGAGTGATGGCGCTGCGCTTGCCGGGGAGAGAGCAGGGTGGGCGACGGATGGTGGCCTGTTATGAGCCAGGCAACGGCCGGGAGGTCACCATGCAATCAAGGCCCCGTTCGAGGGCTACGCCGGGGGGCACCGCGATGGAATTTGAACACTTGACGGAACTACGCCTCTGGCGTATCGCCTTTTAAGATGGTCCTGGTCGAAACACCCATCTTCACAAAGCGCATCCTTCAACTCATGGATGATGCGGGGTATTCCGCCTTGCAGACGCATCTCGCAAGGCATCCTGACGCCGGAAAGGTTATTCCCGGTTCTGGCGGATTGAGAAAAATCCGCTGGGCAGGTGGCGGTCATGGAAAACGCGGCGGCTTGCGGTTGATATATTACTGGTGGGTGGCGAAAGACCGCATCTCGATGCTGCTCGTCTATCCGAAGAGCGAGCGGGACGATTTGAGCGCTGATCAGGTAAAGCAACTTCGGGCTGCGCTCGAGATTTGAATTATGAAAAAGGAACTTTTTGACGAACTGCTGCAAAGCGTGAACCAAGCCGCCGCCATCGAACGCGGCGACGCCAAGCCCTCGCGCAATTTCGAGATCAAGACCTCCAATGACGTGGTACGAGTGCGCAACAAACTCGGTCTACCGCAAGTCAAGTTCGCCCGGCTTCTGGGCATCAGTGAGGACACGCTGCAAAACTGGGAACAAGGACGTCGCAAGCCCAGCGGACCGGCCATGGTGCTACTAAAAATCGCCGTCAAGCATCCGAAGATTTTATTGGAAACGGCGGCATAAGTGCCGACGAGGCGACGTCATGAATGAGGCAATGGGGTCTGGTTCGGTGTCGGCGATCCGACCAGAGCGAGATGCCGAGGTTAACGGGGATTGACGGCGGGACGGGACGCGATAAAGCGGGCCAGTCACGCCAATGGGGTGGTCTTAAGGTTGAAACCAGTGGTAGTCTTCGTCACCCGCCCGATTGGCATCGGGCTTCTTTGACAGGACTGCTGGAGCAAGACGCCCGAATACTTCGTTCCGCGCATGCCAGCCGGTCCTGGTGACACCTATTATGGTTTTCAACTGCGACAGCCCGGAACCGTTCGTGTGGGACGAAACCGGAGACAGGATGTTCGCTTTGGGACAAGTCGGGAAAATGGCCGAGGAAGCCCGGCTGATAAATCGTCGGGTAATTATAGGGGACGGAGGACGCTGGGTTGCCTCAAGGCACGGCTTGCCTTTTCTGCCGTCGCCAGAGGGACACGCTGCCGAGGACCATCAGCGCGATGGGCCCGGGTTCGGGTGTTTGGGTGGATGCCAGAGTCAAACCCGCAAAAAGACCGGGCCCAACCAGGGGTTGGGGCCAGGCCGAATTATTGTCCGAGGGATTGGCGCCCAGAATCATGGCAAACGTCTGGCTCGCTTTGACATCGGCGCTTTCGTAGTCGACACCGGTGTCTTTATCCCAAGCCCGCACCGTGACAGTGGCGGTTGACCCAGCCCGCAGCCCGTCGGCGATCAGGTTGCCTTTTGAGAACAGTCCGGCATTGAGGCCAGAGAGCCGCAATTGAAAAGGTTCTGCCGCGACGCCCGAAAGACGGGTGGCACCCGCTACCAGAATCTGCACCCAAACGTTGTCTTCCGGGAGCGCGTTGTGACCGTCGATCTGGATCCGAGGCTTGGTCCCCGTGGCCGTGTTCACGGTCACCACGCCTTGGGCGCTGGCCGCAAAGGCCGCAAAGGCCGCAACCGCGGCAACGGCGAGTAGAATTGGCACCCGGTGGAGAGGTTTCATCCGGCGTTTCAGTGTACCTACGGGCGGCTCGGATGAGTGTCAAGCACCCCCCGGGGGGCTTGCGGCTCCCGAGGCGTTTGCGTGCGTGGCTCCCGCGCCGTCGCTCGAAAGGAGGTCATTTGTTGGATGGGGCGATGGACCGGATGAATCCTGATGGCCGGTTTGCCGGTGGCTTTTAGCGCAACTTGCTTTCGGGAGCCGAGGTGGTGCCTGTGGACGTTGACGGCGAACCGGAGGGGCTATGGTGCAAGGACCCACCACAGGTGCGATAGCGGAGTGTTGGTCGACGATTCCGAAAAGCCACCCACCGAGCTGGGTCGATAAATCGTGGTGTAATGTTTTGGGACGGATGGCGCTTGGTGCGTCCAGGCACGGCCTGTTTTTTTTTCGCCATCGCCAGACGAACACGCTGCCGAGGACCATCAGTGCGATGAACCCGGGTTCCGGTGTTTGGGGGGAGACCAGACTCAAACCCTCAAAAGGACTGGCCGCGACGATGTGTTGGGGCACCCAATAGTCCGAGGGATCGGCGCGGAGAACCCTGGCAATCGTCTGGCTCACTTTGACGTTGCTCTGTCCTGGGCGGTTTCTTGTCCCCTTGCTCCTTCAGGCGTTTGTCGTCCAGGTGGTGCAGGTTCGCCTGGATGTTGTCCGTGTTCGCATACACGTAGGCGAGGAAGAGCTCGGTAATCGTCGCCGCCCGGTGACGCAATCCCGTCGCCAGGCGGAAGATCAGGGTCGGTCGATGCTTGTTCCTCGTCTCAAAGGCGTCCCACCACTTGCGCGCACTGCCCGTCGTGTCCTTCCAGGCCAGCAGCCGCGTGGCCTTCAGCTTTTCAAGCGCATTCCCCCACTTCCTCTTCACTTCAGCTGCGGACATTCGTCTGCCGAGCCGACGCCTTCGCCGCCGTCACCGAATGCAGCACCGGACTGGGCCGGGGTGGCCGGCCGGCCAGTGATTCCTGGCGCAGCTCCGGGTCCAGCCGGGGCGGTCCGCCCGTGCCGCGCACCCGCTCCGGGGCGTCGTTCTGCTCGAGGCAATGACGCGAGATCACCACCCGCATCAGCTCAGGCAACGCCGTGATGGTCGCAAAGTGGCCAATGAACTCCGGGATCCTCCCGAACTCTACCAGGTCCGACGTCTGCGCCTTTTCGCGGAGCGCCGAGAAAGTAAATTCTTATCAATTCCCTTTCCGCGGAGCGCCGAGAAAGCGAATTCAATTATCAATTGAAGATTCTATCCATCGTCCTTCCGCTGTTGCTGCTCCTTTGCCCGACTGCGCACCACCTGACGGCCGGGCCGCTCACCGGGGAGAAGGCCATTCAACATCTCAAGGACACGGGCCAATATGAGTCCCTCGCCGCCGCCATGACGGGTGCGCGTTACGGGGTGAAAGCGGCCGATGGCGCGGTAGCCAGAGCGCTCGCGCCGAATCCGGCCCACGGTCTGCGCAGCACGTTCACGCGGGAAGGAGTGCGCTTGGAAGTCCGGAGCGGCGAAGCCACGCACCAAGTGGACTGGCGTCTGCAGAGCCTTGGCTACGGAGCGGCGCAGATCGCCGTGCCGCCGGGCGAACTCAAGGTCAGTCGCCAACACGTGGAGATAGTGCGCGGCCCATCGCCGACTCCGCACTCCGCACTCGCCACCCCGCAGTTAGTGGAATGGTTTAACAACACCCCCGGCGGATTGGAGCATGGCTTCACGCTCGCCGAGCGTCCGGCGACCAATTCGCGCGGCGAACCCTTGCGCCTCGTCCTCACCGTCACGGGTGATCTCGCGCCGCAGGCGGATGCGACAGGGCAGAACCTTTTGCTGCGCGATGCGGCCGGCCAGAGCGTGCTGACTTACGAAAAGTTGAAAGTGTGGGACGCCGCCGGCGCGGAGCTGCCCGCGACCATGCAGGTGGCGGACGGGAAAGTGACGCTCACGGTGCAGGAAGCCAACGCCCACTACCCGCTCACCATTGATCCCACGTTCGTCCAGCAGGCATATCTTAAGGCGAGCAATACCGGGGCAGGTGATATTTTTGGCTCTACGGTCGCCGTATCGGGCGACACTGTGGTGATCGGAGCCCAGCAGGAGGATAGCGGAGCCACTGGGGTCAACGGAGTTGGAAGCGAGACTTCCTTCGAAGCCGGCGCAGCCTACGTCTTTGTGCGGAGTGGAGCAACCTGGACCCAGCAGGCCTATCTCAAGGCGAGCAACGCTGAGGACAATGACTTGTTCGGCCAAACCGTGGCCATCTCGGGAGACACGGTGGTGGTCGGGGCCTACCGGGAGAGCGGCAGCGCGATCGGGGTGAACGGCCCGGTGAACGAAGGCGCCAGAAGCGCCGGCGCGGCCTACGTGTTCGTGCGCAGCGGGACGACCTGGGCCCAGCAGGCCTATCTCAAGGCGAGCAACACCGGCTCGGGTGACCTGTTCGGCGTTTCAGTGGCGGTGTCGGGCGACACGGTGGTAGTTGGGGCACCTTCTGAGGATAGCAGCGCAACCGGGGTAAACAGCACGGCGAACGAACTCGCCGGCCAGTCCGGCGCGGCCTATGTCTTCGTGCGCAGCGGGACAACGTGGAGCCAGCAGGCGTATTTGAAGGCCAGCCAGGTCTCGGAGTCGGACAATTTCGGGTTCTCAGTGGCCGTCGCGGGAAACACGGTGGTAGTTGGGGCACCTTTTGAGGATAGCAGCGCGACGGGAGTGAACGGCACGGCGGACGAACTCGCAGGCGATGCCGGCGCGGCCTATGTCTTCGTGCGCAGCGGGACAACGTGGAGTCAGCAGGCGTATTTGAAGGCCAGCCAGGTCTCGGAGTCGGACAATTTCGGGGGCTCGGTGGCCGTCGCGGGAGACACGGTGGTAGTCGGGGCACTTTCTGAGGACGGCAGCGCAGCGGGGGTGAACGGCACGGCGGACGAACTTTCCGGCCAGTCCGGCGCCGCCTACTGCTTCGTGCGCAGTGGGACAACCTGGACCCAGCAGGCCTATCTCAAGGCCAGCAATACTGGGAAGGGTGACCGGTTCGGTAAGTCGGTGGCCGTGGCGGGAGACACGGTGGTAGTCGGGGCAACATCTGAGGACGGCAGCGCAACCGGGGTAAACAGCACGGCGGACGAACTCGCCGGCCAGTCCGGCGCGGCCTACTGCTTCGTGCGCAGTGGGACAACGTGGACCCAGCAGGCCTATCTCAAGGCCAGCAATACCGGGGCGAATGACGGGTTCGGCGCTTCGGTGGCGGTGTCGGGAGACACGGTGGTGGTCGGGGCGCTTGCAGAGGGCAGCGGCGCGACTGGGATCAACGGCAATCAGAACAACAACAGCGCGTTCGAGTCCGGCGCGGTGTATGTTTTTACAGTCTCTGATCCCTGTCCCGTCGTTGCTGACCCGGCGGGTCCATTCACGGATACCGTTGGCCCCATCAAACCATTCGTGGTCCTGAGGGAGAATGAGGCGCTGGCCGGTAGCCAGATGATCGGCGCGCCTTCCGTGGTGGGATTCAACGACGCCAGCCAACTGGCGCTCCTGGCGGTCCAGCCTTGTGCGGAAGCCGGAGCACCGGGAAACAATTACCTGCTGCGTCTCACCCTGGGCGGCAGCGGCCCCCTCAAGGAGTTGTCCAGCTTTGCGCCTTCGCTCGAACGAACGAACCTCGGCCTGGGGCTGCGGGATGACGGCCGAATCATCAGCTTTGATTCCTTCGATTCTCCGAACAACGAGGATCCGCCCATCGTGAACGGCCGGATCTGGCAAGGCGCATCCTTCACGTTGCTGCCGGCGGCGCTTCGCGAAGTGGGCGAGGAGATCGCTTTCGGTGGCGAGGTCAAAGCCCGGGCGGTTTCGGCCAATGGCAATTTCTACGTCGTCTCCATTTCCAGGAACGGCGGTCGGGAGACGGTCCTTTTGAACGGGCAGGGCACCGCCTTGCAAACGTTCCCCAATGTCGTGCCGATCGAGCCGATCCAGATTTCCGATGCGGGTCAGTTCCTTGGTGCGCCCGCAAGCAATCCGGCCAACATCCATGTCTATCAGCCCAATGGGCCGGCCATCCAGATTGGCGATCCGGTGCAGCACATCCGTCTATCCCGGGACGGAACCGCCCTCGCCCGACTGGACAAGCTGACGGGCCAGACTCGGGCGTTCGTGCTTCAAGTGGCGAATTCGGCCGGTGGCGTGGCGGCTACGGTGATCAATCCGTCGGCCAGTGACACGTTCGTGGACTCATTTGAAACCTGGCGTGGCACTCAAAACGGTCTGATTCAGAGCAATCAGATCATCGGCGGGGTGAGGAGGTTCCTGGATGTATTGGCGGTCCAACGGCTGAAGCGGCCCTTGGGGGACCAGATCATGACGGTCATCGAGGCCGAGGACACCGCAGGAGTGGCCGGCCTCTACTATATTCGCAGCAGTGCCAGGAGCGGGAAGGTCCATGCCTCGGGGAAAATTCCAAGGATTACCGGGCTGGCTTACCCCGATACGACCGGCCATTCCGCCGGGAGCGATGCCTTCTTGAACCGGCAAGGGGAAATCCTCGTTCAAGACAGCACCCCGGTCTTTGATAAAGAGGGCGGCGTAACCGGACAGTCCGTCGTGTTTTCGATCCTGCACGCGAACACCCTGACTAAATTCAAGCAGAACTCGCATGGCTCTTTGCTGACGGGGCTGGCGGCCAATCCCGAGACCCGTTGGTTCGACCAGCCCGTTAACCCAAACCTGCCTATTGGAAAACGCAAGAAGTTTGGCGCGGTGGGCTGCACGCTCACGTCCATGGCCACCATCGCCAGCTTTTATGGCATGGAAATCAGCCCCCTCGAAGTGCGTGACATCATGCTCTCGCTGGGTGCGATCAACGATAAAAACGCGACCACCGTGTCCAAGTTCCGACTGACGGCCGGCAACAAGACGCTCAAGCGAACCGGGGAGGGCGAGACTTTCGCTGACATTGTGTCCGAGCTTCGCGGCGGCAACGCCGTCCTCCTCAAGGTGCCGAACAAGAAGAGTTCGGCCGTGGCCACGATCAAGGTTGGGGAGGATATCAATGGCAAGGACATCCTGGTGGAGTTGCCTCCTTTGGCCGACGGTTCGTATCGGTTTAATGGGAAAGGCCATTACATCGTGGCCTACGGTCTGAATCCTTCTTTGGCGCCCGCCAGCGCGGTGACGGCGGCGGACATTCTCATTTCCGATCCAGCCTACAGCTACCAGCAGGTTTATGCCACCGCTTATACGGCCGGCGAAGAACTGGTGCATGTGACCCTGGCCGATTATTTTGGACGAATCGCGGCGGACCCAGACTATTTCTTTGATGTCCGGGAATGGTTTGACCATAACCGGTTCCATCGCGCTACCGGTGAGTTGGTGAATGCGGCAGAACCAGCGCACATCCAGCGTTGGCGTCTGGTGGAGGGTTCCTTGCCGCCAGAGCCGTCCATCGACGTCTTTTCTCCGGTCGAACTGGCCATCACCGCCAATGGCAAGCGATACGTTTCCGCCCCGGCCCTTGCGAGAGCGGGTGATATTCTCCTGGAGAGAATCGCCCCGGATAATATCGGCGCCTTCGATGAGGAAAACGACACCGGCACAGGCGCAGACGAGCCATTCGATGAGTTTCCTCCCTACACCCTGCTCTTGCCTCCAGAACTGGCTGGGGTGAGCCTCGATTTCGAGATCCTGGGAATTGGCTCTGGCAGCTACAAAATCGTGCTGAACCCTGCCAAGCCGGGTTTTGAGTCAACCTCGTTCCTGTCCGGCAACACGGCCTTGGGCCAAACCCAACTCGGACGCATCAATGTGGTGGCCGCGAAAAATACGTTTACCGACTGGGCCGCGGGCTTCCCCGCGCTTGGCAATCAGAATGGCTTCAGCGACGACCCGGACGGGGATGGAATCAACAATGGGTTTGAACGCTTCTTGGGAACGCATCCACTTGAGACCAGCGCGGGTCTCACGCTGACCGCGGGTTCAACCATCGCCGGATTCCAGCACACCCGCAGCAAATTCCCTGGGACGGACGTCGTGGCGGTTTACGAGTGGTCCACCAATCTCACCGAATGGCATCCGTCGGGCGAAACCGTCGCTGGCGTCTCCGTAACTCTGACGGCGGTGGTCATCGCCACCACTGCCACCACGGAAACCGTGGCGATCACGCCGAGCAGGTCGGGCGCGCCGTCTGTCCTCTTCTACCGATTGCGACTGCAACTGCTTGAATGAAGTCACAGCGCCGGAACGATGGCAGTACGCGCTGCTTTCGCCTGCGCAAACCCTGCCCCCCCGCGCTGGAAAGAAATTGCATTTTAATGACATTATACGTCCGTCGTGGCGTTTTTGTCCGCGAGAAGGGGTTTATAAACCGCTGGAAACGGGTGTCTTGGTGCCCCCTTGGCGATCGACGCCGCAGCGCTGATGACCGGTCTGCCTGAGGTATCGTGGACGCTCTTGGGAGCGCAGGCACGATCGCGCAGTAGCCATGGGTGAACCCGGGGCCGTCCGGGTTAAAAACGAATTGCCTCGCACCGGAAGCGGGATGGGTACAGGTTGGAGCCGTTGAATCCCATGGACGGTTCCAATTCGGCCATCCGCAGTGCACCCCAAAGCCGTTGGCAACGGCTGACAGCGCCGATCGGATTCTTGTTGCTCGCGTCCATGCTCACTCTGGCCGAACCGGAGGCGCGCTTTTTCAGGGTGACCGGGCGGGTGCCGCTGACCTTCATACGCTTCAGCCCGGACGGCTACGTCACCTGGACAAATGCGCCGACCGACGTCGGTTTCACGATTGAAACGGCAAGCTCCCTGCTGGACCCCGTTGACTGGCAGGACTGGGTTCAGTCGCCCGCGAGCAACACCACGACAACCTTGCGCCTTTTTGATCCGAATCCACCTCTCGGCATGGTCTTGATCCCGGCCGGTTCGTTTCAAATGGGGGACAGCTTTGCCGAAGCCGGCAGCGGCGAGTTACCGGTTCATCCGGTGTTTGTCTCGGCCTTCTACGTCGATAAAACCGAGGTGACGAAGGAATTGTGGGACGGGGTAACGGTCTGGAGCCGTGGAAATGGATATGACCTTGGCGATTTGGGAGAGGGAAAGGCCCCCGGTCATCCTGTCCAAAATGTCAGCTGGCATGACGTGGTAAAATGGTGCAATGCCCGCTCGGAGATGACGGGGCGAATGCCGGCATACTATACCAATGCCGGGTTGACCGAGGTTTATAAAACGGGGCAGGTCGCCCCATTTGTGAAGTGGGGTGCGGGATATCAATTGCCGACCGAGGCGGAGTGGGAGAAGGCTGCCCGGGGCGGCACGAGTGGGAGCCGTTTTCCCTGGGCGGACACGGACACGATTACACACAGCCGGGCGAACTATAATAGTGCCCCGCGGATTCCTTATGACCGGAGTCCCAACTTGGGATACCATCCCGTCTACGCGGTTGGCGGCGAGCCGTACACCAGCCCTGTCCGCTCCTTTGCCGCCAACGGGTATGGGCTTTACGACATGGCGGGGAACGTACGGGAGTGGTGCTGGGACTGGTCGGGGCCGTATTCGAGTGGGGCGCAATTCGATCCTCATGGTCCGGCCACGGGATCGAGCCGGGTGAGTCGCGGCGGTAGTTGGCGCTCGGATGCATATGTAGCCCGGTTGGCAGCCCGCGGCGGTTATAGTCCTGAGTTCCGGTACGACTTTTTCGGATTCCGCACCGTCCTGCATTGACTCGACCCGCGGCATTCGTTCGGACGCCCCAGAAACCCAATTCATTTGCCTTTAAGGTCCTGGCGTTCTGTCGACGGATTGGAGATCAGCTTTTGGATGGACGCTGGGCCGGAGGGCTGCTGGATAGGGGGCGGTGGCTTTCGGCGCAACTTACTCGCGGGTGCTGGGGTGGCGCTCGAGGACGCTGACGGGAGACCGGACGTGCTTTGGCGCAATGACAGTCTGGGGGGTGGGCGGCGGGGCGTTTGTTGACGCTTCTGGAAAGCTGCTCATCGAACCAGAACGGGATAGGGGTCAGGCCGGCCGCTTTCCGTAGCGCGTCGAAAAGTCCGTATCAATGACCGTTGTCTCGCCGGTGGTGTGGGGCTCCGCCGCCCTCCCAGGTCCCCGCGTTACGCTCGGTTTGCAGGGAACGCTTCGTGCTTGCACCCATTGGCGGCCGTGGCAGACTGCGGTTGAAATGCAGTTGAGTTCACAAGTTGTTGAAATTATTATGGTTAAAAGCCAATGATTCGTTGCGGGGAGAAAGATTATGACCACCCACTTAGTCCTTTCCCGGAGAAACGGGCGCGAGGGCAATGCGCGATTTTCTTATTGATGTTAGCCAAACACCGGTGGGCACTATATGAGTAAAGAAATGTGGTTCGGAGTGAGAGCGATCTTTCTTTTCGGGCAGAAGAAGGACGGCAAGAATATTTTTGAAGAACGTGTTGTTAGCATTTCCGCCAACACCCCTGAAGAAGCGCTCGATAAGGCACGGCTTGAGGCAGATGAATATGCCGCTTCGTCGGGGATGGAAAGGCACCCGTGGTTGGAGGCCTACACTCAGGACGGAGATGGGTTGATTGATCGTTATGAAGTGTGGTCGGAGTTGTATGAGTCGTCAGAAAACTTGCAATCATTCGTCGAGAGTAGGTACCACAAGTATCGATATCACCCCGAAATTTAGTCGCAGGCGAATAGGGCGCTCCAGCCAACACGGTGGATCGCTCAGAGTTTGTCGTAGAGGTTTGGGTCGTTTCAGATCCGGCGCCCGCGTGGCTGAGCTTTGATGTGGAACGTATGTCGAACGCCACACTCCAACAGAATGTTCATGGACTTTGCGAAGCATACCGTCGAGGGGAGTTGGCGCTTCGCGAGTTGGCGCGACAGGTCGACTTGCATGCCGAATCTTTCGAGGCATTGCCATTCGAGAAGCGTCAGGCGTTGGAGACTCTGGCATTGCATTTGGAGCTGCAGGCCGATTATGCAGATGAGGAGTGCGAGTATCAGGCCGAGGTCTAAAGTGGTCCCCAATCGTTGGAACATTTTTCCCTGAAATTAAGTTATGGTTTGGGGTCTGAAGAAAGGTGGTTTTGGTGTCAGTTTTTTCAGTGACATCAGCATGGGGGAACCATTCGCCAGCGTCCAGCCCGGAGGGAGCCCCGTAG
>CANIZL010000134.1 GCA_947471985.1 Verrucomicrobiota bacterium | reverse complement strand
GACCGGTCTGCCGTCGTCGCCACGAATCCAGCTGGCGCTGCAGAACGCGGAGATCCGTCGAAGAAAATGTGAGTGGCTTCATTCCCGCCGCTCACCCTGCCAGCCACGCCCCTCTCACGTCCCGCATGCTTGCCGAAGGGACACGGATAACCTGGATCAGGCCGCCGAGATGTTGCAGCGCTTGGGTCTCGGGGCCGCCTTGAATCGGTATCCCCACGAACTTTCCGGCGGCATGCGACAACGGGTTGCGCTCGCCCAGGCGATCATCCTGCAGCCGGAAATCATTCTCCTCGATGAACCTTTCGGCGCGCTCGACGAAGCCACGCGCGAAGACCTGCAATCCATGCTGCGGCAATTGAATGAAGAAAACCGGGCCGCGCGACGGCAGGCTGGCGTCCCTCCGTTGACGCTCATCATCGTCACCCATGAATTGAATGAAGCCCTGTATGTGGGGGATCGAGTTGTGGGACTTTCCCAGCACTGGAACTGGGCCGCCGAAGGCTACACCGAATCCCCGGGGGCGACGGTGGTCTACGACAAACCCGCACCCGGTGGCGCGGCCAAGGTCCAACGCGACACCGGGCAATTCAGGGCGCAGCGCGAGGAGATCCGCCACTGCGTATTTGCGACGCACCCGACCGTTTGAAATTCGGGGATTTCCCGCCTGAAAAAACCGCATCGCCCGGCCCCGGGCCGCTCCCGACACACAGCGCGACCGTCCTTCTCGAATGGCTCGCCTCGCGCAAAAAATGAAGAGCGCAGCCTAAATCTCAGGCACTCCACCGTTCCAAAGCCTTGCACGTCGCGGTCACCAAGGCCTGCACGCGCACGGGCAGGGGAAAATCCGAAGGTGCCTCCAACGTCAGACTTCGACCCTGGCTGCGGTGCCACATCCAAAAAGCCTCCGGCCACTCCGGTCGACTGGCCGGGTCGAGATTGGGTCGAATAATGCCCGGTGCGGTGGCGGGGCGGCCGTCAATCACCTCGGCATTTTCTATCGGACACACTTCACGAACTGCTTCCACCACAGCCTCGGCCACTGTTTCACTCCCAGGAGGGTTCAATTCGTAACAGTAAAAGCCGCCCGACTCCCAGTCTTCATGCAGGCAAACCACGCCGTGAAACGAGGGCTGGCGCGACAGCCATTCGATATGCGCCCGCACTTCCGCCGTCACCGGGTCGCGATAGTCACGATTCAGATCCACCCCGGCATCGTTTTCCCGTGTGGTCTGGGCACAGCCCGAGGGATTCAGACAGGGGCACACCCAAAGATCCGCGGTATCCGGCCATAAATCGAGGCGGAACATCCGCATCAGCGCCGCCGGCCCCGCCGGTTCGTCCCCGTGCATTCCCGCGGAAACATAGAGGCGAACGGGTTCCCGGATACTCCGGACGCGATGACTTCGAGTGAAGCAGACAATCTCCCGGTCGGTGCCCGGAAGCAGGACTTCCTCCCGCCAGCCGGCGGACGGAGCCACCCGGCGGATCTCCCGAAGCAGCGCCGCGATCTCCGTGCGCTCGCCGTGATACGCGCCCCGATTTTGTCCCAGTGGATTCATTGCCGGGGCACCGTTGGGTCGTCCGCCAGGCGGCGGAATTGCGGATCCTCGGCGCACGCCTCCAGGAGTTGAACCACCGTTCGCGCCTGTCCGGGCAGCACGAAATCCGGAACAAGTTCCGCCATCGGCTGGAGAACAAAGCGACGCAAATGGGCCCTCGGATGGGGCAGGGTGAGGCGGCCGGTGTTGCGGATCTCGTCCCCCCAGACGATTAGATCGAGATCGATACAGCGGGCCTCGTTGTGGACCGTCTTCGGCGTCCGCCCTAACTCCCGTTCCAACTGTTGCGTGGCGGTCAGCCAGGTTTCCGGAGAAAACCCCGAGGGAAACGGGAACACCACAACCGCGTTGGTGAATTGCGGCGAACCCGGCGGGCAATCCACCGGGCTGCTGCTCCACAAGGACGATCGCCGGATCGGCTGACCCGACACCTGTTCCAATCGATCCATGCCCGACCGGAGGAGCGCTGGGGAATTGCCCAGGTTCGAGCCCAGCGCCACCACCACCCAGCCGGATGCTTTGGGGGACGGGGCCATGGTCACTTCAGGCCCAAAACATCCTGCATATCGTAAATCCCCGGCGCACGACCGACCACCCAGTTGGCCGCGCGAAGGGCGCCGCTGGCAAAGGTGTCGCGGCTGCTGGCCTTGTGGGTCAATTCCACCCGCTCACCGGTGGCGGCAAAAATCACCGTGTGATCCCCCACCACATCGCCTCCCCGCACGGCGTGAATGCCAATCTCCGACGAAGTGCGTTCGCCCACGATGCCGTGACGTCCATGGCGCAGCGCCTCCTCCAATTGGACCTTCCGCACGTCGCCGAGGATCTCCAGCAGGGTGGTTGCCGTGCCGCTCGGGGCGTCCTTTTTCAGTCGATGATGCATCTCGATGACTTCGAGATCAAAGCCCGGGCCGAGAATCTCCGCAGCCTTGCGGGTCAGCCAAAACAGGGTGTTCACCCCGGTGGAATAGTTACTGGCCCAAACGAGGGGAATGCGCTTGGCGGTGGCGCGGATCGCCTCTTTTTCCGCCTCGTTATGGCCGGTGGTGCCAATGACCAGTGCCTTGCCGGCCTGGGCGCACAATTCCGCCACTCCCGCGGTGACCGAATGCAGCGTAAAATCAATCACCACATCGCAATCAGCCAAACGGCCGCCCAGATCGTCCCCCACATCGACGGCGCCGGCGAGCTCCAGCCCGGGAATGCGAGCCGCCCCAGCGATCAGGGCCTGGCCCATGCGCCCCTTTGAACCATTGATCAATACTCGAGTCATCAGGGGATTCTTGCGGGTGGCGGCCCAGGAAGCCAACCGAAGTGTACCGCGAGTCAGGTGTCAGCCGGACCGCCTCGGGCAACCGCGGCGAAGCGTCGTTGCCCAAACACCGGAAGTCCGTCACCCGCGATTCGCGGCTATCCAGGCCTGTGACGACTTACCGCAGGCGGTAAAATTTGGTGCCCGCCACCGGCGTCGGTTCCACGTACTCGGTCGCACCGCCGGCGGTAAAGAGGGTCACCGCGCTCCAGTGAACCAGATCCGACGATTGCTCCAGCTGCACGGGAGCCCCGCCGGTGTGATGATACCCCATTCGGAATCGACCGTCCGCGGTCAGCGTCAGGGGCCCCAGATTCAAGGAGGGCGGGGCAGGCGGAGCGGCAATAATCAGCGATACCGTAGCCGGCGCGCTATCCGAATACCCATCATTGGCCCGGTACGTGAAGGAATCAGGCCCACTGTAGTTGGTGGCCGGTGTATAGGTGAAATCACCCACCAGCCCCAGTTGGAGAATTCCGTGCGCCGGCGGCGATACCAGCAGGAACTTCAGGGGATCTCCATCCCCGTCGATTCCTGTCAGCACACCATTGGTCGCGCGATTGAACTCCATCGTAAGCGTCAGCGGACTCACTGTGGGGCCAAGATTGAAGATCGTGCATTCGGTCTGGAGGGTCCGGGTGACGGTGGTCAGGCTCCAACACAGCAGGGTCCCGGAATCCTGCTCATAGGTGTCCGCAATCCGCAAGACCCACGCGCCGTTCGCGGGCTTGCCCTGAAAGGTCGCCAGCGGTTCTTCCGGTCGAAAACTGCCTTGAAACGGAACGGCACCGGCGAGGATGGGCAGCGCGGCGGAATCGGCAAAACGCGTGCGGGCCTCGCCTTGGCCGCACGGACCGAATCCCAGGTTGGGATTATCACCGCCCCGATGCAGCATCAAGGCCACTTCGGTCTGGTCAGGATGCAGCAACGAGATCTCCAGATCCCCAATCGTCGAGTGATCAATGCGCGCGCTCACTTCGACACTTTCGAGTACGGGATTATCCGCCAGCACCACGCGATTCGTGGCCTGGTTGATGGTCAAATCCGGAATTGCCAGCGGGATGAGTTCGTGCCCTTCCCACGTATTGGTCGTGCGCAGCTGGGAAAGGGCGACACTGAGGGTTCGGGTGAAGCGATTGGTGATCTGAGTCGTACCGGCAGTGATGTATTGGGTAAACTCGAGAACCGTGCCGCAGGGAATGTTTTTGGCGAGGCGATACTGCAAGTTGACGGATTCCGTGCGATCGGCGGCAATCACCGGATAGAGCGCCGCCGTGTTCAGCAAGGTGACTCCGGGCGTACCGGTGGTAAACGTGGCGTTGACTCCGGCGAGATCGGAGCCACTGGAATTCCTCAGGCTGACAATCTCCGCGAGGGTTTCTCCGGGATCCGCCCCGCCATTGCCATTGCTCAAGCCAGGTGCCTCGGCCAACACGGATCCAGCGAACGTCAGGGTTTCAAGCGACGCGCCGAGCAATTCCACCCGCACATTGCGCAGGGTGCCCGTCTTGCCGGCCACGGTGTCGGTAATCAGGACCTTCCACGTGCCGGTGGAAGACTCGCCCCAGTGGCGGCGAGAGAGGAACGTCCAGTAGGCGTAGTTGGCATTGGCATCCTTATGCCGCTCCGCGAGCCGGCTGACCATCCCGCTGGGAGAAATCAAGGAAACGGCCAACTCACCCCGGCTGGGATGAGCAATGTCGAGAGTGACCTGCACGTGTTCGACCCGAATGGGAGAACCGCTGAACGTCAGGCTCCGGATCAATCCGTTGGTCGTATTATCGGGGATCGCCAGCGTCAGCCCGGCCTCCTGCTGGGAGCGCCGGGTTTGCGGGGGCAGATTTTTCCACTGGGCTGCGAGAGCCGTGGCCCGCCCCGCGTGCGCCAGACCGGCACCAAAGGAATGGTTGAAGGCAAAACCCGCGCCATTGGTGCGCCAGTCGGTGTCCGTCGGGCTGTTCTTGGTGGCGGTGCGGATCAGAATTTCCTGCACATCCCGCCAACCGAGTTCGGAATTGGCCTGGAGCATCAAGGCAATCACGCCCGAAAGCACCGGGGCCGCCGCGGAAGTCCCGTTAAAATACTGAGTGTAGTCGAGATTAAAACTGTGTTCATCCGCAGCCTTGGTATTAAAGCCGTTGATACCCACCCGATCCGTCGTGAGAATCCCGCGTCCCGCCCGCGATCCCAAATCCCCGCCGGGCGTGCAGAGGAGCAGGGGAGCCCCCGGGGTGCTATAGCCCGCCTTTAAGCCGGTTATAGCCATCGCCCCCACCGGTATGACGTCCGGCCGGTTCTTGAGCGAGGCATAATTAACATTATCACCTTCCACTCCAAAATTGCCGGCGGAAAAAACATAGATGACGCCACGACCGCCTCGCCCGGTCGTGGATCCGGACTCCACGGCGTCCAGCACTACCGCCGAATAATCAACCAGATCCGCATACGCCTTGGGTGGACCCCAACTATTGTTCTTGATCTGAATGATATCATTCCGGTGGGCGAGCGCGGCGGCGATCTTGCTGGAGGTCAGCGTACCGGTATCGATGAGTCGCAGGGCGGCCATCTTCGCTTGGAAGGCCACGCCGCTGGATCCCAGAGAATTATCACCGATGCCCGCCAGCAGTCCGGCGACACTGGTTCCATGGCCATTGGTCGCGGCCCTCGGTGCGGGATTGGGATCACCATCGAGAAAATCGTATCCCAAATCCAGCCGGACGTTGGCGGCGAGATCGGGATGGGTATACTCCATGCCATCATCCACCACCGCGGCAATGATCCCGGCGCCACGGTATTTGTCCCAGGCCGGCACCACCCCAATATCGATTCCGGCCGTTCCGCCATTGCGGTCCTCCACGGCCTCGAGGTGCCACTGGAGGTTGAAGTATGGATCATTGGGGCGGTAATCCAGCACGTGATGCCGACCCAATTCCGGATCGGCGGCGACGACTCCCGGGATCTGCTGGAGCGTTTGCGCCAGATCGACGGCGCCAAAGGAATCGTCCGCCTCGTAAAGGGCCAGACGCCGGCTGAACGCGGGAACGCTCACGCGGTGGCCACCTTCAACGAGCAAGGGCAGGGTGCCGGGATCGGTACCAGGACGAGTCTCCACCACCACCGTGTTCGCCAGAGTCCGGCGCGTGCCCTCGTTGCGCTCGGCATCGACGGGATACAGGACGAGGGATACTTCGCGGTTGGCCCGCGCCAATCGCGCCCGGCTACTGGCGGGATCGCCCGGTGAGACGGCTTCCAGGTGCCAGCCGGCCTCCGGATCACGAACCGACAGCTCATCGGCCGCGACCACAAACGACCGGACCGTCCGACCCTCGCGCAATTCCAGCCGGCCCGACGGCGCAGCGGCCGTCGCAGTCAGCAGCGAGATACCGGACAACACCGCCAGCCAGCGCAAACGGAAACCCATGCCGCCAAACTACGGGAAGCCCCGTTTACAGCAACCGGTGTCCGGCGTTTGCACGCGGCGCTCATCAGGCACCCAGCACAGGGGATTCAGTCCACAATTAAATTGAACATAACATTGATTGTGCGACATAAGTGAAGCCAACAAAAGCGCTCTAAATTCGCTCCTGTTCCGGCACCTGAACACTGATGTTTACTGCTGCAAATCAACGCGTTAGCAACACTCAACTCTCAACCAAGAAACGTTCCGCCACTGAACCGCAGCTGCTCGTGGCCAAGTTCTCTGCGCTCCACTTCCACACGCGTTACGAAAAGCGATCGTCGGTCCACGGGTCCGCCGTGTTCGAGTAACCCCGGAGTTCCCAGAATCCGAGGATGTCCCGGTTCATGAACGTAATCTCCCGGATCCATTTGGCACCTTTCCAGGCGTAGCGCTTCGGCACGATGACCCGGGCCGGGCCGCCATGCTCCGGCGGCAAGGGTTGGCCGTTCCAGGAATGAGCGATCAGAACGTCGTCATCCATCAGGACATCCAAGGGGTTGTTCGTACTGTAGCCGTCGTAGCTCTTGAAGAAGACATGCGTGGCCTCCGGCTTGGGCTTGACCAGATCCGCGAGGGTCAAAAAGGCCACGCCATCCCAAATCATGTCGAACTGACTCCAGGTGGTGACGCAATGGAAGTCGCTGACGTCCTTGAACTGGGGCAGGGCGAGGAATTGCTCCCAGGTCAGCGTCACGGGATTCTCGACCAATCCGGTGATCTTGAGCGCCCAGTCGGTTTTGGACACCTCCGGTTTCACCCCGAGATCGAGGATGGGGAAGTTGGTGACCTGACGTTGACCGGGCGGAAGTCGGTTCTCCGACCGGACCGTCCCCCTGCCCTGGCCGGCCTGCTTGCGGGCCCAACGTTCCTTCGCCGCGATGTACGCTTCTTTCACGCCCGCACGTTAGATTCCAACATCGAAAACACCAAACCGGAACCCCCGCGTCAGACTTCGCGGCCCAGCACCGAAATCAGATAACGCAATTCGTCGTCCACCTCGGCCCAATCCGGCACCGTGTGGGCGATCTCCAAGCGGATGATTTCGCGGAAGCGCTTGCGCAGTCGATGAATGGCTACTTTGACGGCGCCTTCACTGATCGACAACTCCGCCGCGAGCACCGCCTGCGTCCCCAAGCCGCCATCGCCCATCAGCCACGGCTTCAGTTTTTGAAACTGACCGGTCTTACCCGCCGCGGCGCATTCTTGTTCCAACAGCGATACCGCTCGGGCCGTTAACGACACCGCCCAAAGCCGGTCAAATTCCCGTACATCCCAACGGCCGGCCGGATCCTCCACTTGAAGACCGGCCGCGGAATCCGTGGCGCCCGTGATTTCGGCGAGTCCTTCCAGCGAATCCGGCACCCGTCCCCCGCCCCGTTTCTGGCACAGCTCCGCCGCCCGGCGGTCCGCCAAAAAATGTTTCACGGCCCCGAGCAAAAACGAGCGGAATCGACCACGGGTCGGGTCCGCCCCGGCCATCGCGCCTTGCGACGGGCCGCGCTCAAGGATGCCGGCGAAGAATTCCTGAGCGCATTCACGAGCCGCCTCCACGCCGCGCCCGTCGGCTTCCAGAAAGCGGTAAACCGGCTGCCAATAGGCTTCGCACAGTTGCCCCAAGGCCAAGCGCGCCTCGGGCGAGTCACCCCGCGCCCGTCCAATCAAGGACCAACGCGTGGGCGCGAACGGAGAGGTCGGGAGCGCGGATTCCATGGTCCTTTAGAAGTCTAGTGTCCGAATCTGATTTCGATGCGGTCACCATCCCGCAACGGCACGTCCGCCGCGCGATTGTTCTCATTAATCCAGGCCTGGACGTCGTTCGTCGACTGAGTCCCATCGGCCCGGCGCAGGATCACCTGATTCAAGGCCGCATTGGGTTTCGCTGCCAGATCCAGGCCAAGCAGGGTATCCGTCAGGAAGTTCGTCCGACCGGGCGTCAGTATCACGGTTTGCTGGATCGCGCCATGAATGAGGACCTTGCCGCCGGGGGGCGGAGACTGGTTTTCCGGCGGTAACTGCGCCTCCATCGGCACAGCCGTAGGCGGCAAACCCGCGGGCAGGGTTGGAGTCGCGGGCAGGGTTGGAGTCGCGGGCAGGGTTGGAGTCGCGGGTAAGTAGACTTCCTCGAACTCGGGAGGATGCGGTTCCCAGCCTTTGCGGTGCATTACCATCACAAAAACCAGCAGCGCAAAAGCCCCTAATATCCCAACCAAAACCCGGCGCCAGGTGAGCCGCTGCCGGATCGATGGCAGAAGCGTTCGGCGGTCGAGGTACTTCCGTCCGAACCAAACCCAGCTGCCCAGCAGGAAGAGCACCAGGATCGTCCCCAAGCGCAGCCCGGTAATGGCGCCCAAGAGGGCGATCACCATGCCCGCGGGCCAGGCCAGCACCGCAATCCGCACCCAGCGGGCCATCCTGGCGGCGGCGTTGGCGTGACTGGCCCGACCGTATGCGAGGGCTCCCAGCACGAGGGCGGGAACACCGGTCCAACTGGTGGCGGCGAGCAGAGTAAAAAACCGGCTGCCGTGGAGATCCCCTCGGAAGGCCCCGCCCCAGCCCGCCAACAGCGCCAGCGTGGACCAGAGTCCCAGAATTCCCGCGGCGGGTTCGGCCCAATCCCAGAGGCTGGGTCGGCGGACCACAGCGGGCGGGGCGGAATTGAGTCCGAGTACGGGTGCAAGTGCGCCGGAAGGTCCCGCGGAACGGGGGGCGAGTCCAGGCGTGCTGGCAATTCCCTCCACCTGGGTGCGTACCTCGTCGGCACTTTGTTGCCGATTTTCGCGCTCCTTTTCGAGGGTGCGGAAGACTACCGCATCGATCCGCGTATCCACCGGCGTCTTCGTCGAGGGCGCAGGAAAACGCCCCAACGGCAGTCCACCCGTCAACATCTCATAGAACACCACACCCAAACTGAAGATATCCGCGCGATGATCCACCCCCGCCGGGCTCTCGACCTGTTCGGGCGCCATGTAATGCGGGGTGCCCAAAGGAGCGCCGGTCGCGGTCAGGGTGAATTCCGAACGGGCGTCACCGACCATCTTGGCGATGCCAAAATCCACGAGTTTCACCCGACCGCGCGTATCCAGTAGGATGTTCTCCGGCTTGATGTCGCGATGGAGTACGCCCTCGCTGTGCGCGTATTGCAGGGCGTCGCAGATGCGCGGGACGATCGCGAGGGCTTGATCCGCGGTGAAGCCTCCCGTCCGCAGCGCCTGCCGCAGATTCGCCCCCTCGACATACTCCATCAGCAACCAACAGAAACCGCCGGACTGACCGAAATCATAGACGGTGACAATGTTCGGATGGCTCAACCGAGCCAGCACCCGGGCCTCGCGGGTGAATCGTTCCACAAACGCGGGATCCGCGGCCAGCGCCTGGGGCAGCAGCTTCAAGGCGACCACGCGATCCAGGTGCGCCTGGCGGGCCCGGTAGACGCAGCCCATGCCCCCGCGGCCCAGAAATTCGAGAATCTCAAACTGGGGAAACGCCGCGGCCACCGTGGCCAGAGAGGGTGTGTCCGGCATGGCGACAGCCGCCTCGGCCGTGTCCGCGGCAGCGGCCAGCAAACAGCGCGGACACAATTCGGCGGGATCCTCCGGGGTGCGGGCGGCGCCGCAGCGGGGGCAATTTCCGCCCGACTTACTTTGGGCTTCCTGGGTGCTCATAACGCGGTTTCCTGAGGGATCCGCGGAGCCAGGTTACCGGATTTCGTCGAACAAAATAAAGGTGGATCGCCGCTGCCGGAGCGACGGTCACGAGGCGGTAAAACGGTACTCCGTCGTGGAGCGAAACGTCTGCCCAGGCCGCAGCACCACCGAGGGAAACTCGGGCTGATTGGGGGAATTGGGAAAATGCTGGGTCTCCAAACAGAATGCGCCGTGCGGATACATGCGCCGACCGCCGGAGCAATCGATGCCCTCCGCCGGGGCAAAGTTGAAGGTGTACAGCTGAACCCCGGGTTGGGTGGTATGACATTCCATCACCCGGCCGGATTGCGGGTCCCGCACTCGGGCCGCCAGGGCCAGCTGTTCCCCTTCCCGGTCGAGCACAAAATTGTGGTCGTAACCCGGCACCTTCAGCCCGGTTTGCATCTGCTGCCAGCCAATGGGGCGGGCCTCACGGAAATCCAAGGCCGTCCCCGCTACCGGGGCCAGGGTCCCCAGCGGAATCAGTTCCGCGTCCACCGGCGTGTACCGACTGCAACCCAGTTGGAGTTCGTGTTCCTTGATGCTCCCCTGCCCGGCCAGATTGAAGAAACTATGATTGGTCAGATTCACCACGGTCGGCTGATCGGTGGTGGCCTCATACTGCAACCGCAGCGTATTGTCCGCGGTCAGCGTGTAGGTGATGCGCGTCACCAGCGTGCCCGGGTAGCCCTCTTCGCCATCCGGGCTCGTGTACTGCAAGACCACGGCGGGTTCACCCGTCGCGCTGACGGCGGCTTCGCCTGCCCAAAGTTGTTTATCGAAGCCCCGCAGACCGCCGTGCAGATGATTCGGCCCATTGTTCTTCGCCAATGTGAAGGTCCGGCCATCGAGCGTAAACTGGCCGGCTTTGATGCGATTGGCGAAGCGACCGGCAACCACCCCAAAAAACGGATGGTGGGCTGTGTACCGCTCCAGGGTATCGAACCCGAGCACCACATTTCCGGAGACCCCCTGGCGGTCGGGCACCGACAGCTCCACCACGGTGGCGCCGAGTTCACTAATCCGCACCGTGGCGCCCCGGCCATTGGTGAGGGTGAAGAGGTGAACCGGCCGGCCATCGGGCAGGCGGCCCCAAAGTTTTTTGTCCAGATTCATGATGCGGAACCAAGGCGAAGACGGATACGCGTAAGTGCTGCTAAAATGTGCTCGTTGCGGCAGTAACGGTTATCCCGACCGGGCCTGCGTCGTCGACGGTCACCTGACCAGCCAGCGCGGCACAACGGAGAAACCAAGTTACTGCCATCCCGCGGAACAGACCTTGGCCCCTCGCCACTGGCAACGAGAAGTGCGAACTGTGTTGTGGTCGGCCCACCCGACGATGCTCACCCGCGAAAATCCCGGAGCTTTTCAGCGGACGCCGCGATGAATTGTCGGTTAGAGTGCTGCACCCAACGCCCGTCGCGAGTCAGGGCCGACCCCGCGAGACGCGAGGCGCGAGTTGTTGACAGTCCGGAGCGGCGGGCTGAAGGTTGCCGACAAGTTTCCCACCGGCGTATTTTTCTTGGCTCCCTGGTGGCTACCAAGACTCCGGTGCCTGGGTTGGCTCCAAAACATTACATTCAATTTGGCATGAAAGATCGATCCCTCTCTCTCGCGGACCACCGCTCCGGCCGAGCCTGGCCGAAGGCGTTTACCCTCATCGAATTGCTCGTGGTCATCGCCATCATCGCGATTCTCGCCGGCATGCTGCTGCCGGCGCTGGCCAAGGCCAAGGAAAAGGCCCAACGCGCCGCGTGTCAGAACAACATCAAGCAGATTACCCTCGGGATGCACATGTACCTGACGGACTTCTCTGATATGCTGCCGGAGCCGAATTGGAATTCGCCATGGGTACGGAAGGGCTGGCTCTACGACGCCACTCTGGGAGCGCCTCCGGATATCTCTCGAGCGCCCTGGGGTACGAACCAAGCCAAGGCCTATGCGGGCGGACTGCTCTACACCTACATTGGCAGCCCGGCCGTCTTTCGGTGCCCGCTGGATCGCACCAATACCGCCACCTGGCGTTCCCGCGCCCAAAAGATGTCCAGCTACCTGATGAACGGCTCCGTGTGCGGCTTTGGAGCCGTGTCCGCCGCCGGCTCCGCTGGTTCCTACAAAGCGTCGGCCTTTCAACCGGATTCCGTCATGTTCTGGCAGGCTTTGGAGACCAACCCGGGCGACTTCAACGACGGTTCCAGCAGCCCACAGGAAGGCATCACCAAATTGCACTCTGTCGGGACCACAATTGGCGTGGTGGACGGCCACATCGAATACCTCAAAACGCTGCAGTTCTACTCCGAGGCCAATTCGCAGATCAAAAACCGCCTGTGGTGCAGCCCAAACTCCGCTAATGGTCGCTGAGCCACGGAGCAATTCTGCGACTAGAATGTCATGAAGTATTCATATATCAGCTGGGGACTGCTGGCCGTAATGGCCGCCGGACTGACGGCCTGCCGTAAAGCCGATCCCGTCTCCGAGTTGGAGAAGACCGCCGTCGCCATCGAAAAGGCGGAGAAAGCCCCGGCCACCGCCGCCGGCGATTTTGATCCCGCCGTCGCCGCCACCATTCCCTCCAAGGAGGTCAAGCAAGCCATCACCGAATTCAAAGCGGGCAAGATGGAAGATGCCGTGACGCGATTGCATAAACTCCGGGCTCAATCGAATCTCTCGCCCCAGCAACGCCTGGCCCTGCAGGACAGCATCGCCGCCGTAATGGCGGAAGTGTACTCACTCGCGGAAAAAGGCGACGCCAAGGCGGCCGCCGCCGTCACACAGTACGAAAGGATGCAGACGTCGGGGCATTAGCGGTGGGAAACCCTCAGCAATCCGCCCGGTGGCCTGAGCAGCATTGAAGTGGCAGCCGCCAACGTGGCCACTTCCTAATGGACCTGCTTCGCCACTCGGGGCAGCGGGGAGCGAAGAGGCCCACGTCATACCTGGAAATCAAGGGCTTGGCGGTAACGTTCCGTTCGTCCTGTGTGACCTAGCAAGGGATAAGTCTGGCACCCCGGCCCGTACGGGACTCATCAACTCCAGCATCGTCCGCGATGATTTTCAGCGCCGGGAGCCTCCGTGCCCCCTTCGTTGGCGCACGCTTACTTGTGGGAAAATGCATTTACCGCAAACTGATGCAGCTTGGCAAAACCGTCGCCGGCGAGGGCATTGAAATCGCCCCCCTTTGGATCCCCGCCAAATAACACTTTCGAATCCAAGCGATCGCCATCGGCCGACGAAATGGCGACACCGCTCAGGAGTAACTTGGCCGCCATGGCCGCCACCGGAACATCATTACCTGATGCTCCGGAAATCTGGCGCATCTCGAGAAACAATTTCAAGCTCTGCGTGCAAATGATTTCTCGTTCGCCGGGCGTAAACTGCGGCATCATTGAATCAATCAATGGCTGATATGTATACCAGATCGACATACCCAGCCCAACGGTGTCTGTCTAGTTTCACAGGTAAGCTTTCATTGCAATGCGGAAGTGGCTCAGGGCGGCCGTCCAGCGCAGAGCGCGGATAATTCCGTTGCGCAGCGCCCGGATAAACTGGGCGGTCAATTGCACGATTGCCGGAAGTTTCT
>CANIZL010000133.1 GCA_947471985.1 Verrucomicrobiota bacterium | reverse complement strand
CCTCGCCGTCGCCACCCTGTACGCGAACGATCTGCAGGAGCCCGATCGAGCCCGGGCGCATTACGAAAAGGTCCTTTCGCTGGACCCCGCACACCCCCAGGCAGACACCATCCGCCGCTGGCTCGCCGGCAACCCCGCCCGCTGAAGCGAGGCCGTCAACCACCCGGCACCGGCACCACTACGGACGAGCGGCGCCGTTCTAGACCTCCAGCTCCGTCCAGGCCGCTTTGGCCTTGGAGGATTTCACCTAGGCCTCGCTGGAGACCATCCCGCGGACACCGTCCTCAATCTTCGGGAATCGTTCCCCGGATCGTCCTCTGCCGGCTTGGGTTGGATTGGGTGGCAGGCTCCTTATCCGGGCCGGGCGACTATGGGGCAGGTTCGGAATTTGCGTCGTTCGCACATCCCTGGATGGCGTGACAGGTTCAAAGTTGCGCGTTGGCGGCGTGGGAGTTGGATGGGCTGCCAGGCTCTCTATTCAGCGCCGGCCGAATGGACGCTTTCCACGACACGGAAGTACCGGTGGGGTTGGCCATCTTTGAAGCGGGAATGAACGCGCTGAAACATGGTTTCCGGAACCACGTGCGGAGCGCAAGAACCGGCGGCGATGGTGTGGGCGGCACTACCCAAGAACCTCCCGATTTCGTCGGGCAGCGCGGGGGAAAATCCTAGTTAAACCGAACAGCGAATTCCCGGACAGCCCGGAAACAGTCGGGATTTTCGCAATAACCGGAGCTACTATGGGGCTCCTCCATTTGCCGCCCGGGCACATGGAATGAGATCACCCCAAAGATAAGCCCTTGGAGGATTGGGGATCCGTCCGCGGGGATGTTCGAAAATCCCCCCCGCCAGATGGCGCCGTCTTAAACGTCCAGCTTCGTCCAGGCCGAGTTGGCCTTGGAGGATTTCACCACGGCCTCGATGAAGGCCATCCCACGGACACCGTCCTCGATCTTCGGGAAATCGTTCGCCGGTTCGTCCTTGGCCAGCTTGCGGCCTTCGTTCCGGGCGCGGATGGCTTGGGCGAAGTGCTTGTAAATGTTCGCAAACGCTTCCAGATAACCTTCCGGATGCGCCGGCGGCGTGCGACCCGCCGCCTTCGCCGCGGCACACAGATAGCCGTTCGCCGTGCGGTACACCTGCATCGGTTGGTCGGGCCATTTGACGAGCATCGTGTTGGGTTCCCGCTGGTGCCATTCGAGGCCACCCAGCTCGCCGTACACCCGCAGGCTCAAATTGTTCTCCTCGCCAACACTGATCTGGGAGCTGTGCAACACACCCTTCGCCCCGCCCTTGAAGCGGAGCAGGACGTTGCCGTCATCGTCGAGCTTGCGTCCCTTCACGAAGGCGGTGAGGTCGGCCGCGAGTTCGGCGATCTTCAGGCCGGTGACGTATTCGGCGAGGTTCTCGGCGTGCGTGCCGATGTCGCCAATGCAGCCCGCCGCGCCCGACCGCTTCGGATCCGTGCGCCAGGCCGCCTGCTTTTGACCCGATTCCTCCAAACGCGTGGCCAGCCAGCCCTGCGGATACTCCACGACCACCTTGCGGATCTTGCCCAGCTTGCCGCTGGCGACCAGCTCCCGCGCTTCCTTCACGAGCGGGTAGCCGGTGTAATTGTGCGTCAGCCCGTAGAGCAGGCCGGACTTCTTTACCAGCTTCTGCAGTTCCTGCGCCTCGGCGAGATTGAACGTGGCCGGCTTGTCGCTCAGGACATGGAAGCCGTTTTCCAGGGCCATCTTGGCCGGGGGAAAGTGCACGTGGTTGGGCGTGACGATCGCCACGAAATCCATCCGCTGATCCGCGGGCAGGGCCGCCTCGGCGGTGATCATCTCGGCATAGCTGCCGTAGCACCGGTTGGCCGGCAGAAAGAAATCCGCGCCGGACGCCTTGGATTTCTCCGGATCCGAGGAGAAGGCGCCGCACACCAGTTCGATCTGCTGGTCGAGGGCCGCGGCAATCCGATGCACGGCGCCAATGAAGGCACCCCGTCCGCCGCCGATCATTCCGTAACGAATTTTTCTGCTCATGGTATGCGCGCTCATCTAGCCGCACCGGGCGAAAGGGTCAACCACGGACCGGGGAAGATTTCGTCAATGCGAGTGCCCGACCCCCATGGCGTGCTGCCAGGCGTGGAGGACATGGTCGATGATCTCGTCGATCCCCACGCCGTTTTTGACCTGGGCAAACACGAACGGTCCGTTACCCCGCATTTTCTTCGAATCCCGGGCCATGACGTCGAGATCCGCCTCCACGGCCTTCGCCAAATCCGTCTTGTTGATGACCAACAAGTCGCTCTGCGTAATGCCGGGACCGCCTTTGCGCGGAATCTTGTCGCCCCCCGAGACGTCGATGACCTGGATGGTGTAATCGGCCAACTCCCGGCTGTAACACGCGGCGAGGTTGTCGCCCCCGGATTCGATGAGCAGCAATTCGGTGCCGAACTGCCGATGGAGATCCTCGAGCGCCAGGAGATTGGCCGAGATGTCCTCGCGGATCGCGGCGTGCGGACAGCCGCCGGTTTCCACGGCGCGAATGCGCTCGGCGGGCAAGGCGCCGTGGCGGGTGAGGAATTCGCCGTCTTCCTGGGTAAAGATGTCGTTGGTGACGGCCGCCAGATTCACGCGTTCCCGCAGGCGACGACAGAGCTGCAACATCAGTGCGGTCTTGCCGCTCCCGACCGGTCCGCCGATGCCCACGGTGAAGGCGCGCTGCTTAAAATCCCGATTCAACGGCCGCTCGCGATCATGGAAATGTCCGGGATGATCCATGTGCTCGTGGGTATGCCCATGAGCAGGGGAATGCGAATGTCCGTGCGAGTGCCCGTGGTCGTGGGAGTGCGAATGGGAGTGACTGGACGCGGTGGATTTCATGCGATTCAGCTTTGGAAAAGTCGGGAGTAAAGACGGTCCTGCGCGCCCTGCCAGAGATCGAGCAGCGGCGCGGTTTGGGCGAGATCGGCCAGAGTCAGCGGCAGGCCGCGGCAACTGACGGCTTCGGCAATCGTGGCAAACTGGAACTGCAGAATCTGCCCTTCCATCGGCCCCACGATGTTCAACCGCACCGCTGCGGCAATCACCCCGCGCAGATGGAGTTGGACGAAGATTCGGACGGCATCGGGATGGGAGATTCGGAGCGCGGCCGTCAACGCGCCGAACAGCGGCGCGAAATGGCCCAGGGGCGGCGCGGGAATTCCCGCTTGAAAGATTCGTTCACCCGCAGCCTGCAAGGCCCGGCCCTGCAACCGACTCGCCCGATTCGCCACATGGTTCGACAGGAAGGCATCGCAGTGCCGATCCAGCGCCTCGAGCTGCCCCGGCTGGGCATGGGCCGCATTGACCCAAGGGATCGAACCACGCGTGAGTTGCCGCAGGCTGGAGGTCAGCCAACTGCGAAAATCCTCACGATTGCGCACCTCATCGTGTTGCCAGGCGGCTTCGAGGCCGGAGGAATGGGCGAATCCACCGGTGGGAAACGCCGAGTCCACCAATTGCCAGCGCAACCAATCCGTCGCCACGGCCGGGTTCACGTCCACCGCGGGTACCGACGTCGGGGACTCCGGGCCCGGAATCGTCTCCGCCCCTGCCCCCACCGTCGCCACCGGCTCTCCGGACGGATCCCTCATGTCCCCAGTGAAATCCACGCCGCGCCGGTCCGCCATGGCAATCCCGTGATTTGGATCGTCCGGTGCAGCGCGGAGTTGAAACGCGTTAGAAAAGGAAATAGCGCTGCGCGAGCGGCAGCACCTTCGCGGGTTCCGCGGTGAGTCGTTCGCCGTCGGCGCGGACCTCATACGTCTCCGGATCCACCGTGATCACGGGTAGCGCGTCGTTCCATTTGAGATCGCGCTTGGTCAGATCACGGCAGCCCTTCACCGCTTCGATCCGCTTGGTAAGCCCATAGCCCTTGGCCACACCCTGCTTCTGGCAAAGCTGACTGACAAAGGCCACGGAGCACGAGCCCGTCGCGCGACCCAGCGCGCCGAACATCGGTCGCATGAACACCGGCTGCGGCGTGGGGATGCTCGCGTTGGGATCGCCCATCTGCGCCCAGGCAATCACGCCCCCCTTCACCACCATCTCCGGTTTGGCCCCGAACATCGCGGGCTTCCACAGCACCAGATCCGCCAACTTGCCCACCTCGATCGAGCCGATCAGGTGACTCATGCCGTGGGCGATCGCCGGATTGATCGTGTACTTGGAAATGTACCGTTTGATTCGGAGATTGTCGTTCTCGCCCTTTTCGCCCGGCAGCGCCCCGCGCTGTTGCTTCATCTTGTCCGCCGTCTGCCACGTGCGCGTGATGACCTCGCCGATGCGTCCCATCGCCTGACTGTCACTGCTCATCATGCTGATGGCGCCGAGATCGTGCAGCACGTCCTCGGCCGCGATGGTTTCCCCCCGAATACGGCTCTCGGCGAAGGCGACATCCTCCGGCAAATTGGGATCGAGATGATGGCACACCATCAACATGTCGAGATGCTCGTCGATGGTGTTGACCGTATAGGGCCGGGTTGGATTGGTGGAGCTGGGCAGCACGTTGGGCTCGCCACAGATGCGAATGATGTCCGGCGCGTGTCCGCCCCCGGCGCCTTCGCTATGATAGGTATGAATCGTCCGTCCCTTGAACGCGGCGATGGTCGCTTCGACAAACCCGCTCTCGTTGAGCGTGTCGGTGTGGATCGTGACCTGGATATCATGCTGATCCGCCAAGCGCAGGCAGCAATCAATCGCCGCCGGCGTCGTGCCCCAATCCTCGTGCAATTTCAGCCCAATGGCGCCCGCCAAGACCTGATCGCGCAAGCCCGCGGGGAGGGCGGTATTCCCCTTGCCGGTGAAACCAAAATTGAGCGGCAATGAATCCACGGCCTGCAACATCGCCTTGAAATAGAAGGGCGCGGGCGTGCAGGTCGTCGCACACGTCCCCACCGCCGGTCCGGTGCCGCCACCCACCATTGTGGTGATCCCCGCAGCGATCGCCTCATGCGCCTGCTGCGGACAGATAAAATGGATGTGCGTATCGAGGCCGCCCGCCGTCACGATCAATCCCTCGCCCGCGATGACTTCCGTGGTGACGCCGATGACCATCTGTTTGGTCACCCCGGCCATCATGTCCGGATTGCCGGCTTTACCGATGCCGGCGATGAGGCCGTCCTTGATGCCGAGATCCGCTTTGTAGATCCCGGTATAATCAACGATCAACGCGTTGGTGATGACGCAATCCAGCGCGTCCTCGGCCCCGACACCGGCCGCCTGGCCCATGCCTTCGCGGATGACCTTGCCGCCCCCGAACTTGCATTCTTCTCCGTAGGTGGTGTGATCGTGTTCGACCTCGAGGACGAGCGAGGTGTCACCGAGACGGACGCGGTCACCCTTGGTGGGACCGAACATCTCGGCGTAATGACGACGATTGATGAGATAGGACATGGTGAGGGAAGCGTGGTGGTCGCGTCGAAGAGGTATCGCAGGTGGCGGGTAGCGGTGGCGGTGCTCAACTCCGGGCGTGGGCGAAACCCTGGGCCTGCACCCGCTTCATGGCGGCGCGGCGACCGGCCTCGGTGACTTTGCCGTCGCCCAAATTATTGCCGCCCCGGATGATCTTCCGGCCCGCGATGCTCACCAAGTTCACCGTCTTGGTTTCGCCGGGCTCGAAGCGTACCGCCATGCCCGCCGGAATATCCAGCCGCAGGCCGTAGGCCTTCTCACGATCAAAACGCAGGGCCGCATTGGTTTCGATGAAATGGTAGTGGCTGCCCACCTGAATCGGCCGATCGCCCAGGTTGGTCACGGCCAACGACACCGGCACCCGACCCACATTCAGATCAATCTCGCCGGGTTGCGTCAAGGTCGCCCCGGGTTCCGGAATGCTAGGCTGGGGGGCGAATGCTGAAAGCTTCGGCACTGGCAGAAAACTTCCGTACAGGGCCAGCGCGAGATCGCCGTTTTCGCTGGCGATGGGCTGATGAACGGTGACGAGTTTGGAACCGTCGGGAAACGTTCCCTCCACCTGTACGTCGTAGATCATCTCCGGCACGCCGGGCATCACCTGGTTTCGACCGAGCAACTTTCGGCCCAGATCCATGAGTTCAGCCACGCCCCGGCCGTCGCGGATCAATTCCAACAGCACGGTGGCCACGAGGGCGACGGATTCCGGATGATTGAGCCGGACGCCCCGGGCCAGGCGTTTCTGGGCCAGAAAACCGGCCTGATGCAGCGTCAGCTTGTCGAGTTCTCGGGGAGAGAGGTGCATAGTCTTACCATTTGCGGGACCAGGGGTCGTCGGCAAGGAGATCGGTGAGCAACGCCATCTGCTGGCGCAATTCAACCGCGACCCGTTCAAAATCAATTCCGGCGACCCGCAGCACAACTCCATCCGCCACCGGGCTGGCGCTCGCCACCCACTCGCCGCGGCGGGCCACCGGTTCCCGGCGCAGGCGTTCCAGCAAGCGGGTCGCCTGCTCCCGCAGGGCCGGTCCAATCATCAGCAGTGTGGCGAGACAGTTGAAGCGCCCGACCCGGTGCGGCCCGGTCAATGGACCGTCTTCGGGTTCGAGGAGCAGGGAATCAAAGAAAACCCGCTGGCCATCGACGAACACTTCATTGCGGCTTTCGAAGGAATTAAACCGCCAGCGTTCGCCCGAGGCCACCCGCCCGGCCGAACACCAATCGAGCAGAAACAGACTCGCATCAGCCGCCAAGTGAAATTCCTGCGATTGGACGTAGTTGGAATTCGCGAAGGCCTGGATCGGATCCGGCGCAAAGACGAGGACCGCCCCCGGGTCCACTGTGGCCCGCGTCTCGTGCCGGCTCGGTACCTGGGCCGGATTGCGATAAACCTTGGTCCACGCCTGCGTGCCCAGAAAACACCGCGTCTCCGCGCCGAGTCGCAGATCCAGACTCGTTTGATCCCCCGCGACCATCCCGCCCCCGAAGCTGCTCGTATACGCCCAGACACTGCGGCCCCGCGAGCGCGGCGTCAGCAGGCGCATCGGACTGGTGGAGTAACACGACGTCACCGTGCTCTCCGCGAACACCAGATCCACCGCCAGCGAAGCCCGGCCCGGCCGCTGTAGTTCCACCCCTGCCGAAGATCCCGCGTACTTGACCATGATGGGCTCCCGTTTATCTCCCGGACGGCCGCCGGCGCCAAACCGGCCCGCGGCTCATACGGTGAGATGTTGTTTGACGATTTCGTTGCTGAGTTCGGCGATGGCGCCCTGCGCCACCACACTGCCGCGGTCCATGATGTAAAAGCTGTCGCCGATCTCGAGGCAGAAATCCAGATACTGTTCGACGAGCAAAATCCCGATCTCCCCTTCCTTGCGCAATGCCTGGATCGCACCGCCAATTTCGGCGACCGCCTTCAGACCTTCCTCCCGCCCGAGACCATCGTCCCGCAGCTTCTTGATGGTGTCGCCGATTTGATCGATGACGTTCGGTTGGATACCCTCGGTGGGTTCATCCAGCAGGAGAAATTTGGGTCGTGTCAGCAACGCCCGTCCGATCGCCAATTGCTGTTGCTGCCCGCCGCTGAGCACACCGCCTTTGCGCTGGGTCATTTCCTTCAGGACCGGAAAGAGCGTAAACACGCGGTCGAGATCGGATCCGATTTTCCGCCCCTGCGCCACCGCCCCGATCCGGAGATTTTCCATCACCGTCAAATTGGGGAAGATATCGCGTCCCTGCGGCACATAACTCAAACCCTGGCGCGCCCGATCTTCGGGCTTGCGCCCCGTCAATTCGGAAGCCCCGAGGCGGATGGATCCGGAATCCGTCGCCACCAACCCCACCACCGCCTTGAGCGTGGACGTCTTCCCCACGCCGTTCCGCCCCATCAGGCAGACCACCTTGCCCGGGGCCACCTCGAGACTCACATCACGGAGGATGCGCGAGCCGTCGTAACTGACTTGGACTTTTGAAACAGTTAGCATGCGAAGGAAACCTGAAGATCAGAATCGGGGACCGGAAACGAACGCGGATCAGGCGGGTTCAGCCAGCAAAAGATGCCGCCACACGGTGCTGTTCACGGGGTATCCCCCCGCTTCTTCCGTCCGAGATAAACCTGGATCACGCGCTCGTTCGCCTGCACTTCGTCGACCGTGCCCTCACAAAGAATGCTGCCCTGATGCAGCACGGTGACGGTGCGCGCAATTTGCCGGACAAACACCATGTCGTGTTCGATGACAATGATGCTGTGCTTGCCGGCGAGACTCATGAGCAACTCACCCGTCTTGGCGGTCTCCTCGTCACTCATTCCCGCGGCGGGTTCGTCCACCAACAGCAACCGGGGATTCTGTGCCAGCAGCATGCCGATCTCCAACCATTGCTTTTGACCGTGGCTCAAAAAGCCCGCCTTGGCCTCGAGCCGGTCCGCCAGTCCGATGGTCTTGGCCACTTCCTGAATCCGGTCGCGCTGCTCGGAAGTCGTCCGACTAAACAACGTGCTCCACACACTCCGACTACCCTCAAGCGACAGGAGAATGTTGTTGTAGACGGTGTGATCCACATAGACCGAAGGCGTCTGGAACTTCCGTCCTATGCCCAGGCGATTGATCTGATACTCGTTCAGGGCGGTGAGATCGGTGTCCCGTCCGAATTCCACCTTGCCCCGATCCGGCCGGGTGCGGCCGGTGATCAAATCCAGCATGGTGCTCTTGCCGGCGCCGTTGGGTCCGATGATGACCCGGAGCTCGCCCTCATCCATGTAGAAATTGAGGTCATTGATGGCCTTGAAGCCATCGAACGACTTCGTCACCCCCTCGATGGTGAGAATGAACTGTTTCGCGGGTTGATTCATGGTGTCACGACCTTGTCGGCCCGTTTGGACTCGAGATCGGCCGCCGCCGTCCGGCGCAGCCACTTCCGCTTAAGTCCGGTCAACTGACCGGGCAGCCCCACGATTCCCTTGGGCATGAACAGGGTCACAAAAATGAACAGAATGCCCAGGATATAGGGCCATTGTTCGGCGTAGGCATGGGTGGCATAACTCTTCAAGGCATTGCAACCGATGGCCCCGAGAATGGGGCCGACCAACACGCCCCGCCCTCCGACCGCACACCAAACCACCGCCTCCAGCGACTTGTCCGGACCCATTTCACTGGGATTGATGATTCCCGCCTGCGGCACGTACAACGCCCCGCCCAGCCCGGAAATCACGGCGGCGAGCACAAACACCAGCAGCTTGAAATGCGCAGTGGAATACCCGGAGAACAAAACGCGATTCTCGGAATCCCGAATCGCCTGCTGGATCAGACCGAATTTGGTCGAGGCCAGCCAGCGACAGAACAGATACACCAGGAGCAGCAGCACCCCCGAGAGGATATAGAGAACGCGCTTGGTGACCGGCTCGTTCACGCCGTGACCGAGGATCACCTTGAAATCGGTGAGACCGTTATTGCCGCCGAAGGTGAAATCGTTGCGGAAGAACATCAGGGTCGCGGCATAGGTCAAGGCCTGACTCAGGATTGAAAAGTAGACGCCCTTGATCCGAGACCGAAATGCGAGCCACCCAAAAATCGCGGCCACGACGGCCGGCACCACGACCACGGCGGCCAGTGAAAACCAGAGATTCTTGAAGGGCACCCAATGGGGCGGCAATCCGCCGGTCGCCGGATACTTCTTGGCGAACTCCAGAAACACCATGAAGTCGGGAATGTCCGCTTTGTATTGGCCCAACTTGCCGATCAAGAGCATCAGGTGCATGCCGAAGGCATAGCCGCCCAGCGCGAAGAAAAGGCACTGGCCCAGGCTCAAGAGTCCGGTATAACCCCAGAGGAGATTCACCCCCATGGCCAGCACCGCGTAGCACAAATACTTCCCGTAGACGCTCAGCGTGAACGTGGAAATATGGAAGGAGCTGTCCGCGGGAGTGTACGCATTAAGACACGGAAGGAGGACCAGCCCCACCAGAACGGCGAGGGCCAGGACGAGAAATTCGCGCTTGTTTGAAGTTCGAGCCATGGGATGCTTGGGGACTCAGCAAAAACCTGATTCCAGGCTGTTACCGGAGATGACACCCGGCAGACGGGTATTTGGCACAAGATTGGGTCCCGGTTCGCCGGGTGGCACACGTCACCATGTTGCTCATCCTTCGAGACTCCGGGAGCGCGTGACAAATAGACCGGCTGGCCGCCATTGGAGGAACAATATAATGGCGGCCAGCACGGTGATTTTACCCATCACGGCCCCCAGCCAAGGCTGGAGAATCTGGTCGGTAACCCCCACACCGAGCGATGCCGAAACCGTGCCGGCCACATTGCCGACACCGCCGAGCACCACAATCATGAAGCAGTCGACAATGTAGTTCTGACCCAGGCCGGGTCCGACATTGCCAATCTGCGAAAGACACGCGCCCGCCATTCCGGCGAGCCCCGAACCATAACCAAATGTCATCAGGTTCACGCGATCCGTGCGCACGCCCAGCGCCGACGCCATGGCCCGGTTTTGCATGACCGCGCGGATCTGGAGTCCCAGGGAGGTGCGGGTCAGCAGCAGGTAGGTGGCGAAGACGATGAAGACGGCGAACCCGATGACGAAGATCCGGTTGTAGGCCAGCAGTACATCGCTGACGACGAAGCTGCCGCTCATCCAGCTGGGGGAGTTCACCTGCACATTCGCCGCACCGAAGATGTGCCGGAAAATCTGCTGCAGGACCAGGCTGACGCCCCAGGTGGCCAGCATGGATTCCAGCGGGCGCTTGTAGAGAAAACGGATGATGCCGCGTTCGAGCAGCAATCCCACCAAGCCAGCCGAAACGAAGGCCACCGCGAGGGCGACTAGAAAGTAGCAATCGAATCCCCGGCCACTGCGACCGAACCAACTCTCAAAAATGTTCTGCGTCACGAAGGCCGCATAGGCACCCACCATCATCACTTCACCGTGGGCCATGTTGATCACGCCCATGAGACCGAACGTGATGGCCAGTCCGAGCGAAGCCACCAGCAGCACCGCCGAGAGACTGAGTCCGCGAAAGGCGGTTCCGAAGAGATTGCCCACGCGCAGATAATTCTCGATGGCCAGAATTGAATCGTGTAACGCGGTGACCGTTTCCTTGCCATAGCGATCCGGCTGGCTCTTGGCTTCCTTCTCCAGCGTCTGCAGCAAATTCAACGAGACGATGGAATGCATCTCGCCCAGTCGTTTGATCGCCTGGACCCGGACGGCCCCGTCGGCACTCGCCACCTGGGTCTGAGCGATGGATTCCTCCAGGGCACGACGGACTTCCGGTTCCTTCTCCGTCGCCAGCCGGGCTTCAAAATGGGGCAGATAGGTGACGTTTTGTTCCTGGCCCAGTTTGGTGACGGCATCGCGGCGGGACTGGGGATTGGGATCGCGGATGGCGCGGAGATCCAACGTCGTCTTGATAATCTTCCGCAACTTGGAACTGGTATCGGCCGCGGTTGCTTCCGCGGGAGCCAGTTGCAGCGCCACGCCCTTTTCATCGGCAATCGGCTGATCATCCAACAATCGCAAGGCCCGTGCCCGGCCCTCGGCATCGGTGCTGGAGGAAAGGAGAAAGGGAATCTTGGTTCCATCCGCCGCCTCGTGCAGATAGAGGCTACCCCCGCGCCAGGCGGTCAAAGTTGAGTCAATGACCGGGTCCGGTGCCTCCACCAGCTTCTGCACCAGTTCCACCTGCGCGTCACCGTCTTCCGAAAGGATGGCGGCAATCAACGCCTGCCGTTCGGCCAGCCCGCCGTGAAGGGTGATCCCACCGGCCAAAAAAGCGGTTAACCAGCGTACGAGGCAGCGGAAAAGGCGACGGGCACACATCGGAAGGGAAACCATTTCATCAACAGGGGTGGGCCACCTGCGCAACCCACCCCTGGATTTTCCATCACACACACTTCACTACGACCGCAAATCGGAGACTAGTTCTTGGGCATGAACTTCTCGCTGAAGGGTTCGCCGGCGACACCCTTCATGGTCTTGATGATCTTGAACTGGCCATTCGCCAGCGTTTCACCGATGAACGCATTGTTCACCAAGTGATGATTATCCTGCATGGTGACCTCACCCGCGGGGCCCTTGAACTTCTGGCCAATGAGGGCCGTGCGGACCGGATCCACATCAAAGGAATCCGCCTTCTCGACGGCCTGCTTCCAGAGATGGACGCCGATGCGGGACAAATTCATCGGGCTGCAGGTGACGCGACCCTTGCCATCCACGCCGGTGACCTTGAAATCCGTGCCGGTCACCTTGGGGGCCTTCAACCACGCCGAGAAGTCCTTCACGAACTTGGTGTTCTCGGGGGACTTGATGGACATGAAGTACGTCCAGCAGCCGAGGTGGCCGACGAGATCCTTCGCGGGCAGGCCGCGGAATTCATCCTCGGAGATCGAGAACGAAACCACCGGACAGTTCTCCGACGTCAGACCGGCATTGGCGAACTCCTTGAAGAACGGGACATTGGTATCGCCGTTCAACGTGCTGATGATGCACGCCTTGCCACCGGCGGCGAATTTCTTCACCGAGGCGACAATGGTCTGGTAGTCCGTGTGACCGAAGGGCGTATAGATCTCCTCGATATCGGATTCCGGAATGCCCTTGGTCTTCAGGTACTGCTTCAGGATTTTATTCGTCGTCCGGGGATAGACGTAGTCCGATCCGAGGAGATAGAATTTCTTCTTTCCTTCGGCGAGCATGTAATCCACGGCCGGAATCGCCTGCTGGTTTACGGCCTCGGCGGTGTAGAAAATGTTCTTGGACAACTCTTCGCCCTCATACTGCACCGGGTAGAAGAGCAACCCATTGTTGCGTTCGAAGACGGGCAGCACGGATTTGCGGCTGACCGATGTCCAGCAACCGAACACCACGGAGACCTTGTCCTTGACCAGCAATTCCTCGGCCTTTTCGGCGAAGAGCGGCCAGTTGGAGGCGGGATCCACGATCACGGGTTCGATCATGTAGGGCTTGTTGTGGACCTTGATGCCACCCGCCTTGTTGATCTCGTCGAAGGTGAAGAGCAGCACGTCCTTGAGGGACGTTTCGCTGATCGCCATGGTGCCGCTCAGGGAGTGCAGGACACCGACCTTGACGGTTTCCGCCGCAGCGGCCGCATAGGCAAAGGTGGCAGCGGCGACACCGGCCAGAATTTTAGCTAGAGAACGTTTCATGGTTTTGGTAGGAACTATTGAATGACTTGTTAGAGTCAGCGGGGATTAGAAGAGGTAGGAAACGCCCGCACCGAAGATGACCCGATCCTTCTTGCCGTCGAAACCACCCTTGTAGTCGGTGTGGTCATAACGGATTTCCGGTTGGACCTTGACGCTGGGCGTCGGCTTCCAGGTCATGGTGAGGGTGAAGCTGGACAGGTTGCCGGAGGCATCGAGCGATCCGATGGCACTGCCGGCGCGGCCCGGCAGGTTGATACCCTTGAGGCCACCGCCATCGGGGTCGTTCAGGAACTCACCACGGAAGGCGAGGCTGACGGCGGGCGTGAAGTCATACCACACCCAGCCGCCGATGGAGTACAGATCCGCGGAGGAACCGACTTTCGGATCAAAGTTAAAATAGTCGAGCTCCGCACCCGTGTGGAACTGGGGGGTGAAATCATAGCCCGCGAGTACGGATCCACCCTTCACTGCCAAGGCCGCGTTTTCGTCGCCGCCGAAGCCGATCAAGTTGACCCAGAGATCCTTGACGGGCTTCAGCCCGATGCTGCCGATGGCGGTCTTGGCGTCATTATTATCAATGGGACCGGCGTACATACCGTTCTGCACGCGCACTTTGACATCCATCCATTCGGTGATGGTATAGCCCAATTGCACACCGGCGGAGGGGCCGTTGCCGGTGAAGAACCACTGATAACCCTGGGAGAAGTTCGGATTCGCCGCACCACCGTCTCCGGATTCCCAGTTCAGGAGCGAGATCAGCTGACCGGCCTTGATATTGAGTCCGGTGCCCACGGGGGCATTCACCTCTACATAGGCCTCCCGCAGCGCTTCGAATCCGGCCGAGGGCGAGCCGGTGTTCAGTACCGGGGAGTCCTCGCCCCAGATCATCGACGCGCGATAGCCAGCGCCCCAGGTATCGCCGCTCCGCTCCGGAGCCGGACTGGCGATGGTCAGTTTGAATTTGTTGAGCGAGAAGGAATTGTGCGTGGTGTTCCAAAGATAGCCGTCGCTCTTGCCGTCGGCGGGCTGATTGGAATTGAAGAAATAGGACGCCTGGGTGAAACCGCTGATGGTGACGCTCGAAAGAGCTTTTACGGGACTGAACGTGGGACCTTTGTCACTGGTCAGAAAACCTTCTTTCTGGGCGACAGTCTCCAGGGCTTCCAGACGATGCCGCAGATCGGCATTTTCCGAGGCCAATTTGTCGAGAGAAGGTTCGGCGCCATGCCCGGTGGGCACGCTGCTGTAGCGCTTCGCGTGATTTCGTGAGGGGAGAGGCAGACGCTGGCTAATTGATCTGTGGACGAAGTTCCGTGGAGGCCGGATTAATTTGCCATTGTTCACCACGGATCTTTGCGCTTTTGATCAGCGATTCAGT
>CANIZL010000132.1 GCA_947471985.1 Verrucomicrobiota bacterium | reverse complement strand
GGCCACGACGCACACGCAGTGATCGAGGAGGCGAAGGCCGCCGGTGTTTTTGTCTTCGCTGGTGGAATCGATGAAGCCGCGGGGCCCGCTCTCGTCTCGGCCGATGGCACGGTCGCCGAAGGCGGCTACTCTTGGGCGCCGCCCCTCAACGGCGGATTCACCGTGCTTGAACTGCCTTCGCGGGCGGAGGCCCTCGTGTGGGCCGCACGCCTCGCGAAGGCCTGCCGCTGCGCTCAGGAATTGCGCGTCTTCGGGCCCGAAGCCGCCTCTTAACCGACATTGGCAATGATAGAAGCGCTAAACATTCCCCCGCCCCGCCGTGGCCGTCGCTGAGCTCCGAGCGTTCAGCCTCACCGGCGGATCCTCGCGGGTGGAAGACAGAAATCTTCTACTAAAGGAGAAAGTCACGATCAGACAGTGTTTGGTGTCGAGGAGTCCTCGCCAAAAAGCGGCGGATGGGGTCACGCGAAGATGGGAAGAACGCGGAGGAGCCCCCGGAAATTGTTCATTTTTCCTCTCCGCACCTCCGTGCCTCCGCGTGACCCTGCTACCTCGGAAGAATCTTGTCGCACGCCCGATCCTTGCCTCTACCCGATCCGGTATTGCCAGTTTTAGTATTTCGAGACAACTTGCGGACTCCAATTTGCCAGCGCATGAGATCATCGCCACCAGTCCCGTGGGAACCCACCCGGCGCCAACGTTTCCCTTTTTCCTCGAGGAATTCCGCCGTCCCCTTCACCGATCCTACCCGAACCGGACGTTTCCGTGAACTGGCCGCCGCGTCCCGTTTCGGAATCCGATCCGATTCCCTTGCATGGGCTGGTCCCAATCCAGTTACCGAACATTTCGTTAGCCTCCCCACACGATGAACGTGACTCCCAATTCCGCACTCGATCATCTGACGCGCATGGTGCAGGTTATTGCTGATGACCCGGATTTACGGCGTTGGTTTATGGCCCTGAGCCGCAAATCAATCGTCGAAAGGCGCAATGAGATCTATGCGGCCAGTGACCGGATGCGAGCCGAACGCAAGGACGCGGATCTGGTCTCGTGCATCGGCTTGCTCGCTGATCCCCGCGTATTTGAAGCAGCATCCGCAGCTCTCCAAGAGTATGACAGAAATGGCGATTAATTGCTCTTCAGCAGAATAGTTCCCATATCCATGTCTGCCCGCTGCCTTCAAATTGCAATGGCCGTCGTCGCGAGTGGCTGCATGCACGCTCGTAATTCGCTGAGCGTTCCCGACGTCAATGCCCCGTGGAGAGGATTCGGCCACCCCGGCACTGGCAGTATCGCCATTATCATCGACGGCGAAGTCAAGTATCCCGGTACGTACTATCTCGAAAACCGTCAAAATCTCGATTCGATTTTGACGGTGTTTGGCGGATGGAGTTCATCCGCGGAGGCGGGATACTTGCCATTGAGCGTCACCCTTCATCGAGAACAGTCTGGCAGGACGAATATCCATGAATACTTTTTCCGCAAGCAAATGAGCGCAAAACATAGAATGGCGGTTGGGTTACGCGATGGAGACAAATTGACCTTTAACCGCATCGTGTGGTGAAGCCAAAATGCCGTCCACGATCGCAACAGTGAACTGCCCTGGGATTTTCAGGTTGGCTCCATATTTCACCTCCGAACCATCGATCTGATCGCATTCAGTCCCTGAAATTCTTTGTGCACCCTCATCATGACCCCGCATTGGGCACGTGCCCTTGTCCAGGAGCTCCGCAAGATCGACGCCGAGGAAAAACCGCACGGCTTGTATGGGTTGCGTGGTAGTCGGAGAGTTGGACCGAGACTGCCCAAGCTCGCATCCCTGTTGGTTGCGCCGCCCATTGGTTTGCTGAAACGAATTGGAGTCGCACCGGGCGGCGGCCTGAACTCCCAAACTTTTAGCTTCACCGTCGCGGGACCTCGAGATGTGCTGATCGATATCGAGACTCACGCAGACACCAAGGTTCGTGCTTTTGGCGATACGTTCCGGCTCGATCGACATACTTCGCCGCCCAATCGACCCGCGCCGGATCTCCGGACACTGCTTCCCAAGTTGAGCAGCCGCTTGTTTCAGACACGAGAGGAGTACCCGTACTCCTTTGGCCTCCTTTTTATCGGTCATTACTCGAAGCAGAGAGATCTTTCGGCATTTTTGGCGCCGGTGGTGGAGGCTGATTTTCTAGAGCGCTATTCGCTGCGGAATTGCGGCGACACCTGGCAGGATGGGCACGGCCGTACGTTTTGGTCTACCGTTCAGCTTTGGTCTGCTGAGCAGGAGCAAGAGACTCGGCCATCAACGCTATAAGTGTTCAGATTAAATTTTACCTGATCAGGCGCTGATGCCGGGGCACATCGTGGACGCACTCGCACCCCGCAAAGAGCATATCCAGAGTGGAACGGAGGCACCGAGCTGCCCTATTAACCTGCGGTGGGATGCCGGAGGGCATGGGCGGAGATTTATTTTTCCAGGTTGTGGAGCAGCGGCGCAGGTTTTGACACCGAGCGACTTCACAGTCGCCCTCTTCATTTCCCGACTGCCCGCGGGAGCCCCAACTCGTTCGTGCAAACCCGCGTCGCTACGTCAGAATTTCCCGCGCCACCTGGCCATGCACGTCGGTCAGCCGGAAATCACGCCCTTGATGCCGATAGGTCAGCGCTTCGTGATCCATCCCGAGGCAGTGCAGAATCGTGGCATTAAGATCGTGAACATGCAGCGGCCGATCCACGACGTTGTAGCAATAATCATCCGTCTCGCCGTAGGTGCGGCCTCCCTGAATGCCGCCTCCGGCCATCCAAAGCGAGAAACATCGGCCATGGTGATCCCGGCCAAAACTGCTGGATTTGATATCGCCCTGGGCATAGACGGTTCGACCAAACTCGCCACCCCAGATGACCAGTGTATCATCCAACAATCCCCGCTGCTTGAGGTCGAGAATCAGCCCGGCGCTCGCTTGATCGGTGTCCCGACATTGCCGCGCCAAGCGCGTCGGCAGATCGGTGTGCTGATCCCACCCGCGATGGTACAGCTGGATGAAATTCACCCCGCGCTCGGCCATCCGACGGGCGCGGAGACAGTTGGCGGCGTAGGACCCGGGCACGTGTACGTCCGGGCCGTACAGCGCCAGGGTACTGGCGGATTCGCCTGATATATCCGCCAATTCCGGCACCGAGGACTGCATGCGGAAGGCCATTTCGTACTGGGCCGTCCGGGCATTGATTTCCGGATCGCCAAACGCTTCTTCATGACGCCCGTTGAGTTGCGCGAGGGCATCGAGCGTCCGCCGGCGGCCGGCCGCGGTGACGCCGGGAGGATTGGACAGGTAGAGGACCGGATCCCCCTTCCCCCGGAACTGGACGCCCTGGTATTCCGACGGCAGGAAACCGGCATTCCAGAGTCGGGTGAACAAGGGTTGATCACTAAAGAGCCCACTGGAAACCATCACCACAAACGCCGGCAAATTGGCATTCCCACTACCCAACCCGTAGGCCATCCAGGCCCCCAGGCAGGGTCGCCCCGGCTGTTGGGCGCCCGTTTGCATGAAGGTGATGGCCGGATCGTGATTGATGGCCTCCGTCGTCGCCGATTTGATGATACAGATGTCGTCGACGATGCCACCAATGTGGGGCAGCAGGTCGCTGACCCAACTGCCGCACCCTCCGCGCTGTTGAAAGCCGACCCCGGGATTCACGATGGCAAATCGATCCTGACCGGACGTCATCCCGGTCAGTCTCTGGCCGTGGCGGACGGATTCCGGGAGCTCCGAACCGTGCAGCCTCCTCAGCTGCGGCTTGTAATCCAACAAGTCCATCTGTGACGGACCGCCGGCCATGAAGAGATAAATCACCCGCTTGGCCCGGGGGGCAAAATGGGGCAATCGCTGCCCGACCGGCAGCGCTGAGGCGCCGGCCCGGGCTTTCACGGTACCGGCATTCAACAACGCCGCCAGCGCGGCCGTGCCAATGCCGGTGGCGGTGCGACCACAAAAATGCCGGCGCGTGAGGAGCTGGGCGGATTCTATCAGGGGATTCATCTACGGCTTACTCCTTCGTCATGGCCTCATCGAGATTGAACAGCAGCGTGGCCACGCTGGACCAGGCCGCCAAATCGGCGGCCGGAAGCCCGGGCTGAGCCCGAAAGTCGCCCACCGTCTGCAACGCGTCGACGTCCGCCGGCGCCTGCCGAAATGCTGCGACTTCCTGATCCAGCAATCGCCGGATCACATCGACCTCTTCCGCCTCGGGAAAACGCGCGAGAACCGTCCGGAAGGCGAAACGGATCCGGCTGGCGACGGAATCGCCGCCTTCCTGTAAAATGCGCTGGGCGAAGGCCCGGGTCGCTTCGACCCGTTGGGGATCATTCAGGGCGGCCAGCGCCTGCAAGGGCGTATTGGTACGAAGTCGCTTCACCACGCAATACTCCCGCGTCGGCGCATCGAAGAGCAGCATATTGGGCGGCGGGCTCTGACGCTTCCAATAGATATAGAGACTGCGCCGATATTTATCCGGTCCCGCCTCCGGGACATACCTTTCCGAACCATTAAACGACACCGACTCCCACAGTCCCGCGGGCTGCACGGGGCGGATACTGCGACCACCGGGCGGATTCACCAGCAATCCAGCGAAGCGCAGCGCGGCATCCCGCAGGACTTCGGCATCGTAGCGCTGCCGCGCCCCCCGTCCGAGCAGGCGGTTCTCCGGGTCCCGGTCACGCATTTCCGGAGTGGTCCGGGAGGATTGCCGGTACGTCCGGGAGGTGACCATCAAACGCTGCAACCGCTTCATATCCCAGCCGGTGCGAACAAACTCCGTCGCCAGCCAATCGAGCAACTCCGGATGGGAGGGCAGCTCGCCCTGGGTCCCGAAGTCCTCCGGAGTCCGGACCAGGCCCGCACCGAAATACTGCTGCCAAAAGCGATTCACCGCGACGCGCGCCGTCAGGGGATGATCCGGATGAACCAGCCATCGGGCGAAGGAGAGACGATTGGTGACAGCGTCGGCCGGCAACGGTGGAAGTATGCCGGGAACGGAAGGCGGCACCTCATCGCCGGGGTGATCATACTCTCCGCGGAGTAGCACGCGGGCGGGTCGCGGGTGCGCGAGTTCCTTCGCCACGAGGGACTTGGGAATCAGGGTGTCGATTCCTTGCTGGGCCGCCTTGGCGGAGAGGAGGCTCTGGTAGGCTTCCTTGAAATCGCGACTCGTCTTGCGTTGATAATAGTGGCGCACCTTCGCGCCCAGGTCGGCATCCGGGCGTCCAGTGACGGCGAGGATCGGGGACAGTTCGGGCGGCAGGCGATCGACACCCAGCAAGCTGGATTCGAAGTTGAAATAGGCCGCATCGAAGTGGTTGACGACTTTGATCAGCAGCACGTTTTCCCCCGGCCGCAGTGAGACCGTGATCCTCGCGGGGCCTTCGCTTCGTTCTTCGGGAACGACACGCTGACGAACCAGCGCGCCATTGAGCCAGACCTTGAAAACTTCGTCGGCCGAAAGGGTAATTTCCACCTCCCGGGCGGCATCCGTCGTGAGCGTCCGCCGAAAATAATAGGCCCCGTGAATGCCATCCAGACGATGCACCAAAAGATTCTGCTGACCCTCGCCAAATTCCGGCTGAAGACGCCAGCGGACTTCCTCCCGGGCGCCCGGGTACGCACGCGTCGGATCAAACTCCGTTTCCGGTGGAAAGACCCGGGACAAACCCTGCGCCAGACTCTCGGATTCAAAGGGGCCGATCACCTGCCAGACTTCTTCCTTCCGGGGCAACAGCTGGTCCAGGAGACTGGCATCCTGCCCGGCGGCGATGGCAAAATGTCCCAAGGCGGAATCAGGTCCGGCGCCACCAAATCGAAGGCGTAGATGCAGGGACACTCCGGGGGGAATCGTCACTGGTTCCGCCAGCGAGAAGACGGCACGGTGGCGATCCTTGGAGCGAGGGCCGCTGAGAGACCAGCCGGAGACCGGATTCCCGTCGATGGATCGAACGGCATCATGGCCCACGTCCGCCAGGTCCGCTGCCGCCTGGGCGAACTTCAGTGCGACCGGATGCTCTCCGGTGCCGACCGCGTCCGGCACCATCAGGTTGCCTTCGATTTCAATCAGCTGAAAGCTTCCGTCGACGCCCCGGCCACTGCCGCCGGTCGGCAGGGATGGATGTGGTATCGCCTCGAGCCATACCGCCCCCAGGACGCCGGGTGTCAGGGTGGCCCGAAAATCGTAGATTTCGTTCATGGGAGCGGGCCCCGGAATCAAGACCGAGTGATCCTCCAGGATCTGGAACTGCCCATTGGTGGTACGTGCGGATTGGATCGACACGGGCCGCAGAACCGTCCAGCCGTTCGTCAATCGTCGATGCCAGGAATCCTGCCAGGCCAATCGCGCTTCATCCGCAGTTCGATCCAATGCCTCCAGTTTCTTCTGGGCCTCCTCCACGTCCCGTTTGGCCTGTTCCCGAAGGACAATATGCTCCGAGCTGGCCACCTGGATATAGGGCTTGGTCAACGCCTGATTTCCATCGAGGACCGGTACATCGAGGCTATTAAAAAAGGCGAACAACCCATAATAGTCCCGCTGACTCAGGGGATCATACTTGTGGTTGTGGCAGCGGGCGCACGTGAGTGTCAGCCCCATCCATACGGTCGCAGTGGTCTCCGTCCGATCAAATCCATACTTGGCATCATACTCGGCCGGGATCACTCCCCCTTCACTGGTGGTCAGATTGCAGCGCAGGTAACCCGAGGCGACCAGCTTGGCCGTATTGAGGTTGGTCAATAGGTCGCCCGCCAGCTGGTGAACGGTAAATTCGTCGAAGCGCAGGTTCCGATTATAGGCGTTTATGACCCAATCCCGATAGGGCCAGATTTCCCGCTTCCAATCCCGATCATAGCCATTCGAATCCGCATACCGAACCGCATCGAGCCAATACCGGGCCAGGTGCTCACCAAAGTGCTCGGACTTCAGGAGACGATCCACCAGTGCCTCGTACGCCCCGGCGCTCGTATCCGCCATGAACGCATCCACCTCGGCGGGGGTGGGCGGCAGCCCGGTCAGATCAACGGTCACCCGGCGAATCAACGTGACCTTGTCGGCTTCCGCAGCCGGTGACCACCCCTCCTGCTCGAGGCGTGCCAGAACGAAATTGTCGATCGCATTGCGGGGCCAGGCCGTATTCCGCACCGTCGGGATCGGGGTGCGCTCGGGTTTGAGGAACGCCCAATGGATGGGCCAGTCCGCGCCGTCGCGAATCCACCTTTCCAGGAGGTTCTTCTGGGCCTCTGTAAGTGATTTGCCGTTTTTTGCCGGCGGCATCACTTGATCCTCTTCTGGTGCGCGGATGCGGTGAATTATCCCGCTTACCTCGGGTCGACCCGGCACGATGGCCGCCGTTCCGGATTTCCCACTCTTCCGGGCGGCTTCGGGAAGGTCCAAACGCAGGCTGCCCTTACGACTGACTTCATCCGGTCCATGACAGGAAAAGCAATGATCCGCCAGCAGGGGGCGGATTTGCCGATTGAAATCAATGCCCTCAATCGAGGCGGCGCCGGCCAGGGTCTGGAGCCCCACAATAATATAAACCGCCCACCACCGCAGCCGCGGTAAGGCCCCATCCCATCCAAACCTAAATTTCATTCGTTCAACCGCCTATTTGCGCCACAGGAGTCGAAGACTGTTCAGTACGACCACGGCCGTACTGCCTTCGTGAGCCGCCACGCCGAGGGACAGGGGGAGCTGGTTCCATACGAGAGCCACCACGCCCATTCCCGACATCACGCCGAGCGAGAGGATCAAATTCTGCCAGATCACCCGGCGGGCTCGCAGGCTGAGGTCGCGGGCGAGCAGGAAATTTTCCAGGCGATCATGCATGAGCACAACGTCCGCCTGCTCCAAAGCGGCATCCGAGCCGCGCGCCCCCATCGCCACGGCCACGTCCGCAGCCGCCAGGCACGGCGCATCATTGACGCCATCACCGATCATGGCGACCCGCGTGCCATCGGCTTTGAGCGCCTGGACAGCCGCGACCTTTTCCTCGGGCCGGAGTTCGGCGCGCACATCCGTCACCCCCGCCTCCCGCGCCAGTTCGGCCGCCGCGCTGGCCCGATCGCCCGTCAACATCACTGGATGCAGCCCGGCGGCGAGCATCTGGCGCACCAGTTCGGGAGTCTGCGCACGCAGTCGATCGCGCAGAAAGAAGCGGGTCAGGATACCCCGGGCGGCGACCCAGGTTTCATTGGCCCCCGGGGGCGGTGCGGTAATCCGGTCCAGAAAGGGGGCGATCGCTTCCCGTACCAATTCCCGATTCCCCAGCAAAATCTCGCGGCCTTCCACTTCGGCCCGCAGCCCCTGGCCGGCGACAGTATTCGAAGCGTGCACCAGCAGCGGCACAAATTCCGGCTGTTCCTGCGCCGCAAACGTCAGGGCGCGGGAAATCGGATGGGTGGAAAGTGCCGCCAGGGAGCCCGCGAGCTGGAGGGCTTCGGCCTCCGTGCCCACGAAAACTTCCGTCCCGACCCGCTGGAGCACGCCCTCAGTGAGCGTCCCGGTCTTGTCCATCGCCACCGTCCGGATGTCCGCCAGATTCTCCACCGCGGCGCCGCCCCGGAACAAGACCCCGTGCCGGGCACCGCAGGCAATCGTGGAGAGGATGGCCGAGGGCACCGACAGCACCAAGGCGCAGGGCGACAGCACGGTCAGGAGCGTCATGGCCCGGTAAAAGGCACTGCGAGTGCTGCCCTCCGCGAAAAAGGCCGGTACGCCGAGTCCCTGCCAACACACCAGAAACAAGGCAACGCAAGCGGCGATGACAAAGGCGGTGTAGCCGGTGCCAAAGCGATCCGTGAACCGTTGCACGGGGGCCTTGAGATGTTGCGCCTCACCGATCATCCGGATGACTTTCTGCAGCTGGCTTTCGCTGGCCGCCCGAAGCACCCGCCCTTCGAGCACGCCCCACAGATTGAGCGTACCCGCCATTACGGTGGCCCCGGGTCGCTTGGTGACGGGTTCCGCTTCTCCGGTGAGCATGGCTTCGTCGCAGGCGCTCTCGCCGCGGGTGACCAGAAAATCCACCGGCGCCTGTTCACCGGCCACCACCCGCAGATTCATGCCGGGCTTGAGGGCATCCACCGTCACGGGATATTCCGAGCCATCGGCGGTCAGCAGGCGCGCCGTCTTGGGCGCCCCCCGCAGCAACGCCCCGATTTCCCGTTCGGTCCGCGCCTGAGCAAACGATTCCATGGCAGCCGAGGCCGAAAACAAGACCAGCAGCAGGGCCCCTTCGCCCCAAGCCCCGACCGCGACGGAACCCGGCACCACCAAGAGCATCAGAAAGTGGGTTCCGAAGTGCAGTTTCACCAGATCCCCCCAAGCTTCCCGGGCGAGGTCCCAGGAGCCAAAAACATAGGCCAGCATGTACAGGGCGGAGCCGGCAGGGGGAAAGGGCTCGTGCACAAGCCAGGCGGCCAGCGCCAGCGCCGCGCAGACGCAGGATCGCCCGGCCATGGGCCGCCAGGAGGGATCGGTCTCGGCGGCGACCAACCGGGAGGGAACCTGCGCATTCATTTGCCCAATGTGTCCCCTGGATCCGCCCGGGCAATTCCCCAGTTCCCGGCGGAGACACTTCCCGGCTGGCCAGATCGCCGAAACCCTGTCAGGTTAGACCTGATACACCCGCCCGGTACCGCCGGTGAATACCTGAAAACGCCCTGCGTCCATACAGCCGTCGTGATTACGAACCTTTCTGACCTCCAGGGCTCTGCCAGCCGGGGTCACGGCCCTTTCCGGGGCAGCGTAAAGGGCGTCTGAACGACCCAAACCAAACTCCCGATGACCATGAACCGTCTTCTTCTACCCACGTTGTGCGCCGTCGTCCTCGCCGGTTGCGACGGAAGTCAGGCGCAGAATCCGTCGCCGGCGGCGCCTAGTTCCAACGCCAAACCCGCCGATCCCGCGATTGCCGCGATTGCCCCGGTTTCCGGCGCCAGCAATGGGGCACCTACGACTGTCGGCGAAGGGGTGGCGGCGGCGGCGTTAACGCTGAAGGCACCGCCGGAGCTCCCGGTCCCGGTTCAGGAAGTGGTCCGGCTGGCCCAGACCACCTTGGGGGAGAATGTCCTGGTGAGTTACATCAACAACATCACGGAACCCTTCCGGCTGACGGCCGACCACGTCATCTACCTAAACGACCTGGGTATTTCCGGCCCCGTGGTTAATGCGCTCCTCGCCCAGGAAGGCACGCTCCGCGCCGCCCAACCCAGCGTAGCTTCGACGCCTCCGCCGGCCGCGGCCCCGACGGCACCAATCACGCCGCCGCCCCCGACGGCCACGGTGCCAGCCCCGGCAGTTCCGAGCGCGGCCACCTATGTGGACGTCCCCGGCGGAGCCCCCGCCCAGCCGCCGGTGGTCTACGGTCAACCCCAACCCGGCCCGCCGGCGGCCGCGGCCCCGACTGCCGGACCGGCGACCGGCGCCGCCGTCATTAACTACAATACCTTTTACGAATCCTTGTCGCCCTACGGATCCTGGGTGGAAGTCGCGGACTATGGTTATTGCTGGCGTCCCTCGGTGGCGATTGTGGACAGCAACTGGCATCCGTACTCCCACAACGGCTCCTGGGTTTGGTCCGATTACGGCTGGTACTGGAACAGTGGCTACTCCTGGGGCTGGGCGCCGTTTCATTATGGCCGCTGGCACCGGAGCCCGCGCGTTGGATGGGTTTGGCAACCGGGCTGCGACTGGGGTCCGGCCTGGGTGAACTGGAGTTATACGGGTGACCATTGCGCTTGGGCGCCCCTGCCGCCGGAATGCCGCTGGAGTTCCCACGTGGGCTTCAGCTGGTGGAGCGGCCGCACCAGCGTCAGCGTGGGCTTTGGCCTGGGTTCCGACTGCTGGATCGGTGTCGGTTGGTCCGACTTCTGCCGCCCCCGCGTCTGGGAACGTTGCGTACCCCGGGCCCGCGTCACCGAGATTGTGTCCCACGGACACAACTCCGTGGTGGGCAACAAGAACCAGGTCGTCAACATCAATGGCAATAACAATACCGTGATCATCAACAACGGGGCGCCCTACGATAAAGCCCGGGGGGCAACCCGGGATGAAATCCGGAAGGTGGCCATCGCCGATGTCCGCCCCGGTGGCGGCGTGGTTCGTCAACCGGGAGCCTCGGCCAATCAACCGGTGATTGCGGCCTATCGTCCGCGGCTCGATGGCGCCGCGACCCAGCCCACAGCGCCTCCCACCACCGTACTCAATCGGCAACGGGAAGAGGAACGCCGGACCGCCGCCACCCCTGGCATCGTAGCCAGCCGCCCGAATTCCAATCCGACGGCGGCGCCTTCTACGGGTGGCCGCACGGAAGCCCCCAGCCGGAATCCGGCCACGTCCGCACCGCTCACGGGTGCCCCGGCGCGTCCGGCAGCCGCCTCGGCGGCGAGTGGCTTCGTGGCTCCCACCCGCACTTCGACCACTCCGAGCGCCTCCGCGCCGGCGTCGCCGGGTGTCCGTACCGAGAGCCCAAGTAATCGGCCGCTGACCGGTTCCGCGCCGCGGCCGGGTGAGACCTTTGCCAATCCCCGCGTGCCGGTTACGACCTCCCCTGCGCCCGCTCCCGCCCGCACGGAATCTGCCAAAGCCAACAGCGGCAGCCCGGCACCCAGTCGCACTCCGGCGCCGACCGTGACCCCGCCCGCCAACACGTATAACGCCCGGCCTGGCGCCGCCAGCCGGCCCACGGATGTCCTGCAGGACAATCAACGGATCCAAAACCCGGCGGTGTCGCCACGGATCGAAGAACGCAAGCCGGCCCCGACCTACGATTACGGCACCGCGCCGGGTGCCGCGGCCCGGTCGGGATCGACTTATTCGGCGCCTTCCGCTCAGGGTAGTTCCGGCCCGTCCCTGCGCCCCAGTTACAGTGGTCCCGCGCCCAGTGCCCGGCCCAGCTACGACTCCTCCTCGCCCCGCTCGGCCCCGAGCTATTCCGCGCCGTCGCCGTCCTATTCACCGCCGTCCCGCAATTCGGCGCCCGCCCAGTCCTACTCACCGCCCGCACACAACTCGGCGCCCGCCCCGGTCTATTCCGCCCCGGCCCCGAGCCGCAGCAGCGCCCCCGCCCCCGCCCCCGCCTCGGCTCCCAGCCGTCCAAGTTCCGGCGGCAATGGACGCAGCGGCCGTGAAAACTGATACGAACAACCGACGGGCCGGGGGGAATTCGCACCCTCCGGCCCGTCTTTTAATTTCACATGAGACTCCATTTCTGGTTCATCTGGTGGGTGGTCGCCCTGGCGGCAGGGGTAGTAACCGCCGCCGGCAAGCCACTGCCGGCCGCGTCGCGCGTCCTCTTTGAGACCGGCTTCGAGCCCTTCGAAGGTTACCGCACCGACGTCAACCTCGCCGGGCAGAATCAATGGGTGGCCATTGGCGATGGCGGAAACGGGGTACTGACCTCGGCCGACGGCTTCAGCGGCCAAGTCGCGTATGTCGGATTCGCCGGTGGCACCAATGATCTCTTGAACGTCTTCCGACCGGTGGCCCTCACTCCCGTCGGAAACTCGCTTCCCCTGCTGCGTTTCACGGTGGCCTTTCAGATCTTCGATTCAACCACCAACGCACCCACCTTCGATGATTTCCGCTGGAGTGCCTATAACACCCAGGAAAAGCGCCTGTTTACCCTCGAATTCGACAACGAACGGTTGGAGATCAATTTCGCCCTTGATGACGGTCAGGGCTTCAAGTTCACCGGGGTCCAGTTCCGCAGCGGCGATATCTACGATCTGACCATCGATATGAACTTCGCCCGCAACCGCTGGACGGCCTCCATTGGCAATCTTGTGGTGGTGAATTCGCAACCCATCACCACCAAGGGAGCGAAGCTGGATCTGAACGAGATCGATGCCGTTTGGTCCCTGCGAAAGCCCGGGTCGCCGGGGGACAATTTCATGGCGTTCGACGATTACCGGTTGGTGGCCACGCCGCTGCAGGAGATTCCGCCAACGGTGGAACCCGTGGGCCGACTGCAGAACGGGGCCTTCATCGTGCGGGTACTGGGGGAACCCGGAGTCACGTACGGCGTCGAAGCCACCACGGATTTCAAAACCTGGAACCTGGTCGGCACCGGGCTGGCTCAATCTCCCAGCGGATTCATGGAATTGCAGGATTTCGCGACGCAGGGTGCGAAGGCGAAATTCTATCGGGCCTACAGTGTCCAGTAGCTCCCGGGTCCTGTCTCAGCGATTTCCGGGATCAACCGTGCGGCTCCCCTACCCTTCTCCTATTAAAACGCTAGCGTCCGCCCATGAAACATCCACACGGGGTGGTGGGGCATTGGACGGGCGAGTGGGATGAGGCCGGACTGCGGCAATGGATCCAATCGCTGCGGGCCCAACTCGACGCTCCGGCAGTGACCCTGGGCCTCGTTTTCACGACGCCCCAGTTTTTTGAGCGAGCCGCTGAACTCCTGGAACTCATCCGGGTCTACGGCCGCGCCCAATTGCTCGCCGGGTGTTCCTCGCATGCGCTGGTGGTCGGGAATCAGGAATTCGAAGCCGGCGGGAAGGTATCTCCAGGCCTGTCGGTGGGCCTTTACGCCCTGCCCGGCGCACGGCTGACCGCACGCCATCTCAGCAACCCGCAGTTGGATGATTGCGAAGCTGCGACCGACGAATCAGCGGCGTGGCATCGCCTGACCGGAGTGACGCCCGCCGCCTGTCACGGCTGGCTGGCTCTGGCCAATCCCTTTGGCTGGGACAGTGAACGTTGGATGACCCAGTGGAATGCCGCCTATCCCGGGCAACCCTGCGTGGGCGGCTTCGCCACGGGGAACTGGCAGGAGCAGGAAGCCTACGTTTATCTGGACGGCAATGTGTACACCGAGGGCGCCGTGGTGATCAGCCTGGGTGGGGACGTGGCCCTGGAGCCCGTGGTCTCCCAGGGTTGCACTCCGATCGGTCAACCCTGGACGATCACCAAGGCGGACCGGAATTACATTCATTCCATCGCCAATCAACCTGCTTACAAGGTGTTGGTGGATACCTTCAACGGATTGAGCCGGGAGGAGCAGCGGCGGGTGATGGGCAATGTCTTTGTCGGGTTTGCCAGTTCCGAATACCGCGAGGAATTGCGCCGCGGCGATTTCCTGGTCCGCAACCTCCTGATGGCGGATCCCGGGGCCGGCGTGCTGGCCGTGGGCGCCCTGCCCCGCACCGGGCAAACCATCCAGTTCCAACGCCGGGATGCCACGACGGCGACCGAAGACCTCAGCTGGCAACTCGCCCGGACCCGTGAACGCCTGGCGGGTCGCAAAATCTACGGCGGCTTTCTCGGCATCTGCGGCGGACGCGGCGAACGACTTTTTGGCGTGCAAAGCCACGACGCGAACCTGGTCCAGGAACAACTGGGTCCGCTCCCGTTGAGCGGCTGTTTCTGCAATGGGGAGATCGGCCCGGTCGGCAGCCGGAATTTCCTCCATGGCTACACCGCCACGCTGGGTTTGTTCACCGAGGCATGAGCCCCATGGAAACCCAAGCCACCGCCGACGCCCCGCCCGGCGAGGCCGTTGACGAGCGATTACCCGTCATCCTGCTGACCGGATTTCTCGGCGCCGGAAAGACCACGCTGCTGCTTCGCTGGTTGCGCGAGTCCCCCATGACCGGCCGTCGCATGGGCGTGGTCATGAACGAAT
>CANIZL010000131.1 GCA_947471985.1 Verrucomicrobiota bacterium | reverse complement strand
TTAATAACATTGCGCGCCCTGTGGTGGCGTTTTTACGAACAAGAAGAGGTTTGTGAACCCCTGGAAAACGGGCGCCTTGGCGCCCCCTTTACGATCAATAGCGCAGCGCTAATGCCCTGCTTTTCCTGAGATATCATGGACGCCGTTGACTGGTGTGGCTGGTGATTTCCAAAAGCGGGGGAAGAGGGTCCGTCGGCTGAAAGTTAATGGTCAGGGTGATCAGCCGCTCGTTTTTAATGTCGCTGTCGTCGTAAGCGTAAATATTAATATAGTTCGCACCGCGAAACAGAATGATTTCACGACTCCACGTGACGCTGCCGGCGCCAGTGGTAGAGGTTCCGGGAAGGGGACCTTGCAGATAGACGGAAGAGATGCCGTTGTTGCCCAGGCCCCCGTCGCTCGCGGTTCCGCTAATGACGATGGTCTTGGTGTTGACGATGGCGCCATTGTTATGGCTGGTGACGGTGAGACTGGGTGGCAGGGTATCGAGGGGCTGGAAGTTGATTATCAGCGAGATGGTGGTGAAATTCTGGGACGTACTGTTGTCGTACGCGTAGACGCTGATGTGGTTCGGACCGGGGTTGAGAGTGAATCCTTGACTCCAGTTCACGGTGGCGTCGCCGGCGGCGGTGGCGCCCTGGATCGTGCCGCGCGCGCTTATCGACGAGATTCCGTGTCCGCCCCGCCCGGCATCCGTGGCGCTGCCTTGTAAAACGATGGTGCGCGCGTTGACGATCTGGCCATTGGCATGGCTGGTTACCGTTAGGACCGGTGCTGTGAAATCGTTGTCGGCGGCGACGGCGGTCCGTTGGCCGAAAATCAACAACAGCACGAGCAGGAACAGGCGCCAGAGACCTCGGGAGGCGTTGGGTAGGTGCCGATCGACGAATCCGGCGGGGGAGAGGTGGCCTACCGTCATCGGGAGTTTCACTCAAGTAGGTTAATTGGGAAAGGCGGTCAGAGACAGGCGATTCAGACCCATTTCGAGTTCCCTTCAATTTGCCTTCGCGGGTTGGGCAGTGGTCGATCGGCTGACCACCGAAAACACCAAGTGCGTCTTCGGACATGATTTTGATCGTTTTTGGCGGCCTGGTGCCCCCGATCGCCGATGCGTCCCAAGGTCTTGGCGCTTGCCTGACGCGAACTTTTCAGGGCGCGGGATCAACGGTCTTCATCATGTTGGAAGTGCGTGGGTGATTGAGGCCAACGTGTCCCGGCCGGTGGAGATTGAGGCGATGAAGCCAGAGATTCGTTCGAATTTCTGATCGAAATTTACTTTCTCGACGCTCTGCGGAAAATGCGACCTCATGGCTCGCGCTGGCGGGCGGGGATCGGGGCTGGGACGGGTGACCCCACCCCAAGAGGAATATTTCAGGATTGGCTGGACCGGGGAATGGGTTAACGATCGCCGTCTTCCCGAGCGGGTAGCCTTCAAAAACCGCGTTTCCGTTTCACTTTGAGTGAAAACCGCAACAAGTAGGCCCAATTAAGCCTCCAGACCGAAAACTTTCTGAGCGATCGGTCATCCCGGCAGAAAAAAACCTACACATGTCCTGTGGATAAAAGGCGCGAGAGCTGTCCCGCCACGCCGTCTAATCGCTCAAGGCGCCGGAACCACCGCCGGCTGCCAGTGCGGCCACATGGCGGCGGATCCCAACTTCAGGTCCGTGACGCGCGTTTCCGTACGATCGGCCAGGCGCATGACCCAAATCTGGCGCACGCCCTTCCGCTTCGATCCGTACACCAACCAGCCGCCGTCCGGTGACACTTCCGGGTGATAGTGCAGCGTTCCCTCGGGCGAATGCGTGAGCTGCTCCGTCCGCCCCGCCAGCGTCGCCGCAAAAAGCTCCACGTTCTTGCCCACCAGCGCGGTATAAAACACCGACTGACCGTCGCCCGACCAGATCGGCACATCGCTGCTGCCCTCGTGAAAATCCGGGACATCGAGGAACAGGATCCAACCTTGATACCCGTTCAAGTCCGCCAAGCGCCGCAGCCCGGAACCGTCCGCCCGGACAATGTACGGATTACTCCGGCCCCGCACCCCGCTGACAAACAACAGCCATTGGCCATCCGCCGACCAGCGCGGTCCGAAGTTGAAAGCATTTCCAGTTTCGATATGCCGCTTCTCCGTGCCATCGGCCCGCGCGATATAAATCTGATAGTCCTGATGATAGCTGATCCACCGTCCATCGGGCGACGCGCTATAGCCGTAGGCAAACCCCGCCTCCGGGCCGGACACATCGCGTTTATTGCGACCGTCGACATCCATCACGAAGGGCTTGGAAGTTCCTTGAATCAGCGGGGTGAAGCCCAAGCCCCGATTTCCCGGCAGGAAAAACAGGCCGCCGTTATAATGACTCACCCGCTCCACTGCCGTGAGATTCGTGAGCCGTCCGGCGGCGAGATCAAACAAGCACGAATCCAGCTGCCATTTTCCGGCCTCCATGCGGAACGTCTTATGCTCCTCCTCCCAGCGCGCGTTCTCGGGATCCTGCCAGCCACGCGAAATCACCGCCTGCCGACCGTCGGGTGACCACCCCGCGAATTGCGTCCAGGCCTCGGATCCATCCACCAGTTCCCGTCCGAGTTCGCGACGTCCGGTGCCGTCCGGGGCAACCAGCATCGTCCGCATGGTCCGAACGTTGGCGTGCCGTCCACCGGGCAGATCTGTTCGCAATTCCGTATAACCAATAAGATTGGGCGGCGGCGCGAGGGCAGCCGTGTCCAAACGCACCCCGCCTTCGCCGGGAACCACGCCCAGTCGGCGGTCGATGACCTGGTCCACCGGATCGGGTCCAAACTCCCCCTGGCGTTTCCGAATCTCGCGGCGCAGCCACCAGTAGCCGGAGTTCCAGGAATACAGCACGTGTCCGTGTGGATGCCCATCCACGGTGCTGATGGATTCATTAAACGCCGGCACGTGGGCGATTTCCCGACCAATACGTTCCGCCAGCAGCGCATCCACTTCGGCCGACGGCAGGCCGTGCACGCCCGCCAGTAGATAATTCGCCGCGTCGTTCAGGAACCACGAGCCGCCGTAGCAATAAACGCCGCTGTGGCCGGGTAGCAGAGCCCCGTCCGCCTGCGAAATCACCCGCAGCCCGTAGGGAGTTTTGACCCGCTCCGACGTGCGGATGTGCGTCAGCACCTGTTCATCCGCGAGTAACTTCCGGCCGAACACCGCGTACGTCAGCGTCGCACCATACAAAGTATCCTGCCCCAGCGTGTCCTTCTGCATCCGGCTGGTGGGAAAGAATCCGCGTTCGGTATTAAAAAGCGCGCGATAGGCCAGGACCGCCCGCTCGATTTCCGGTTGAGTGATGGGCAGCCCCAGTTCCTGCGCCGCCAAGAGCGCCCCGCAGTGAAATCCCTGATCGCTCGTCGGAGAGTCCCCTTCGTCATACGGCAGCACGTCATGATAGGTCTTCCAACCCTTGGCATTGGGCGCACCTGGCAGCGACGGCGGCACAAACCAGCCGTCCCGCTCATGTTGCCGCAGGAAATCATAAGCCCGCCGGACCAGCGGTTCATTGACCGTGCCACCCGCCCGCTTCATCAGCACCGCCCAAATGAGGTAGTAATGGGCATTGTCCTCGTAATCCATGCGGTTCCAGAACACCGCCCGATTGGACTCAATGGTCTTCTCCGGATCGTCCAATCCCAGCGCCGTATAGAATCCATCAGAGACCCATTGCTTCCACCCATAGCCCGGACCGGAAATAAAAATATAGCGCCCCTCCCGGGTCCGATGTTCCGCGTCCCGGGCCAGATTGCGCCGCAGCAGAAACAACGAGGTATTGCGCAGGATGGCGGTGACGGCGGAGCTGCCCCAGCCCTTGCCCGCCGCCACGGCCAGATGCGCCGCGAGTTGCGCGTCGTAGTGATTCCGGGCGGGACTGGCAAAAACCCACGTCGTAAACCGCCGCGTCTCACCCGCCGCCAACGTCTGCCAGCCATCCATGGAATACTCGTAGGTGTCCCGCGCATCTTCGGGCGGCTGAATCACCAACGGATAGGGCGCCCGACCATCACCCGTGAGCACCGCCAGGCGCCGCGCAGGGGGATCCACGGACACCTGGCAACGATTCTCCCACAGTCCGGGGGAGTCCGCGATCATTCCGAAGACGCGTCCGCCGCCCCGCACCCACACGGCGGGAAAGGTTTCCGTCCGAGGCGATCCGCGCACCGTATCAAAAAGCGTGGCCGCCTTTTCCGGTCCGGTAAACGAAGCGAACTCGCCGTCCGCCACGACCTCCAGTGGAAACGTGACAGCGAACTGTTGAGCCACGTCCGCGGTCACTTCCAGTGTCCGCTCCACCACGGACGGGGACTTCTGTTCGAGGCGCCAGCGCAGGGTCAGGGTCCCGACGGTCGTCGGTCCCAATTCCGTAACTGCCCCTTGCTTGGACTGCGTGCGGAACTCCACCGGCACGGCCGACACTCCCGGCCGTCGCAACACCACCCCCGCCGGCGCGGCGGAGGTCGACCGCGCCATCTCCACGTCACCGGAACGATAGCCCACGGTCACCACCCCATTCGTCTCACCTAGGACCGCATGCACTTCCACCCCGGCGGCCGCCCCCGCGGCGTGATGGGCCACGCCAACCAGCAACGACACACCCAAAAGCACGTAGAAGCACCCTTGCTGCACCCAACTTCGGTTCATGTCGCGAACAATGAGCGTCCGCCTCAAAAATCCAAGCCGACTTGTCCGGAGGGATTTCGAATCGGACCGCCAACACGTTTTTGCCGAATGAACGTCAATATCACCCAGCGGGCGGGCACGCGAGGAACTCTTCGACCCGCGTGGATTGTTCCACCCGCCACTCCAAAGCGGTGGAGGACAACCGCAGTCCACGACGCTCCCGCGACTTCTCACGCGTCGGGTAAATTCCGCGAGGTTGTGGACTGCGGCAGTCCCCTGACGCTTTGGAGATAGACATCCGAGCCGGACGAACGTCGATATCACCCAGCGCGCCCACCTGGAGTTCTTCGACCCGCGTCAGCTTCAGCCCCTTCTTCCATCTTCCTTCTTCCTTCCGCCTTTTCCCCTACATTGCCCACCAACGAAGATGAAACGTCGCGCCACCGCTCCGCCCTACCCCTCACTGCCCACCACGGCTGGGGACGCATCGACCTCCGCGGTCGTCGCCGCGACCAAGGTCTGGCTCGAGCGGGCCGTGATCGGACTGAATCTCTGCCCGTTCGCCAAGGCGGAGTTCGTCAACGAACGCATCCGCTACCACGTCAGCCCGGCCCGCTCCCAGGCCGACCTCCTGCGCGATCTGGCGGACGAACTCACCCGCCTCGCCGCCGCCGATCCGCAGGTCTGCGAAACCACCCTCCTCATCCATCCCGAGGTGCTCTCGAATTTCGCCGCCTACAACCAGTTCCTCGACAAAGCCGACGCTGTCCTCCGCCGCCTCCAACTCGAAGGCACCTTCCAGATAGCCAGCTTTCATCCGCGTTATCAGTTCGCCGACACCGACGTCGACGACATCACCAACTTCACCAACCGATCGCCCCATCCCATGCTCCACTTGTTACGTGAGGCGTCCGTGGCCCGGGCGGTGGCCGGTTATCCCGATGCCTCCCACATCGTGGAACGAAACCTCGCCACCCTGCGCCGGCTCGGCGCCAAAGGCTGGCGTGAGCTGGGGATTCCCGGTGAAGTGGGACAAACACCCCCGGGCACCTGACGAGGCGGCCATTCAGGTCCCGCCGCAGGGGACACGGTCAGCCGACAAGAAATGTATCCGGGCCGCACGGAAACGTGTCATAGTTCGTTGCCCGGGGTGGGCGATTCCCGGTTGAATGCCCATTCCCCTCGACAACGTCTGCCCGCCTTTTCATGTGGATCGTCCGTCTCGCCCTTCGCCGGCCCTACACCTTCGTGGTGGCCGCCCTGGTGCTTTTGCTGCTCACCCCGTTGGTGCTCCTCCGCACCCCCACCGACATATTTCCGGCTATCAACATCCCGGTGATCTCGGTGATCTGGCAGTATCAGGGCCTGAGCGCCCAGGAGATTGAGCAACGGATCCTCTACATCCACGAACGCTCGCTCTCCGCCACCGTCAACGACATCGAGCACGTGGAGTCGACGTCCTACAACGGCGTCGGCATCATCAAAGTCTTCCTGCAGGAGGGTGCCTCCGTCGACGCCGGCGTGTCGCAGATCACCGCGGTGGCCCAGACCATTCTGCGCCAGATGCCTCCCGGGCAGACCCCGCCGCTGGTCATCCGATACAACGCGTCGGCCGTTCCCATCCTGCAATACGGCCTGGCTTCCAAGACGCTCTCCGAGCAGGAACTTTACGACAAGGGCCAGAATCAAATCCGCGTCGGCCTGTCCATCATCCACGGCGCCCAGATTCCGTGGCCCTACGGCGGCAAGGCCCGGGTGGTATCCGTCGATCTCGATCTCGCCGCGTTAAAGGCCAAAAATCTCAAGGCCGAGGACGTCGTCAACGCCTTCCAATCGCAGAGCCTCATCCTGCCCAGCGGCACCACCAAAATCGGCACCACCGAATACGATGTCGCCGTCAACGCCCAACCCCGCGTGCTGGCGGAACTCAACGATCTGCCAATTAAAGTCGTCAACGGCGCCACGCTCCGCGTCCGCGACGTCGCCCAAGTCCGGGATGGCTATCAGCCGCAGCAAAATGTCGTCCGGCAGGACGGTCAGCGCGGCGCCTTGCTCACCATCCTCAAAAGCGGTGCCGCTTCCACGCTCGATGTCGTCGCCCGCGTGAAGAAGGAGATGCCCCTCATCAAGTCCGCGCTGCCGCCCGAGTTCGAGATCAAGGAGTTTGGGGATCAATCGTTCTTCGTCCGGGCCGCCATCGCGGATGTCACCAAGGAGGGCATCATCGCCGCCGGACTCACCGCCGTGATGATCCTGCTCTTCCTCGGCTCCTGGCGCAGCACCCTGATCATCGCCATTTCCATCCCGCTCAGCGTCCTGTCATCTCTCGCCATCCTGAGTGCCATCGGCGAAACCATCAATCTGATGAGTCTTGGCGGACTCGCGCTGGCCGTTGGTATTCTCGTGGATGACGCCACCGTGGAGATCGAAAACATCCACCGGCAAATGGGCTTCGGAAAGCCGTTGACGCAGGCGATTCTCGACGGCGCGCAGGAGATCGCCCTGCCGGCCTTTGTCAGCACGCTCTGCATCTGCATCGTGTTCGTACCGATGTTTTTCCTCGCGGGGGTGGCGCGCCATCTCTTCGTGCCCTTCGCCGAGGCGGTGGTGTTCGCCATGCTCGCGAGTTATGTGATCAGCCGGACCCTGATCCCCACCCTGGTGATGTGGTTTTATCGCAACGCGCGCCCGCACGTCCACCACGCCGGCGTCGCCGATGCGGAGGATTGGGAGACCGGCGGCACCCTGGTTCGCAAGCGCGAAATGTCCGCCGGGGCGTCGTGGCTGCGCCCCTTCACCGCCATCAACCTCGCCTTCGAGCGCGCTTTTGAGCGATTTCGCTCGCACTACCGCGGCCTTCTCGCGGGACTCCTCGAGCGTCCGGTCCTCTTCGCGCTCCTCTTCCTCGCGCTCTGCGGAGGCTCCTGCCTGCTGTACCCGCAATTGGGCCAGGACTTCTTTCCTTCCGTCGATGCCGGCCAGATCCGGCTGCATCTCCGCGCCCGCACCGGCACCCGCATCGAGGAAACCGTGCGCCTCGTCGATGAGGTGGAGTCGGTCATCCGCGCGGAAATTCCAGCGGACGAGATCGATGGGGTGCTGGATAATATCGGCATTCCGAACTCCGGCATCTCCCTGAGTTATTCCAACAGCGGGTTGATCGGTACCGGTGATGCCGATGTGCTGGTGTCGCTGCGCCCCCAACACCATTCCACCCCGGATCACGTCCGCCGCCTGCGCAGCCGTTTGAACCGGGAGTTTCCCAGCACCACCTTTTATTTCCTGCCCGCCGACATCGTCAGTCAAACGATCAACTTCGGACTGCCGGCGCCCTTCGACATCCAGATCGTCGGTCGGGATCAGGTGGCGCACCGCGGCATCGCGGCCCGGCTGGCGGAAAAGATCCGTCGCGTCCCGGGCGCCGTCGATGTCCGGGTCCAACAGCCCGCCGATCAACCGCGTTTGCTGGTCGAAGTCAATCGGGACAAGGCGGTGGAGATCGGACTGACCGAACGGGACGTGGCCAATTCCGTCCTCCTCAGCCTCAGCGGGAGCGGTCAGATCACGCCCTCCTACTGGCTCAATCCAACCGTCGGCATCCAGTACCTGGTCAACGTCCGCGTGCCCGAGTACTCGATGAATTCCTTGGAATCCCTCGCCAGCCTGCCGGTCAGCGCCAGCCTCAATGGTGCGGGCGACGGTCAGGTGCTGGCGAACCTCGCCACCATCACCCGAACCAACGCCCCGGCTGTGGTGTCCCATTACAATGTGACGCCCGTCATCGATGTCTTCGGCGGCGTGGACGGCCGCGATCTCGGCGGGGTGATGCACGATATCGCTCCGTTGATTGAAGAGGCGCGCCGGGAGCTTCCGCGGGGCAGTTACATCGTCACCCGCGGCCAGGCCGAAGCCATGCATTCCAGTTTTAACGGTCTGCTGGGCGGACTGGCCGGTTCCATCGTGCTCGTGTACCTGCTGCTCGTGGTGAATTTTCAAAGCTGGCTGGATCCGTTCATCATCATCACCGCACTGCCGGGAGCGCTGGCGGGCGTGGGTTGGGGCCTCTGGGTTTCCGAGACCGCCATGAGCGTCCCCGCACTCATGGGTGCCATCATGTCCGTCGGCGTCGCCACCGCGAATTCCGTCCTCGTCGTCAGCTTCGCCCGCGAAGCGCTCAATCAGGGTCGCACGCCCTGGGCCGCCGCCCTGGAGGCCGGCAGCACCCGTCTCCGCGCGGTCATCATGACCGCCCTGGCCATGATCCTGGGCATGATTCCCCTCAGTCTCGGCATGGGCGAAGGCGGCGAACAAAATGCCCCGCTCGGCCGCGCTGTCATTGGCGGCCTCCTCCTGGCCACCGTCGCCACCCTGCTTTTCGTGCCGGTGGTCTTTGCCCTCGCTCACCGCAAGCGCCCGGCATCGCCCGCACCAAAGGCTTTCGAACCCGAAGCCGCCACTTCCAGCGGCCTCATCGTGTGACGCGTCACCCACTCATGAAGCTGCTCCAACTTCCCGCCGACCTGCGTCGCCATCCTGCACCCGCGCTTTAATCATGTCCCGCGATTCCCTCCCCGATCCCGCCCCCGGCCACTTGGCCGGCGCGCCGTCCGAATCCCAGCCCCGCCTCGGACTGCTGGCCGGGATCATCCTGGTGATCTTGCTGGTCGCATTTTTCGCCGGCTGGAAACCGCGCCGACAGCAGAAGGAAAGCGTCGCGCAAATCACGCGGGAACTCGCCGAGCTCACCGTCACCTTGGTGTCGCCCGCGCCAGGCCAAGGCGGGGCACCGGTCACGTTGCCGGCGGAAATCCGCGCCTTGGTGGACGCCCCCATCTATGCCCGGGCCACCGGCTATATCCGCCAATGGCACGTCGATCTCGGGGCCAGCGTCACCAACGGCCAGGTCCTGGCGGAACTCGATACCCCGGAATTGAACGAGGACCTCGCCACCGCCCGCGCGCAGACCCGGCAGGCGGAGGCCACCATGGCCCTGGCCAAAACCACGGCCGCCCGCTGGAGCCAACTCGCCGAATCCCGGCTCGTCAGCCCGCAGGAAACCGATGAAAAACTCGCCGATTTCCGCCTGCGCATCGCGGCCGCGGAAGCCGCCCAGGCCAATGTACACCGACTCGAATCCCTGGCCGGTTACGCCACGATCCGTGCGCCCTTCGCCGGCATCATCACGGCCCGGCGCGTCGACGTCGGCCAATTGGTCACCGCCGGCAACGCCACCGAACTCTTTCACCTCGCCCAGACCCAGACCCTGCGCTTGTACGTCCACGTGCCCCAAACCCTGGCCCCGGCCATTGCCATCGGACAAAGCGCGGACGTGCTGATCAATGAACGGCCCCATCGAAAATACCCGGCCCGCGTGGTGCGCACCGCCGGAACGTTGGACGCCGCGTCCCGCACCCTGCTCGTCGAACTGGAACTCAACAATGAGGACCACACCCTGCTCCCGGGCGGCTACGCGCAGGTGCGCTTCACCGAAGCCCGCACCGAGGTACCGCTGACCATTCCCTCCAACACCTTGATCTTTCGTCCCACCGGACCCCACGTGGGCGTCGTGGATTCCAATAATGTGGTGGAATTGCGCAACATTTCCGTGGGACGCGATTTCGGGGCCTCGGTGGAGATCACCCAGGGTCTTACCGCCCAGGATCGCCTGGTCTTGAACCCCCCGGATTCATTGACGACGGGCACCCACGTCCGCCTCGCCAAACCGGCCGCGCCGCCCACTGCTTCCCCTCCGGCGGCGGCGAAGTGATCCGTCAGCGGCGGGAACCCCTTTTCCCGCCCGGTCGATGCTATTTCAGGTCCTCGCCCGAGAGCCCACCGACGGTCCAATCGAGATTGTAGATTGGCGTGCCGCCGTCCAGGAACGGCGCATTCAGCCGCTCATAATTCGCCATCTCGGAATGCCCGTCGACAAACAGCAGCTGCATTCCCTTGGTGCCGTGAGCGGCCGACGTGGTGTTCTTCCGGACGTCATTCCATTTCTTCGATGTGCTGGCAAAACACGGCGAAAGGGCCTTTTTAGATGGTGATTTCACCTCTCCGATCCGCCGCAATTGCAGGACGGAGTTGTCGTCCGAATGGTAGAAATTGTTGTAGTGATAGTAGGAACAGGGGAACAACAGGTCATTCGTCCGGATCGCCCCGTTGGCGATGGCCCACTCGATATTGAAACCGCGGCCCCGCTCCGACGGACAAAAGAAGAAGGCCCGTGAATTGGTGCTGATATAGGGATCGTAAAGTTTGAGCAGATCCACGAACCCCATTTGCGGCCAGTCCCTTCCGGAAAACGGAAATTGATCGCGGTTATCCGTACCGTAGAGGGCGGAGGTGATACCGATCTGCCGCAGATTGGACAAGCAGCGGGCGGAAAGCCCTTTGGATTTGGCCTTGGCCAGGGCGGGCAACAGCATCCCCGCCAGAATCGCGATGATGGCGATCACCACCAGCAGCTCGATGAGTGTGAACGCCCGCCGATAAACCGAAGTCGCCCGCCAGGGGATGAAATCCGGGGCGTCACCCGAAGACAACGCAGAAACTATCGCGACGGAAGGAGCGGGAATTTTCATGGCGCAAAGACGTGCCCACACTGCGCCCGGGCCGGGTGGTGTCAATCCCGGCTTCGGCCCCCGGACGCCCGGTCTCACGACCCACAGGACACCCGCCATCGCCGACGCCTCCCCTCACGGAGCCACGCTGCCCCAGGCCGCATCGTCCTGGAGCATCCGCTCCAGAAAGGACAGGAGCGTCGTCCCGTTCGAAACTGCCGTCGGTTCCGCCCCGAGAAACATGTGTCCGCTGCCGCTGGCCATAAAATAGTGAACGTTGGGCAACGGATCGAACCGGGCTTTCAGCACTGCCTTCAGCCCCGTTTCAAATTGGCCCGGGGTAATTCCATAAAAGTTGGCAAGGACCGCATCCTGCGTTCGCGTCAGCAACGCCGCCCGGGATTGCAGAAAGGCCGCCGCGTGCACTGACACCAAGGCATCCGGAGCACCCTGACACTCCGGGCAGGCCGAGGCCATCACGCTGTCCACATCCCACGCCGCCCGCGGTTCCGCACTGAGCAGGCCCTTGCCCAGGGCAACACTTTCGGCAGCCAGGATCGGGCCGGAATCATCGATCAAATCCACCCGAATTCCGCCAAACGCCCGCTGCGTCTGCGCCCAATTGAATGTCGCCCCCATGCCCCCCACACTGCTTCCCAGCAAAATTACCCGACTGGCCGCCGGAAAGGTGGGCACCAGTCGTTCCAGAAAGGCGGTCATATTCCGGTAACCCACATGCCGGGCCACCTGATTTCCCTCCGTCGTGACGCGACTGCCCGCGTGCAGATCGCCCGTGCAGTAAGGCACATAGACGAAACTGTAATCCCGAAACGGATTCGTGGCCCGGGTCCGATCAAACAACCAGGCTGCGGACAATGCCGGCGTCAGTTGGGCAAATTGCGCGTCCCCGAAGGGTCCGTGGACGGCCGTGTTCAGTATCTGACAGGTCTGCTCGTTCCAGCAGGCCCCGCCCGCGGCCATATAAATAAGGACCCGGCTGCTCTGGGTGCTGCGATTGATGCCAAAACCCGTCGTGGTCCCCTCCATGCAGAAGGCATTGGTGAACGGAGCCCACGTCCAGATTCCTTCCGGGGCCGCAATGGCGGAATCGGCCGGGGTCAGACTTTGCAAGCGATAGTAAGTGGTCTTCGCGTTCAGACTGTCCGAAATCGAAATGACGCCGCCACGGATCGTCACCGGAGCGGCGAGAGGAATCCACGCGGCCGCCGGACCCAATTCCAAGGTCTTTTCGACCACCATCGCGGTGGCCGCGATCCGTACCGAAAGAGTCACGGACTCCTGATCAGCGCTGATCTCCAAGGGAGCCGGTGCGCTGCGAACGGCGCACAGGGCAGCGCTCAAAGAAAACACCTTCAACCAGCGATGGATGCCTCCCGAGCGGATATTCTGATTCACGGCCCCACGTTTAGCCCACGGCAGATCCGGGGAAACAATCAAGTTCGCCCACTCACCGGACGCCTCCCCAACTACCGACCCAAAAGCAAAAAGGTATACGGTCCCACGCCCGGAATATCGTGGGTCAGAAAGTTCAACCCGGACCGCACCACCACCGGAACCTGGTAATTCCTCCCCCCGGTTATCCGGGTGCTGGACATCCTTCGCCCGCCCAGATTATAGGTCAGCGAAATGGATCCAACCGGGGTTTCCATCTGTTCGCCGCCCAGGGTATCCGCATAGATGAGGACATTGCGCTCAACGGGGCCGAGCAGCCCGGCAATCTTTTCGCGGGTCCGGCCACCCCGGACCAGGCGGTCATTGAAACTGCGGCCCCGCAGCCGCGAAAGCACCTCGCCCCGGGCTTCACCGGCCGCCAGGGCTCGATTGGAGACGCCCAATCCGGGCAGGACGTACTCCGCGTCCTGTTCCCGATAAAACACCTCAAAATCATCGCCCGCATGGCCGTCGTAGTCCTGCACGATCACCCGGGTCTGGGGACTCAGCATCTTGGCCAACCCGCGGGCATTCAGCTGCCCCGCGCCATCGGTCTCCCGGGTGGATTCCACGTCGTGCGCATTCATCCAGATGTTGGTCCCCGAACCCGGGCCAAATCGCACCTGCGAAAGGGTAAGAACCCGGCCAGGCAGACTGATGTGGCACGGACAATCCGCGTCGCCGGGCATGAACTCGAAGTTCACGGCGTTGTCAAAAAGGCACCGCGACACCGCCAGGGCCTGCAACGGCGGCGTCAGGCCCACGGTGCAATTTCGGACGACCGAATCCCGCACCACCACGTCGCTCACCCCGGTGAAGAAGAACCCTGGACTCTTGACCGCCCAATCCGCATTGCCCCGCAGATCCATCCCACTGAATTCAAACGAGCGCGAATAATACGCCAGCACCTTGCCCGAATTGCGACTGGTGAAGTTTTCCACCACGAACGGCGCATGCAGAAACATATGGGCCAGGTAGAGCGCCGCACCGCTGGACGGTTCCCGGGCGATATACGCGTGGTTGGTATTGTGCGCGAAAACCTGGATGCCTTTCAAGCGGCACCAGACATCGCCCAGAGCCTTACCCGCCACCTGCGGCGGTCGGCCCGGATCGTTGGGAAACGTCGTGGCCTCCAATTCGCCGTCGGGTTCGAAGCAGTGAAATCCATAGGCGGCCTCACGGAACGCCCCTTCAGCGATATTCTCCGTGACCTCGAACGTCGGACTCCGCAGCCAGAGCCCGTAGCCCTCCCATCCGCGATCCTCCAGATAGTGCCCGTCCGCCCCCCGCAGCCCGCCGCGTTCCAAATCCGACGAACCCTCCGCTCCGCCCAGGCCGCCGATGAGGACGTTGCGCCGGATGACTCCGGTCTCGAAGCCGTTCTCCGCGACGATCCCCGCACCACCCGGGAATACCAGGATATTCCGCTCCACGCGGCCGTGCGAAGCATGCAGGGTGATCGCCCAACGATTCGTCGGGCGATCGAAGAGGACACAATCGGCGATCTGAATAGGATGAACCAGATGATGTGCGTGCAGAAAGTAACGCCCCCGTTGCTGCGTGCCCACGACCGCGGCCGTGCCGTCCGGATTCCAGCGGGTATCCTTAAGCCGGGAGTTCAGCGTGCGCCCCAAGCCCTCCAACTCCACTCCCTCCACGAGCACTTTGGCCTGGGCCGTAAACAACAGGTGCCCCCGCGCCGGTGACGTCTCACTCGACGTGATCCGAATCCGACGGGATAAATGCGAGACTCCCTCGTCGTGAGCGAATTGCAGGGGCCGCTTCAAGGTCACCCGCGAACCCGCCACCCCGGCCACTTCGCCAAACTCCGATTCCACCGCAAGGGTGTTTTCCATCGCCCCGGATTTCACCAACCGCGCCCCGGAGACCAGCACTCGATCGCCGACCCGCCAGTCAGGTGCATCGGACAATTCCAACTCCCGGGCTCCGGGTGCGCTGCCCCGGGCGAGGCGGGAGTAATATATCTTCGGCGCCGGCCCATGAATATCCACCACCCCGCCCGTGGCCAGTAATCCC
>CANIZL010000130.1 GCA_947471985.1 Verrucomicrobiota bacterium | reverse complement strand
CCCCTGGCTTCGGCGTGAGATCCGTTCCAACACTTCCTTCGGAACCCAACGCCCGCTGATTCGAACAGCTCCATGCATCCGGCCAGCATCATTGAAAGAATCCCGCGCGTCTAGCCTCAAGATTTGTGGGTAAGGGTGAGAGTCCTCTGGCGCTTTGGCGGGGGACGTGAAATGAGTCCCGGGTGAAACTTGGGTCGCGGGCCGGTCGTGTCCCGGGGAAAAGCGGTAGAGGACTACCGCAGTCCAAGACGCTTCGCGACGGACGGAGTCGCGGGGAAATTAGCCAGGCCTTGGAGTGCGTCGGCAAGTCGGACGCGACGGCGTTTTTCGGGTGGGCGGAAACCGGCTGAACTTCGCGATGGTCCTGGGCGGACGAAAGCGGTGTCGCCGCTGTGCTCTGCCACCGCAGCCCAAAATTTTGCGCGCTCATGGCTGTTTCGCCTCTGCTTTCTCCTTCGCCTCGGCGGCGTTGATCTCCGCCCACGTCGGCGCGCGCCAAGCCTGCCACGGTGCGCCGGCGAGGATCACGTCGCCATCGGCACTCCAGATGGCCGCCTGCAGATAGCCACCGATGACGGCCAAGGTCAGCAGTTCCTGCCGCGTGCCGACATCCCAGAGCTTGACGGTTTCGCGCCCACCACTCGCGGAGATCAACCGTCGTCCATCGGGGGAGAAGGCGATGCTGGCCGCCGCATTCAGGTGGCCGTGGATGGTTTCGATCAACTCGCCTCTGGTGGGATCGAACAACCGGACTTGCCCCGCATCGTTGGACGAAGCCACCAGTCCGGCATCGGGTGAAACGGCGAGGGTATAGGAATTCTCTTTCCCGGGGACACGGCGGGGTGCCCGGTCGGCGTGGACCAGATCGTAGAAGAGGATTTCATGGTTGTTGCCCGTGACCCTTACCGCGACCATGACCTGACCGCCCGCTGCAAAGACCACATCGCCTAACTCGCCAACTTGCCCCTCATGGGACGCCACGATCTGCCCGGTTTCGACCTTCCACACGCGCATGGAACGCCGATTCTGGGTCGCAGCCGCCAGATAGGAACCCTCTTCGCTGAAGCGAAACGGGACGACCCCGGGGACATCGCTCCGCAGTTCGATACGACGGCCGGGCGTCACAAGGCTCGTCACATAAACGGAGGCCGAGTTGGTGCCTTCGCTCCACGCCAGAAGCTGGCGCGCAGGGTTGTAAGCGGCTCCGGATGGGCGGGTACCGGAATCCAGCGTGACGGCTCCACGTTGGATCAACTCGGCCCCTCGGAGTTCGCTGACGAGGATCTGGTTCGTGCCATTCCAGAGACACAGCAGATTGGTGCCAAACTTGCCCAGCACGTTGGTGGAGGAACCGATCCCGGGCAGGAGCATCGGGGTGGAGTCACCTTTCAGATCCATGATCTCCGGCGGCTGGCCCGGAGCCAGCAACAACGCGCGCGCTTGATCCAGCGGGAGAACCTGATCGACAAGGAGGTTCTCGGGCAGACGGCGATAGCCATCCGTCGCACTTTTACCATCCTCCTGCCACAACATGAGATTCCCGTCCTTGCCCGCGCTGGCGAGGAGTTGCGCCGCCTCCGAGATCGCGACGGCATGGACCTCATCGCTGTGACCGCGCAGCACCTTGGATTCAGCCCACGTACCCGTATCCCAGAAGCGGATGGTTTGATCTGTTGAAGCGGAGATCAACCGTCGACCGTCCTTGGAAAACGCCAGCTTGCCCACCCAACCGGAATGTCCGTCGAGCCGGACTAGGAGCCGACCGGTCGCGGCTTCCCAGATGCGGATGGTCGGATCTTCGAATCCCGATCCCGAAGCCAACACCCGTCCGTCGGGCGAGAGGGCCATGGCGGACAGTCCGGAATCCCGCTGCGTTTCGGTTTGCCAGAGTTCCTTGCCGGTGGTCAGATCGAGGCACTGGATGCTGACGCGGGAGTTCGAGCGGTTGGCGCGCGCCAGATATAAACGGCGGTTGTCGGGAGAGAGGCGGGCGGCACCAAAGAATCCGGTATTATCTATGTAAAGGGTTGGATGGCGGCTCTCAATTTGAGCGGAGGCCACATCCCCCACCCACACGGCGTCGCCAAGTTCGGGGCTGGATCCGGCATAGATGACCAGCTTGGATCCATCCGCCGAGAACGCCAGATCCCGGACGCCCCACTGGCCTTGGTCGGGCGCGTGCCAGAGGATGGTATCCCGGCCGGAGTCGAGGTCATACAGGCTGACCCGGTTGGTCCCGGACGTGGCCGCCAGGAAATTGCGATGGGGAGAAAAGGCAGCATGCCCTGCGGCTTGCGAGCGGTCGGTGAGCACGCGTAGCAATCGCCGGCCCGGGACATCCCACAACTCCACACGTCCATCAAACCACCCCACGGCCAGGCGCGTGCCATCCGGCGAGAAGCTGACGTCGAATCCGCGCACCGGCCGGTTGGTGAGCGTCACGAGGGCGCTGTTGCGGGTGAGCTGCCAGAGATAGCGCCACTCCCAGCCGCGGAGGTCTTCCTCGCCGGGCTGCGGCCGGTGTCGGTCCAGCAAGCGGCGCGCTTTGCCGAGGTTGTTCTGCTTGAGCGACTGCTGGGCATTGTTCATGTCCGACGCGTAGAGCAGGCGACGCGATTGGGCCTGACTCTCGGTCGCCTTCCGCGCCTGGGCATCGGCGCGCTGCTGTTCGGTGACCGCGAGCTTTTGCGCCGACTGCGCCTCGGCCCGCTGTTGCTCCGCCAGGTTCCGTTGGATGGACTCGTGGACCCGCGCGAGTCCTTCGCGCCGGGCGGCCACCCAGATGAAAGCCAGCGCGATCACCAGGGACACGAAGACCGTTGCCGCCGCCGTGAAGGCGAGCCGGTTGCGGCGATAGGCCTTCTGGAACTTGTAGGCCGCGCTCGGCGGGCGGGCGACGACCGGCTCGTTGTCCAGATGCCGTTTGAGGTCCGCCGCCAGTCCGTTGGCCGTCTCGTAGCGCCGCGTGCGATCCTTCTCCAGGCACTTCATCACGATCCAGTCGAGATCGCCGCGGATCAGCTTGAGCAGTCTTACAGCGTCCGAGCCGTGCGAGTTCGCCGTGGCCGCGAGCGCGTCCCCCAGCATCGTGCTCAGCCGGGTGCTCGGCCGCTGCGGCTCTTTTTCCCGGATCGTCTTGCGCATGGCGTCGATGCCGGACTGGGCCAGTTCCTTGGCGTCGAAGGGCGTCTTACCGGTGAGCAGTTCGTAGAGCAGCACGCCGAGGGCGTAGATGTCGGAGCGGGTGTCGATATCCAGCCCACTCATCTCCGCCTGTTCCGGGCTCATGTAGGCGGGCGTGCCGATGAACTGCTCGAAGGCGGTGAACAACGTCGCGTTGGTCAGCCGCCCCTCGGTCGCCTTCGCGATGCCAAAATCGATCACCTTCGGCACCGGCACGCCGTCGTGCAGCGTGACGAGGATGTTCGAGGGCTTGATGTCCCGATGGATGATCCCCTTCTGGTGTGCGTGCTGGATGGCCTGGCAGACCTTGATGAACAGGTCGAGCCGGGCCTGGGTATCCAGCTTGTTCTCGTCGCAATAGCGCGTGATGGGGATGCCCCGGACGAGTTCCATGACGAAGAACGGCCGGCCGGCATCGGTCGCGCCGGCGTCGAGCACCTTGGCGATGTTGGGATGATCCATCATCGCCAACGCCTGCCGTTCCGCCTCGAAACGGGCGACGACGGACTTGGTGTCCATGCCCAGCTTGATGACCTTGAGCGCGACGCGACGGCGGACCGGTTCCTCTTGTTCCGCCATGAAGACCGTACCGCATCCGCCTTCGCCGATCTGCTGGAGCAGCTTGTAGCGGCCGATCTTCATGCCCGGGCCTTCGGCGGCCGGCAGCAGGTCGGTGAAGCCGATCTTCACCGTCGCCGCGGTGCTGGCCGGGGCGGGGCGGGGCACGCCGACGGGACGTTCCAGGAAGGTCTGCGCCTCGCTGCTGGCCTGGAGCAGGGCTTCGACGCGGGCGCGCAGTCCGGGGTTTCCGGCACAGGCCTCCTCCAGATAGGCGGCGCGCTGGGCGGGTGTCTCCCACTGGAGCGCGGCGGCAAAGATCGTCTCGTCAGAATCCGCGGAATCGTTCATGGCTGGAGGCAACGGCATACCGTCCTTCCATGCGCAATCCACCTCCGAAAGGGATCACTCCATCGGTGAAATAAAGTTTGATACCTTTCTCGGCCTTTTTACGCATGAGTACGTGATGAGCAACGATGCTATTACCCCTGAGTTCAAGTTCTACTGCTCGCACTGCGACCAGCCGCTGAAGTGCGAGGTGCGTTTCGCCGGCCGACAAATCCAGTGCCCCGGCTGCCAGGTCCTGATCCGCATCCCCAATCCGCCCGCGGGCACGGGATTTACCCATATCTCGCCTGAATCCGGCCGGACGTGGGATACCCATGTCCCAACCCGGAAGAAGGAATAGGCGCGCCGCGATCCGGCACGGCGGCGGCAAATGTCGGGCACCGGCGCGGGGGTTGGCCCCGAACGCGTGCGGTTCCGTGGTATAAGCAATGCGGTCGGCCCGGGGCCGCGGGTGCCGGATTACTCCCGGGCCAGACGGTAGAACCGGGGCGGTTGGTCCGCTGGTACGGAACGAAATCCGTAACCGGGTTCGCGAACCCATTCACCCCCCACCAGCTGGCCGCAGGATTGCAGTTGAAGCGCGGCCGGCCAGCGCAGTACGATTTGATCCTTTTCACGGACAATCACCAGGCGCACCGCGGCGGTGGGGAGTAGGAAATTCCCGGTGACAAAATGGCCGATCGACTCGCCCAATTTCTGGCCCTCCCGATTGGCGGACGAAAAATGAATGCCGCCGTAAATCCGACTCCGACCCGCCTCCAACGCTGCCGCGGAGAAGCGCGACCACGATCGAGTCGCGCCGAACAGCCCGTCCGAGCGCAGGGCGAAGTCGAATTCATCACTACCCGCGACTGCGGCGAGAGCCGTCGCCGCGGCCCGACTGAAGGTGCTATGGCCGGAGACATATTCCGGAAACGGCGGGGTCAGGATCAGGGGTGTCCAGGTTGGATCGGCCATAGTTGCCGGATTCGAATCCGTCTCCGCGGATCGGATGGCCGTGATGGGCCGCCAGAGGTCGTAGACGTATTTCGCATCCCAAGTCGCGATGCCGGCGTCGGCCAGGGCCAGATTCACCAACGCAAAAAGTCGGGCGGAATCGACGTCGTTCAGATTTCGCGCCCGGGCCAGCTGGGCAGCGACTTCATTCCAGTGACCCGGAGGGGTTTCGGTGCCGACGCCGTCCGCCCAAAACCAGGCGATTTCCGTTTGTTCCGCGGTCCGCACTGAACTGTTGGCGGCGCCGAGAACGCGCACCTCGTTCCATTCCTCCAGCCACGCCGGTGACGAAAATTCCGGCGGTGGCGGCGGGCGAAATTGATCGCCCCGTTCCAGCGTGAACGGCTGGACGCCCGGCCACTGCGGCAACAAGGCGGAGACAAACAGAGGCGGTGTGGGGCGCCAGTGTCCGGGGAGGTCGGTGGTGCGGTAATCGATCCCGAAACTGGCGCCGTCGAAGTCGCGTTCCGTCAACAAGTCCTGAGCCACCTTCCGGCCCCAGGCGACGCCGTCGGTTTTCGCCGGGCCCGCCGGCAGAGCCAGCAGATGCGCCTCCAGGGTGGCATCAAAGGTGAGGGTGAACTGTGGGTACGTCAGGCGCAGAACGCGATTCGCGGCCGCTGCGGCCGCCGCGGTCGGGGACGCTCCCGCGGGCGGCGGGCCGTGCGGGCGATAATTGAGATACGGTCCGCCCAATCCGTTCACGGCATCGAAGAGCGCCAGGTGCAGAATGGCCAACTGCCGGGCCGCCGTCGGGGGCGGGGTGTTGGCGAAGCGGATGGCGTCCAGGGCCAATTGGTTCCAAGCAATGACCCGATCCTCCGCCCGGACGTTTGGTCCGGCAGCTGCTGCCGCCAGCAGGAGCAGAGCTGAGCGAAGCGCGGGTCGCAGGAGCCGACCGATCCAGCGGAAGCGGCCACTGTCCGGGTTTTGGGTTGGCCCGGCATTTTGGGGTTGCATGACTTTTGTACGGATGGAGGGGGATGGGACTCGGACCGTCTGGATTAACGGCCGGAAGCCTTCCATTCGGCTTGCAGGGAACGAGACAGCGGCGCATTCAAGCCCCAGCCGCTGTTTCCAATCAGGCTCCGGCTGCTGACTCCCAAGGCACCCTGGTCATCATCTCCCCACGCCCATAATGCCCCATCCTGCTTGATCGCCAGCGTGTGCGAGACGCCGAGCGAGAGACTCACCCAGTCGGCGTCGGTTCCAATGCGGACCGGAGTCGATCGATTCACCGTGGTTCCATCCCCGAGCTGGCCGCTGGAGTTTCGTCCCCAGGCCCAGAGACTGCCGTCGGCCAGGAGGGCGGCGGAGTGGAAGTATCCGGCGGATACCCGACGGACGTTGGTCAGGGACGGGATGCGTGTCGGAACGAGTCGTGCGAACCGGGTGCCGTCGCCGAGCTGGTTCTCCGCGTTGTGCCCCCAACCCCAGAGAGAGCCGTCCGCCTTCGTCGCGAGGACCTGACCGCCATTGGCGGTGATCCAGGTCCAGTCGGAATCCCCGCCCACCCGCGCCGGGATCAGTCGACCGAGGGTGGTTTCATCACCCAATTGCCCCTCGGCATTGTCGCCCCAAACCCACAGGGATCCGTCGACCGCCAGGACCATCGTGAAGGCATCACCGACCGCCGCCTGGCGGACGGCGCCGGGCAGTCCGTTGACTCGAATGGGAGTGAGTGACGGCTCCGTGGAATTATTGCCCAACTGCCCGGCGGAATTGTTACCCCAGGTCCAGCAGGATCCGTCGAGCGCGATCCCCGCTCCATGGGAAAACGCGGAGACCACCTCCCGCCAATCCTTGCGGGTTCCGGATTGCACGGGAATGAGCTCGGAAAAACTCGCGCTTCCGATTGCCAGTTCGCCCTGAAAATTGTTTCCCCAGCCCCAAAGTGTGCCGTCCTGAAGCACCACTTGCGTGAAATCCGCGGCACTCAGCGAAACCCCGTTTTTCAGTCCGGCGAGCACCAGCGGAAAGTCCATCGGACTGAAGGTTCCGTCACCGATCGCCGCGCGGCCCCACGAGACAATCCGTCCGTCCGCCGTGACGGCAGCCGAACGCGAACTGCCCGCCGCCGCCTGCTGAAACAGACCTCCGACGACGCGGGTGGGAACCTGGCGATTTCCTCCCACGCGACCGTCACCCAACTGGCCGACTTCGTTCAGCCCCCACGTCCAGAGCGCCCCCGCTCGATCCACACCCACCGTGAAGCCGCCCTGAGTCGGGGCGATTACGGCCTGCCAAATTTTATTGGAGGATACCTGGAGCGGGGAGATCACCCGGGCCGTGGGCAGATCGGCGACGATGCCGGCGCCGTTTTCGCCCCAACCCCAGGCGGTGCCATCGAGTTTCAGGCCGATGGTGTGACTGCCGGCGCAGCTGATGTACCACCAGTCGGAGTGACCCTTCATGCGGTCCACGAACGGGCGATTGCCAATATCGCCCAATCCGAGCTGGGCCAGGGTGTTGAGGCCCCAGCAGGAAACGGAGCCATCGGTTTTAACTCCGAAGCTCGAGAAGCCCCCGGCGGTCGCCTGTTCCCAATCGGAATCCGTCCCGATTTGGGTGGGCGTCGCGCGGGAGGCAACGGAGTCGGCGAGTTCAAAATTGCTGTTGGAGCCCCATCCCCAAAGGGTCCCATCGGTTTTGACTCCCAGACTATGCCACCAACCGCCGGAGATCGAGCGCCAACGGGTTCCGGGCACGAGCTCGGTGGGCTCGGCGATCGAGGGTTGATTTTCCCGCGCGAGCTGGGAGAAATCGTTGGCCCCCCAACCCCAGAGCGAACCGTCCTTCTTCAAGGCGAGGGTATGATTCGCGCCGGCCTCCACCCAGGCCCAGTCCGCAGCCGTCCCGATCTGCCGGGGGGCGGTGTGGGTGGTCTTCGTTCCGTCGCCCAGCTGATTTTGACCGTTGTAGCCCCAACCCCAGAGCGTGCCATCGGTTCGCAGCCCGTGGCTGTGTCGTTCTCCGGCGGTGACGGATTTCCATTCGGTCGACGCGCCGATTTGAACCGGCACGGTCCGGGGATTCCGGGTGCCATCGCCCACCTGTCCGTCGGGGTTGTCGCCCCAGGCCCACAGTGTCCCGTCGCGTTTCAGTGAAAGGCCGTGGTAGGCTCCGCCGGCGACAAAGCGGGGCGCAGGGGCCACCGGTGCGAGCGTGAGGAGGCCGGCGTCCACCGTGCCGGACGACCCGTCCAGACCGGTTGCGATGGCGACCAGGCGGCCGTTGGGACCCGCCACCCGGGCAACGATGTTGATGCCGCCAAACGCGGTGGATGCACCCGGAATGGTGAATCCGCCATCCGCTCCCGTGGCGACCGCCGCCGTCGACAATCCCGTCAACGTGACTGTGACGCCGGCCGCCGGAGTTCCGTCCGCATAGCGGACCTGGCCGCGGACGGTGGCCGTGGAGGAGCCTCCCGGGACCACATCCATGGCCGCCGTCGCGGTCGCACCTTGGTTGGACGCGGTCACAAAGGCGTGCCCGAGGCCGGTCGCCGTGACCCGGCCATTCCCATCCACGGAAAGGACCGCGGGATTGCTGACGCGAAAGGTGGTGCCGACCGAAGCCGAATTCAGTTCCTCCTGGGTCCCGTCCGCATAGGTCGCCACCACCTGCGCCTGGAGCGTCCCGGCCAGTTGCGAAATGATGTTCGTTGGGAAACGGACGACCAACGACTCGGGGATCCGGGGGGGCACATTGGTGATGACGATGTCGGGTGCAGCGGTGACGGCGCCCTGCCGGATCCGGAAGAATCCGCTGGAAGCGTACCGATTGCCGGCACTCGACGTGCTGACGCCGGTAAGGCGGACCAGATCGTCGCCGTAGAAATCGGGACCACTGCCGGGTTGCTCGCCGGTGACATCGGCAACGGTGATGTTTTCAATACTGAAATGGCCGAGCAAATCGCCCTCGGTGGACTGCCCGGCGACCTGCAGGACCCAGTTTTCGTCCAGCCGCCCGGGCCGGTTCAAAGGCGGCGAAATTTGCGTCGCCTCCGCGAGATCGTTCACGCCATCGCCGTCGGAGTCCGCCAGAAGCGGATTGAATCCCAGCATCAGCTCCACGAAATTACTCAGGCCATCGCCGTCGGGATCTTGATAGAAATCGGTGGGATCCGTGGGATCCAGTCCGTACGCCCGCTCCCAGTCGTCCGGCAGGGCATCCCCGTCCGCATCGACAAACACCGGCGTCGGGCCGGGCGCCAACGGGGTGACGACACGGCGGGGGGTGGAGTATCTACCGAAGGTGTTCGGACGTTCGGAGTCCTCGCAGACGCAGGCAGCCGCCTGAGCCGGTTGATAGGCGAGCGGTCCGCCGAAAATGGTGACCATCTCGTACAGCGCGTAAGCGCGGGTGGCGCAAAGACCGTAGTTGACGGGGTTGTTCCCGGCGACGGCATCGCAGGTCTGCAACATCGAATTAAGGAACGCGAGGTCGCACAGGGCCTTGGGTCTGCCGCACGTCCCGTAGCAGATGTCGTGGTCGTCACAGGCCGGGGTGAAGCAATACATGATCGGGGGAATTCCCGGGAGCAGGTCGCAATTCGTCAGCAGATTCCCGCCACCCATGGCCGCGGCGCCACAGCCATTCGAGCTGGGCGTCGGTGGCACGCAGGGCGTGGCGGAGCTCTGGCAGGAGCCGGACGCGGAATACGGAGGACAATTGCAGCCCCACCCGGAAATGGTCAGACCCGACGCCGGGTCGGTGACGATCTGCGCGCCGTCGGTGGTGACGTGGCCACTCGCGACGATTTCGAATCGCTCCGTATCATGATTGAAACTGAGAAAGTAGGCGATGGAGCCCGGCGCCAGTCCGCTCATGTTGGGGTACTCAATTTCCACCGGCGTTTCGGGCCTGAAGTGCGATCCACCGGGTTGGAGGGTCCACGCAAATGCCGGCGCCACACCGTCGGGCATGGGCATGGGGATATCATCGTGATGCACCTGATCCAGGGACACGACGGCCGGCCTTTCCGGAGTGACCCGGGTGCCATCGGGGAAGGACATGGAATTGGCGCGGATCGTCATCTTCAATCCCTCCATGCCCGCGCAGGTCAATACCAGGTCATTGGTGCCGCGATAAACCCGAGCGTTGGCGGGATTGAGTCGGGGCAGCAGGACCGGTGTCGGCAGGGAATTGGAGGCGTTGGCGACGGCGACCACGCTGTAGCTCAGCGCCGGAAAGCTGTTGGTCGGAATGCGGTTGGTGGCGATTCCGGTGGCCACGCTGCCGTTGACGAACAGGTGTCCCATGCCGCCGGGAACCTCCTGAAAGTGAAACCGGCCCTGGGCATCGGACAGCTGGCCGAGTCGGAAATTGGCCACGGCCAACTCGCAATAGGCGCCGACAATGGGATTACCCGTGTTATCGAGCACGATGCCACTGAAGGTTCCCGGTTGATCGGGGTGCCGTGCCAGGGAGGTCAGGCGGAAGGTGGCCGGGCGGCCGAAGTGGCTGGGAATCGTCGCCGAAACCAGGTTCTGCTCCGCCACGGCTCCGGCCGCAAACTGGACGGACGCGTGCCCCGTGATGCCTGTCAGTACGGTCAGCTCGGTGGTGCCAGCCGAGCCAATCCCGCCGGCCGGCAAAACCGCAACCCCATCCCGCCCGCCGGGAAGCAAGCGGCCTTCACCCCGTGCGATGCGGAAGGTGACCGGGACGTTGGCGACCGGATTGAGTCCGTCGCTGACCCAGGCCCGGAGGGGCTCCGGAGCGAGGGCGCCCGTTTCCACGGTCTGTTGATTTCCGCTGCCGATATTAATCTGTCCGGCCGGGAGCGCGGTGGCGGTGGCGCAGAAATATACCGCATTGCTGAAGGACGCACTCGTGAGGGTGACCCGGTTGTTGGCGCATCCGGCATCACTGCCGAGGGTCCACCAAAGTCGGGCCGTGCCGGAGGCATCGGTGCGGAGGGTCACCTTCATGGCCCCGTTCGTGTTCGCGCTCGGGTGCGTCCGCCAGTCCAGGACGGCCTGGGCGTTGTCCACCGGCAGGAGTCGCCCATTGCTCCGGGTGACCTCGGCTTCCAAAACGGCATTGGCGATGACGGTTCCGTCGGCCTTTGAAGCCCGCAGGACCAGCGGGGCGGCCAGACGGTGAAGGACGTTGGTCCCTTGTCCGTCACCGGAAATCGCCACCAATCGCGATCCCTGCAGGGGAGTGCGGGTTACCAAGGTGCGGCGCAGGGTGCGATTGCCGAGGGCATCGGAGGCAATCACCGTCAGGGTGTTCAGTCCGTTGGCCAGTGGAACCCCGCTCCGCTCGTAGGTGCCGTTGGCGCCGATGCCCACGTCGACGACGGCCCTCAAGGGGCTGATATCCGGAAATTGGGTGGACGCCAAAGGCACCTCGCCTTCCGACGGCGCGGAGTGGACCCAGACCCGAAGCCCCTGATAGCCACTCAGCCCATCGCCCACCCGTCCCGCCACCAGCATCTGGTTCACCGTCTGAACCATTCCATTGGTGGGAAAATCAACGAACAGAATCGGGGGCTGGGAATCCTGAAGGACCTCCAGGGGTTGTCCCGCACTGATCTCGCCCTGGGCGTTCAGGCTCGATACGAAGAGCCGGTTCACCCGGTTGATCTGGAGGGGGATGGTGGCTTCGAAAGTGCCGTCCGGACTGAGGGAATTGGTGACGACGGCGGCCCCGCCCTCGATCCGCAAATACGTATCGATCGGCGCCCGGCCACTCAGCTGAATGAAGGTGTTTTGTGTGGAGGCGGGAGGGGCGATGAACGTCGGCGGTGCCGGCGGGAGATTGGGGGAAAATGGCGAAGTGCCCCGCCTGAACTCTGCCAGGCTCGAAACCCCGTCATGGTCCGGGTCCTGGGCGGCATCAAACGGATTGAGGGGATCCAGTCCCGGCCAGCGGGCGAGTTCGTAGGGATCCGGCAACCCGTCGCCATCAAGATCTTTGGGCGCCTGCAGGGACACCTGTTCGATTCGATAAAACCGGGTGAGCGGTTGGAAGGGGGCGCGGTCATCCACCAGTTCTATGCTCCCAGGCTCGGCGGCGGACGCCTGTTGCTCGACGTCGGCCGGTCCGCGAATTCGGGAAACGGTTTCGCCCCGGTAAAGGATATAGTAATAGCCCTCGGCACGAGGAACCTTGAAATGGGCGTTTCCCGCGGCATCCAGCTCGAATCCGGAGATCAAAAGGGAACTCTGGGCGTGGGCCGCCGCCGCGAACAGGGCGGTCAGGGCGATCGCCCAGAGTGAAACTTTACGCCATCGGGCCTTCAAACGGGGGGGATTCATAATGGAAAAAGTAAACGTCGATGGCCGAACCGGCCAGCCCGGTCGGGACCTTCCGATGGTGCTCGGTCAACAATCTTGGATGCGGGTGCTCCGGCTGAGTACTTGGTAATAAACACTCCGCGGAAAGAGTGATTTGCTCTCCCGGGTCCGATCACTTTCCGGCACACTGCGGCGCTGGGATCGCTCCAGCAATGGCTTTTTGCGGCTGGGAACCGCCTGAGGTGTGGGCGAGCCGGACGCAATTAGCCCGACTTTCGGCACTGGAGCAGAATTTTGACTATTTTCCGACCGGCCGGAAAATGGAAACCTGGTTTTTGCTGGGTTTTTCGGCTGCCCTGCCGCTCAAAATTCCCGAATTTGCGTGTAGTGCAGACCCACTCCATTGCCGCCGGTTCTACGGATCCGAACTTGGTTCCAGAAAACCATGTTTCTTCGCGTTCATTCCCGCATCAAGGACGGCAAACCTCACCGGTACTTCAGCGTCGTGGAAAGCGTCCGCTCCGCCGGCGCCCGCCATCCCTATCAAAAGACCCTGCTCTACCTGGGTGAAATCAATGCGGAACAGGAGGCCGCCTGGATCAAATCCATCGCCGCCTTCGATCCGCAATCAGGACAGACCACGAACCTCTGCCTCTTCCCCGATGATCGACCCTTGCCCGCGGAACTTCCCGCTCCAGCGCTGCCGATCAAATTGGCCGACTATACGCTCAGCCGCCCCCGTCAGTTTGGCGCCTGCTGGTTGGCCGGTGAACTCTGGCGGACCTTGAAGCTCGACGAGTTCTGGTCTGGAAAACTCGGCCGTAGCCGGGAAGGCACCGATTGGGCGGCGTTGCTCCAGGTATCGGTGGCCTACCGGCTGATCTCCCCGGGGAGCGAATGGAAACTCCACCGCCAATGGTACGACCAAAGCGCCATGGGAGACTTGCTGGGCGGCAGTTTTCACTGGGGTGGTAAAGATCAACTCTACGAAGTCCTGGATCAACTCCTGGTTCACCGGGACGAGCTGTTTACCCACTTGAAGGCTCGCTGGGAAGATCTCTTCGGAGTGAAATACCAGGTGCTGCTCTACGATCTCACCAGTACCTACTTTGAAGGCGAGGCCGAGCTAATACCAAAAGCCAAACGGGGCTACAGCCGGGATCATCGCCCTGATTGCAAACAGATTGTGATTGCCTTGATTGTCACCCCTGAAGGCTTTCCGCTGACGTATGAAACCTTGGACGGCAACACACTGGACAAGCAAACGCTGCCGGATTTTATCGCCCGAATTGAAGCCAAATACGGCTCCGCGGAACGGGTGTGGATCATGGATCGGGGTATTCCCACGGAAGACCAGTTGACCGAAATCCGGAAGATCCATCCCACGGTGAAGTATCTCGTCGGTACGCCCCGAGCCCACGTCCGCACGAAGCGCGAGCAGTGGGAAAGCCTGCCTTGGGAAAAGGTGCGGGACACCGTCGAAGTGAAGCGATTTGAAGAGAACGGAGAGCTTTACGTGGTGGCGAAAAGTGGTGGGCGTTATGAGAAGGAGCGAGCCATGCGGCGACGGCGCCTGGTGCAATTGCTTCGGGCCTTGCGCAAAATGCGCACGGAGACCGATCGGGATCGCTTGCTCCAGCGGGTGGGCGTCGCCCGCAGCAAGGCGGGCCGAGCCAAGAGTCTGGTGAGCGTCGAACTACCGCCCGAAGGACAGAAACCGGAGCGAGCCAACTTCCGCTTTAAATTGGATAAAAAGAAGCTGAAGGAAATGGAGCTCTACGACGGACACTATCTCTTGCGCAGCAACCTCATCGCCGGCGAGCCCAAGGAGACCTGGCAAATGTATATGTTGCTCGTGGAAATTGAGGCCGTTTTCCGGAACTTTAAAAACGACCTGGGGATCCGCCCCGTGTTTCACCAATTAGGTCCCCGGGTCGATGCCCACATCTTCGTCTGTTTCCTGGCGTATTGCTCCCACGTGACGTTGAAACATTGGCTAAGAAAGTTGGCGCCAGGCCTCACCCCTAGGCAGGCGTTGGATCAGTTGGCCACCGTCCAAATGATCGATCTGGAATTTCCGACCACCGACGGGCGCCAATTGGTTTTGAGTCGCTACACGCAACCGGAGGCGGCAGTGAAACTCTTGCTGGCGGGCATTGGGAAGAGCTTTCCAGAACAACCGCCGCCGCAAATTCGCGGCCATAAACTGGTCTGAAAGAGACCCCTGAAATCAATTTTGTAGTGCAGACCTAATTCTACTTTGTTATGATTAAATTTGCGCGCAAGTAATTTTGGCGCAGATTGTTGAAGGCTAAGGGACGGCACAACCACCCACTCTCAGCGCGCCGGGCCGAGCGATGAAAGCGGCCAAAAAAATAGATATGAAAAGCGGAAGCTCCATG
>CANIZL010000129.1 GCA_947471985.1 Verrucomicrobiota bacterium | reverse complement strand
GGACGGCGCTCCCACGGAAGGTTTGGTGCTTGAAGATGGGGTTGCCGGGGTAGTGACTGTGACCTGGAATCAACAGGTGCGGGCCGAGCGACGCTATCGGGCTACCATTACCCATCGCCTCCTTCAGCCGTAGAGAGAAAGGTTTAGTTATTTGGAACATACAAGCTCTGCGGGTCATTCCCGCAGAGCCGGTTCAGATCAATGTTAGATGGAGTCACAGCGGCGGGAGATGCTGTCGGGGTTGAGATTTAAAAATTCATTAAGGAACGGATGATTGGTGGTGTGATCAATGTTGAATCCTGGGTTGTCGTACGTCTCGGCAACAGCCTTTGCCTTAGGGGATTTACCTCAGACCATCCATGTTGGCCGGGGGGTGATTTAAAGCTAATTACCACGAGCCGGATTTTAGGAAGGGTTGGTAACGACGTAATAACTCGGAGTGGCAGTGTTTATCGTTTAGGTAAACCGGGTGGTCGGGAGGATATAGGCGATTTGATAGGTCGCTTGGAGGAGTTGGACGCTGTGTCGAAAAGGGAGGTGTTTGCCTCCTGGTTGATCGGGTTACGGGTGGCAGAATCTATAAATAAATGTGAATGAATCATGATCCGGGAGTGTATTGGTAACCTTACCGGAGGGGTTTGAGGGTTTCAGAAAGCAGTATCTCTAAATCATGAATGCGCGTGCAGATCGCTGTTTGGCAATCGGAGTGTTCCTTGGTTGTTTTGGACTGGTCGCCTGCCGGGGCATTAACCCAAAGTTGGTGCTTGAGGAGCAGCCCCGGGTGAGTGTTGTGCACACAAACCAAACGTATTCCAAGGCGACGTTCAAGGCCCTTACCAATGGCATGGCTGGGGCAACGATAGCGGATTTACTGCTGCTTCAACTGGTTCGGAAAGACGACGCGTTTGCCCTGGGTAGTCTGATTGTCGGTACCAATGAAGTTGTCACCGCGACCATTCCCATTGCGTTTGAAACAGGGGCGGGGTGGCCGCTGGTCAAGCCCACTTACCATATTCTGCCAGCCTATGCCCGATTAATTTGCCAAGGTCAGGTGAAGATCACCGTTTCTTCGAGCGGTGAAACCACTTTCTCGGCATTCCGCGTCCAGTAATAAAACGCCTTTCTTCGGTCGCTAACATCGGAAACAGGGGGCGGGCGACCGGGACTTCAAACCATAAAGAAGTGTCCCTCGAGGGTGGAGACACGCCCCTCAAGTGGCACGTTACCCGTGCCCGAGGCCCAGCGGTCTGCGGCTACTGTGGTGGTGCGCAAACAGATGGATTTAGGGACCCTTTGTTTTCTGCATTTTTGGCCGCGTGCCACCCGGCTTGATTCCCTCCAGGGTTTGCCGGTAGCGACTCAATTTCTCCACGATGGAATCCACGGTCGCCGTTCAGACTAACGGCCGCGGTTGGACGATCCTTGCGCCCAGGAAAAGAGTCGTCGTTCCGTTCCGCGAGTAGTCGTGGGCCTGGTTCCATAACGCCCCTTCTGGAGTGGCAGTTCCGGCGCCGTCGGTCAGTTTTTCCAAAAACTACGGTTCCCTGGAGAGTTTAAAGCCACGGCGTCGCTGCGGCTTGATCTGATGCGCCCGCCAGATCCGGCTGGCCGTGTCCTCGCTCAGACCCTGCGACTAGGCCATAAAGTGACAGCTCCAATGTGTCGCGCCGCCGGGCCGGCTTTGCAGATTGGACTCCATGAGCGTTGCGGCCGTGCTGGCGGAATAGATGGGCTTTCGTCCGCGCCCCGGAGCGACCGGCCATAGACATTGAAGTCCTTCGTTCTGGGAGCGCCCACGCCAAAGAGTGACCGTCTTTAAGGTGATCGGCAGCGTGTTGGCAATGGTCTTGTCGGGATGTCCGGCAGACGCTTCCAAGAAGATGCGACAGCGTTGGGTCACCGACTGCGGGGTTCCCTGGGCAGCGACTCAACGCTCGAGTTCGAGATGGTCATTGGTGAGGGGCGGCGGCCTGAGGGGTGAAGATGGTCGCCGAAGGCATGTTTACCAATTGGCGGGTGGGACTGAGGACCGGGCAACCTAAACGGCGATTACGGCGGTGGCGAGTGTGCCGCCGTCCAAACGGGGGTGCAGGGCCAGTGAACCACCTTGAGCTTCAACGGCGGAACGGGCGACAAAAAGACCGAGACCAAGACCCCCGCGCTGGCCGGCATTGCTGGCGTGTAGGAAGGGTTTGCCGAGGGCCTCGGCTTCCCCGGCCGGAATGCCAATACCTCGATCCAGAACGGTGATGGTCAGTTTTTGTTGGGCACTTTGGATCCTCGTTTCCACCAACGACGGCGCGACGGAGAACCGGAGGGCATTCGCGAGCAAATGTCGCCAGACTAAACCGACGAGTTCTGGATCCACCTGAACGAGATTTTCGGAACCCAGCAAGAATTCAACGCGATTCCGGTCGGGTATCGGGACGTTTTCGAGCCAAGCGTGGGTTTGATGGGCCAGGGCGGAAGTGGTGATCGGCTCTACCCTTGGAGTCCATTGCCCCAGGTGAAGCCGCTGGGCATTGAGCAGGTTAGAGAGCAGTGCGTGCGCGGTGTCCATTCCCTGCTGAAAGCGTTGGACAAAATGCAGGGCGCCTGCCAGGCGGCCCTTTTCGAGCTCTATGACGGCCGCCTCGGCGGCGTAGCTGAGGCCCGTCAGCCGATTTCGGAGTTCATGGGCGGCGCCCTGGAGGAGCCTGCTCGCGAGATCCGCGGGCGACTTGTCTGCTGAAGAGGGCGGTTGGACGTTCCGCTCAAAGAATCCCAGACCCCATGTCTCGGTCGACGTGGGTTTGGGTCGCCAGGCACCCACGAAGAGGCGCGACATGTCGACGTCAGCTTGCGGAGTGGCTAACCAAGAGGCGGTGGTCCACGATTTGCACTTGCCATCAGGGGTTAACGTGGTGGAGGCATTTTTTGGGTCATCTGCCGTCCACGCGGTAATCTGCTCAGGGTAATTAGCCTGGCCGGCCTGCGTCAGGACCTCCTGAAGCGCAGCGCTCAGGGCGCGAATGCGCCCGGTTGGGTCGATGATCAGTGCCGCCAAGGCCAACGCATCACACCCGGTGAGCCAAGCTGACACCGGAGCGGGCAAGGCGCCCGTCGACCTAATTGGTTTTGCTGCGCTCTCTCGGTGCGGTTTCATGGGGCGCACTGGGTTTCAGCTCCCGGGCTGTCCGCCACCGGGCAGCGGCTTCTGGTCGGGAGGAAACTTTCAACTTGGAAGCAATCTGCTTGTTGGCCGCGTAGACGGTGTGAATGTTGATGCCCAGTTCATCCGCAACATCGCGGCAGCTCAAACCCGTACCGGTAAGTTCGACAATCCGTGCCTCCCGCGGCGTGAGGTTGGGGGGATTGCGGATCAGTATTGCCGAAGTCCGATACTCGGAGATCAATTTGCTCAAGATCGGCTCTGACACGGCTGGCTCGCCCGCGGCGGCCTTCCGTAGGCCCGTCACGACGTCTTTCAAGTTGTTCGTTTTCAGCAGGTAGCCAGTGGCGCCCTCTTGGATCGCAGCGACAACCTCCTCCCAGTCGGTAGATTCAGTCAGGACCAGAATTGGGCAATCGATCTTGTTCTTACGAACGTTGCGCATGAAGCGTAGTCCGGAGTTTGAGGGAAGGTGCAGGTCGACGATCAACACTGTGGGGGGGCAGCGGGTGACCTCAGTCAGGGCAACTGCGGGATCGGAAAAAAGCCGAGGCTCGGAAAAACCTGGGGTTCCGGCCAAGACCGCCCCCAGGCTCTCGAGTAGCAATAGATTGTCGTCTAAAATGACGACGGAAATGGAAGGCTGAAGGCCGGGCAATTGATGGCTTTCCATTTAAAAGCTAGATTTCTGAAGAATGACCACCATCTTTTATTGGGTAACGAAGAGAGATGCAACATTTATTCGATCCAAGCCGGAGGTTTAACAGGCCCCGCTCCGAGGCCAACGGGCTTCTGCCGGCCCAAACAAGGTTGATCCGCGTGGCTGTGATCGACGACGAGCCCTTGCTTTTGGAGTCGGTGGGGCACTATTTGTCCAGCTGCGTCGAATTTGCGCCGACCCAGGTTTATGCTTCCGCGGCTACGGCGATTGCGGGCCTGACCGCAAAGCCGGTTGATATCGCTTTGGTGGATATTCGTTTAGCAGGGGAATCGGGCCTCGATTGCATAGCTCGATTGAAGGCGCAGGGAGGTGCCAATTTTCTGCTAGCGCATACCGTGGCAGACGATTCCGAGACCTTGGCGGCGGCATTTGCGGCGGGGGCTCATGGGTATGTGATCAAAAGTTCCAAGCTGACGGAGGTCCGGGATGCCCTCTTGGGCTTACAAATGGGGTTGTCAGCCGTTTCGCCGCGGGCGGTTCGGCACATCCTGGAGAGCTTCCGAAAAACAAGATCAGGAGCCCCAGCCTCCTCGCGACTAACGCCGATGGAGTGGCGGATCTTGAGCGAAATTGCGGCCGGCTTCAAATGCAAGGCGATTGCGGTTCATCTGGACCTGGCGGTGAGCACCGTCTACGTTCACAACCGAAATATTTTCCGCAAGTTGAGGGTCAACAACCAACTTCAGGCGATCGCCCGCTATCTTGAGCTCTTGCGCGAAACTCCGACCTAAACAGCCCAGTGCGGCCGGGGTGAGGCAGTCTGCGGGAGTGGCCGCCGCGCGTCGAGGCCACTCGGCGTATTGGACACGCGACCGTTCGACAAGCGGGTCGAATCTCAGCAGTACGGTGACGTTTCGCGATATTTCGTGGAGGGATTCCCAAATTCGATGGTGGAGAAAGAAGGGATGATTTCGAAGTGGCCGTGGTGGGAGTTGGCGCAGTGGGCGGTGGAATCACGGAAAGATCGTGGCGAAGAGATCGCGACGGTATTGCGTGCATGGTCCCCAGGGTAAAAGAGGGCGGGATTCCGGGATCAAGTTGAGGCGGTCCGGTTTGGGCAATTTCCCGTTCGGCCGTGGAGAAAGGGGCGGGGGGTTGATCAATGTTCCGGGGAGTCCAGCCCACTTTGGGCCGGGGGCGCCGGAGATCTTTGGTTGAATTTAAAGGGGTATCCACGGTTTGTCACGGGGAGCTTCAAAGCCAGCCAGTCGGTTTCCTCGCTACTTTCAGTGGCTGGAGTATTACCAATGCCAGCCGAGCAAGACCGCTCCAGAGTGTCGGCGCGGCCGCGATGGGCATCGCCTGAACGCCCACTTGGCCCGTGCCAGCGGCTCTTTCGGTGGCCTTGGGTAGCCTTAAACGGCAAGGTCGCCATTGAGAGATTTGAGGCGCTGCCGCCCAGCTCAAGCAATTCTCCAGCCACTGGAAACAGCGAGGAACCAGAATTATTTGTTGTTGTTGTTTTTTGTTCACCCTGTCGGGCTTTGATCACTGCTGCGGCTGTCGGTGGGGAAGCAGTGGCGGGGAGAATGAATTGTCCGGGACGGGTGGGTTTTGTGGTACATGGGGTTTTCAGGTCCTGAATCCAGCGTGTTTTGGGTGGGGCACGGGCTTTCGTCGGGTCCACCGGCTGCGATCCAGCCGCGGCTGGCACCCGGTATGCTTAACGTGCAATGAATGATCGCCGCAGCAGTCGGTGTTGCGGGGTCGGAAAATTACATGCGCTTCGATAACTACGACGTCGGCGGATTCTTTGATGAACTTTTCACCGACAAGGGGCAGCCGCGGTCGCTGGGGCGTACGCTCGTCAACAACATCCAGTCCCTGCCCGAAGGCGAATTGCTCAATCGGCAGCGGGCGGCTGAGCGGGCACTGCTCCAGATGGGGATCACCTTCAACGTCTACGGCGAACGCGCGGGCACTGAGAAGATCTTCCCCTTTGATCTCATCCCGCGGATCGTTTCCGCGGCCGAATGGAGCCGGATCGAAAAGGGGCTTAAGCAACGGATCACGGCTCTCAATCTGTTCATCAACGACTTGTATCATGGACAGAAGATCCTCAAGGACGGCGTGGTGCCGGCGGAGATCGTGCTTTCGTCCAAGGCCTACCGGCAGCAATGCCGGGGCTTCAAACCACCGCGCGGCATCTGGTGCCATGTGACCGGCACGGATCTCGTCCGGCATGGCGATGGCCAGGTCTATGTGCTGGAGGACAATCTCCGATGTCCCTCCGGCGTCTCCTACGTGCTGGAAAATCGGGCGGTGATGAAGAGCATGTTCCCGCAGGTCTTCGCCCAATCGACCATTCGTCCGGTGGCCAATTATCCCAGCCGTTTGCGCGATATGCTGGAGTATCTCGCGCCGGATCAGGTGACGTCCCCCCGGTGCGTCGTCCTGACCCCGGGCATCTACAATTCCGCCTATTTCGAACACTCCTTCCTGGCGCAGCAGATGGGCATCGAGCTGGTGGAGGGGAAGGACTTGGTCATCGACGACGGCCAAGTGTGGATGCGCACCACGCAGGGCTTCGAGCGGGTGGATGTGATTTACCGGCGCATTGATGACGATTTCCTCGATCCCGAATGCTTTCGTCCCGACTCCATGCTCGGAGTGCCGGGGCTGATGGAAGTTTACAAGAACGGCAATGTGGCCCTGGCCAACGCTCCCGGCGGCGGGGTGGCGGATGACAAGGTGGTGTACGCGTATGTTCCGCGGATCATCAAGTACTACCTGGGTGAGGACATCATCCTGCCGAACGTGCCCACGTACATCTGCTCGGAGGAGAAGGATTTGAAATACGTGCTGGAACATCTGCCCGAACTGGTGGTGAAGGCCGCCAATGAATCCGGCGGTTACGGCATGTTGGTGGGGCCCCACGCAACCGCGGCGCAGTGCGCGGAATTTGCCGAAAAGGTCCAGGCCAATCCCCGCAACTACATCGCCCAGCCGACGCTCGCGCTGTCGCGGGTTCCCACCTTGATCGGGGATCATTTCGAAGGCCGGCACGTGGATCTGCGCCCCTACATTTTGTACGGGAAAGAGATCACGGTATTGCCGGGAGGACTGACCCGGGTCGCGCTCAAGAAGGGCTCCCTGGTGGTGAATTCCTCGCAGGGCGGCGGCAGCAAGGACACCTGGGTTCTCGCTGGCGCACCGGAAATGGACTCGAGCCATCCCGACACCACCCCGGACCGGTTGGCCCCGCAATCCACCGCTGCCTGATCGGCCGAGCGTGATCATCAACCCTACAATTTTCAGGAGCCTCGCATGTTAAGTCGTGTTGCTGAATCAATCTATTGGATGAGTCGCTACGTGGAGCGCGCGGAGAACGTCGCCCGCTTCATCGAAGTGAATCTGCAGCTCATGCTCGACGCCCCGGCCGGTGAAGGGCAGCAGTGGCTGCCGCTGGTCAATACCACGGGGGATCACGAGGAGTTCACCAAGCGTCACGGTGAAGCCAATGAGCAGAACGTCATCCAGTTTCTTACCTTCGATCCGGAGAACCCCAACTCCATCCTCTCCTGCGTCCGCGCCGCCCGCGAAAACGCGCGCACGGTGCGGGAAATCATCTCGTCGGAGATGTGGCTGACGTTGAACAAGTTCTACTTGATGGTGACCGCCGCGGCGGAAAATGAGGCGGTCGCCCTGGCGAACCCGCACGACTTTTTCTCCGAGGTGAAGAATGCCAGCCATTTGTTCAACGGCATCTCCGCCTCCACCATGACCCGGGCCGAGTCGTGGCACTTCTTTCATCTGGGCCGCATGCTCGAACGCGCGGACAAGACGTCGCGCATCCTCGACGTGAAGTACTTCATTCTGCTGCGGTCCGCGGAGGACGTGGGGACGCCCTTCGACGACATTCAGTGGGCGGCGGTGTTGCGATCGGCCAGCGCCTTTGAGATGTACCGAAAACGCCACGGACGCCTCGCGCCGCGGCGCGTCGTGGAATTTCTGCTGTTGGATCGCCAGTTCCCGCGGGCGGTCAGCCACAGCCTGTCGGTGGCCCGGGATTCCCTGCACGCCATCAGTGGCACGCCGTTGGGCACGTTCCGCTATTCACCCGAGAAGCTATTGGGTCAGCTCTGTTCCGAGTTGGTGTATGCGTCGGTGGATGAAATCGTGGAGTCCGGTCTGCACGAGTATCTCGATGAGTTGCAAACCACGATGAACCAGGTGGGCGCCGGCATCTTTGAGACCTTTTTCGCGTTCAAGACCCCGAAATCCCGAAAGCCCGCCGGGCAGCAACAACGCCAATGAAACGCATCGGCATTCTTACCGCCGGAGGGGACACCCCGGCCCTCAACGCCACGATCGCCGGTGCGGTGACGCGCGCCAATCAGCTCAAGATCGAGATCGTGGGGCTCATCAAGGGCTTCAACAGCCTCTTCAATCCCCGGGTGCCGCATGTGCTGCTCAACCCGCTGTACCAGGAGATCCCCGAGCTGGATCCCACCAAGGGCGGATCGTTGATTGGTTCCTCGCGCGATTTCGTGGACCCGGAACGGAAGGAGGATCTGGATCTGATTGTCTCGCGTTTGGGCAAGCTGGGCATTGAGGGGCTGATCTGCGTCGGTGGCGACGGCACCCTGAACGGGTTGCAACCGCTGGCAGAGCGCCTGCCGACGGTGCTGGCCCCCAAGACGATTGATAACGATCTCGGCCTGAATTACGCCAGCGAGCCGGATGAGTACGTCCGCGTTAACGACGCCACGGTGAAGGGCGGATTCCGCTACAAGCGCACCACGTCGCGCGCGGTGTTCGATCTCGAACAGATCGTCAACTACGCCACGCCCGGGTACGCCACGGCGGTGTTTGTCTCCGCGCAGGGCGTGGAGCGCATCCGCACCACGGCGGAGAGCCACCGGCGCATTGCCATCGTGGAGGTCATGGGACGGCACTCGGGATACATCGCCCTTGGCACCGCGTACGGTCGGCCGGATCTCATTCTGGTGCCGGAACAGCCGCTGGATTTGGAGATGCTCGTCGAGCGGGTGAAGCATACCTACGACCTCCAGAAAAACGTCGTCATCGTCTGCGGCGAAGGCATCGTGGACGAGCAGGGGCGGGAACTGGGGGCGGAGACCAAGTCGACAGATCCCGCGGGCAACCTCCAGCTCTCCGGGGCCGCCGAGGCGTTGCGTTCGAAGCTGATCCAGATGATCGGCGACCGTTATTTTCAGTTGTATCGCCGCGGCGAATCCGCCCGCGAGGCGATCTTCACCCGGAAGGTGGGACACACCCAGCGGGGCGGTCGGCCGCTGTTGTTCGATCGATTCTACGCCGCGCAGCAGGGCGCCAAGGCCGTGGAATTGCTGGCGGAAGGGCGCAATAACGCGGTGTCGATCCTGCAGTACAATTCCCGGAAGGGCTTCCACGTGGATGGATTCGATGCGAACCGGTTCCGGGATCGCTGGGGACTCATCCACGCCCGGTCCATGCATCCGGCGCTGTATGATCCCCAACTCATGAAGCCGTCGCGGATGGGTATCGATTACCTGACCCCGATCTTCACCGATGCGATCGGGGAGGACGACATGGAACACACGCGGCAGACGCTTTTTGCCGCCGGCAACCTCACGCAGCCGTATCATTCCATCAACACCGACGTGAACAAACGCATCCGCTATCTGGGTGGCGAGGTGATGGTAAACGGGGTATGATTGCGCAGTGCGATCTCCGGCGGGCCGGGGGCTGAAGGCACCCGCCACCTGGAGCAGATTCTACCGTCGGTGCCGCCCTTGCCGGGGCGGATCGGCCAGTGACATTTTTTCGGATTACGGACTATCGACCATGGCTATTCACATCGCGTTGCAGCACAAGACGCATTACACCTATGACCGCCCCGTGGGGCACGGCCCGCACGTGGTTCGCCTCCGCCCGGCGCCGCATTGCCGGACGAAGATTCTGAGCTATTCGCAGCGCATCGAGGGCGGGGAGCACTTCATCAACTGGCAGCAGGATCCCTTCGCCAATTGGAACGCCCGCCTCGTTTTTCCCGAGCCCATGCGGGAGTTTTCGGTGGAAGTCGAACTCGTGGCCGAGATGGCGGTTTACAATCCGTTCGACTTTTTCATTGAGGACGCGGCGACGAATTTTCCCTTCGCCTACGAGGCGACGCTGAAGAAGGACCTGATGCCCTTTCTGGAGCCGTCGGCCCTCACGCCTCACCTGGCGGCCTGTCTGGCCGAGGTGCGGCGCGACATTCTGGGACACGCCGAAAAAGTCGCCCATGCCACCACGTCCGCGGACCTGGCGCGCACGGATGTGCATCACGGGGGCGGACACCTGCCGACGGCGGCACCGGTGGAACCGACTCCGGTCGCGGAGGCCAAGGCCCCGGCGAAGACGCCGGCGGTGGCGGCCCCAGCGGTGAAGGAGCTTCGAACGATTGATTTTATGGTGGCGCTCAATCAGCGCCTGCAGCACCAGATCAAATACCTCATCCGCCTGGAACCCGGCGTGCAATCCGCGGAAGAGACGCTGACCAAACTGAGCGGCTCGTGCCGCGATTCCGCCTGGCTGCTGGTGGAGATCCTCCGGCATTTCGGCCTCGCGGCGCGTTTTGTGAGCGGCTATCTGATCCAGCTCGCGCCGGACATCAAGGCCCTGGACGGTCCCAGTGGTACCGAGGTGGATTTCACCGACCTGCATGCCTGGTGCGAAGTGTATCTGCCCGGCGCGGGCTGGGTGGGGTTCGATCCGACCAGCGGTCTGTTGGCGGGCGAAGGGCATATTCCCCTCAGTTGTACGCCCGAGCCCAGCACGGCGGCCCCCGTCAGCGGGGCCATCGACGAATGCGAGTCCAAGCTGCACCACGAGATGCGGATCAAGCGCGTCTACGAGTCTCCCCGCGTGACCAAGCCCTACACCGAAGAAGTGTGGGAGCGCATTCACGCCCTGGGCGGAACCATCGATGCCGACCTGCAGAAGCATGATGTGCGACTGACAATGGGCGGCGAGCCGACGTTTGTCTCGGTCGATGATCCGGATGGCCCGGAGTGGAATTTTACGGCGGTTTCGGCGAAGAAACGCGCGCTTTCGGGCGAACTCATCAAGCGGTTGCGGGGCAAGTTCGCCCCGGGCGCCCTGCTGCACTACGGCCAGGGAAAATGGTACCCCGGCGAGCAGCTGCCCCGGTGGTCGCTGGCCGCCTACTGGCGCAAGGATGGAGTGCCCATCTGGAAAAATGAGGCGCTCATTGCCGATGAATCGAAGAACTACGGCTTCGGCAGAAAGGAGGCGCTCGCGCTCTCCACGCGCATTGCCGGCGTGCTCGGAGTGGAGGCGAAGCATCTCGTGCCCGGTTACGAGGACGCCTTCTACTACATGTGGAAGGAACGGCGCCTGCCGTCGAACGTCACCCCGGAAAAGCCCAACCTGAAGGACAAGCTCGAGCGGGATCGGTTGGCGCGGATCTTCCAACAGGGACTGGGCGAGGCGGTTGGTTACGCCTTGCCGATCCGTCGCGCCACCGTGGGCGGAGCTCCTGGATGGATATCGGGCGCGCTGTTTCTGCGGGACGATGAAACGCTGTGGCTCATTCCCGGCGATTCACCCATGGGCCTGCGTCTGCCGTTGGATTCGTTGCCCTGGGTGCTGGAACGGGAGTTTCCGTGGCTTGCCCCGCAGGATCCGACGCAGAAATTGCCGCCCTTGCCGCGGGGCTTCCCGTTGGTGGGCGGGGCGGAGGATCGGGCCCAGCGCTTTGTGCGCGCGGGAGCCGCGCCCTTGCCGGCGGGTTACGGACCTGGCCAACGGGCTCAGGACGCCGGTGGACGCGGACCCGGTACCGGACGGACGGCAATCCCGCCGCAAAGTCCCGATTATCGTCGCCCGGCTTCCGGCGAGAGCGCGCCGTGGGTCGTGCGGACGGCGATGTGTGTTGAACCCCGAGAGGGGCGGCTGCATATCTTTATGCCGCCCGTGGAGACGACCGAGGATTACCTCGAGTTGGTCGCCGGGATTGAAACGGCCGTGACCGAATTGGGGCTGCCGGTGATCCTGGAAGGCGAAACGCCGCCGCGTGATCCCCGAATCAACAAACTCGCCGTCACCCCGGATCCCGGGGTCATTGAGGTGAATCTCCATCCCAGCAAATCGTGGGGGGAACTGGTGGAGCGCACGACGGTACTGTACGAAGAGGCTCGTCAGACGCGCTTGGGCACCGAGAAGTTCATGGTGGACGGTCGGCATACCGGCACGGGTGGCGGTAATCACATCATCATCGGTGGCGAAACGCCGTCGGACTCCCCGGTGCTGCGCCGGCCCGATCTGCTGCGTTCCCTGCTGGCTTACTGGCAGAATCATCCCTCGCTGAGCTGCCTCTTCAGCGGCCTGTTCATCGGTCCGACCTCCCAGGCGCCGCGCATCGATGAGGCCCGCAATGATTCCCTGTATGAACTCGAGGTCGCGTTCCAGGAACTGGATCGCAATATGGGTCAGTTTGGGAAGGTGTCGCCATGGGTGGTGGATCGCATCTTCCGGCACCTGCTGATCGACGCGAGCGGCAATACGCATCGGTCGGAATTCAGCATCGACAAGTTGTACGCGCCGGAGAGCAGCACCGGCCGATTGGGTTTGGTGGAAATGCGGGCCTTCGAAATGCCGCCGCATGCGCGCATGAGTTTGGCGCAGCATCTCCTGCTCCGTGGATTGGTGAGCAAGTTTTGGCGGGAACCGTACCGCCACGGCTTGGTGCGTTGGGGTACGGACATTCATGACCGTTGGATGTTGCCGCACTTCTGTGCGACCGATTTCAAGGATGTGCTCCGCGACCTGGGTGACGCGGGCTATCCTTTTGAATTCGATTGGTTCGCCCCGCACTTCGAGTTCCGCTTTCCGCGCATCGGTGAATTCACTCAGCGCGATGTGGAAGTGGAACTGCGGACGGCGCTGGAACCGTGGCACGTGCTGGGCGAGGAACCGGGTGGCGGCGGTACGGTACGTTATGTGGATAGCTCGTTGGAACGACTCCAGGTGAAGGCCAAGGGGCTGATCGGGGATCGCTTTGCCTTGACGGTCAACGGGCGCCGGGTGCCGCTGCATGGCACCGGGGTCAATGGGGAGGCCGTGGCCGGCGTGCGCTATCGCGCGTGGCAACCGCCGGAATGTCTGCAGCCGACGATCGGCGTGCATGCTCCGTTGGTCTTCAATCTGGTGGACACCTGGAACCACCGCAGTCTCGGCGGCTGCAGCTATCACGTGACCCATCCGGGCGGACGCCACTACGCCACGTTCCCGGTGAACGCCTACGAGGCGGAGAGCCGACGACTGGCCCGGTTCACGACCCAGGGCCCGAGTCAGGTCCCCGCCGGCATTCCCGCCGGGGCGCCGCATCGGGAGTTTCCCTTCACCTTGGATTTGCGGGTGGGTTGAATGACCGGAAGCGTACGATGAAATCGCATGAGCCAGTCGCAACGACAAGGCCCGCCCGCCCCGGGGGAGACTCTGTTTCAGAGTTATCCCACCGTGCCCGGAGTCTTTGACGAGATGGTGGCGACGCCGACGGCGCCGCGCCTCCATTGGCGACCCTTCATGGCGTCGCTGGATCAGTTGGGAACGCACGAGCTGGCGTCGCGCTGGGAAAGCGGCCGGCGGATGATCCGCGAGCATGACGTCACCTACAATGTGTACGGGGATCCTCAGGGCATGGACCGGCCCTGGGGGTTGGATCTGGTGCCGCTGCTGATCGCGGCCAATGATTGGAAGCGGGTGGAGGCGGGATTGAGTCAGCGGTCACGCCTGCTCAATGAGATTCTCCTCGATTGCTACGGCGGTTCCCAACGCCTGCTGCGGGACGGCTTTCTGCCTCCGGAGTTGGTGTATGCGAATCCCGGCTTCCTGCGGCCCTGCCGCGGCATTGAAGTGCCGAAGAATGTCTATCTGCACCTGCACGCCTGCGACCTGGCGCGCTCGGCGGACGGGAACTGGTGGGTGTTATCGGACCGCACGCAGGCCCCCAGCGGTGCGGGCTATGCGTTGGAGAATCGCACCGTCATTTCCCGGCTGCTGCCGGATGAACTGCGCGATCATCGCGTGGAGCGGCTCGCCGGATTCTTTCGTCTGCAGCGGGAGATGCTGTTAAAGCTGGCGCCGCAGGGACGGGAGAACCCCAGTGTCGTCCTGCTGACACCGGGTCCGCACAACGAAACCTACTTCGAACACGCGTACCTGGCGCGGCACCTGGGTTTTCCCCTGGTGGAGGGTGCCGATCTGACGGTCCGTGACAGCCGCGTTTTTCTCAAGACCCTGGAGGGGTTGCAACCGGTCGACGTCATTTTGCGGCGGGTGGACGACTCCTTCTGTGATCCGTTGGAGTTGCGCAGTGAGTCGTTCCTCGGCGTGGCCGGCTTGGTGGAGGCGACGCGAGCCGGTCATGTCACGGTGGCCAATGCCCTGGGCACCGGTTTGTTGGAAAGCCCGGCGCTGCTCGCGTTTCTCCCCGGCTTGTGCCGTCACCTCTTCGATGAGGAACTCCTGTTGCCGTCCGTGGCCACGTGGTGGTGCGGTCAGGCGGATGAGATGCGCTATGTGCTGGAGCATCTCGATGAGCTGGTGGTCAAGCCAACCTTCGGCGCCGCCCGGAATCAGCCCTGGTTTGGGGGACGTCTGAGTGAGGCGGAGCGCAACAAACTCAAGGCCATGATTCGCGCCCGGCCGCGGGATTTCATCGGCCAGGAACGCGTGGTTTTGTCGCACGCCCCGGTGTGGTCCGATCAGCGCCTGGAGACTCGCTCCATTGTGGTGCGTACCTACGTCGCGAATGGCGGCGATTCACTGGCGGTGCTCCCCGGCGGTCTGACGCGTGTGGCCCGCACCACCGAGGATCCCGTGGTCTCCATGCAGAGCGGCGGCGGCAGCAAGGACACGTGGGTGCTGGGCAATGGAAGTCCCCGTCGCGTGGAAGTCGCTTCGGCGGTGATCGAGGCACGTCCCTCCGAGCGGGTGGTGTCGGGTGTCCCGAGCCGGGCCGCCGACAATTTGT
>CANIZL010000128.1 GCA_947471985.1 Verrucomicrobiota bacterium | reverse complement strand
TGGCGCAGCAACACGATGGCACCGCCGCGCCGGGCCCTACGAACCTCCACCAGCGCCCCGCCAGCGCAACCACCCTGCCCCTTTCCAGCACCCAGCAGCGCTTGTGGTTTGAGGAACAGCGCCATTCCGGGACCGGCCTCTACCACCTGCCCTGGGCGCTGCACTTGCGCGGCACTCTCGATCTCTCCCACCTCACCCGGTGTTTTCAAAAGCTCACCGATCGGCACGAAATTCTCCGCACCGTGTTTCCGAGCCAGCACGGAATCGCGGAACAGGTGATCCTCCCTTCCTACGAGCCCCGCATCCGCGTGGAACCGGCCGGCCCCTTCACGGACGCGGAGCGTGCTACGGCACTGAAGCGCTGGCTCCACGAAGCGGCGCGTCGACCGTTTGACCTGTCGCAATCGCCGGCCTGGCGGATCGACCTGCTCCAGTTGGAGCCGACGGAACACGTGCTGCTGGTCACGATGCATCACCTCATTTCGGATCGCTGGTCCAAATGGGTGCTGACCGAGGAATTAATCGCCCTCTACGCCGCCAAGACCGATGGCCGGGGTGAATTGCTCCCCCCGGTGGAATTTCAATTCGGGGACTACGTGCACTGGCAGCAACACCCCGCCAACGCGCCCCGAATCGAACACCAGCTGAACTACTGGAAACAACGCCTGGCGGACGTGCCGGTGTTGGATTTCCCCACGGATCATCCCCGTCCGCCCACGCTCGACTCCCGGGGCGGACACGTGGTCTCCTTGATCCCAACTTCCACGGTCACCGCTCTCCAAGCGCTCGCCCGGGAGGAACAGGTCAGCATGTACGGGCTGCTCCTCGCCGTTTTTCAGGTTCTCTGCCACCGGCTCACCGGACAGACCGACATCACCGTCTGCACGGCCATCGCCAATCGACCCACCGCCTCGTTGGAACGAACGCTGGGCTGTTTCGTCAACACCCTGGCCCTACGAGGCGATCTGTCAGGAAATCCCCAGTTTCGGGAATTCCTCCGCACGTTCTGGCCGCCGATCACCGCGGACTTTTCCCATCCCGAGGTGCCCTTCGAGCGCCTCATCGAAGTCTTGCGCCCGCCACGCGATCCCGGTCGCACCCCATTGTCGGGCCTCCTTTTCACGCTGCAAAACATGCCCCGGCAACCGTTGCTCCTGCCGGGTCTCAGGGTGGAACCCATCGACGTCGAGCTGGAAACCGCCCACTTTGATCTGTCCGTTCTGGTCTTTGAGGAATCCGGAACGTTGCGCGTCCGCTGGGAATATCGTCGGGATCTTTTTGAAGCCGGCACCGTGCAGCGACTCGCCACGACATACCACAATCTCCTCCAATCCACCTGTCAGCAGCCCGACGGCCGACTGGGTGCCCTGCCCCTCCTGTCGCCGAAGGAAGCTCACCAGCTTCTCACCGAATGGAATGCCACCGAGCGGGCGTATCCCCGGGACGCCTGCCTGCCGCAGCTTTTCGAAGCTCAAGCCGGTCGGCGACCCGAGGCCGTCGCCGTCACGGATGGCACCCTCACGTTGACCTATCGGGGACTCCAATCGCGAAGCAATCAATTGGCGCACCAACTGATCCACGCGGGGGTCGTGCCCGGTGAACCGGTGGGGCTCTATCTCGCGCGATCCGTTGGATACGTCGTCGCGGTGCTGGCCGTTTTGAAGGCGGGCGGCGTCTATGTGCCCCTGCCCACCGACTCACCCGCCGCCCGGCTGACGATCCTGGTGAACGACGCCGGCCTCAAACGGGTGCTGACCGATTCCCTCGGTTCCGACCCGACCGAGACACTCGATTCACTCCCGGGCCGGTCCCTTCAGCGGCTCGATCTCGCCGCCCTGCAGGTGTCGGCGAACGACTTTCCCGTCACCGCGCCAGTCGTGGACGTGGAACCCCTCGCTCCCGCCTGCATCCTCTACACCTCCGGCTCCAGTGGCACACCGCGGGGAGTGGTCACGCCGCATCGGGCCATCGTGCGACTGGTCTGCGGCACCGACTACGTCCCTTGGTCCGCCGATCGCCGCTTTCTCCTGCTCGCTCCCGTGGCGTTCGATGCGACGCACTTCGAACTGTGGGGAGCCCTGCTGCACGGCGCGCGGTTGGCCGTCTTCACCCACCCGTACCCGGACCTGGCCGAACTGGAAACGGTCCTGCGCCGGGAGCGCATTGATTGCCTGTTTATCACCACCGGTTGGTTCAATCAGATCATCGACGATCGCCCCACCTTGTTCGCCTCCATGAAGTACGTGCTCACGGGCGGCGAGGCGCTTTCAACCCGGCACATTCATCGGGCGTTGGAGTGTCTGCCGGACACGGACCTCATCAGCGTGTACGGCCCCACCGAGGCCACAACCTTTGCCACGGCCTACCCGATTCCCCGCGATGTCGCCGCGTCCGGCCGCTCGTCGATTCCCCTGGGTCGGCCGATTGCCAATACCCGCTGCTATGTTTTGGATCCCGTCGGCGGAGTGCTGCCGCCGGGCCTCGCCGGTGAACTCTATCTGGGGGGCGACGCGCTGGCCTTGCAGTACCAAAACGCGCCGGAAGAAACCCGCAAACGCTTCGTTCCCGATCCCTTTTCGCCCGTGCCTGGCGGTCGCATGTACCGCACCGGCGATCGCTGTCGTTGGCTGGAGGACGGCACCCTCGAATTCCTCGGCCGCCTGGATGCCCAACTCAAAATCAACGGACACCGCGTGGAACCGGCGGAGATTGAAGCCGCCCTGTGTCGGCACCCCTCGGTCGAGCGCGCCGTCGTGGTGGCCCACCGCCCCGCCCCGGGCCGTACGGAACTGACGGCCGTAATCGTCCCAACCAAGGCGTCCTCCGTGGACCTCGCCGCCCTTCGGCAACACCTCGCCGAGTTGCTCCCGCGGGCCTTGATTCCAACCTCGTTCGAATTCCGTCCCAACTTGCCGCTGACCCCGCACGGAAAAGTGGATCGGAAAGTCCTGGAACAGATTGCCATTCTCTCCGGGCCGGCGAGGGAGTTTCCCTCACTGAGGGGAACCACCGCGGAGCGCCAACTGGCGGAATTGATGGCCGAGGTGCTGGGAAAACCCGACCTCGGAATTCACAGCGACTTCTTTGCGCACGGCGGCCACTCGCTGCTCGCGCTGCGTCTGGCCGCTGAATATGAACGCCGGGTGGGCACCGGCCTGCGCGTGGCGGACATTTTCCACTTCCCCACGGCCGCGACGCTGGCCGCTCACCTCACGGCAACATCAACGGCCGATCTCCCCGAAAAATCCCGGTCCCTGCGCGGGGTCGGAGTTGGCACCCCATTATTCCATATTCCCGGTCGGTTTGGATTTGAAGTTTTCCCGGCCCGCCTCGCGGAGTTGATCGGTTCCCGGCGGCCGTATTGCGACGATCTGCAATTCCCCGGCGTCGACGGACGCCGCGCGATTCCACCGGACGTCCGGGAAATCGCCGCCGATTTGGTCGCCCAAATCGAGTCCCGCGTTCCCCGCGGACCGTTGTGTCTGAGCGGACATTCCTGGGGCGGGGTCGTGGCCTGGGAAGTCGCCCGCGAATTGGCGGCCGCCGGTCGGGTCGTGGAATTCGTACTGCTATTCGACAGCATCGTGCCGGGTTCCGCCCGTCGTCGCCGCTGGACGGAGCTGGGCCCCGTTCTCCGACAACGCCTGCACTCCCTCCCGCCGGGCACCCGACGACGCTTCTTGTGGGAACTGGCGCGGAACAAAGCCCTCGGCTGGTGGCACCGCACCATTCCCTCGCCGGTGCGTCAAAGCACCTTGCCGGCCGCGTTGCCCTTGACCGAATCCGCCGCACTCTGGTCGGCCACCGAAGCGGCCTGCGCGAGTTCCCAGCCGGGGCCCAGTCCTATTGCGATCCCGGTTATCCTGCTGCAAGCCACGCAGGCGCGCCCGAACGAAGGCCTCCGCGAGGAACGCCACCCCACCAATGGCTGGGGTGCGTTGGCCCGAGGTCCGCTCACGCTATTTCCCATCCCCACCCACCATTCAGGCGTGTTCAAGGAACCCATTCATCCGGAGGTTTTCCGGTGCCTGAGCGAGGTGCTCAGTGCAGGGGCGGGCCCATGAAGACGATCCCGTGAGCGCCGGCCACGCCCACGAGCGCCGCCATCGCCTCCGGTCCGGGCGGCCCGGCGGGCACCGGCAATTCGCCGCGCTCCGCGGGACGGCTGATGGCCCGGACAAAGCGCTCGAAATCACCGCCCCGGGTGACCGTCACAAACCGCCCGCCCGTTTTCGACTCCACGCGGTAACTGTGCACCGCCCCCTGCGGCACCAGCAGCATCGCCCCGGAACCCACGCGCTGCTGGGCGTCGCCCAATTGAAAGAGGAACTCGCCCTCCAGAATGTGGAAAAATTCGTCTTCGGTGCGATGACAATGGAGCGGCGGCGAATCGCCCCACGGGGCCTGATGCTCGATCACCGAGAGGCCGTCCGGCCCCTCCGTGTGGGAAACCCGGACGCGGACCAGTGTGTTCAGAAACCACAAGTATTCGTTAGCGGAAGACATGGCCGGAAAATGGCATTTCTAACTAGCTTTCAAATCTTTCCGCCGGGCACCCCCGCCCCGGCAACCGTCCCAATGACTTGATGCGGTCGGATCTTCGACCGCACGAGGGTTTCGAGTCCGGCACGATCCGCCGGCGCGACCAAGGCGGTCACGGGAATCCAATTAAACACCCGCGGCCCCTGGAAAATCAGGACCCCGTCCGGGAAATGCACGACCCGAGTAAACACCGACCACTGCAACTTCACGTCCTGCTTGGGCGACGTGACCCGATAGCTGGTCTCGTCCATTTCCACGCGGAGGACTTCATCGGCATAGGGTGACTTCCGCAAGGCCCGCCGCACCCACCAGTCATCCACCCGATGCACGAAGCAAAGCAGGAAACTCAGGCTCACAAAAACCACCCCGGGCAACGTGTTCCCACGGAAGAGCGCCCAGCACCCGATTGCCGCCACCAACAGAATCGCCCCCACCTTCAGCCCCAGAAACACCCAGCGCGCCGGATGCTGCCGTCGGTAACAACGAAACGCTTCGACCAGAAAATCCTCGTCGAACTCAAAGACAGCAACCGTCATCGGCCCAGTTGTAACCTTTTCTCGGATCCGCGCCACCGCCGGTCCTTAACCGATTCAACTCCGACCAAGGTCGGAGAAAATCCCCCCGCCCGGCCCGCTGGACTCCGCCAGAGGTCCGATACCCAGCGCGCCGGGGCGCCCTATCTCCCTTCCATGCAGAGTTGGGTTCCTAAGTACCGACCGCCAGCCACGCCGCCGCGGCCGACCGGCAACCGTGCCCGCCTCCAACCGCACCCGATGGTGAAAACGCCGCGCCCATGAATCGATCCCTCCATCTCGTCCTCGGACCCGAAGTCGTGATGGGACTGCTCACGCTCATCGTCTTCGTCTTCTGCCGCCGCCATAGTTCCTATAGCAGGCACGACGTGGAACTCCTGGAGCGGTGCATTTGGTTACTGCCGGTGGTCGCGGTGCTGTTGGCGTATTCCACCATCCTGGTTCCCGGCGCCAAGTCGTGGTTCTGGCTGGGACGGACCAACGTGGCCCTGTTGGTCGCGGTAATGACCTGTGCGATGCGGATCGTTGATGGCTTTGGCGCCCCGGGCTCCGGTCCCAAGGGGCAGGACGTCGGTCTGTTCGTCGTACTCAGTTTGTCCGTCGTTTTCGGTTCGCTGGCCAATAGCATCACGGGCGCCCTGATTTTGGAGGCGCAATCGCCTAAGTTCGCCGGATGGTTCCAGGCCCATCGGTTCATCGGCTGGACCCTCACCGTCCTGTCCGCGGTTCCGCTGGGCCTGGCACTGGGCTTAATCGTCTCGCTCGTCTTGGGTCTCGTCCAGGCCCTGATTTCAGCCTTCCAACGGTAGTTCGTCCTCGGCAACTCCCCCCGCTCCATGGATCGTTTCCTCCAACTCTTCCGCGAATATCCGGCCGTCGTAGGCATCGGATTCTTCCTGCTCATCTCCGCCGGCCTCGGAATTTTTCTGGGCAGCCTGATGCATCGGGCCGGAGTTTCGCTGAAACCGCTGGTCTTCTTCTTCGGCTTCCTCGCGATCGTCGGGGGACCGCAGGGCGCCGTGCACCTGCTCGACGCGCTGGCCCATCGGCGCGCCGTCACAGCACACGCCGGTTCCCCGCCAGCCGCCCCGACTCCGGAGATCCATCGCGCAGCCGGGATCCAGCCGGTCGCCTGGGAACAGATATTTGGCCCGGGCGCGGATCCGTCCTTGATCACGGATGCCCGGCGCGGACTCGCCACCATTCTGGGCGACGCCACGGACGCGAAGCTTTCCTTCAGCGCCGCCGGAGAATCCGCCCTCGCCGCGCGCTTCGAAACCACCGCGGCCGCGGCCGCCGCCTTGAATCGCTATGGAACCTTCTTCCAATTCGCGCAAGCCACCGGCAGCGACGACACGGGTTGGACCGCCCGGCGCAATCAGGGACAGGGGGAATGGAACCACGTCGTCACCGCCGGCAGCGAACTCTATGCCTGGACCGGTCCCACCCGCGAGGTCGTCGTGGCCCAGCGTACCCGCGCCCTCGGTCCCCTGGACCCGAAAGCCGGCAACGCCGAAAACACGTCCGGGATTTCCCAAACCCAGGTCTCCACGCGATTGACCCAAAACGTTCCCGTGATGACGGTCTTCCTCGTCATCAATGTGCTCCTGGCCGTGGGCTGGTTCTTCAAGGCTTCGGCCTGGGCCACCCGGGTGGCACCCGCACCCACGCCGGCCGCGGATATTGCCACGGTCCGCGCACGCGTGCTGGCGGTGAATCAATCCACCACCCCGGTGGCGGTGAAGACCGGCGACGACGGCAAATCCCTGGAGATCACCTGGCGCTACTTCGACGCCCGGTGGTTCGACCTGATGCGACTGCACGGGATGCGCCGCACCCACAAGCTGGTGCTGGACCTCGACGCCGACGCCCACAAAGCGCGGGTGCGGGAATACTGGAGCGCGTTGGACACCTCCGCCGGACTGGGCGGCATGCGCTTCCAATGGCAGGCGGCGACGGGCATGCAGTTCTTCCAGCTCGAGCACCAGCGGGTGGTGGGCGTTCAGCTCGGCTCGAATGGCCGGCCCACCGGCGAACTCTCCGCCGCCTACACCTTCAATCTCCAGGAATTGAAGAGCCCGATCATCAAGGCCCTCACCGAGTCCGGCTGGACCTGGCAACCCGTGATGTGGAGCGCCCCTCCCGCGCTGCGTTGGCTCACCGAATAATTTTTTCACCCAATCCCATGGCCTGTTCTGTCGATCACCTCAGTGTCCACCAACGAGTCCGCGTCCTCCAGGACTTCACCGATGCGCGCGCCGCCGTGCACCGGGCCGGCGAGGAGGGAGTTATTCTCGCACTGGAACTCGATTACGCGACCCGCGAGATCCTGCTCCAATGGCAACGGGAGGCCGCCCGGGAAACGTTGTACTTCAGCCTGACCAGTCGCACCGGCCCCGGCAATGGTCGCATGAAGGAGTACTTCGCACTGGACGCCTACGTGGACCCGGGCCGCCCCGGGCATCGGTTCATACCCAACTACGGTTATGTGCCCCTGGATCCGCCGGAACTGCCACCGGTTAGTCCGACCTTGATTCATTCCGGCAACCGCTTTGCGGAAGCCCTGCACCGTGTCCACGCGCTGGCCGGGCGCCGGTGCTTCGATGAAGCCGAAGAGCAACTCCGGACTATTCTCAATGCAGCAGATCGCCCGGTCGGATCGGAGTACCATGCGGCCGGTTGCCTTTGCGCGCTGGCGAAAAAGTACGCCTTTGCTCCCGATGCCACCGTTTATCAGTGGCTGGAGCAGACCGGCCTGCGCCTCTGGTATGGTTGGGGCGCCGGCGCAACGAGCGGTGGTGAAGGTGCGTGTCGCGCCACCGAGATCCGCGCCGCCGAGGCCGCTTTCGAGGACCTCGATCGCATCCGAGCGTGGAATCTCTGAGGGTGGCTTCCCGACACAACCCCGTCGGCGATTACTCGGACACGATGCCCGTGGAGGACAACGGGGCAACGTGGCCGTCCATATAGACGACATTCTTGCCGTGTTGGGGCGATCGCGGATGAACGTCGTCGTAATCGAGCAGGAGTGGCGTGGCGCCGGGCGGAATCGTCACCAAAAAGTTCGTCACTCCGCCAGCCAGGTTCCCCTTTTGGATAAGCAGGAAGGCGGTGTCGGTGCGGGTTTCATCCATGCGACGCCCGTTCAGGTCGATATTCCATTCGTAGCTCGAACCTTCAGCGGCGAAGCGACCGCGCGTGTCGGCCGGACACTTAAAAACGGTGGCGCTGTTTTGATTCGTTCCCGCGGCTTTGCCCGCGTACCGCGCCAGGACATCGCAGATGCGTGGCAACGGATTTTGGGGATCGATCGGTTGCGTCGGAAGGATCTCCGCACTCGGCAAACGCTCATGATTTTCGTCGGCGTAAACCCGGGTGGCGATCCCCAGCTGCCGAAGATTGTTCACGCACGCCGCGTTGTAGGCTTTGGCTTTGGTTCCGCCCACGGCGGGCAACAGCAGGGCCGCGAGGATCGCAATGATGGCGATGACGACCAGCAACTCGACGAGAGTGAAGGCGAGATCAGGACGCTGGGGGACGGACGAGTGGCGCGTGGAGGTCGCTTCAGGAGAAGGTGTTTTCATAAGCCAGGAACTTCCTTGGAGGAGAAGTGGGATCATCGGGTTGGGCGGTTCGTGCTCATCCTCCGATGGGCCCCTTCCTCGCGAGCTGGACCCGTTGTTCCGGTGTCAATTTCTCAAACTTCCGATTCGGATTGGGCGGCTGGAGCGGGTTGCCGGCTTTCGGGAGACTGCCGGGGATCGCATCCGGCAGGTCCACGGCCGCCGGTGGTTGGCGCGTGCGCCAAGCGTCCCGGGCGAACCACAGTCCACCGACGGCGAGGACGGCGAGGAGTGCCAGAAATAGAGGTTTTGCTTTCATTGTGCGGTGTTTTTTGTTGGCGGTTGTCCCGTCATTCTCGGCCGGCAGTATGCGCAGAATCCCGGAGTTCGCCTTCGATTTGGCACGAAGGCGGGGAATTCCGGTGCGAAACCCTCAGGCACCGGAATGAACCTTCCCCCAGCCAGGGCCAAGTGCCGAAGGAAATCCCGCACCGGCCAAGGGCGCTACCGGAATTCCAGCCGTTGCTGAATTTCGCGGATCGGGCGCGTCGCCGGATAACTCTTGCCGTTCTTTAGCACCACCCGGTTCTCGCCCTTGAGCGTGGGTTGCAGCTCCTGAATTTGATCCAGGTTGACGATCACCGAGCGGCTGATGCGGAGGAATCGTTGCGCGGGGAGATTGGCCTCCAGCGAACCCATGGTTTCCCGCAGAACATGGTTCTCCTTGCCGACGTGCACCACCGCGTATTTTCCGGCGGCCTCGATAGTCTGGATCTGGTCCAGCTCCACAAAGGTCACCTTGCCCGGCGATTTGACAGCCAGGCGCGTAAGCTGACCGGTCGGTGCCGACGGCGGCTGACCCAGGAGCGCCAACAGCCCGCGAGCGGCGACGCCGGCCTGTTTATTGGCCAGGAGATCCCGCGCCCGCTGGACCGCCTCCTGGAAGCGGGCGGGTTTGAACGGCTTCAGGAGATAATCCAACGCATGCACCTCGAACGCCCGCAGCGCGTGCTGATCCGACGCCGTGGTGAAAATCACGACGGACAGCAAGGGCGGCGGAACGCGGCGCAATACCTCGAAGCCGTCCCGGTCGGGCATCTGCACGTCGAGAAAGATCAGGTCCGGCCGCGTGGCCTCGATTTGATCCACCGCCTCGAAGCCATCGGCGCATTCGCCGAGGACTTCCACGTCCGGTTCCTCCGCCAGGAGCAGACGAATCCGCTGCCGCGCCAACGCTTCGTCATCCACGATGAGCACTCGTATTTTCATACAACCGGTTCGTTCGCGACGGCGGCAACCGGCACCGGTTCCCAATGAAGCGGGAGCTGGATATCGACCCGGCATCCTTGGGGTTCCGCCCGAACGAACGAGAAACTTTGGTTCGACCCATACAGTCCCAGCAAGCGCGCCTGGGTGTTGGCCAGCCCGATGCCGGGTCGCCCGGAAGGGTTCAATTCGGCACCCGCCAATCCTCGGCCGTCGTCGCAGACCATCAGGTGCAGACGCTGATTCTCCTGCTTGGCCTCGATCAAGATCAGACCCGGCCCGCGCCGCGGTTCGATGCCGTGGCGAATCGCGTTTTCCACCAGAGGTTGCAACAGGAGCGCGGGAACGAGGGCTTTCCGAAGTTCGGTGGGAACGTTCAGTTCCACCCGCAGCCGTTCGCCAAAGCGCTTCTGTTCAATCCGGATATAGCCCCCGATAAAATCGAGTTCCTGCCCCAGGGGAATCTCCTGGGCCTCCATCGAATCCAGCGAGCGGCGCAGCAACCCGCTCAAGTCGCCCAGCATCTCATCCGCCGCTCGCGGATCGACGTACACCAACGCGGTGATCGAGTTGAGGGTGTTGAAAAGAAAATGCGGATTGATCTGCATCCGCAGCGCCTGCAGTTGGGCGCGCGTGAGCCGGGCCTCCAATTCGACCGCCCGCCGCTCCCGCTCCTGCGAGCTGCGAAAATTGAGGATCGCCTGGCCTACACCCACCAACGACCAATACACCAAAACGTCCAGGGCGGCGCGGAAGCCAATCAACACACCGAACGCGCCGGGTGGCCCCGGGCGGCCCGGTCTCGCCGATGTCACTCGCCCGGGCAGCTCGGAATTCTGCGGCTCCGCGGTGAGTCGGGGGATCAGGAGCGAGGCCGAACGATTGGCGCGCACGATCAGGAGACAGGCCAGCACATGCAGTGCGACGTTCCGGAAGAGGTTTTTCCGTTCGATGGGAAAACGGAAAGCGAGCCACGCCGCGGCCGGCAGAAAGACCAGCCAAAGCGCCCAAAAAGACGCACCAAAGCTCACCGCCTGGCGCCAGGAGACCTGACTGGTCAACGCGAGGGGCGCGGCAAACAACAGCGCCAGCGCCCCCCACATCGCCAGCAGGGTGGCCGCCATCGCTGCGTTGCGCGCGAAGCGTCGCTTGCCGTCCGGCCGGTTCATATCACGGTAAGTGCATCCCGCCGCACGCTAGGCAGACCAGCCCGGTCCGCGCAACGCTGCCTGCCGGGTGCGGCGTGCATCGTGGCTCAGCACTATGTTTTTGCCGCAGTTCTCCCTTCAAGATTGCCCCAGTTGAGAACGCCGGCCTGATACGCGCTGGCGAGTCAGATTGTTTCGAGGCATCCGCCGGGGACATCGGGGGGAGCAGGCTTGATCTGACGTCGACACCCAATCGGCCAGACGGCCCTCCATTTTCCGGCTGGCTCTTAGTTGTTCCCCGCCCCGATTGCGCCTAATTCCGGCGCACGAAATGAAATTGAAGTTTAAGGAAGTCCCGGGCGCCGTGGTCGCCGCCCAAGGGTTTCTCACCGGCGGCGTGTTCTGTGACATCAAACGCCTCGGCACCGGCAAGGGCTCCAACAAGGGCAAAAAACGCGATCTGACCCTGCTGGTCAGCGAGGTGCCCGCCGCCGTCGCCGGCCTGTTCACCACCAATCAGGTGTGCGCCGCTCCCGTGAAAGTTTGCGTGGCCCGCGTCGCGAAAGGAATGGCCCAGGCCGTCGTCGTGAACTCCGGCAACGCCAACGCCTGCACCGGCCGGCTCGGCCTCAAAAACGCCCTCGCAATGACCGCCGCCACCGAGGCCGCCCTCGGGCTCTCCACCGGCCGCGTGCTCGTCGGCTCCACCGGCCGCATCGGCGTCCAGATGCCCATGGAGAACGTCCTCGCCGGCATCCAGGCCGCCACCGAGGTGCTCGGTTCCACCCCGGAACACGCGGCCCACGCCGCCGAGGCCATCATGACCAGCGACACCCGGCCCAAACAGATCGCCATCGAATTCAAACTTGGCGGGCAAACCGTCCGACTCGGCGGCATGTGCAAGGGCGCCGGCATGATCCAGCCCGGCATGAGCGCCACCGGCGCCCGTCCGCCCGCCGCCCCCGCCGGCAACACGCCCGGCATCCCCACCGGCCTCCACGCCACCATGCTCGGGTTCATCACCACCGACGCCGCCGTCGAGGCGCGGGTGCTCCAGGCCGCACTGCGGGATGCCGTCGCCACCAGCTTCAATCGGATCACGGTCGATGGCGACATGAGCACCAACGACACCGTGCTTGTCCTCGCGAATGGTCTCGCTGGCAATACGCGAATCACCTCCACCAAGCACCGCGATTACGCGACCTTTGCCGCCGCCTTGCAGCACGTCTGCCTCACTCTGGCGCAGATGATCGTTCGCGATGGCGAAGGCGTGACCCGCATGGTCACCGTGCGCGTCAGCGGAGCCAAGACCTTCGCCGATGCCGACGCCGCCGCGCGGGCTGTGGCCAACAGCGCCCTGGTGAAAACCAGCTGGCACGGTGGCGATCCGAATTGGGGTCGGATCATCGACGCCCTCGGCTACAGCGCCGCGACCGTGGCGGAAGACCGCGTGGACATCGGCTACAGCGCCCCCGGTTCGCGCAAGGTCCTCTGGAGCCTGCGCCGCGGACAGCCCACGAAGGCCACCTTCAAGGCCTTGTGTGCGGCGGCCGCGCCGAAGGAGTTCGATCTCCACATCCGACTGAATCTCGGCCGGTCAGAGGCGCTCATGTACGCGGCGGATCTCACGGAGGAATACGTGGAATTCAACAAGGGCGACGTGACGGATCCCACCACCCTCGGCGGTTGAACTGAACGGTATTCACTGCGATTCCAACGGCTCCATGCAATCCCTCATCTCCAAGGCGGCCACCCTGCTCGAGGCGCTGCCGTACATGCAGAAGTTCAACGGCGCAACCTTCGTGGTTAAATACGGCGGCTCGTTCATGGACTCTCCAGACCCAGCCGTGCGCGAAGGTGTGGCGCGGGACGTGGTGTTTCTGGAAGCGGTGGAAATCAATCCCGTGGTCGTCCATGGCGGCGGCAAGGCCATCACCCGCGCCATGGAAAAAGCGGGACTGGTGGCGAAGTTCATTCAGGGCCAGCGGGTCACGGACGAAGCGACCGCCGCGGTCGTCGAGCAGGTGCTGAGTCGGGAAATCAATCCCGAGGTGGTGGCTGCGATGCGGCGCTTGGGGGGCGTCGCCCAGGGCTTCGCGGGCTCGGACATTTTCACCTGCCGCAAGCTCTGGCTCGACGACAAGGAGAATCCCGGACAGAAGCTGGACATCGGCTACGTGGGCGAAGTCACGGCGGTCAACACCGGGCCCTTGCTGGCCGCCCTGGCCAATGGCTGCACGCCGGTGATCAGCCCCACCGCGCGCGGAACGGACGGCAAGATTTACAACTGCAACGCCGACGTCGCCGCGGCGATGGCGGCCATCGCCCTGAAAGCGACCCGTCTTGTTTTCATGAGTGATGTGCCGGGCCTCCTGCGGGATTACCGCGATCCCTCCACTCTCATCACGCATCTCGATGTCAGCGAAGTCCCCGCTTTAAAACAGGCCGGGGTTGTCGACAAGGGCATGATCCCGAAGGTCGACAGCGCTGTCACCGCCGTGCGGGCGGGGGTGGAGAAAGTCCAGTTCATCGACGGCCGCGTCCCGCATTCCCTCCTGCTCGAGATCTTCACGGATGCCGGGGTGGGCACCGAATTGGTCGCGTGAGTATTGACGCACCGCTGAAGGCCCCCGCCCCGGCTCCCGCTTCGGCTGCCGGTGAAGTCGCGCTCAAGCGGGTGGTGGTCCACACGGACGGCGGGTGTCAGGGGAACCCGGGGCCGGGCGCCTGGGCGTGCGTTTTAGAGTACGGCCGACAGAAACTCGAACTCTCGGGTGGCGAACTCGCCACGACCAATAATCGCATGGAACTCTCCGCCGCGATCCATGCGCTTCAGGCATTGAATCAGCCGTGCCGGATTGAGTTCCATACCGACTCCGAATATTTGCGACAGGGCATCACGGCGTGGGTCAAAGGATGGAAGCGCAACGGTTGGCGCACCAAGACCAAGGATCCGGTCAAAAATAAGGATCTCTGGCAGCAACTCGATACCCTGGCGACCCGGCACCAGATCGATTGGCGCTGGTTGAAGGGCCACGCTGGTCACGCCCTGAACGAGCGCTGCGACGTCCTGGCCGGCAAGAAAATGGCCGAGATCCGCCAACGCCATTCCCCTGGGGAACTCCGCGCGGCGCTCGAGGAATTCCGGCGACAGGAAGCGAACCCCGCGCCTTGAATTGCCCTAGCGGCGCCCGTTCGGCTCGTAGGTTCTGTTTCCTGGGCGGCCCCCACCCGCCGCGTGAGAACTCGCGATAGCGTCGTGGACTGCGGTTGTCCTCTACCGCTTTGGAATGCGGCATGCCCAGCCGCAATGCGCACCCAAAACAGCAACCCGCGCCCGCTGGTGATTTCAGTATTCATTCGGCTCGCACGTCAAAATCCAAAGCGGCCGAAGACTGCCGCAGCCCAAAACCTCCCGGCCCCCACCCGCCGCGTGAGAAGTCGCGATAGCATCCTGGACTGCGGTTGTCCCTTACCGCTTTGGAATGCGACATGCCCAGCCGCACGGCGCACCCAAAAACCGCAACGCCCGCCCCGCTGATAATTTCGGCGTCCACTCGGCTCGCAAATCCAAATCCAAAGCGGCCGAAGACTGCCGCAGTCCAAAACCTCCCGGCCCCCACCCGCCGCGTGAGAACTCGCGATAGCGTCCTGGACTGCGGTTGTCCTCCACCGCTTTTCAATGCGGTGTGGACGGCGACTCGGCGCACCCAAAAACTGCAACGCCCGCCCCGCTGATAATTTCGGCGTTCATTCGGCTCGCAGGTCTAAATCCAAAGCGGCAGAGGACTCTCACCCTTACCCACAAATCTTGAGGCTAGACGCGCGGGATTCTTTCAATGATGCTGGCCGGATGCATGGAGCTGTTCGAATCAGCGGGCGTTGGGTTCCGAAGGAAGTGTTGGAACGGATCTCACGCCGAAGCCAGGGG
>CANIZL010000127.1 GCA_947471985.1 Verrucomicrobiota bacterium | reverse complement strand
TCCCACGCACTTCCGGTGAATCTACGGACCTATTTGCAACTGCTCCCACGGACCATTGCGACATCACTCCCACTTTCACCACGAACAAATTTGGGAATCACTCCTCGAATTACCGCGAAGCGCTACAATTGGTATGATCCGGCCAAGGAATCGTTCGTTGTACTGGTGCTCAATACCCGGCGCCGGATTATCGGTCATGCCCTGGTTGCTGTGGGCACGCTGGACTCCGTCAATGTCCATGCCCGTGAGGTCTTCCGACCCGTCATTGTGGCGGCCGGTAGTGCCTTGATCCTCGCGCACAATCATCCCTCGCTCGATCCCACCCCCAGCGAGGCGGATATTCGGGTGACCCGTGAACTCGTCCGGGCAGGTCAACTGCTCAAGATCGAGATCCTGGATCACCTCATCGTCGGCAGCACGTTCACGTCGCTCCGAACCTTGGGCTACTTCACCACGTAGCCTGCCACCTCAACTCCCGGGCCGTCCTGTGCACCTGCATGGGGCGGCCCTTTTGCTTTCAACTCCCCACCTCATGCCACCCACCTCTCCCACGCAACATCTCACCCTGTATTATCGCCAAGGAAACTCCGACAAAGTTTACCAAGCCAGCATTGAACCCGTTGGCGAAGGCTTTGTCGTCAATGTCGCCTACGGTCGCCGTGGATCGACCTTTACCACCGGCAGCAAGACCCGCACTCCGGTCGATGCCGCCAGCGCATTGGCCGTCTTCGACCGTCTGGTGCGCGAAAAGATGGCCAAGGGCTACACCCCGGGCCAATCCGGTAGCCGCTACCAATCCAGTGAAGTTCGCGGTCCCCGGCTGCTCCCTCAACTGCTCAATCCCGTCGACCTTGGCGAGATTGATGCGCTCATCGCCAGCCAGGACTGGGGCTTGCAGGAGAAGTTCGATGGTCGCCGGGTTCTGATCCAAAAGATCGGGCCAGCGATCATCGGCTTCAATCGTCGCGGTTTGCCCATTGGCTTGCCCCAGCAATGGGTCACTGACCTCACGCAACTGCCGGTGGATGTCACTCTGGATGGCGAAGCCGTCGGTGACCGGTTCCACGCCTTCGACTTGCTCGAACTGGGCGGTCAGGACCTTCGAACCAAGCCGCTCATTGAACGGCTTTCCTCGCTGGTGAACCTGATTGGACCCTTGCGCAAGGAGTCCCTGCAACCGGTGAACACGGCCTTCGGGTCAGAATACAAGCGACAGCGCTTCGCAGAGTTCCAGGCCAGCGGCCGGGAAGGTGTCGTCTTCAAACGGCTGGATGCCCATTACTCCACGGGTCGCCCCAACACCGGCGGTCCGGCATTGAAGCACAAGTTCACGGCCAGCCTCTCGGCCTTGGTCACGCGCATCAATGCGCAGCGCAGCGTCGCCTTGCAATTGCGGGGCGAGAAAGGCTGGCAATCTGCCGGCAATGTCACGATCCCTGCCAATCAACCGGTGCCCCAACCCGGTGACGTGGTGGAGATCCGTTATCTCTACGCCTTCCCCGAGAGTGGAGTCCTGTTCCAGCCGGTTTACCTCGGCCTTCGTACAGACATCACGCCGGGTGAATGCGGCACGCGTCAGCTGAAGTTCAAGGCTTCAGACGACGACGACGCCTGATCCAACAACCCTCTGGGAGCCAGTCCTGCGCATGTCTGCGGGGCTGGCTCTTTCCCTTTCCCCCCACAAACCACAACCCCCTGCAAGAACTCTGATGGCAGAACAAACCAAACTCATGGTCTACGCCTTCGGCGGCACCTTTGTCGTGCTGCTTCTCTACGCCATTGGCGACTACGTGGTCATCGGCCTGATCGGTGCCGGTGCCATTTACATCTACCAACTGATCACCACTCCCAACGACCGGAATCGTCGTCCTTGAACTCTCATCCCTAAAATATCCCATGTCACACAACCTCATGATCCGAAACGGCCTCGCTGCCATGTTCTACGTGGAGGAAACTCCCTGGCACGGTCTGGGCACACGTCTCCATCAACCTGCCACCGCTCAGGAAGCCATCCAGGCGGCGCAGCTCGACTGGCAGGTCACCAAGACTCCGGTCTACGCGAACGTCGAGGGCAATCGCCTCGTCGTACCCGACACCTACGCCGTCATCCGGCAGGAATCCCAATCACCCGTGCTGGGGGTGGTCAGCAAGGACTACACTCCGCTCCAGAACCGGGAAGCCTTCGCCTTCTTTGACCCGATTGTGGGGGAGAAGGCGGCGATCTATCACACGGCCGGAGCCTTGGGCAACGGCGAACGCATCTGGCTCCTGGCCAAGCTCCCGGAACAGATGCGCATCACGGGCGACGATGTCGCTGACAAATACGTGCTCCTCGCCAACAGCCATGACGGCAAGGGCAGCGTTCAAATCAAGTTCACGAGCGTCCGGGTCGTTTGTCAGAACACCCTGACCCTGGCCTTGTACGGCGGAGAAACCTTCCGCTTCGTCCACACTCCGGACGTAAAACAACGCCTCCGGGGAGCGGGACAATTGCTGGCCCAGATCCGCCAGCGCTACGACACCACCGAAACCGCCCTGCAGGCGATGACCAGAGTTGCCATCAATCGGGAACGCCTGAAGGAATACCTCACCCAGGTGTTCCCGGATGCAGATCCGGTGGATGAAGCCGCGGTGAACCGGGTGAAGAAGGCCCGATCCTGGTCGGAATACTTCTTCGACCAAGGCCGGGGCAATCGACTCTCCGGAGTCACTGGCTCCCTCTGGGCGGCCTTCAATGGTGTGACCGAATGGTTGGATCACCGGAAGACCAAGCAAAACCCCGGACAACGCCTCAACTCCCTCTGGTTCGGCGACAACTACCGGATCAAAGCCCGGGCGTTTACTCTGGCTCAAGAAAAGACGGATACCTGGCGGAACTGATGGTCCTTTGTCCCTGGATTGATCCCTCTCTCTGGCTCCGGCTGGACAGGGGGATTGATCTGGGGACGCAGTCGGGAGATGGATCCTTTTGTTTAGCTGGCAATCCGCTCACGTCCCTCGCGGTGCTACCTTGAAGAAACCTAGCTTCCCTTTCATCGGCTTGAACCGCGTCCACCGGGGGTGCTTGAGCACGAAGCCATGCTCACCGCCGAACCAATACGACCGGGACTTCGTAACGCAGTCCACAATCTCCACGCTGCTCACGATGCCGCCGGTGTGGAAAGCCTCACGAGCCGGGAATTTCTTGATGCGCCGGTAACGGCAGATGGCGACGAAGTTTTCGTATTCGGCGCGAGTGACCTGGCTACTGCTGGCGTGAATCCAGATGCGCCCACGCAGCCGTGTGGCCCACGATCGGTTCTCGATGTCCTTGAAGCCGTTGACCACGAGCCATACCCAAGATGGGCGCAACGTCAATGCCTTCACATCGTGAATCACGACAATTTTGGCTCGTCAGGCGGTGGTTCGCCAGGCGGTGGCTCGTCAGGTGGCTCGTCAGGTGGCTCGTCAGGTGGCTCGTCAGGCGGTTCGTCAGGTGGCTCGTCAGGCGGTTCGTCAGGCGGTTCGTCAGGCGGTTCGTCAGGCGGTTCGTCAGGCGGTTCGTCAGCCGGTTCGTCAGCCGGTTCGTCGGGCGATTCGTCTTCTTCTCCGAGGTCGCGTTCAGCAGTGATGTTTGAAAGGGTCACTTGCCTCTTCTCATCAATCGTCGCAACGCATTCGCCGTCGATTTGAGTGCCGCACCACGGCTTGTCGTCATCCTGTTCGCCAGTGAACGAAAACGAGACGTGCGCCTTGAGGCTACCGTTTTCGGGCTTCACGTCAGTCACCTCGAACACATCCAACCCCCATCCGGTTGCGTTGGATGACGCGATTCCCTCCGATACTGGGTCGCTGTTCACTAGGTCACTAACCGCTTCCTCGATTGCGGACATAACGGAGTCGGGCAGTTCTTCTGGCTCGACAGGCTTCGGAGCAGCGATAGCGGCTCGCCCGGATATCGTTGCGTCCCGGATGATTTGCTGTTCGGAAGCAACCTCGGTGCGTTTGACTGGAACGTGAGTGAGGCGTAGCTGCCGACGTAAGTCGGTGGCCGGCCTGCGAGGGTGTTTGGCCTACGCTGTGAGATCAAAGGGACGGGTCATTTAATCTCGTCGGAAGGACGAGCTCCGCGAGTCCCCGCGAGTCCCCGCGAGTCCCTGCGAGTCCCCGCGAGTCCCTGCGAGTCCCCGCGAGTCCTCAACCGACGTTCTGGGACTCGTAGAACCTGGCGTCACCAACTGAGCGTCACTTAGTTTTCCCCTCGGGAAGGTGCCGGAAGCGGATCGGGGAGGCACTCAGTGCTTGCCGCCGTCGCGCAGGACCTTGCGGCCGGCGATGTCCTGCGTCTCGCGGGAATTGCCCACGGGCTCGTCGAACAGTGCGTGGAAGCCCTCGATCTGCCCACCGGACAGCTTGATGGGCTCATCGGAAACCACCCAGTTGACGATCTCCGGGAAAGTGTCGCTGTCGATCTGTTCCTGGATCGTCGGGGTGAAGCCGGCGACGTAGGTCGGCGCCGTCAGGCCACCGGGGTAGCGAAACGTACTGCTGGTCGACGGGAACACTTCGGCGAGGTCGAAATTGGCGACCGCGACTGTGGTGTTGGGACTCGGCAGGGCGTCGAAGATCTTGTTGAACTCATGGTTGGGCTTCTTGCCCTTCACGATCCAGGCACCCACGACCAGCAGCGAGTCCGGCTGCCCCAGCGCCTTGGTGCTGTCCAGGCAGACAAAGTGGACTTCCATCGGCGCGTGTTCCCCGTCGACCGTATGTTCGGACGGCGTGTGGAAGTGGAACTGGAGCAGGTTGTAGGTTCGGCCGTCGACGGTCACCGAACCCGAGTTCGCGGGCACCGTGGCCTTGACGGTGCAGAATTCCTTGGGGAATGGATTGCCACCAAGGCTCGTGTCCGCCGGGTTCCAGGTATTCTTCACGCTCAGGTCGACGTGGGACGACATGTCCACCGTGACCTTGGGCAGTTTACGGACATGCTGGATGACAGATTTGTTGAAATCGACGGGGCTCTGGCGGTCTTGGGCCTGCGCGACCGTCGCGGTCGCAGCCAACAATAATAGCGTGATGAGGTCTTGTTTCCAGGACTTATTCATAATCATAATTTAACGTATGGTGTTGGGTTGAGTGTTGCTGCGGTCTTGACTACATCTAAGTCTTCATTTTTCGACGATCAACTACTAATAGAATTTGGTTTTCGACGTTCCGCAGAAACGGGAGATTTGCTTTCGCGGTTTCGTTCACTTCAGTTCTGTTTACTCCGGAAAACTCGGTGGGGCAAGGAGCTTTTCGTGGCCAAGAGTCAGCTTGGATCGCCGAATGCCTAAAGGTTTCTAACTGAGTGGCACTTAGTTTTGGAAGCCGGCGCTACCGCTGCTGCCCGAAGTGGTCGTAGCGGAGACTTGCACCAGTCGCTGCATTTATCGGGGCGAAGATTTGGGCTCTGGATGCGATTTCGGACGAGGACGCGAGGGACGAGAGTAGCCGCCGACGTAAGTCGGTGGCCGGCCTGCGAAGGTGTTTGGCCTACGCTGTGAGATCACTGACCTGGCGTCACCAACTGAGCGTCACTTAGTTACTGATAGGAATTACTGATAGGAATTTGCTTACTGATAGGAATTTGCTTTCTGGGCGCTCCGCGGAAAGCGAGGGTCGCGTCGGGCTGAAGTTTCAGGTCAAAGGGAGCGCCGACCTGCGATGCTGATCGGTGGGAAGACGCAACGGCCGCCGGCCGATCGCTTCGTCGAAACTTGGAGCATCAGCCGGCACCGGCACGGCGCGGCCTCGGACTCTTTCGACATCTTTAAAGGGACAGGCGAGCCATTCTGGCGGATCAGCTTGAGGGGGGCGGGCGAAGCCCCACGCCCCTCCGTCTATCTTCCCCCTTCCTAGTCGTTGTCGCCGTCACCATGGGCCGAGACAGTGAGGTGATAGGTCTGAGTCAGCGCAGGAGGGCCGCCGAAGACACCACCGAAACTGATGTCGTAGTGGCCCGGAGGCAGGGGTTCCAACAGGATGTAGTACCCGTCACCGCTAGACCGGCCCCTTCCGCCTGTGGCGCCGTATATCCAAGGGGTAGGAGCGTTGAATTTGATGTCGGGTGATGCGGCCCGGAAGTCCGCCAGATCTACCGGATCGCCGTTGATGGTAAAAAAGAGGCTCAAAGGATCAATCAGGTCGGCGAAGTCGCTTGCGCAGTTATGGCGCTGAACCGAAGTCCCACCGAAGAAGGGCGGATCCTCAAGGTTCGAGCATTCCGCGTTGAGTGTGGCGATGAACAGGGACTTTCCAGCCGGTATCGTGCAAGTGCGGTCCGCGCCGAAGGTAGCGGCCAGAAACCAGACGCTCCCGTGCTGTCCCTCGTTGACATCAAAGGTCGGCGCGTCGATTCCAGGATGGGTTACCCCGGAAGTGCTCACCACCGGTTGCTCCATGAACCATTTCCACCACGAACCACCCCATTCTTCGTAGGACTTTCCGTGGTATTTTGAGTTGATTGGGACCACTTTCGGTCCGGCATGGTGACCACCAGCAAGGGCGGTATTGCCCGCCAGCACCACAAGTGCTGCTGCCACACCAATCGTCCGGTTCATGTTCGTATTTTTATGATGGTTCATAGACTTGCTTCTTTCTCTGTTGTCCAGACCGCTTGCGGCGGATGGATTTGTGATTGATTTACTAAATGCGAGCCTGGGACCTAGCCGCCCAGTTTGGTGGCGATCCCGTCGCATAACCTGTACTGCGATAAGTTCGTAGATTTTGTTTTTAAATTACCATGCTAACGAACTGCTGCCTCGCGCTTTTTGCCAAAAACTTGGCGTTTTTTGCCATTTCGACTGATTATTACGTGCGGTGTCGAGCCCATTCAATCCCGGGGACATTTAAAAGGGACAGGTGAGTTATGTGAAAATGGTTTGCCATTTTCACTGATCCGCGAAATGATTCACCCATGAGTCATACCAGAACTAAGACATCATTTCATTAGAAACTAGTGTATTACAATTGCCTTTCCCGGGTGGTGAACCGGGAGTTCCTCTTCGGCGACGCCGAGAAGGAGCAGTTCGTGCGTTTCCTGCGCGAATACGAGCAGTTCTGTGGCGTCCGGGTCCTGACCTACTGCGTTATGTCCAACCACTTCCACGTGCTGGTGGAAGTCCCGCCGCCTCCCGCCGTCCGTCCCACCGCCGAGGAGTTGCTGGAGAAGCTCAAGGCCCTCTCCAGCGCCGCGATCACCGCCGCCAAGGCCGAACAGATGATCGAAATGTTCCGGGCCGCCGGGGATGCCCGGGGCGAAGCGGAGTATCTGGAGGGATTCTTCCGGCGGATGTGGGATGTCAGCGAATTCATGAAGCTGCTCAAACAGCGCTTCAGCAGCTGGTTCAATCGGACCCGGGAACGCAAGGGCACGCTGTGGGAGGAACGCTTCAAGAGCATTCTGGTGGAGGGCGCGGGGGAGGCACTGATCACGATGGCGGCGTACATCGATCTGAATCCGGTGCGGGCGGGGTTGGTGGAGGAACCGTCGGCCTACCGGTGGTGCGGATATGCCGAGGCGATGGCGGGGCGGAAGCGGTCCCGGGAGGGCCTGCGACTGATTGCCGCCGCCATGGCCGGCAAGGAGATCAGGGGCGCTCAGGCTCTGGAACTGTACCGCTGGCGTCTTTTCGGTCAGGGGGAGGAGAAGGAGGGCACCGATGAACAGGGGCGACCGTTGCGCCGGGGTTTCCGGAGGGAGGCGGTCCTGAAGGTGATTCGGGCCAAGGGAGTGGTGTCGCCGGCGGAATACGTACGGTGCCGGGTGCGGTATTTTGCTGACGGGGCGGCGTTGGGGAGCCGGGAGTTTGTCGACGGGGTGTTTGCGTCCTTCCGGGACCGCTTTGGGCCCACGCGCCGGAGCGGAGCCCGGGAGATGGACGGGTTGGATTCCGAGGAACTCACTGATAGGAATTTGCTTACTGATAGGAATTTGCTTTCTGGGCGCTCCGCGGAAAGCGTCCACCCGAGGGCATCGAGGGCCTTGGTCCAGGTGGCGAGGTTTCCGAGGCCGCGTTCGAGCTTTCGGATGGCGGGAATGGAGACGCCCGCGGTGGTCGCCACCGAGGCTTGGGTGAGACGGGTCCGTTTGCGGAGTTTTCGGAACTCCACCCCGAGACTGTTTTGGAACTGTTTCTTTACCACATGACGGTGGTCTGCCTTCAGAAAAGGAAACGTATCTTTATCAGTTCTGCACGGGAAAAGCGCCCGAAGGTGGTCTACCGGGAGGCTTGGAGAAGCACATCTTTCGCCAGCGACAGGAGGGTAAAGGACTCCTTGGGCGTTCTGGTTTGGTCCAGCAGTGCGTCGAGGGCTACCCGAGCCTGTTTGGGAGGGAGGCTGGTGATGCGGGCAAGTTCACCGCCCCACTTGGACAGGACGGTTTGTTCTGTGGTCTCGACGTATTGGGCGAGCTGGTCTACCTCTTGAAGCGAATGGGCGAGGTCGGCCAGAGCCTCGCCAGCCAATTCGAGGGCCTCGTCTCTTGAGTCCTCATCCTCGGCCAGGTCATAGGCGTCACATGCGGCGTCCAGACTGTCGGTGATGCCCGTCAACTCATCGAGAGCCTCCTCGAAGTCGGACAGTTCATCGACAGAGCCACCCTTGGCCGTGAGTGAATCTGCAAAGTCCAAGACCTGGCCGTTCAATACCTTCAAGGCGGGAACGGTCTTCTCGGTGATGGGGGCGTTCCCGAGGCGAAGGATTTCTGAAAGGATGGAGTCAATGACTGCGGGCATGATGACCACGATACTACTCGGTTTGGTCGTCCAACGATAGAGCCCGAACTCGGGGGCCGAAGATGGAGCGGAAATCTTCGGCTCGCTTCTTGAGCCAGCGGAACCCGCGTTCCCAATCCGTTCGGTTTCTGGGGTCGTAGTCCTTCAGGTAATCCACAATCCGGCAGTCTTGACCTTCCGGTAGCTCTTGCCAGTCCAAGGCCCCGAGGGCGGCCTCGATGTCTTTTTGCCCCTCCTTGAGACGTCTGAAGGATTGTTTGGCGCCGGGTCCGCGAAGGTAGAGTTCGCAGCCGATGCGGTTGTGCATGGTGCTCGCCGTCAGACTCAAGCTGAAGCCGCTGCGCCCGATTCGTACCGTGTACCAGTGCTGCGGCGCAGGTTTTTGAAGGCTGAAGGACTCGCCTGTTTCGCGGCAGTGGTCTCGGAACGCGGTCCAGAACTGGAGATACAGGGACTTGGCCTCGGAGAGTTCCGAGGCGGCGTTGTGCGCCGCTGCGACATAGTCGTTCGGTGTGGAAACGAGCCGGAAGTGGGGTGCCGGGAGTGAATCACCAATGCGGAGGACCTCCACTTCGACTCCGTAAAGTCGGAGTCGGCCGGAGGTGCACTCGTTGAGGTAGTCGAAAGTCTGCCGGTGTTCCTCGGTGAACTTCTTTGCAATCCAGATGAGGATTCGGGCTTCGAGCCCAGAGGCGTAGGTGAGGACCTTTCCGAGGTGGTCGTGGTTGGTTTTTTCGAGCTGATTCTCGATCACGACCTTGGTGTTGGAAGAGGCGTCCGTGGCGACGAGGTCGGCAGAGTAGGGCCCTACCGCCACTTCAATCCGGTCGAGTTCCAGTTCCAGATTCAGGGCGTCCGAAAGGCGACGGAGGTTCTCCTCCTGAGCGAGCCACGGAGTGAAGTCGCGCGCCTCGTCGGGCCAGATGGTCCGGAGGTCAACGGGTTCGAGGGAGCCGAGAGGGGAGGGCATAATGATTGGTCGCGGAGCCGCTCAACTACGCTTGGGTCGATTATTGGAGCGATGGATCGACTGCTGTTGAGAGTGTTGATCAGAAATGGTTTTCCGCGTGCGCTCGTAGAATTCCTTGAACGAGTTGATATGCTCGGCTAATTCGCCTCGAAGGGTTTTGATGTGAACGTCGTTTGGTTGGCGCTGTGTCTCAGATTTGTTAATCCAGATATCTATAGCTGATTCCATGGCATTGTTCTTCTGCCTAACAAAATCCCTCCAAGGTCCATTTCCTTTTTGCAAGTTGCAAGGTCTGCAAGAAGGCACTCGGTTTTGAATCTGATTGGTTCCTCCCTTTGAGGCTGGGTTGATGTGGTCCCAGTGGGGATCGTCGAGCTGCTGACCACAGTAAGCGCACGAGTTATTGAAGAACTCGATCGCTTTGGCTAGGTCAGCTTTTGTTGGACTCGGGTCAACCAGTTCATTGAATGCTTGCTCCATCGTGAGAGTCGCGTTGCGTAAAGTTGTTTTTTTCATGGAGCCCGTTCGGTAGAAGTCCTTTGCGGCGAGGCAGCGTCACTGCGCCCTCATGAAATGGAGGGCCTGAAATCGACCACGGTGTTCGGTTAGGAAGGGCTCGTGGCCGGGGGATAGCCAGCGGAGTTTACTGATACTACTGATAGGAATTTGCTTTCTGGGCGCTCCGCGGAAAGGGAGATTTGCTTTCGCGGATTGGTACATTTGCAGGCAGTTTGCGGCGATGGAGCCGGTGCGGCAAGGGCTTTTAGGGATCCGCGGACCATTTGGGGCGTTGAGTGGGCGTAATTGGGCGGCGGACGGGGTAAAAGTAGTTTTTTGAGTGACTTTTGAACGCGTTGGTGTGCTCTGATGCTGCTTACCATCAATCAGTTATCACATTGTCATAGTCGGGCATCGTATCGTACTCGATTCGAAAATCGGGTTCGATCGCCTCAGGCGCAACACTGGGTGGCGGACGAGCCGGGGCAAAGGCGGCGGGGCCGCACCAGAGCTTCAGATGACGAAGGATCTTTTCCACCACGTCCGGGTTGTCGATGAAGGCAATCACCCGCATCTGCTTCTGGCAAACGGGGCATTGTAGTGGGTCAACATGCCAAGCTTGGCGGATGATGTCCCGCCACTTGCGCGACGGGAGTTTCCGGGGCGACGGCGGCGAGCCCGGGGAGAGGGATTTGAGATCCGAAAGGTGAGACTTCAGATGGCCACCGGAACGGGAGTGACCGGTTCCCTTCCGGGCGCAGCCGCGCATCTTGTTTGAGTACAGTCCATAGTAACGGATCATCTGGACGTTCTTGTCGGGAATGTGCTGGGACAAGACGGCCAGAAAATCGACGGGATCAAAGACTTCAAAGTTGCGGTTGATCTTGGGATTGAGCTTGGAACGGTAGATGACGGTGTCGGTGGGGGATTCCAGCGTTATTTTCTCAACGGAGAACGGATTGCGTAGGACGTACTGGCAGAGTTGTTCCCGTTCGGCGCGGTTTTCTGGCGCGACGATTCGACTCGCGTCGACGTTGAACCCAGTATGTTTCCAGGACTTCATTCGAGCGACTAGGTCGTGTGAAATCAGTTTGTGCCGGAGTAGTTCGGCGAAGATCTTGGTGCGGAAGAGTTCTTCCAGAACGTGATGTGGGATTTCCGGGGCCGGATGCCAGGTGCCGTCGTTGTCTAACAAACCATCCGCACCTAGCGCGTGGATGTGCGGATGGAAATCGAGGTATTCGCCGAAGGTGTGGAGGGTCAGGAAGAAGGCTGGGCGCCCTTTCGGGAGCGACAAGGCCGCACGGAGGGCGGCGGTGATCGTCTGCTGGGCGATGGCGCAAAGCCGCTTCAGAAGACTGCGATTGCGGTAGAAAGTGGGGCGCAAAAGCTTCGGCAAGGCGAAGACGTAGTGACGGTGGTCGACCGGTAGCAGGACGTGATCGACCAAGTGAGCGGAGGTGGATTGAACCTTGCGCTGGTGACACGAGGGACAGAACCACCGGCCTTTGCATGAGAAAGCCAGCAAGTATTCGTGCTCGCAGTGATCACACCGGACCCGGGCAAAGCCACGTTCTAGGGTGCCGCAGTGGATGAACTTTCCCAGGACCTCCTCAACCACCGGGCGCAGGGGGCCGTACGTGGGCTGGTAGGTGTCGCTGTAACGGGCCACGAAGGTGGCCTGATGCCGCTGAGCACATTGCCAGAGCGGTGAGTTTCGGGGATTTCGGGTGCGGTACGTGCGCATGCCGGCCGCCATCGGGGAGGCCGAGGGGTTCTACGGAAGGCGACGAGCAGTGTTACGGGGCTCGTTGGTCCAATTCCCGCCCGGAGACCGAAGCTTTAAAAGCTGTGGATAACCCGACCGACAGCCGTCGAGCTGCCGCTATCTGGCGGTTGGAAGTGAACCGTCGAGTTAAGCGGAGTGCCTTGGTCGGCGGCGATTTTCCGCACTCATTGGTGACCCGCCCGATCATCCGGTGATTCCCTCACCTTCAAGTTCGCGGCAAAGAATTGCCAGGGATCAGGCAATCGAGGAGGGCTTCGTGTGCATCTTCGCGTGCGGAGTCCCACGGCAGGGCCAGTGGATTGGAGTGGGCGCGAAGGGTTTCGGCGTCGGTGAATAGGAAGAGGCCTTGGGCGCGTTGTAGTTGGCGGCAGGCGACGACGAGGGTTTGGACGCGTTCGGGACTGCTGGTGGCGGTGAGGACGCGGAAGCGGTGGAGGCCGAGGTGGGTTCGGTGAATGTTTTGGGTCCAGGTGGCTTCGTAGGCGAGGAGTTTTCGGTGGAATGAGGATTGGGATGGGTTTTGTCGCTGGACTGGCATGGTGCCGCGGTCGGCTTCGAGGAAGTAGTAGGCGCGAACGGGTTTGCCACCGGGGTCTGTATACTCCAGGCCGAAGACGCGGTCGGGGATGACGCCGACTTTCTTTCCGTTGGGCAATCGCACGTTCCACTTGAAGGGTTCGCGTTGTCGGCGGGTGGTTTCAGGTAGAGGCAGTTGGTCGGCGGTGAGGAGTCGGAGGTGTCCGTGGCGGCGGCAGTCGAGTTCCAAACCGACCATGATATCCGAAATCAAGAGGGCGTGTTCGAGGAAGATCCGCCCGGTGTTTCGGTTCTTGGGTCCCCAGTCGAGTCGGTGGAAGGGTAGCGACAATTCGCGTTTCAGGAGGACGGCGCCTTTGTTGCCGAGGCCGTAGGTGATGGCGCGCGATCCGCCGCGGTGGTAGTAGTCGATCTGGGCACGCGGGCGTTCGAGGTAGCCGCGGTGATAAAGCAATTGGAGTCGTCGCAGGACGTGTTGGCGACTGCCGCGGACCAAATCTGCAAGGTGCGATGAGCGAAGAAACCGGTGACGATGCACCTGTCGAAGGATCTCCCGGTCGCGGTCGGTCAGTTCAATGCGGGCGACTTGGGGAGCACGTTGAAAGCGGGGAAGTCGGGGGAATTGCATCCCCGTATTCTACCATGAGTCGAGTGTTGGTAAGGATGGGGACGGGGAACCTGAGTGGACTTAAATGGACGAGTTGGATTTTACAGAAGGACGCAAAGGTAACGAAGAAACAACGACTTAAGGCCAGTCCGTTCGCCTCGAGTGGGGCATCCATAAGATGAGCGTCATCCACCAAGGGAATTCGCGCCAAGTGCCTTCTCTTCGTTTTCTTCGTTGGCTTCTGTGAAAGCTGAATTTGTGTTGTTAGGGCGGATGGTGGACGCCCGGGAACGGGGCGGAGGGGCGTTTTGCGGAAGAAGTCTGCCCAACGACAATTATTCGTGCGCCGGGCTGCCGGTGCGGTGACCACGGCGTCTCCGTCGGAGGCATGCGTTAAGTCTTCGGCTGCAATGGGCGCATTTCTCGCGGGGGCAATGAGGGCGGTGGTATCCGCCGACTGGGGCCTGGCACTCGAGGCATTGGTTCGGACCGTCGTAGGCGACCCGGGGATAGATCGGGGAATTGCAGCGGGTCCTGTTCCTTGAAAAAGGTGTTGGGAATCCGACAAAAAAGAGGTCGCCGTGCCAGCAAACGAGCTTCTCAATGGTTGGGGATGGGGTGTTGTGGTTCATGGCCGAAGGATACCATGCGGAGGGGCAAGTTGTGAAGAGGCGCCAGTGTACCTGGCGTAGTGCCTCCCGCTCGCGGTCGGCAGCTCGATGTTGGGCGACTTGGGGAGGGCGACAGAAACCCGGGAGTCGGATTGGAAGCATCCAACGATTCTTCCAAGTCCTGTGGGAATTGAATTAAACCGGAACGTGCTTCGATGCGCTCGCTCGAGCGCGTTTGATAAGGTCTTCAAGCAGATTGCCGTAACGTTCTTCCATTTGGTGGAGGACGTTGTTTCCATCGAAGTATACCGTGGCGGGCCTATTCCGGGCCAGAACTCCCTGCAGCTCCCATCCGTTTCTCAGCCTTGGCCTCGAGGCATCCGGCGCGAGCTGCATCTGAAGTCGATCGAAGGCCACGTGGAGTATGCGAAACAAGCGCCCGCGCTGGCGACCAGGCAGAACGCCCATGTTACTGAGAGAATCGATCAATTCCTGCATCTCAGAGAGCCGTTCTTGTGTTGCGGATTGGTGAATTGCGTCCTCAAGTTTGCAGATAAAAGGCGCCTTTTCGTGATCAACGGCCAATTTTCGGCGAAGATCTTGTGCGGCCAACTCAATTTCGCCAAGTAGTGGATGAAGTTCCGCTTGAGGCTTTAGTGAATCTCGGAAGATCCATCGAATTTCCTCGGCAAGTTTTTCGAACTCGACTAAACGATTCCGCAACCGTGATCGGGAACCGTACTTCATGTCGAGGGCCCTCTGAGCATGAAGAAGCTTTCGAACTTTAGCCTCAAGCACAAGATCGGACCTCGTCGCTGACAGATTTTCAAGCCATCGCGCCTCGTTCAACCACGGGCGAACAACCCGGGAAAGCTCCTGTTCGACGCGCCTTTGAATCTCATTTTCAACTTCCGCCTCCTGCTTCGCAAGGCGCCCTTTCAGCTCCTGTTCCAGGGCTTGGGCGACAGCAACCTGTGTCTCAAGGCCCGAAATTCTACTCGACCTCTCGCGTTCAATTTCTAGGCGGTCACTCCATTCCTTCTCGCACAGATTCAATCGGAGGGCGGCGGCTTCACTTTGTGCTTGCAATTTGGCGGATAGTTCGGCAATCCGTGCCTCTCTGGCCTGCATTTCATCTGCGATCACACCAGCAATCCTTAGGGTGCCGGAATCGTGAACTGGTGAGAGCGACAAATTGGCGGCGTCCTCGGTTTCGGGGGCAATCCTTGTCGCTGGATCATTCCGAAATTGCGCGGTTAGCTGTACTATATGGCCGCCGAAAGCCTTTCGGATTGTAGCGCCTCGCGTGATTTCGTGAGGGGAGAGGCAGACGCTGGCTAATTGATCTGTGGACGAAGTTCCGTGGAGGCCGGATTAATTTGCCATTGTTCACCACGGATTTTTGCGCTTTTGATCAGCGATTCAGTTTCGGGCCGATCAAGTACCGGGTG
>CANIZL010000126.1 GCA_947471985.1 Verrucomicrobiota bacterium | reverse complement strand
TTCGTGGATAAGCAGTTCATGCGGTACAGGGACCGCTTCAGCCCGAAGCGGAAGGATGGGGCCCGCCCCATCCGAGGCGTCCCACTCCCCGGAATCAGCGTCCTACGCGACCTCCGCGTCGACGCCATCGGCTGACGGCTCAAAGAACCGATCCTGCAATAAACTGAACCGGCGAAATCTCTGCGTCGGAAGGGATGAGCTCTGCCCATCGCCCGCTCGGTGGTGCCGCCGCCGGCGTTGTGACCCGCCAAACGGCCTGAACCGCAGTCTGAAATATCCGTTCCGGACCGGGGCCACCGCCCGAATTCACTCCGCCGCCCGCTGCATCACCGGCGCCGATCCCCTGCGCAAGATACTGAGGCTGGCTCCCTTTTCGGCGGTGACAGCGAACCTGGCACGTTCGCTACGCCGGGTGAATACGGAGGTTGGCACCGGTTGGGCTGCGCCCCACGCTTCTGATCTGCATCCAGGCTTCCATCCGCGGTTCGGGCTCCGGGGTCGCAATTCAACCCATTCAGGGTTGTCGACTCCTGAGGGGCGGCGACCCGGGGTAACCCGTGACGGGTAACCCCGGGCTGGTTGATGGAATCCCGTTGGGATGGGGGGGCGAGATACGGTGGACGAACAATGATTGGATCTCCTCGTTGCCGAGAAGATTTGGCGGTCGGAGAGGAAGCCACCCCCCTCCCCTGATTGACGGAATCGCCGAACACCGCATGCTGGAGGTATGGGAAAATTGCGGCTGCTGGGATTCGGATTGGGGCTGGGGCTGGGCGCATCGCTCGTCGCCGCGGAGCTTGCCGCCGGCGCGGGCACAGCCACTCGCACCTTGCTCGTTCTCGGCGATTCCCTCGGGGCCGGATACGGCGTCGGGCCCGAGGAAGCCTGGCCCGCTCGGGTCCAGGAACGCATCACACAAGCCCAACTGCCCTACACCGTCGTCAATGCCAGCGTGAGCGGCGACACCACCGCGGGCGGCCTGCGTCGGCTGGACTGGCAATTGAAGCGGCCGGTCGATGTGTTGGTCCTGGAGCTGGGCGGCAATGACGGTCTCCGCGGTCTGCCGCCGGCGACCACCCGCTCCAACCTCACCAGCATCATCACCCGCACCCGGGCCCGGAATCCGCACGTCGCCGTGGTGGTGGCGGGCATGCAAATGCCCTTGAACATGGGCCTGGAATTCGCCCGCGATTTTGCCGCGGTTTTCCCCGAGGTCGCCCGCAAGCAGGAGGCCACCCTCATCCCGTCCCTGCTGGCCAGCGTGGCCGGGATTCCTGAACTCAATCAGGGAGACCAGATCCACCCCACCGCGGCCGGCCACGCCCTCGTCGCCAGCAATGTCTGGACGGTTTTGGAACCGGTCTTGCGAAAACAGTCGTCCGGCGCCCAGTAAAGGCCGGCGGCGTCCCCAGTGCCGCACGCCCCGCACCGGAATCGATTCCCCAGTTGAGGCCGCGCGGCTCCGCCTCCTATCGTGCAGACATGTCGCCGCATTGGCCTCCGACCGCCGCCTTCGGGTGGCGGCTCCGTTCCTCCGCCCTGACCGTCCTCGGTTGTGCTCTCGCCGTATTCTCCGGTGCGAGCATCGGCCGGGCCGCCGACGCGCCGCCCCGCATTGAGGAGCCCCGCCTCCGTCGCCACATCGAGGTCCTCGCCAGCGACGCCTTCGAAGGCCGCGCTCCCGGTTCGCCCGGGGAAGAGAAGACCGTGGCGTACCTGATCGATCAATTTCAAAAGGCCGGTCTGCAACCCGGCGGCGTGAACGGTTCCTGGACCCAGGACGTGCCGATCGTCGGCGTTAAGTCCACCGTCACCGCCGACCTCGCGGCGCCCGGCAAATCCGGTCCCCTGACCTTCCCCCAGGATTTCGTCGCCTGGTCGCCCCGGCTCACCGAAACCGTGAGCGTGCCGGATTCCGAGGTCGTCTTCGTCGGCTACGGCGTCACCGCGCCGGAGTATGGGTGGGACGATTATCGGGGCCTCGATGTCCGGGGAAAGACCGTGGTCATCCTCGTCAACGATCCACCGGTGCCCGATCCCAAAAATCCCGAGGCCCTGGACGAACACATGTTCAAGGGCAACGCGATGACCTACTACGGCCGCTGGACCTACAAGTTCGAGGAAGCCGGACGACGCGGCGCGGCCGCGGCCATCATCATCCATGAAACCAAACCCGCCGCGTATCCGTGGTTTGTCGTCGTGAATTCCTGGGGCCGCGAACGGTTTGATCTGGAAGGCGATCGCTCCCCCAAGGTCGACGTCGCTGCCTGGATCAGCCTGGAGCGGGCACAGCAGCTCTTTCGCGACAACGGCACCACGTACGAGGCCGCCAAGGCCGCCGCCGTGCGCCGGGATTTTCGTCCGCTACCCCTAAAGGAAAAAGCCCGTTTCCGTGTGCAAAACGCGCTGCGCTCGGTGAAATCCAAAAACGTCCTTGCGCAGGTGCCCGGCTCCTCGCGGCAGCGGGCGGATGAATGGTTGATCTATACGGCGCATTGGGATCACCTCGGTCGCGATCCCAAACTGGAGGGCGACCAGATCTTCAACGGCGCCCTCGACAACGCGTCCGGGACCGCCGGGCTGCTGGAGCTGGCCCGCGTTTTTGCGAGCACCAAACCGCGCCCGCCCCGCAGCGTTCTGTTCCTGGCCGTCACCGCCGAAGAGCAAGGGTTGCTCGGCAGCGCCTATTACGCCGCGCATCCGGTCCATCCCCTCACCCGCACCGTGGCCGACATCAACATGGATGGCGTGAATCAGTGGGGCCGCACCCGTGATGTGGAAATCGTCGGGTACGGCAACTCGTCCCTGGAAGACGTCCTCACCCGCGCGGCCCGACGTCAGGGTCGGGTGACCAAGCCCGGCTCCCATCCGGAACGCGGGGGCTTCTATCGCAGCGATCATTTCGAATTCATGAAGCAGGGCCTGCCTGCGCTGTATGCCAAGGCCGGCACCGAGTACCGCGATCACCCCGCTGGGTATGGCGAAAGCCGCGTCACGGAATTCATCGACCACGACTACCACAAGGTAAGCGACGAGATAAAACCGGATTGGGACCTGTCCGGCGCGTTGGAGGACCTGGAGTTGCTCCGCGCCGTGGGCGTCGAAGTGGCCACAACGCGCGCCAGGCCGAGCTGGCGGACGGGATCGGAATTCAAAGCCATTCGGGAACAGAATTTGAAGGCGGCACGCACCGCGGGTTCCGCAAAAAAGACCAACCCGTGACGTTCGAATTTGCCACGGCCGGACGGATTGTCTTCGGCCCCGGACGCGCCGCGGACGTCGGTCGTCTCACCCGCGAATGGGGAACGCGGGCCGCCCTGTTGACCGGCCTCCATCCGAACCGCCATCCCGGCATCCGCGCCGCCCTCGAAGCCGCCGGGGTCGACGTCCTGCCCGTGTGCGCCACCCTGCCCCACGCCGAACCCGATGTGGCGTTGGTCGTCGAGCTGGCCCGGCAACTCCGCGAGGGCCGCGTCGAATGCGTCGTGGCCTTGGGCGGCGGCGGTGTGCTGGATGCCGCGAAAGCTGCGGCCGCACTCGCGACCAATCCGGGCGATCCGCTCAACTACCTCGAAGTCGTGGGCCGCGGCGAACCCTTGGCGTGCGCTCCGCTGCCCGTGATCGCCCTCCCCACCACCGCCGGCACGGGCTCGGAAGTGACCCGCAACGCAGTACTCAACGTTCCGTCCCACCGGGCCAAGGTCAGTCTGCGCCATCCGCTGATGCTCCCGCGAATCGCGATAATCGATCCGCTTCTGACGCACTCCGTGCCGCCGGAATTGACGGCCGCCACCGGTCTGGATGCCTTGACCCAATGCCTGGAACCGCTGGTCTGTCCCCGGGCCAATCCGTTGTCGGACGCCGTGGCCTGGGACGGCTTGTCCCGCGCCGCCCGTTCCCTGCGACGCGCGGTTCGCGATGGCACCGATGCAGCCGCCCGCGAAGACCTCGCCTTCGCCTCCCTCTGCGGCGGACTCGCCCTGGCCAATGCTGGACTCGGTGCGGTCCATGGTCTGGCCGGACCGCTGGGCGGATTGCAATCATCCGCTCCCCACGGCGCCTTGTGTGCGGCCCTGTTGGCCCCGGTCATGGCCGCCAATCTCCAGGCACTCCGCGAACGCGCGCCCGAGAGTGCCGCCTTGCCGCGTTATCAGAACATTGCCCGGGTGCTGACCGGTGATCCCCACGCGGACGCCGAGGCCGGCGTGGCGTGGGTCCGGAATCTGGCGGCGGACTTGGGCATTCGCGATCTGACCGCACTCGGCCTGAATCCAGCGGAACTCCCGGTCATGATCGAAAAGGCGATGGCCGCGAGCAGCATGCGCGCGAATCCCATTGTCCTGACCGCCGGAGAACTCGCCGGCGTTCTGTCCGACGCCGGACTGCCCTGAGCCCGCCCCGCGTCAGCGAACTCACGGGCTCACCGGGAGAATTCGGAAGAACTGCGGCCCCACTCCGTGCGGCAGCAGCCAAGCCCCTTCCGGGGTCCGTCCCGCCAAGGTGCCGAGCGCGGTAAACGGCCCGCCCAAAGCACTCACCGTTTCCAGGCGATACGTCCGCCCTGTCCACGCCGGCCAGCGAATCCGGAATCGATCACCACTCTCCGCCGACAGTTCGACGCCCAGCCCGTCCCAGTGCGTTGGATCGGTCCCCAACGCCTGCTCCGCCGCGTTGGTCAACCCGTCGCCGTCCGGGTCCGCCGCGGCACCCGAGGTAAGGTTCCCAAAATACTGCTGTTCCCACGCGTCCTCGAGTCCGTCGTGATCGGCATCACTCCCCAGGGCCACGCCGTGAAGGATCAATTCCACGTCGGAGACCTGCCCGGTCGACAGCGGGGCTTCATCCTGAAATTCCACCGCCCACGTCCCCTCCGCCCCTTCCAGCAGAAATTGCTTCGAGCCGTACGTCCACGTCGCGACCTGCCGCGCGTCCACCGTGTTGGGTCGTTGCAACAGACTGACGGTTCCCGCCGGCGAAATGAGGGTGACCCGCAAATCCCCCTGCCGGGGATGATCAAACCGCGCGCGCACCTGCACCCAATGCACCGCCGCCGGATTCGTGATGGCGAATTCCACCCGCGCCGGCCGCCGGATCAGTCGAAAGCGCGCCGCTGGATCCGCGGCCAAAAGCGTACGCAGAGCCACGCCGTCCGACTGACTGACGAACGCTCCGGGAATGCGCGCGAACTCACTCCGCAGCATCAGCGTGCGGGTGGGATTAAACACATCGTCCGAAATGATTCCCGCCACGGCGCCCGCCGCCGCCGCGAAGTTCAGCTTTTCCTCAAACGTTCCCGGCCGTCGTTCCATCAAGGCGATCTGTCCGGTCAGGTCGTTGGTCAACGCCACACTGGCCTTGCCCACGTCCAGCATCGGAAGGGAGCGATCCAGCACCGCGCGTCCCTGCCGGGTGTCGAGCAACGAACTGCTGCCGCCGCCGGCCCCGATTTCGAATTGCAACACCCCGTCACCGGAATAGGCCTGCACCCGGAATCCGTCGTCCGGTATATCCAGCCGGTTGGTCTGAAGCTGGTGAATCTCCGTCCAGGCGTTGGTGCCTGGATGCCAGCGCTGCGCCAGATCGATCGCCCGGCCCGCGTGCGGCACGCCGTAGCCGACGTTGTCACTCGTCAACAATCCCGCGCCATTGGTCTGCGTCACTGGATCCGCCGCCAGGGGCCGGGCCGACAACGCCAGAATCAGCGCCACGTCCTTGGCCGACAGCTCCGGCCGCGCCGAAATCAGCAGCGCCGCGAGCCCGGCAATCTGAGGCGACGTGAAGGATGTTCCCACCTCGTTGTGGCCGGGATAAACGTAATCGGCCAGTTCCACGCCCGAACCAAAGATCGTGTTGTACCCCTCGTTGCCCACGGGATCGAGCGAGAACGGTCCCGTGGCATCGGCCCGCTCTCCCCCGAGGGCGGAAACCAATAGGCACGCGCCCGGCGTGCTGTAACTGGCCACCCGGCCGTCGGTCCGCACCGCGCCCACCGTGATGGCCCACGGAGAATTGGCGAACCCATCCAGATTGGCTTCGCCCACCCCGCTCCGACTGAGGTAGTCGGTCACCCGGGTATTACCCGCCGCTCGGACATGCACCACGCCCCGGCCTTGTCGTCCCAGAGTCGCGGAATTGGAAAGCGCGTTGGCTTCCAGATCACTGATAAGGAGCGGTTCAAAATCCGCGTTGCCCCATGAATGATTCTGCACCCCCACACGGTCATTGGCGTGCTGAAACAATTCCGCGAGCACTTCAATTTCGAGGAGGCTGTCGAAGCGATCGAACAGCAGCCAGCCGCACACCCCGGCCCGGGGCGCCGTGCCGGCAATGCCGATGCCGTTGGCGTCGCGGGCCGCCACCATTCCCGCCACACAGGTACCATGATACTGACGCGTCGAGGAATGCGCGGAACTGGCGGCGCGGGTGAAGAAATTCAGGTTCAAATCCGCCACGAGATTCGGCGCCAAATCCGGGTGCCGGCCGTCCAGGCCGTCGTCGCAAATGGCCACAATCACCCCTTCCCCACGGGTGGTCGCCCAGGCTGAACGAATCGCCAGGTCCATCCCGCCCGGCGCCGGGCCGGTGGCCGTCGCCGGGGTGTCGAGATAGAACTGCCGATTAAAATACGGATCGTCCGGGGCGGCGGCCCAACCGGCCAAACGGGCGCGCAAACGACGGTAACTGGGGTACGCACTGATCACTCCGGGACGCCGCGAAAGCTGGGACGCAGCGTCGATCGCCAACTGCGCCGAGGGCGCCCGCACTAGCCAGGTATCCGGCGTCAGTCGACGTACTCCGGTCAACGGCTGATCAGCCAGCGCCTCCGCCAGCGTGGTCGTGGACGCCAAGGTGAGAATGAGATTACGCCCGATCCGTACCGGCGAACCACCCGGCCCCAGCCGCGCCAAACGCCATTCCGATTCCGCCCCGGCAGCGGTCGTCGCCAGGGTCTTCGCCGGGGAATCCACCAGCTCCAACGCCAGCGTCTGTCGTCCGTCGCGCACCATGGATCCCGCGCCCGAAACCCCGAAGTGGGCGAGGCTCCCCGCCAACAACAAAAAGCAAAAACATCGACCAATCGTCCCGAAGACCCGCGCCGTGCATCGCCCCCTCCGGACCGCGCCGGCGCGCCACCGACGCCCGACCTCCCACGCAGACCGCCCACTCACTGGGAGGTTTTTTCGACCATACATTCAGTACGAACGCTAGCGATCCCGCCCCGGCAATCAACCGCGGTTGTTTTTGATATCCGAGTCCGCCCACTGCTACCGTCGCCCAACTTTCACCCGATATGCGTGTTCTCAAATCGCTGCGCCAGGCCGCCGTCCTGGGTCTCCTCACCGGACTGACCGGCAGTCCCTGCCTGCTGGCCGACGGTCCCGCCGATAATCGCGCCGACCAGGTCCGCCGCGTGCCCCCCGCGGGTGTCGTCATTCCGGCCGATGCCCGTCAGGAACTCACCGACGGCGCCGCCCGCCTCGGGGCGGAAATCGATTCCGCCCGGAAATCTTTGGGTGAAAAAGACGCGGCCCGTCGCGCGTTGCTCCCGGACATTGCCGTTATCCACAAGGCCGTCGATTGGGCAGTACGGTACGACGAACTCTTCCGGACCAACGAAGTCGCCACCGCCCGCACCCTGCTGCAGACTGCGACCGATCGCCTCGCCGCCTGGCGCGACGGCAAGTCGCCCTGGGTGGAAACCACCGGTCCCGTCGCCCTCGGCTACGTCTCCCGCATCGATGATTCCGTGCAGCCGTACGGCCTCGTGATCCCGGCGAGTTATCGGCCGAATTCCGGCAAGAAGTGGCGCCTGGACTTCTGGTTCCACGGCCGGGGCGAGACGCTCTCCGAGCTGTCCTTCATTTCCGATCGCTCGCGCAATCTCGGCGAGTTCGCCCCCACCGACACCTTCGTCCTGCATCTCTACGGACGTTATTGCAACGGCTCGCGGTTCGCGGGCGAAACCGACTTCTGGGAAGCGCTCGCCGACGTGCAACGCCGCTTTCCCATCGATGAAAATCGGCTGGTGGTCCGGGGCTTCTCGCTCGGCGGCGCCGCCTGCTGGCACATGGCGATGAACCACGCCAGCCGCTGGGCCGCCGCGGCTCCCGGCGCCGGCTTCAGCGAAACCGCCGAATTCCTCAAGGTTTTCCAGAACGAAACCCTCCAGCCCGCCTGGTGGGAACAAAAGCTCTGGCGCATGTACGACGCCACCAGTCAGGCCCTCAATTCCAGCATGGTGCCGCTGGTTGCTTACAGCGGCGAAATCGACAGCCAACGCCAGGCCGCCGTCGCCATGGAAAAAGCCCTCGCCGCCGAGGGACTCAGCCTCACGCACCTCATCGGTCCCAAGACGGCCCATAGTTATGAGAAGAACACCAAGCTGGAACTAAGCCGGCGCATCGATGCCCTCGCCGCCCGCGGTCGCACCGCCGTGCCCCGCGACGTGCACTTCGTCACCCACACGCTGCGCTATAATGAAATGGCCTGGGTTACCGTGGACGGCCTCGGTGAACATTGGGAACCGGCCCGCGTGAACGGCTGGCAATCCGGCACGGATTCCACCGTCCATCTCGACACGAAAAACGTCACCGCACTGACCCTCCATTTCGATTCCGGCGAAGCGGAATTTGCCCTCGGCCGGCCGGTGAAAATCGAACTCGACGGCACTACGCTGACGGGTCCACTACCCGGTTCCGATCATTCCTGGAACGCCTCGTTCCACCGCGAAGGTAGCACGTGGCAGGCGGGGCCGGTCGCCACCGACGCCCTTCGCAAAGCCCACGGATTGCAGGGTCCCATTGACGATGCCTTCCTTGATTCCTTTCTCTTCGTCCGCCCGACCGGCACCGCGTTGAACCCGCTCGTCGGCAACTGGGCGAAGGCCGAATTCGAACGGGCCGTCGAACACTGGCGGCGGCACTATCGCGGCGACGCGCGGGTCAAGGACGACACCGCCGTCACCGACGCCGATCTCGCCGCGCACCACATCGTGGTCTGGGGCGATCCCGCGAGCAACGCCCTACTGGGCCGGCTGGCCGACCGTTTGCCCGTGAAGTGGACGCGCGACGGCGTGCAAATAGGCACCACGAATTTCGCGGCGGCCACGCATGCGCCGGTCCTCATTTATCCCAACCCGCTGAATCCCCGCCGCTACGTGGTGGTGAACAGCAGCTTCACCTTCCGGGAGTATGACTATCTCAACAACGCCCGGCAGACGGCGAAATTGCCCGACTGGGCGGTCGTTGATCTCACCACGCCACCGAGCCCGCGTTGGCCCGGTAAAATCGTCACCGCCGGCTTCTTCGGCGAACGTTGGGAACTGAAGTAACCCGCCCCGGGATCCGCCCCGGAAGGAGCGGCGCGGCGGATTCGACTCCGCCAGCGCCCCCCGGGGCCGAATGCCCTCCACTGCGCATGAAGTCGCTGGCCTCCCCTCAATTCCTGGCGCTGGCACTGAGCCTCGCCGGAGTCGCCCTGCCCCTCCACGCCTACGACCTCCGACCCGACGCCTATTACGTCGATCCGTCGGATAACCTCCAGCGGGTGCTGGATCTGGCCGCCACGAACCCGGCCCAGAAGACGATCAAATTCCAAGCCGGCACCTATCGCCCGACCGCGCCCGGTCTGGCGTTGATGTACCTCAATCGCCGGCATGACGGTCTGCAGTTGATCGGTCTCGGTCGTCCGGTGCTGACGGCCGCCAACACGAACGTCGCCAATCCCCGCGCCCCCTCGTTCCCCGCCATCGTCAATCACGTCATCTATCTGGGCGACGGTCTCTCCAGCAACACCGTCGTGCGTCATTTCCAACTGACGGGCGCGAATCACTTCGTCACGAACTCGCTGCCCGAGGCGGTGGAGCCGGATCATTCGCTGAAGAAGGGGCGTTTCTATTTTGGTGACGGTGGTGCGATCAAAATCTATCACCGCAGCTACCCCGTCCTTCGCGATTTGGAAATCATCGACAACTACGCCAGCCCCTGCGCCGGCGGAATTTCCATCCAGCACGAAGGCGCCACCAACCGGTTTGTTTTGATCGAAGACTGCGTGTTCCGGCGCAATCGGGCCGAAGTCACCGGCGCCGCGCTCGATCTGCTCTGGGGCAGTCACGCTCGCGTGGTGAATTGTCTCTTCGAAGGCAATGTCTCCAACACCGGCCCGGGCGAGGGCGAGAATCCTTTCAACAACAACGGGGCCATCACCGTCTTCCCGCGCTCCCGCCTGGTCCTCGACCGGTGTACACTGACAGGCAATCGCAATGGCCTTGATGACCAAAGCGGCTTGGGTCAGTACACCCGCTGCATTTTCGCCGGGAATCGTGCGCCCGGCGGGCTTCCGGGTCTGCCGCGTTTCGAGTTGGATCTGCCACTCGGCGCCAGCGTGCGCGATTGCGTCCTGGCCGGAACCGTGATCGATCCCCAGGGGTCCGTCCCCGCCGGCGCGATCCGGCCGAATCCTCCCGGAGTGTCGCTCGACACCCGCGGCGCCCCGGTCGGTTCGGAGCTTGCCGAACAGGGCTACCGTCCTCCGGCGCCCTGAATTCAGCGCCCGCCGGGCGCCGGATTGGGCTATTTGGCGTCGGGCTCGCGCACAACGAAGAGCCCGTTGTGCGGCACGTTGGCCGTGACGGTCTGCGTCTGGCCGGAGGGCCAGAGAATTTGCACCTCGTCCACCTGCTTCGCCGTGCCCAGTCCGAAATAGAGCGGCAGCTGGCTTTGACTGAGATACCCGGATTTGCCGTGCAGGTAGCGGCTCATCTGCTTACCCCCGGCCTTCACCCGCACCACCGCGCCCAGAGCATCGCGATTCGACCGCGTTCCCACCAACTGCACCTTGAGGAAATTCGGCGCGCGCCGGCTGGCCAGATCGTTCAGGAAAATCTGTGGGACATCATCGAAATCATTCGTGACCAAATCGAGATCCCCGTCGCCATCGAGATCCAGAAACACCGCCGAACGGCTGCTCAAAGAGGACCGCACCGAAAGCGTGCCATGCCGGCCGCGGCTTAACGGGTGCTCCCGATCGCGACCGTCGCAGTCCAGCGTGAAACATTCCTTGGAAACGCGTCCGTCGCGCCGCGGTTCGATCCCCGCCAGAAACTCCGCGTCGCGAAACTTCGTCCCGCCTTCATTCAACAGCAGCGAGTTCACCGAATACGGAAACGGATAGCCCATCCCGGCGGTCACGAAGACATCCTCGTACCCATCCGAATTCACATCCCCGATGCTCACGCCCCAGGGCCAATAGGTCTCCATCCCCACTGCATCCGATTTTTCCGTGAACCGGCCCGCGCCCTGATTTTGGTAGAAGGCATTGCCGAAAATGTTATTGGAGGCGCCCTGCAGGAACTGATCCGTCCACGTGACGGAACACCAGGCCTCGGATTTGACCCGCTCCACGCCGGCATTGATTGAACGACGCAACTTCGACTGACCCGACGTCATGTCCGAATGCATGTCGGTCAGATAGTAATCAAAATGGCCGTCGAGATTGTAGTCAAATACGGCAATACCCATCGCGCCCCAGGGGGTCTTGGGAAAGTACCGGGCCGTCTGTTCCTCAAAACCTTTCCCGCCCTGGTTGACGAACAGATGATCGTCCCCCTGCATGTTCAGCAGGTAAAGGTCCGGCCACCCGTCTTCATTGACGTCGCAGGCCGTGGCGTCGCCCGACCACCCGGCGCCGGTGACCTTCAGGGCGGACGCGACCTCTGTGAACTTCAGCCCGCCGTCATTGCGATACAACAGGGTCGGTTCGCTGCGCTCCGGAAAGAGATGGCCGCTGAAGGCATTGGTCATCCCCACGAAATAACCGTCACGCCCGCGGACGTCGGTGGTGAATTTGCCCACGCTGGTGATCAACACATCGGGCCGGCCGTCGTGATTGTAATCGAACACCACGATGCCCGACGAATGCCAATGCGAATCCCAACCCGCCGCGGCCGTGACATCCCGAAATTTCCCGCCGCCCAGGTTTTCGAACAACAGATTTCCTTCGCGCACCGTGCTCACGATGAGGTCGGGATCGCCGTCGTTATCGAGGTCGGCAAAAGCCACCGCCACGGTGACGCGGCCGGACACCGCCACCCCCGCACTGGCCGTGATGTTCTCGAACTTGCCGTTGCCCAGATTGCGCCAGAGCTGATTGCCGCCGATTTGATTGCCGAAATAAAGATCCGGCAAACCGTCGCCATCCACATCCGCCGCCGCCACCCCGGAACCGTGATCATAATGAATGGCCTTCTCCGTCCGCCCGGAATCGTCGGTCATGTGATGAACGAAGGTGATCCCGGACTCGGGCAATCGGTCGACCATCCGGAAATCATGCGGAGCCTTGATCGTCCCCACCGTCTGTCGCTGAGCCGCGGCCGCCTCCTTGAGCAGCCGGTGAATCTCCGCGTCATCCTGCACCGAATACGTGCCCTGGCCCAACGCGGTCAGGGCCAAACCGACCGCCCAACCCAATGCCGCCGGTCCAACTGGGAACGGAATTCGTCCGTTGCTCGACTTGATCATGGGCGGATTGAATACCAAAACCCGGCCGGTTCCTAGTCAGGTTTTGGATTTCGCCACATTTTCACCCCCGGGATCTGGGGCCAAATGGCGAAAGGGCCAAACGCCGGGCCCGGTCGTGAGACCCATGCCCGGCGCTGATTCGGGATCCCTCACGGCGCGCCGGACCGGAGTCCGGAGCGCCCGTCCCTCGGGCGTTCAGGTCGCCCGCGCCGTTTCCTTCCGCAACATCACGCCGAGCAGGCCGTCCATCAGGCCGCCGCTGGCGCCGCTGCCGTTCACCGCCACGTCCGGCACGATGCGAACATTTCTCTCGCCCACAATCTGCATCATCTGCATGAGCGTATAGCCCTGGGAACCGAGGGCCTCGACACCGGAACGATAGGCTTCGGCCTTCGCGCTACCGGTGGCCCGGATGGCTTCCGCTTCCCCGAGCGCCCGCAGACGGGTTGCTTCGGCTTCGCCGGTTGCCTGCTTCACGTGGGCGTTGGACTTGAGTTCGGCGATGTTCACGCCCTGCTCCGCCCCGACCACCTGCTGCTGGATGTCCGCCAGCGAGGTCTGCCGCACCAATTGCTGGCGCTGCACCTGGGCGGCCTCCTGCACCTCGTACGTCTTGCGCTGTTCCTCCGCGATCTTGCGATCCGTCTGCGTCTGCATGAGTTCGGCCGGGGGATTGATATCGCCGATCAGCGTATCGATCGCCTGCACATCATATGCCCCAATGGCCGCGCGAATGTGCTCGGCCGCCTCGGTCTGCCGATGACTCCGCGCGCTGAGAAAATCCAGCACGGTGTAATCCTGCGCCGAGTTGCGGAAATAGTTCCCGACAATCGGCTGCAACACGTGATCGACCAGATTCTGCATCGAGCCGACGCGGGAAATCACCTTGGGCGCGTCCAGCGCACCCACGTGAATGATCTGCGAAACGTCGAGGTTGAACGCAAAGCCGTCGCGCGACCGCACGGTGATCGACGACAGCTTGGCGTCGAAATGATGCGCCTCCGTCCGCGATGCCCAGTTGAGCACGATGTTGGTCGTGGGCACGCGCTCCACCTTCATCACCCGAGTGTTCAACGGATGTTTGCCCGGATACAGCGGCGAAACCCAGACACCCTTGTGCCCGACGTTCACGAGGTCGCCGTGTTTGAAGTCCTGACCGCTCACATCGACGTGCGCGGAACCGACGAACGAAATCACCACCCCGACCGAGCCGATGGGAACCTCCACCATGGGCACCTGCTCCACCTGCGCGAACCACGGATTGAGATTCCAACTGCCGCTCAGCAACACCTGTTCCTGCAAGCCACGACGGCCACCGCCGGCCAGAAACGCCTGCGGATGCTGAAAATTATCGTGCTGCGCAATGGTCGGACCGGCGATCTCCCCGGGTTCAATCGGACGCCCATCAAGGGTGGTCACAATTCCCACCATGTCGGGCTCCACGCGCTGCACGAGCAGGGAGGTTGGCGCCATGCCATGCGCCGCCGCTTGCGCGGCCGTGATGACTGTGAAGAGCGCGGTGTTGATCCGATACGTACCGGCCGTGAGCAGACCCAATTGGCGTCCGCGTTCACCGCCGTTGACGAGAAATCGCCGGGCGTCCTGATAGCTGTCGCACTCCACCACCTTTCCCAGCATGCGCTCCGCCGGGATGGGCGCGCCATCCGCCGCGACGAGCAGCGCGATCTCACCGGGCTGGACTTCCGTGACCGGGGCCTTGAGCACCTGATACTGCCAACGCCAATAACCGAAGTGCAGACCCGGGGCGAGGGTATCGGCCTGATACCCCGCCTCGTTCTCCAAGGCCAGCAAACGCCCCGGCGGCAGGGACCGGGACGCGAAGCGTTTGATGACGATGCCGACCTGGCGTTCGTTGATGAGGACCATTCCCAACAACCAATACAGCGCGCACAGGCCCAATAATACGGAGCCGGCGGTCATGGCCAAACCGAGGGGAGTGATGGCAGCAAGCATAATCCATTTCCTTTCGAGATTGAGTAGTTGTGGGTTGGGGTTTACCGGCGCCGCCACCTCCCGGATTCGGCGAGCCGGGCCCGGGCGGAGGGCTCGGCGTAAAAGCGGGTGAGCCCGCAATCAGCACAGACCACCACCTCAAACACTGGGATATGGAACAGGGTGCCCAGCCGGGGCAATAACACCGGTCCATGGATGCCCGCGGAGGCGGTGGTGGTTTGGTAGAGGTTCTGCCGACCGCATTCGGGGCAGATCTGCGGATCCGATGACTTCAGTTCACTCATAGTTTCAGCAACGCGTTCGGTCAGGACCGGACGCATCCAGTGCACGACGGCACGCTGCCGCCGCACGGTTTCAGTTGGGGTGAACGTGGGTGCACGAAGTGCGGACCCAGAGGATCGCCCTTCCAGATGCCGACGGAGTTAGCTGACGGGCTTGGTCTTGGAAGTGACCTTGGCCCCGGTTACCCGGTGCCGTGCGCCCCTTCCCCAGCTTTCGCTGAGGATTTTGGTTCCCCCGTGTCGCCCTGCAGGAAGGCAAGGCGACTTAGGCTGCTACAGACTCTAGCCAAATAGGCCCCACCCCTCCCGCTGTCAATCCACCCAAGAATACCGGGCCCAACGGTGTCTGGCGCGTGAGCTAGACTAAATATTAAGATTGTGCGGAATAGCGCGAGGATGGCTACCGCGAGTGATACTCGATAAAAATGCGCGCTGAGGTGATTAAATTGAGATCATCGAATAAAAAATCGGCCGGCCGCTTCTTT
>CANIZL010000125.1 GCA_947471985.1 Verrucomicrobiota bacterium | reverse complement strand
CGTCGGGGTTCAAGTTGCGACCTGACTTGCTAAAGCGCAATCAAACGCGCTGGCAGCCCCCCTGCGGGGCCTGGGGACGGCAATTAAAAGAAGCGGCCGGCCGATTTTTTATTCGATGATCTCAATTTAATCACCTCAGCGCGCATTTTCATCGAGTATCACTCGCGGTAGCCATCCTCGCGCTATTCCGCACAATCTTAATATTTAGTCTAGCTAACGCGCCAGACACCGTTGACCCAGCCACATTCCCTTCGCGGTTCAGCTTTTGTGCTGTTTGAAAATCGACATCAATGTTTTCCGCTTTTATAGCGGCAAATGACTTTACAATTGATTCCGCAGCATCGGTTCGATTATTAAATTCACGCAGCCCGTTAAACCGCTCAGTGACCGCCACCAAACCCTGCTTGGGATCGTCAAAAAGCGCTAAATCCAATCGCATGGGATATTTCAAGCAACTTGCCACCAGTGATGGTGTTGACATTTGATTTAGTTTTTCCTCGGGAATTTCGCAGAGGGACCAGGGGGGATGAACTTTTGTAAGCTCAATCCATTCGGCGCTTCCGGGAACAATTGGAAACTCGTATGGAACTTCGATGGGATCAGCCCGAGAATGCCGCACGGATACGATTCCCGAATTCCGGCGCAGCTGGTTTGTCGAGGTACCAACTGTTGTTCCTTTGGCGAACGGCGCGCCGTTTGAGCCTCGTTCCATGGACTCTACCGACGCGGATCGATAATCTCTTGCGGCGGCAGGCTTATAATTGATCACGCGGCTCAAGATTCCCAGGACAAGCAGCGCCGCGCCTGATAGATAAATTGTTTGGTTTCGTGAGCCTCCACGCATACTGCCAGACGGTGCTGCCAGGTATTCTGCGGGGCAAATAAAACGAACCCTTGGCCGTAGCTGTGCTGATGCAGGGGCGCGTAAACCCGGAACGGAACTGCAATTTGGCCCACCGTTGGATCGCCTTGGAAGGAGGTGGAAAAGTTCATGGCGATCTTGGGGCGGTACTGTTTTAAAACCCTTGGCCTGAAATTAGTGGAGAATCTCTTTCACCGAGCATTTCCCCAGAGATACTGGCTGGAACGAACCGCATTGTTCTGTTACCCCGGCAGCGTACAGCGCTGCGGGTTCATTTGAACGAATTGATTTCATGTTAACCGTAGAAAGTCGGCACCGGGATTTTCCCGGGCTGGGTTCCCGGACCTACCTCAACACGGCCGCCGAGTGCATTCCGCCCGGTTGCGTTGGGGTGGCGCTCCACGAGTACTGGGAGGACAAGCTGCGGGGCATGAAGGGCCGGGACGGTCATTTCGCCCGGGTGGAAGCCTGCCGCGAAGTCGCCGCGCGGATGATTGGACTCCAGCCCAGCGAGGTCGGCTTTTGTTCCTGCAGCTCCGAAGCCTACAACCTCCTCGCCTCCGCCCTGGACTTGGGGCCCACGGATGAAGTCGTGGTGACTGACCTCGATTTCCCGGCCGGCGCCACGCCGTGGTTGACGGCTGTCCGGCCGCCCAAGGTACAATTATGGGCGGCCTCCGACGGTGCTCTGGAGTTGGCGGCACTGCTTCCGCTGCTGAATGAGCGCACCCGACTCGTGCAGGTCTCGTTGGTGAGCTTCTACAATGGATTCCGACTCGACTGGGCGCCTTTCCGCGACGCCGTGCGCCGGCGGGCTCCGCACGCGCTCATCTCCGTCGATCTCACCCAGGCGCTGGGGCGGGTGACGTTGGATTGCGCGGATGCGGACCTCCTGATCTCCAGCACGCACAAGTGGGCGCTGGGAATTCACGGTGGCTGCGTGGTCGGTGTTCCGGCGTGGCGCGCCGCCCAACTTACGACGCACGCCGGTGGCTGGTTTCACCTGACCAATGCCTTCGACGCGGATCGATTTCAGCGGGCCGCAGCCAAACCCGGCGCGGCCAGCTTCGCCGTCGGCATGCCCAATTTTGCCGCAATCTACGCTTTGAATGCGGCCCTGCGTTACCTGGAGGGCGTGGGCATCGAGGCCATCGCGCGCCACGCCGATCCCCTGGTCGCGCAGGTGCACCGCGGCTTGGTGGAATTGGGTTTGGCGCCGATGGCCCCGCACCAGCCGGAACTCTCCACCGGTATCCTGGCGTTTCGTCATCCACAGACGGCCGCCCTGAACGCCGCGCTGGAACAGGAAGACATCCACGTCATGCACCATGCCGGCCGCATTCGCATCGCACTGCACGGCTACAACACCCCGGAGAACGTGGAGAAACTTCTGCGGGTGCTGGGCACCACGTTGGCGCGACTGTGATCGTGGAACGGTGGGCAACCGTTCTGCCGTCCCCCGCCCTGGCTTAGCCGAAGAACACCGACTCCGCCGTTTTACGCAACATCCACTGGCGGTCGTCCGGGGTGAGAAAATCCAGTCGATCGCGGATCAGCGCCACGGACTCGGCGTACGTGTGGCCGGGGTCCACTTGGTACGGACAATCACTGCCCCACATGAGCCGACGGGCCCCAAAGGCATCCCGCACCTGGCGGATCAGGGGCGCCAGATCGTCGTACGGTGGACGCTTCCGGCCGAGCGCATAGAAGGCGGAGGTCTTCACGTAGACCTGCCGATGTCGGGCGAGTCGGCAGAGTGCCGCCACGTGCTCCGGGCGGAATTGTCCATCCACGCCAATGCGGGCGAAATGATCAAGGACCACGCGCGTACGCGGAAACCGCTCGCACATTTGATCCAACGCGGGCAGCGCATCGGGTCCCATCAGGGGACAGAGCGCGAGTCCCGCATCGGCCCCGGTCCGCCACATGGTCGCCATTCCCGCGGAACCCAGCCAATCCGCCACCGACCGCTTTTCGGGCGTAATGCGGAAGCCTCTCACTCCGTGCGCCGCCAGCTCGCGCATCCGTTGGGCCACATCGGCGGCGGATTCATCGACGATCCCCACGCCGGAAAAGGTTCCCTTGTACCGGTGCAGCGCTTCGAGCAGGTACCGGTTGTCGAAGCGGTAAAAGCTCATCTGGATCAGCACCACCCGGTTCACGCCCGCCGGTCGACTCTGCGCGAACAATTGCTCCGGCGTGAAACTCGGCGGCTGCATATCCGCCACCTGGAAGCTGGTATCAATGGGATACCGCCCCAGATCCGGCGTCCAGACATGCACGTGGGCATCAACCCACGAACCACCCGCCGCGACCGACGGCGTGTGGCATCCGGCGGCGAGTGCCGCCGTGGCCAGAGCGGAGGTTTGGAGAAAATCACGACGCGTGCACGGCGTGGCGACGGGAGTGAGGCTCATAGCGGTTGTGGAGATAAGGAGATCATTCGAAGCGGCGGATGAATGCCCGATAAAATTCCGCGGCCTGGAGCACTTGGTCTATTTCCACGTACTCCACCGCCCCATGCGCGCGGTCGATGCTGCCAGGACCGAACACCAGGCTGGGCAGTCCCTGCCGCGACAACTTGCTGGCGTCGCTGCCAAAGGGAACACCGCAGGGATCGCCATCGAGGCCAAGTTCCCGCAGAATCTCACCCGCGAGTTTGGCCGGCGGCGAATTCACCGGCGTGTCCAATGCCTCGTCCGTGAGCAGCGGTGGTTCCATTGCGGCCACCAAACCCGGATGATTTCGCATCGACTGCTCAAGCAGGCGCTGATAATCGGCCAGAACCTCCACCACCGCTTCGCCCGGGAGCAGCCGACGATCAATCTCAATGGTGCAGCTATCCGGGACAAAATTCACCTGCACGCCGCCTTGAATCACGCCGACATTGCACGTCGCCGTCCCCAACAACGGATGCACGCGTGTGCTCAACCGGGACTGATCCGCCTCCAGCGCGAGCACCACCCGCGCCATGTGGACGATGGCATTTACGCCGAGGTGCGGTTTCGAACTGTGGGCGGCCCGTCCCTGCACCCGGATTCTCCAGCGCAGCACACCCTTGCTGGCCACCACCAAACGAAGTTCCGTGGGCTCCGCGACCAGCGCGGCCTGCCCGGTCAATCCCTCGCACAATTTCACCACGCCCCGATACGAGAACTCCTCATCGACGGTGGCCGCCAGCCACACCTCACACGGGGGCACAAACCCTTCCGCGGCCAGGGACGCCAGAGCATGCATCATGCCCGCCAGACCGGCCTTGGTGTCGCAGGCTCCGCGCCCATAAATCCGGCCCTCGGCCCGCACCGGTTCCCAGGGGGGGATGCTCATGCCTTTCACGGAGACGGTGTCCGTGTGGGCTTCCATGACAATGCGGCGACGGGGATCGCGCCCGGGCAATCGGGCGAGACAATTGGGGCGCCCGGGAAAGACTTCCTGTTCCCACGTTTCCACGCCGCGGCTGCGAAAGAAGTTCCCGATGTACGCCGCCATCGCACTCTCCGGCACACCGCCTTCGTACGCCGGATTGACGCTGGGGATGCGAATCAGATCCGCCAGTGTTTCGAGAATGGGGGAGGCGTTCATGGGCCGGGTCGCGGCCTCAGCGGACCGAAAACCGGCTGTTGGTTGCCTCGGTGGGCCGCGCGTGACGGGATTTCATAGGCGGAAAGGAAGCGCGAAAAACACCGCCGCACCATCCGAAATCCACATTCCACCCATTCCAACCGCAACCCCGTACCTCGCGCGCTTCGAACGCCGGCGGCCGGTGGGGCAATCGCGGGGGAATTCCATCGAATGTATTGAGTCCCCGCCCAGTCGACCTTAATCACTGCTCCGCATGCCGGCCGCCGCTTTCACCCCGCTTCCCAGGCAGCCCCCTTTGCGGGCGCTGTTGCGGGCGGCGTGGTGGCTCAGTGCCCTGCTGGTGCTGGTGCCGGCGTTGTTCGCGGTCAAGGCCCCATCGGCGGCGGACGGGGAATTTTTTGAGAAGAAGATCCGGCCGATCTTCGTGGACCACTGTTATCCGTGCCACAGTCCGGCGGAGAAATTGAAGGGCGGGTTGAATGTGACTTCCCGCGAGGATCTGCTGCGCGGCGGCGATACCGGTCCCGCCTTCGAGCCCGGCCATCCGGAAAAGAGCCGCTTGATCGAAGCGGTGCGCTATGGAAATCCCGACCGGCAGATGCCGCCCAAGAAACGCTTGAGTGGGGAGCAGGTCCGCGACTTGGAACGGTGGATCGAAATCGGAGCACCGGATCCCCGCCAGAAGTCCACGGCCACCGCTCCAACCAAACGCGTCATCAACCTCGAGGAAGGCCGCAAATTCTGGGCCTTCCAGCCGATGGCGGAGCCGGTGCCGCCGGCCGTGCGTCGGACTGATTGGGTACAGTCGCCCATCGATGCGTTTGTCCTCGCGCGCCTCGAGGCGAAGCACCTGGTTCCCGCGCCCGCCGCCGACCGCCGGGCTCTGATCCGTCGGGCCACCTTTGACCTCACCGGTCTGCCACCTACACCGGCCGAAGTGGCCGCGTTCCTCGCGGACCCGGCGCCCGATGCCTTCGCCCGCGTCGTGGATCGCCTACTGACCTCGCCGCGGTACGGGGAACGTTGGGGACGGCACTGGCTCGACGTCGCTCGTTATGCCGATTCCAACGGACTCGACGAAAACGTCGCGTTCGCCACGGCTTGGCGTTACCGCGACTACGTCATCCAGGCGTTCGCACAGAACAAGCCCTACGACCAGTTCCTGACCGAACAACTCGCCGGGGATCTCCTTCCCGCAACCGACGATCTGGCCGTCCTCCACGAGCGGCGCACGGCCCTCGGTTTTCTCACCATCGGTCCCAAGGTCCTGGCGGAACCGGACAAGGTGAAGCTGGAGATGGATACGATCGACGAGCAGATCGACACGTTTGGGCACACCTTCCTGGCGTCCACCCTCGGCTGCGCGCGCTGTCACGATCACAAGTTCGATCCCCTCCCGACCGCCGACTACTACGCGCTGGCGGCGATCTTCAAGAGCACGCATACGATGGACGATTGGAAAACGCCGGCCCTCTGGCATGAGGCCGACGTGGCCACGCCCGCGGATTTGCGGACCCTGGCAGCGGCCCGGCAACAGGTCGTCGAGCAGAAGCTGACCCTGACCAACCGCATTGCCGCGGCGAATCAGGAAGCATTGACCGCCCTGCACACCAACGCGCTGCCCGCCAATCCGGAGAAATTTTATACCACCAACGCCCTGACCGAACTCGCCGCGCTGCGGGCGTCCGTGAAGCAAATGGAGGCGGATCTGCCGGAGCCGCCCACCGCCATGTCGGTAAAGGAAGGCACGAACGTGATCGCTGAACTGCCGATTCATCTTCGTGGCAGCCACCTCACGCTGGGGACCCCGGTCGCCCGCGGCGTTCCGCAAGTGATGACGCTCGGCAGTACACGTCCGCACTTCAGCGACAAGCAAAGCGGCCGTTTGGAACTCGCGCGCTGGCTGACCCAGCCAGAACATCCGCTCACCGCCCGCGTCATGGTAAATCGCATCTGGCGCTGGCATTTCGGCCAGGGAATCGTCGGGAGCACCGACAACTTCGGCCTGCTGGGCGAACGCCCCTCGCATCCGGAACTGCTCGATTGGCTGGCGCGACGTTTTGTGGATTCCGGTTGGAACATGAAGGAGATGCACCGGTTGCTGATGCTTTCCAGCACCTATCAAATGTCCGCCCGGGCCGATCATGCCGCAGCGCCGGAGGATCCGGAGAACCGCCTGCTGCATCATTTCCCGTTGCGCCGACTCGCGGCGGAGGAAATCCGGGACGCCCTGCTCGCGGTTTCGGACGGCTTGGATCACGCCCGGGGCGGCAAGACGATCCCATTGAAGAATCGCGAATACGTCTTCAACCACACGTCGAAGGACGCCACCACCTACGACAGTCCGCGGCGGGCCGTTTATTTACCGATCATCCGCAATCACCTTTACGACCTCTTCCAGCAGTTGGATTTTCCCGACCCGGCAGTGCCCACGGGCGACCGCCACGCCACGGTCGTGGCCCCGCAAGCGCTCTTGATGATGAACAGCGAGTTGGTCAATCAGGCCGCTGATCGCCTCGCACAGACACTCCTGAGCGAACCTAGCGCCACGAATGAGCGCCGGTTGGAACGCGCTTACCTCGTTGCCTACGGCCGCCCGCCCACCGCCGTCGAATGTCGTCGTGCGGAAGCCTTTCTCGCGGCCTTTACCGCGGGACTGTCCGCACCCACACCCGCCACCGCCCAGCGCGAAGCGTGGGCCACTTATTGCCAGGGCTTGCTCGCGGCCAACGAATTCATCTACCTGAATTGAGCGACTTCATGAACACCCCTGAAAGCCGAACGGGCCCGGGAATCTCGCGACGGCGGATGTTGCAAACGTCGGCCAGTGGCTTTGGCTGGCTGGCCGCATCCGCCCTGCTGGCGTCAACGGGCGAAGCCCGGACTTCGGTGATCGATCCCCTCGCCCCCAAGGCGCCACCGGGATTCGCCCGGGCGAAGCGGGTGATTTTTTTGTTCATGAAGGGCGGCCCCTCGCAGGTCGACACCTTCGACCCCAAACCGCTGCTCGACCGGGACGACGGCAAACCCTATCCGGGCCAAAAGCCGCGCGTGCAATTCGCCCCGACGGCGGCACTGCTGAGATCGCCGTGGAGCTTCAAGAATTACGGCGAGAGCGGCCTGCCGGTGAGCGAGCTGTTTCCGCACGTGGCGCAGTGCGTCGATGACCTGTGCATTCTTCGCTCCCTGCACGGCACGAATCCGGCCCACGGCGGGGCGTTGCTGAAATTGCACACGGGCAGCGACAACTTTGTGCGCCCGAGTATTGGCTCCTGGGTCACCTACGGGCTCGGCACGGAAAACCAGAATCTCCCGGGATTCATTACGATCTGTCCCACCTTTGCCCACGGCGGCGTCAATAACTGGGGTGCCGCCTTCCTGCCCGCCGCGTACCAGGGGACGCCGCTCGGCAATGCCACGATCCCGGCGTCGCAGGTCCAGGTGGAACACATCCGAAACCCCCGCCTCACGCCAGCACAACAACGCGCGCAGATCGATCTCATCGGGCAGATGAACCGCGATCATCTCGAACACGTCGGTCCCAACCCGGCCCTGGAAGGACGCCTGAATTCCTTCGAACTCGCGTTCCGCATGCAAATGGCGATGCCCGAGGCGCAGGATATTTCGCGCGAGACGGCAGCCACCCGCCGGCTTTACGGCATCGACGATCCCGTGACCGAGAACTTTGGTCGCCAATGCCTGCTGGCCCGCCGGTTCGCCGAACGCGGCGTACGCTTCATCCAGGTCACGCACAGCGACGGCGATGTGCAGTGGGATCAGCATGGCGGCCTGCGGAAAGGCCATGCGAAGAACGCGCTGGAAGTCGACAAACCCATCGCCGGCCTCCTGCGGGATTTGAAATCGCGCGGATTGCTGCGGGACACCCTGATCATCTGGGGCGGTGAATTCGGTCGTACCCCGGCGGCCGAGGGCGGTCGGGATGGTCGCGACCACAATCCGGAAGGCTTCACCATGTGGCTGGCCGGCGCGGGGGTGAAAGCCGGCACGGCGTACGGTGCCACCGACGACTACGGTTGGTACGCGACCGAGAACAAAGTCCACCTGCACGACTTCCACGCGACGATCCTGGCGTTGCTCGGCTTGGATCACGAACGCCTGACCTATCGCCACGCCGGCCGCGACTTCCGCCTCACCGACGTCGCCGGGCACGTGGTGACTGACATTTTTGCCTGATCGTGTCCCGCCGCGGGCGTGGAGCCTGGCCAGGGCGTCTTACTTTCCCTGTCGGCGAACAGCGATTCCACGCCATACTGTTCTCCGCATGTCGTGTTTCACACCCCGTTCGGTCTTGATTTTGTCCCGCGTCGCCGCTTAACCGCGGGCCTAGGATCTCATTCGTCTCATGCCTCCCTCCCCTTCCCCCGACCCACTGATCGCCGGCTGGCGCTTCGACAACTCGTACGCCCGCCTGCCCGATGCCTTCCACACCCGCGTCCAACCCACCCCGGTCGCGGAACCCTTCCTGGTTCTGTTCAATCGCACCTTGGCGGAAACCCTCGGCGTCGATCCCGTCGCCCTCGTTGGTCCCACAGCACCGGCACATTTCACCGGCAATTTGAGTTTTCCCGGAGCCGAACCCATCGCCCAGGCCTACGCCGGGCATCAGTTCGGTCACTTGTCCCGGCTCGGCGACGGCCGTGCGATCCTCCTGGGCGAACATATCACCCCCACGGGTGAACGCTTCGACGTCCAACTCAAGGGCGCCGGTCCCACGCCGTATTCGCGGAGCGGCGATGGCCGGGCCGCACTCGGCCCCATGCTGCGGGAGTACCTCATCAGCGAGGCCATGCACGCTCTGGGCATCCCGACGACCCGCAGCCTCGCGGTGGCCACGACCGGTGAACCGGTGTTCCGCGAACAAACGCTTCCCGGCGCCGTTCTCACCCGAATCGCCGCCAGCCACATCCGCGTGGGCACGTTCGAATACTTTGCCGCCTTGGATGACACCGAGTCCCTGCGGCTCCTGACCGAGCACACCCTGGGGCGTCATTTCCCGGATCGTAAGGACAGTGAGACGCCGGCTCTCGGCTTGCTCGAGGGTGTGATGGAACGACAAGCTTCGCTCATTGCGCAGTGGTTGCGGGTGGGTTTCGTCCATGGCGTCATGAACACCGACAACATGGCCCTCTCCGGCGAAACCATCGACTACGGGCCGTGCGCCTTTGTGGACGCCTACAATCCGGCGGCGGTTTTCAGCAGCATCGATCACCAGGGCCGCTACGCCTTCGGTCGACAACCCCAGATCGCCACCTGGAACCTGGCCCGCTTGGCGGAAGCCCTGGTACCCCTCCTGCATTCGAAGACCGAAACCGCCGTGGAACGAGCCAACGCACTCCTCGCCGGATTCACCGAGCGTTTCCAAAGGGAATGGCACAACGCGCTGCGGGGCAAGCTGGGGTTGTTCACGACGGAACCGGGCGACGCCGCCCTGGCCGACGACCTCCTGCGTTGGATGCAAAATACTGGGGCCGACTACACGCATACGTTCCGCAACCTGCACCCGCAGGCTTCCACTCCAGCTCCGGATTGCGCGGCCCCGTTCGAACTTTGGCAACAACGCTGGACCGCCCGCCTGGACCGCCAACCGCAACCGTGGCCGGAAGTTCAACGGCGCATGCAGGCGCACAACCCCGCCGTGATTCCCCGCAATCACGTCGTGGAGGCTGCCCTGACGGCCGCGACCGCTGCGAACGATTTGGACCCGCTGGGCCGTCTCTTGATTTCCCTGACCAAACCGTACGATGCCGCGGATCAGCCGGCGGAGTTGCTGAATCCACCGCCACCCGGAACCCCGGTCTGTCGCACGTTTTGCGGTACGTGAGCGCGGTGAGGCGCCGTTAAGCTCAGTGGGAGTCGGGTTCGAGCGCTTGCCCAAAAGTGGTCGAGCCGTCTCGCCCCCGACACCTCGGGCTGAGCAGCGAGACGCCGCGGCCACTTCTCCGTCGCGGCGAGCCTGAATCTCTGCTCCGTTCTCCACGGCATGTTTCCCTACATCTCCGCCGCGGCGGGCAAATCCTGGCAGCCCGGCCCTTATCCCGGAGTCGAATTACTCGTCCTTCATCGCAACGAAATCACCGGGGGCGTGACCGTCCTGCGCAAGTTCCAAGCCGGCATCACGGTGCCCGCCCACGTCCATCCGGTCGCCAATGAAACCGTTTACGTACTGTCAGGTGAATGGGAAGAATCCGGGATCAACTACGGAGCCGGCACCTGCTTTTTCGCCCCCAAGGGCACCCTTCATGGGCCGCATGTGGCTCGCACCGAGGTCCTGAGCCTGACGATTTTTGACGGTCCCTTGACCGTCGCCTGATCGCCGCCGGGCGACGCTACCGTTACTTCAGGGCATCCAGCTTCCGGTCCAATTCGACCAGACGACGGGCCGTCTGCCGGGCCAGCAACTGCGCCCGCACTTCCATAGCGCCGCGTCCCGTGGAATTCCCGCCCGAGTTCTGTCGCAGGTTAAGGTAATTCTCCAGGCTGCGGAAGTAGTCCTCGATCAACGGGAGCAGATCATCCGGTGCCTGCCGATAAAGCTCGCGCAGCTGCCCGAGCTTGCGATCCAAAACCTCCTTCTGGGCCGGGAATTCCAGACCGATGAGAAGTTCCGGCAAGGTCACCTGGCGGCGGGTCGCTGGCGCATTCGTCTGGGTCTGCAGACTCGTTGATTCGAGCGTCACAGCCCGGAGTCGTTCCAGGGTCTGGCCCCGCGACCAACGTTGCAGCGGGTCGCGGGACAGCACCACCGTCGCCCCCAGCGCCCACCATTTCTCAATATCCAGCGCACTAACAAAGCGTCCTTCGAAAGCGCGCAGCAGGGCAAATTCCCAATTCAGGAACTGCGGCGACAGCACCACCGCCTGCCGCAGCCGGGCCGGCCCCTTCTCCTCCCCCAACAACTGCTGCGTAAACAGAATCGAACTGGCCTGAAAACGGGCGAACTGATTCGTGTCGCTCAGGAGACTCAACGACGGCTGGCTGAGTTCGGAGTAATTCAACGTCCCCTGCCCGGTCAGTCGAACGCGGGACTCCGCCAGCGGATCTCCGCGCCGACCGGCCCGGACAACCGCCGCTTCGGGTTCCTGGATCAAACTGCGCCCCTCCTCAATCTCAATAATTCCGGCCAGGCCTTCGTTGAGCCAAAGTGGCGTCCGGGCGAGGGTGTCGCCCCCTTCCCGATTGGCCAATTCCAGCAGCACCGCCTCGCTCAAACCGCGGATCAGGCGCCGCCAGTCCACCGATTCCGGAATGCCCACATGATACTGCCAGCCCTCCCGGAAGGCGCGGGGAATGATCTCCAGCGGTCCGGCGCCAAACCGGTTGGTCGGAATGATAAAGAGATGAAACCGGCCCCGCCCCGGCGTCGGCGCGGATCCCAGGCGGTTCAATACGGCCAACTGCACCCGCTCAGCGGTGATCGCCAGGGACTGCGGCTGCAGTTCGAGAATTGGATTCAGCTCCTCGGCATTGCGCATCCGGCCGTACTTGGCGGCGGGTGGCGGACGTCCATGCACGATGAACTGTTGCGACCGACTGGTCGCAGTCGCCGCCGCCCCTGTGTCCAGCGCGCTGGCCAACGGGCCGGCCAACGGGCTGGCCGCCTTCAACTGAGCGGACCACCCACCCGGCAACCCGGCGCCCAGGAGAACGAGCACCAGCCAGAGGCCCATTCGTCCACCAAACGTCCGTCGGCAGGCCGGCCTACTTACCACCACCGGAGGCCTTTTTCGCTGCCGGCGTCGAGGAAGCTGACGCACCCGCACTGCCGGAGCTGGCCGGAGCCGGGGCCGGAGCTGCCGGCGTCGACGGGGTGCTGCTGGCGGAGGAGGATGACGCACTGTTGGAATCCTTTTTGGCCGCACTCTTGTAGCCCTCACTGCGATAGTCCGTGATGTAAAAGCCGGAGCCCTTGAAGATTAACCCCGTCCCCCCACCGACGCCCCGCTTGACCGCGCCCTTGCCCCACTTCTTCTGCGGGCACAGTTCTTTCGGGCAGACGGTATGAGCCGGGGCGCTCATGGATTGCACACACTCAAAGGCATGACCGCATTTCTGACAGGAGTACTCGTAGGTCGGCATGATAAAAAAAGAGGCCTTAAGGAAAGTCCGCGCCCGCGGATCGTCAAGCGCCCGCCGCATTTGATTCCAGCGAGCGAACGCCACCCACCTCCGCCTGCGGTTTGCCTCAGGGGCCGGGACTCCGCCACTTTGATTCCAATGTCCGCTGTTCGCGAATACCGCAATATCGCCCTCGTTGGTTTCATGGGGGCCGGCAAGACCACGGTCGGGGGGATCGTGGCCCACTTGCTGCAATACGAGTTCCTCGACACGGATCGGATCATCGAGGCCCGGGAGAACCGTCGGATCGTCGACCTCTTTGCCACCGAGGGTGAGCCCTACTTCCGCGAAAAGGAGCATGCCATCTGCCTCGAACTGGAAAACGCCTCGGGCAAGGTAATCTCCACCGGGGGCGGCCTGTTCATCGATCCCAAAAATCAGGAAAGTCTCCGCCGTCACGCGCTGGTCGTCTGTCTTTGGGCCCGGGCCGACACCATTTACGACCGACTCAAGCACCAAACCCACCGGCCCCTGCTGCAAACGCCCGATCCGCTGTCCACCATCCGCGAACTGCTGGATCGGCGCGGTCCGTCCTATCGCCAGGCCGACGTCCTGGTGGGCGTCGATTTCCGCTCCCCGGCCGACACCGCCCGGCATATCGCCAACAGTTTCCGCCGGGTGCACGGGCACCCGATTCCCTTGCGGGACGATGGCTTGATTGGGTTCCCTCCGCTGGCCTCACCCCTCACACAGCCTGCAAACCCCGCTTGCCCACCCCCGGCTCCATCAGCAATATCCCCGGCTTCATGAGTGATGTGGTACAAGAGCAGCAGGGTCCTGGCTTCGACCTGGTGACGTGGTTTGAAATCAACAAGCGCGCTGTCATCTGGGGTTTGGGCCTCATTGTCGTGGCCATCGCCGGGACCATTATTTGGAGATCCCAGCGGCAAGCCCGCCTGGAAGCTTCCAGCGGCGCATTGTTGGCCGTCACCACTGCCAACAAGCAGGGCGTGCCGGTGGCGGAATTGGACAAGGTCGCCCAGAACCACTCCGGGAGCGCCGCCGCCGCCCAGGCCGCCTTGCTCGCGGGCAAGGAACTCTTTCAGCAGGGCAAGTACGCCGAGGCCCGGGCGCGGTTTGAAAGCGTCAAGTCCGGCGCGGGATCCGACGATGTCGCGGCGGCCGCCCAATATGGCTTGGCCGCCTGCCTGGATGCCGAAGGCAAATTGCCCGAGGCCCTCGCGGCGTACCAAACCGTCGCGGATTACCCGGGCGGCAAACATCTGGCCGGCCTCGCCCGTCTGACCGCGGCCCGCATTCTGGAATCGCAGGGCAAGTTGAAGGAAGCACTGGCGTCGTACGACACCGTCCTGCGGACGCCCACGTCCACCGCGGCGCAGGAAGCGTCGCAATTGCGCGCCAGCTTGCTGCGGCAGCACCCGGAATTGACCCCGGCGGCCACCAACGCTCCGGCGGCGGCTCCCGCGCCGACGAAGTAAGCGGATCGATCGCCGCCGGATCGGGAGGCTCCGTCTCCCGCCCTTGGCCGCCGTTGGCCGCCGTTGGCCGCCGTTTAGGATTATTGGATTGGGACGCCCCGCGTCCGGGTTTCAGATTGCCGCTCGGAAGTTCACTCCACTTGCATGAAAATCGCGATCATTGGCACCGGCTACGTCGGACTCGTCACCGGAGCCTGTTTTGCGGAGGTCGGACACCAGGTCATCTGCGTCGACAATGATCCGCGCAAAGTCGAACTGCTCCGGACCGGTGGCATGCCGATCTTCGAGCCCGGCTTGGAGGATCTGGTCCGGAGCATGACCGCGCTGGGACGCCTGACGTTCTCCGGTTCCGTCGCCGAAGGGGTCGCCAAATCCGAGGTCATCTTCATCTGCGTCCCCACCCCGCCCCTGCCGGATGGTGGCGTGGACCTCAGCTTCATTGAAGGCGTGGCCCGGGAAATCGCCACCAGCCTAACCGGTTACCGGATCATCGTCGACAAGAGCACCGTCCCCGTGAAGACCGGAGAGAAAGTCGCGGAAACCATCCGCCGGTATTCCCCGACCAAAATCGATTTCGACGTGGTTTCCAATCCCGAGTTCCTGCGGGAGGGATTTGCAGTGGAGGATTTGCGACGGCCGGATCGCATCGTCATTGGCACGTCCAGTCCCCGACCGGGCGCGGCCATGCGCGAAGTCTTCGAACCCTTCCAGGCCCCGATCATTGTCACCGATACCAATTCGGCCGAACTCATCAAGCACGCGGCCAATTCGTTCCTGGCGCTCAAGATCAGTTACATCAACGCCATCGCGGCGATCTGCGAAGCCGCCGGTGCGAATGTGCTGGAAGTCGCCCAAGGCATGGGCATGGACGAGCGCATCGGCCGCCGTTTTCTCAATGCCGGAATCGGCTTCGGCGGCTCCTGTTTCCCCAAGGATCTCAGCGCGTTCATCCGCATTTCCGAGCAACTCGGCTACGATTTCCGCCTGCTCAAGGAAGTGCAGCGGATTAACGCCGAGCAGATGGATCGCTTCCTGGGCAAAATCACGGACACGCTGTGGGTGCTCAAGGACAAGCAGATCGGGGTGCTCGGTCTCGCCTTTAAGCAGAACACCGATGACGTCCGCACCTCGCCCGCCATCGAACTGTGCCAGCGGCTGCTGAAGGAAGGCGCCCGCATCCGGGTCTATGATCCCCAGGCCATGCCCAAGGCCCGGCTGGTGTTGCCCCCGTCCGACAAGGTGGAGTACGTCGACACCCTGGAAGCGGTCGCGCCCAAGTGCGATGCGCTGGTGCTGGCCACGGAATGGCCGCAATTCACCAAACTGGATCTGCCAACCACCCGCAAGGTGATGACGACACCCATCATCTTCGATGGGCGCAATCTGCTGGATCGAACCGAAGTGGAGTCGCACGGCTTCATTTACAAGGCCGTCGGTCACTGAGTCCGCCGCAACCGGCCGGTGTGGACCTCATTTCCGCCCGCGACGGTGGGAATCTCCTAGACCGCGATGAATCCCGATAATCCCATCCCGGTGGCCGCCGGATTGATCTTTCGTG
>CANIZL010000124.1 GCA_947471985.1 Verrucomicrobiota bacterium | reverse complement strand
TTGATCGGCCCGAAACTGAATCGCTGATCAAAAGCGCAAAGATCCGTGGTGAACAATGGCAAATTAATCCGGCCTCCACGGAACTTCGTCCACAGATCAATTAGCCAGCGTCTGCCTCTCCCCTCACGAAATCACGCGAAGCGCTACAGGATCGGACCAGCAGGACGATTTCATCCACGACGGCCTCGCGGTGACGGGGGTCGCGAAGTTCGTACATCCGGCGCGCCAGCGAGGACGCGGTAGTGGCTGGCTGCTTGGTGGCCAGCGTAAAACCCAGCAACTGAATCAGCACGAAGCTGATCGCGTAGTTGAGTCCGGCCAGCACCCCCTCCAGAAATCCCGCGAGCACCAAGCCCGTCAGAACGAGCTTGATCAACGTGGTAAAGGCCGTGAGGGCGCCGCCGCCCAAGGCGCTGCGCAGCAGTTTAAAATATTCATTGCGGGAGCGCGCGAGATAGTGTTCGCCCGTCTCGGCGCTGCGTTCGACGAGACTGCGCGTGAGCAGGTGCAGGTTCAGTCGCGTCAATTCGCGAACGCTGCGGTGGGCGTGGTTATCGCGGACCAGGTCCGAGAGGATCAACAGGCTTCGGACCGGGGACAGCTGGGGATCGCCCCAAGCTTCCAGCACCAACTCCAGGCGGCCCAGCAGCGCCCGTAGCCGTTCCAGATCATACACGACCGCCATGCTGACGCCGGACTCCTCAAGGCGAGCCGTGACGTCGTCGAGCGCGCGGTCGCACGCGTCATCCAGGGTGCGGATATAGTTCAGCTCGGACGCCAGGGTGGCCATATCGGCACCCGCGCGGGCACGCTGAACCAGGGTCTCGACGGCCGGTCCGAGCTTTTGGAAAGGCAGGTCCCGAAAGCCGCACGGAGACAGACGCAGCCGGATCGCGGGATTGGTGCCAATCACGCGGATGCGCATCGCCAGCAGAACCAGCGAATCCTCCAGATCGTCGCGCAAGGCTTCCCAAGCGGGCTCGTCGGGAATTCGCCCATACTGCCAAAGTTCGGCAATACGTCGAGCCAGCTCCGGTTCGAGTCCCGCGAGCCAGTCGGCATCGTGGGCGGCAGGAAATAGGTGATCGAAGAGGTCGCCAAGGTCGGAGCTGACCGGTGGACGGGGTAGAATCTGGCGGGCGATGCGCTGGGAAGCTTCCCGAAGAAAACCGGCGGCGCAGGGCAGCCCGGTTTCGGTAAAGAGGTCGAGGGCCTGGGTCTCCCGGAGCAACGACCGGAGCGTGCGGGCCACCCGGCCGTGGGTTTCGGGTTGATGTTCCAGAATTTGAAGGAGCAGACGCAGACGGCTTGACGGAGTGTCCCGACGCACCCAATCCAACAGCTTGGCCAGCCACGCCACCCGCTCGGCCAGGGAATTTTCGGGTCGGATGCTAAAGAGGAGCGTGTCGAGGGCCGGGGCGGCGTGCTCTCTCTTGGTGCGGTTGCGAAGTTGTAGGAACCAATTCACGTCGTGTCCCAGACTCGCCGACAACGCCAGGCGACCCAGGAGGGTCTTTCACCCATGGTCATTCGCCCGGGACGCCCCTGGCGGCAGCGCACAGCGCGCGCTGGGCCGGTGGCACCAACCCCTGAAAGGGTAAAACGACCGCTTCCGGCGGGCCCCGAACCGGCGATCCCTGACGCGGAACCAGACGCCGAAGTTGGGTCCCGCCCGGCCGGCGGAATATTCAATTCAAGGCCCCGCCACGGTTTTGCCGGACGGAACATTTCCGCGGTTCACCGGTGATACCGCGTGTCGGGTCGCGAACGTGGCGCTCCCATCGGAAAGGCCCACCGGACAGGATGAACTACGACAGGATGCGACCGGCGCTGCGATTGCCGTCGGCCGGGTTATCTGCAAATGGGGACCAATTTTCGGCCCGAAATCGAGGCGGGGATTGGAGTCACCCCTACCGGGTTCACGGACCTTTTCCGGCGAGTACATACTTCCACACCGCATAGGCGGCCGCGCCGATCAGCACCACAGAAGTGAGGATGAGGGCCCAATTGCGGGACGGTGCGGGCGTCTTCACTCCGTAGGCGAATCCGCACGCGGGACAGATTGTCGCGGTGACGGGCATCTTGGCCGCGCATTGTGGGCACGGCCGCTGGGGACCGGAGTCGACCTCAGCGTCAGCGGCCTCGGAGGACGGCTCGATCAGGCGGACGTGGATGCGGGCGGTAGTCCCGTTTTCAAAGGAAAGTTCCACTTCGCCACTACTGCCGTAGATGCGGCGGATCGTGGCGTTTTTTCCGCTTTCCTTTTGGACGACCGCCTGACCGGACCGGCAATCCTGGATCTTCATGGCTTCATTCTCCGATTTGGTTCCGTGGTAGGCTGCAACGCGGAAACTGGACCCTGGCTTGGAGTATTGCGAACCAAATCCGCACACACAGTTACCGCTGTTGAACTGGTTCGGCGCTTGCGACCTGCCCATCGTCACCGGATTGGGTTCGCTAAGTCGTTGCCAATTGCAGGTGGGATTCCGAACAACCGCTGACCGGGCGGATGGAACTCTCGCGGTGCATGGGCCGGGAAGGTTCAGGGAAATAAAGGTGCGGCAATTGGCCCATCGTCCGCATCGATGGATGCAGGAGATATATTTTGAATGATCGCAATAGCCCAAGACTAAATCCCGGAGTTCCCGAAAAACGGAAGCGGAATTTTTTGTTGAGGACCTCGCCACTTTTCGAAGTGAAAAGTGGCGGGAGTGGCGGGGCTCGAACCCGTAACCTCTGCCGTGACAGGGCAGCGCTCTAACCAATTGAGCTACACCCCCGCGTTTCGCGGAGCGGCATCTTGTTTAGCCGGTGAACCGAAATCGTCAAAGAGAAAACCAAAGGAATACACACTCATTTTCGCGCCGGGTTAGGCCCCCAAATTTGGAATTCCCCGCCGGGAAAAATTTGCGAATCAGGGCCGTCTCAGCCGGCCCCAAAAACCGCGCCTCCGCTCACACGTCGCCGGCGAGAAACTGAACTTCCGGTCCGCCCGACTTGAGGTGAAGCAAGGCGAGGGAGCGGCGCACCAAGGGCCGGGGGCGTCCAAAATATCCCGGATTGATCCACAGCACCCCGCCGTCGCGATCCAGATAGCGCTCGTGCGTGTGCCCGAAGATCACCACCTCGGCCCGGGATCGGGCAATCCGCTCCAGTAAGGCCCGGTCCGGGTGCGGTCGACCGACAATGTGATGCACCAGGATCCGACAGCCGTTCAGTTCAACCACCTCGATTTCGCGATAGGTGGGATCGAAATCGTTATTCCCCAGCACCGCGGTCACCGGGGCGATGGCCATCAATTCATCAATGATGGATTGTCCGCCGATGTCGCCCGCGTGGAGGATGTGATCGACCCCGGCAAAGAGCGTGGGCAGGGCGGGATCAAAGTATCCGTGGGTATCGGAGATAAGTCCCAAGGTCATGGGGCGGGGGATTTCGGTTCAGGCGGTCGCTTCTCCGGGTTCACGTTCCGGGGGATGCTCCTCATCCTCCTGCGCGGCCACACCCTTGTCCGCCGGCGATTCGCTGGCGGTGAGTTCCCAAGCGCCGGCGAACAGACCGGCGAAGAGGCCCGAGCTTAGAAACGTGTTGCGGAAAAACTCCCATGTCTGGGGTAGATTCTTGGTGCCCAGAGTCAGGGCGGTGATCCATCCGGCCAGATTCCGGGTGTATTCCGGGTTCTGAAAGGGATTGAACAGCCACGAGGCGCTGTTGGTGATGATGTAGAAAAGCACGGCCGCGGCGAAGCCACCGAGAGTGAGCGTCAGCCAACGCAGGGCACCGCCGAGCGGGCCGAAAGCCCGACGACACCTTTCGGCCAGCGGGCGGGTACCCCGGCCGGCGAAAAAAAGAGCGATGTACCCGAGATAGTTGAAGGCCAGCGCGAGCAGGGAGATCCCCGACCAGACGGGCCAGCCTTTGACCTGCTGGTAGTAGACATTGAGCGCCACGTCGGTCGCCAACAACACGGCAATGGGTGCCAGCAGGCCCCGGCGCGGGGGAAAGAGGGCCCCGGCGCAAAACATGAGCGCATACACTGCACTGAAATTGGGCGGCAAAAGACCCGGCCAGCGGCTCACGGCGATGAACCCCAGAAAAACCAACGGCAAAAGCTGTGACAACCGATCCCGCACCCGCGGAGGTTAGTCGGCCTCCGGGCGCAGAACAACGATGGAACCAGGATTCCCGTGCGGGGCTCCGCAGGGGCAGGTTTTCCTCGGGTTACCGGGTCGGACTGGTGGCTACGTGCGCTTGCCGGGCGCGAAAGGCCCTAGCGGAGTCGGGAAAAGAATCCTCGGGTCGTGGCTTGAACCTGGGCGCCCAGTTCGGTCAGCGAAACCCCACGGACCCCGGCTGCGTATCGCGCCAGATCGGCGACAAACGCCGGTTCGCAGCGCTTTCCGCGGTGGGGAACCGGGGCCAGGTAGGGCGCATCGGTTTCGAACATGAAGCGGTCCGCCGGGACGGCCAGCAGCGACGAACGGACTACGTCTGCGTTCTTGAAGGTCGCAATGCCGGTGAAACTGACCAGGCCGTTCAGTCCGATGACGACCCGCATTTGCTCCGGCGTACCGACAAAACAATGGAAGACGGTGCGCAACCGATCGGCAAAGGGGCGGATCATCGCCACGGTGGGCTCAAAAGCCGCCCGCTCATGCACGATGCAGTTCAAGCCCAGTTCCGCGGCGACTTCCAGCTGCTGCTGAAACACGCCGATCTGCTTCGCTTGATAGGCCGCGTCGTCCGCCGCCGTCTTGCCGGAGCCTTCGACTTTGCTGGGCAGCCGATAATGATCCAGGCCGCATTCGCCAATGGCGACGACCTTGGGGTGCGCCGCCAGCGCCCGGAGTTCCGCCCGAAAATCGGCGGGGGCTTCCTCCACGTAGCCGGGGTGCCAGCCGACGGACGCGTAGACTTGGGGATACCGTTCCGCGAGCGCCACCGCACGGGCGCTGCTGGCGAGATCGCACCCGACGCTGATGATCCGGGTGATGCCCGACGCCGTCGCCCGTTCCAGCAAGGCCGGCAAATCGGCCGCAAATTCCGGGAAATCGAGGTGCGCGTGTGTGTCGACGAATTCGTCCATGATTCCAGTTATCGAGACCGCCGGTTCGCCACGCAAAGGGAACCGAATTGAAACCCCGGCTCCGATCGTTGCGGTTTGGCTTCCGGAGTACGGTCGCCGCTTCTCAAGGTTGGGCGTCGGCCGGCGGGACGGGTTCGTTCAGCGCCCACACGACGGCGTTGCGCAGCAGGCGGCGGAAGTTGGGATCCGCGAAATCGGTCGGGGCTCCCAGCGAGGTATAAAAAACGCGCCGATTTTCTGCGGTGTTGACCCAGGCTACGGGTTCGATTTCCGAGGAACCATCCTCGGTGATGCCGGTCAGCAACGGCGTGGTCGTCGATTTTAGCTGCCGATTTCGATAGAGATGGGTCTGGGATCGGAAGTCCGGCCGCACCCCCTTGAGGATCGGATGATTCGCCGACGCGGGCACCCCGTGCAGGACGGTGATCTTGCCCGGCCCCGTGCCGTAGTGGTCCTGGTACTGTCCGCCGAGGATTTCCTGATCGAAATCGGGCCACGTCCGGGGAGTTTGTTCCTTGTGGTCGCGGAGTTCGAAGGCATGGCTGGCGGTCCGCAGCCCCACGAGCGGTTTGCCCGCGGCCAGGTGCTGACGCAACAGGGCAAGCATTTCCGGCGGGGCCTGCCGGCGCCGGGCGCTGAGGAGGACCAGATCCGCGGTGCGCAATGCTTCCCAATTGCGGAAATTACTGTCCGCCGGATCGGGGGAGGCGGTGACCCAGGAGATGCGATACCCGCGCTCGGCCAACTCCCGCCCGGCAAATTCCGGGAGGGTCTCCCACGTGTGATATTCGTTCTCGCCGACCACCACGACCACGTGCGGGGGGCGATCTTCCCGAAAATGGAATGCGTCACCGCCGAGAAAATCCGCGCTGGTGATGCTCGGACACCAGTACTTTTCGATATGTTCCACCACCAGTTCCGTGCCGCGGAAATGGCTTACGAAGGGTCGTTTCCGGTGGTTGTACATGGAGTCGGTCAGATCCCGCATGAGGACGACGTTTTGTCCCTGCCGGATCATCTGGCGGATGGAAAAGGGTCGCCCCAGGACGCACATGTTGATGTGGACGCCCATCACGATGACGTTGGTGATGCCGCGTTGCCGCATCAGGTAGAAGGCTTCGGCAGAATCCGTGATGGCGTCACCCGCCAGGATTTCGAGGGCGGGGTGCTGACGCGACCAGGCGCGGAAATTGGGGCACTCGGGACAGCCATCACAGCCGCCATCCGAATCGTCAATGGGCAGGGGTGCTTCCCGTTCCGGTTTTAGCGAGCACCAATTCTCCAGGGGAATCTGGGTGGCGACCTTGGGGGCCGATTGGGCCAGGAGGCGTCCGGGATGATTCGTGTAAAATCCCATCGTATCGCTGGGGCAATGAATGATCAACGCTCCTTGTTTTCGTGCGGCGCGGAGGACTTCATTCATCCGCGGAGCCATTTCACCGACACGGTCCGTGGCGTCGGGGCAATGGTGCTTGTCCCACATGTCACAGACCACGACAGCGGTGCGGGCAGGGTCCCACGAAGCCGTCTGCTGACCTACCTGCCAGGCATTGGTGTCCGTAGCGGAACGGGCGCGAGTACGAAGGTGCAGATCGAAGGGCGTGGCCGCGAGGGCCACCACGACGAAGCTCAGCCAAAGCAGGAGCGGGCGCATGGGCGCAGCGTACCTGCATTGGGCGGGCGTTTCCCACCTTTTTGTGTCGGTTCGCCGGACAGAAATGCGGCACCCTGCGCACACTATGTGACGCATTGACGCAACGTGTCATTGCGTCTCTAATGGTGCCATGAAGACGCATTCGGTGTTGATCGTGGACGACGAGAAGCCCACCCGGGATGGCCTGCGGGCGGCGTTGGAGGATAAATTTGAGGTGTATGTGGCCGAAGATGCCGCCAGTGCGCTCCAGCTGTTGGAGCAGGAATCGTTCGATGTTCTACTGACTGATTTGCGCATGGCCGGTGAGGACGGGCTGGCGTTGATCAAGCGCGCCAAGTCGTTGCCGAAGCCCCCGATCTGCATCCTCATGACCGCTTACGGTTCGGAAGACCTGGCGGTAAAGGCGCTCAAGGAAGGCGCCGACGATTACCTGTCGAAGGGCAAGCTCCAGTTGGACGAAGTGGAGTTTCGCATTCAGCGCGCTTTGCGGAAACAATCGCTGGAAACTGAAAACGAGCAGCTGCATCGACGGCTGGAGAAGACCTACAAGGCCAAGGGAGGTCTCATCGTGGGGGAATCCCCGGCCTTGAAGTCGGTGCTGGAGATAGTGGAACAGGTCGCCGCGGCGCGGACGACGGTGCTGATTACCGGTGAGAGCGGTACCGGCAAGGAGGTCATTGCCAAGACCCTCCATCAACTAAGTCCCCGGGCCCGGGCACCCATGGTGACGGTGCATTGTGCCGGCCTCCCGGCGGCCCTGCTGGAGAGCGAATTGTTTGGGCATGAGAAGGGCGCATTTACCGGTGCGCATGAGCGGCGGATTGGTCGGGTGGAGTTGGCCCAGGGTGGCACGTTGTTCCTGGACGAAATCGGCGAGATCGATCCGGCGACGCAGGTCAAGCTGCTGCGGTTTTTGGGCGAGCGGACCTTTGAGCGGTTGGGCTCCAGCAAGACGCTGCAATCCGATGTGCGGGTGGTGGCGGCGACCAACAAGGATCTGCTCGTGATGGTCAAAGCCGGGCTGTTTCGCGAGGACCTCTATTACCGGCTGGCCGTGGTGACTTTGGAATTGCCACCGCTGCGGGATCGGGTCGGCGACATTCCTTTGCTGGCCGACACCTTTCTGAAGGAGTTCGCCACGGAAAACGGTCGTGTGGTCACGGGTTTCGAGACGGCGGCCATGGAATTTATGCTGCATTATCGCTGGCCGGGCAACGTGCGGGAATTGCGCGCAGCCGTGGAACATGCGGTGGTGTTGTGTCGCGGTTCAGTGGTGACGCCGAAGGATCTGCCCGCACTGGTACGTGTGCCGGCGGCGGAACAAACGCGATCGGAAACCCGCGACAAATTCCTCTCCGGCAAACTGACGGTGCGGGAAGCAGAACGGCAGTTGTACCTCCACGCGCTGCAGGAAGCGAAAGGCAATCGAACGACCGCCGCTCGCAAGTTGGGGGTCAGTCGGCGGACCCTCCATCGCAAACTGCACGACTACCAGTTGGAGGGGGTCTGAAGAGCGGTTCGGCTAGGGCGTCGCGCCCAGGGTTCGGCCCACCAGTCCGGGATGCCCGGCGAGAAACTGTGCGGCGGTGACCCGCCTTCCGCCTTCCGCCTGCAGTTCCGTTATCTGCAAGGCGCCCTCACCGCACCCAATGACGATACCCGTGGGGTCGGCGGCGAGCACCTGTCCCGGCGGCCCGGAACGGTCCACGGCGACGGCCGCATGCAATTTCAAGAGCTTGGCCTGCGGCGTGCCCGGCAGCAGGGTGAAGGCACCGGGCCAGGGCGTGAAGGCGCGGAGGCGGCGAGCGATTACCGGGGCCGCAGAAGTCCAATCCACGCGCCCATCTTCCTTGGTGATTTTCCGCGCATACGTGACGCCTTCTGCCGGCTGTGGGGCAGGGGGGAGGTGACCCGCGAGGTATTCGGGCAGCACCTCCACCAGCAACTCCGCGCCCAGGTGTCCCAGTCGATCCTGAAGAGTGACTCCCGTGTCGGTTTCCAGAATGCCGGTGGTGCGGGTGGCGAGCATCGGGCCGGTGTCGAGTCCGGCATCCATGCGCATCACCGTGACTCCGGTCATCGCATCGCCCGCGGCGATCGACCATTGAATGGGCGCCGCGCCGCGCCAGCGGGGCAGGAGCGACGTGTGCAGGTTGAGGCACCCCAGGCGGGGGATTTCCAGCAGGCTGGTGGGCAGCAGTTGGCCGTAGGCGACCACGACGATGAGATCCGGGGCCAGCTCGCGCAGGACGGCGAGTGATTCCGGGGAGCGGGCCTTCTCCGGCTGCCACACCGGCAGGCCCAGGCTCGTGGCGAGCTGTTTCACTGGCGTCGGCTGCAACTGCAGATCACGCCCTTTGGGCCGGTCGGGTTGACTGATCACGCCGACCCACTGGCCGGGAAAAGCCCCGGCAAGGCGGTTCAATACTAGGGCAGCTATATCCGGCGTACCCATGAAGACCAGGCGGGGAAGCGACATGCTAGAGTGCGGTTAGGGAAAGATTTCGGCCTTGTGCGGGTTTAGGTGGCTGCGCGCCGCAGCCGGTCGGCCACGGCGGCCCACGCCGTGCCTTCGGGGGGCGCTTCCACCACAATCAGCTCCGCTCCCGATTCATCGCAGCGATGCAACTCGCCGTAGAGCGCCCGGGCATAGGCTTCGGGGTCATCCGGAATAACACAAACGTGGGGGATTTTTCCCGCCAGCGGTATGCGGGTATGCGCCAAGATCCACAGGTTATTCGCAGGAGCCTTCGCGGCCTGCAATTGTCGATTCAAGTCGGCTTCATCCTGCCAGTGCCACACCAGAAGCCGTGCCCGGGGGGAATAGTGCCGGCTCAATAGGCCGGGACTTTTGCGGACCGCAGAGTCTTCCGCGGGGCCGCCATCGGTCGCCCACGAGAAACCCGTCGCCCGTGCCAAGGCTGTGGCATCGATCATTCCAGGGCGCAGGATCCGCGGGTTGGGGCCACTGAGATCGACGACGGTGCTCTCCAGTCCCACATTGGCATCGCCGCCATCCACGATCAGGGACAACCGATCGCCCAGACTCCGTTCCACGTGACTGGCGCAAGTGGGAGAAAGTTGGTTGGACAGATTGGCGCTGGGGGCGGCCAGGGGGAAACCGCACTCCCGGATGACCGCCTGCATAAAAGGGTGCTGCGGCCAACGGATGCCGACGGTCGGTCCCCCGGCGGTGACGATATCGGGAATGTGACTGGAACGGGGCACGACCAAGGTCAGCGGCCCCGGCCAGAAGGCCGCGCCGAGTTGATCGGCGAGGGCGGGCCACTGGGACGCGCACTGCAAGGCGAGCACCCGCGAGGCGACGTGAATGATGATCGGATTGTGGGCAGGCCGCCCCTTCAATTCAAAGATGCGGGCCACCGCCCGGGGATCGAGGGCATTGGCGGCCAAGCCATAGACCGTCTCGGTGGGCAGGGCGACGACCTCGCCGGCACGCAGGCAAGCCACGGCGCGCGCCACGGCAGCGGCAAAAAGCGGCGGCGTGTGGGTCGGCAAAACTTCGGCCCTACCGGATGACATCGGCCGGAAGAGATAGCCAGCATTTGGGGTGGCGCCAACCGGGGTTCGGTCGGGACACCAAATTAGGGAATAACTCCTTCTCGCCAGCGGTAAAACAGCTGACTAGCGTTCGCGCGCAGGTTTTTGGTATGGCTTACCAGCACGACACGGAATTTCACGACGAAGATCTCCCGAAAACGACGCCGTTTCCGGGGCTGGCGCCCGTGGCGGCCGGTGTCGTCAAGGGAGCTGCGGCCTCCGTCGCCCCGAGTACCGAGCAACTCACCGCGGAAGTTACCGACCGGGCCCAACAGTTGGTGGCCCTGCGGGAACGTCAGACGCAGATCGAGCGGGCCAAGGCCGAGCTCGAGGAGTTGCGGCGTCGTCGGGCGGAGTTCGATACCGGCCGCGGGGAAATGCGGGATCGACTGACCCGCTCGATTTCCCTGCTGGAACAGGCGGAATTATCGGCCCGGCGCGAAGCGGAGCAGCTCGTTAAATCCCTCGGGAGTCTGCGCGTGGCCGCTGATGCGGTGCAGCAGTTGAGCGAAAAGGCGTGGTCCGCGGACAACTGGCATCGGGATCTCAGCCGGGATCTGGCCGTCATTGAAAACGCCCGCAACGAGCTGAACTCGGCTTCGCTGACCTGGCCGGTATTGGCAGGGAACAGCGGTCCGGCGGGGCCCGGCGCGGCGGCCGGCAAGCCCACGCTGGAGTCGATGAGTTTCCTTCAATTGGCCCGACTTGGCTTGGCATTCACTTGGCCGCTGTTGCTGTTAGGTTTCCTGGGATTTGCCGCCTTGGCGGTCCTGTTGCTGCGCAAATAACCTCCCCACCCATGGCTATTTTTTCCAATCGCGGGGCGACAGCGGTGGACGACCGTGAGCAGGCGCTGAATGATGAGATCTCGCGGCTCGAGAAGGAAATTGCCGAGCTGAAGACCCGTCCGGCCAAGGCCCAGCGCGCCCGCCCGGTTCCCAGTGTTCAGACGGCCCAGCTCAGCGATATCGCCACGCCGGAGCCGGAAGGAACGCCGCCATTGGTCACGAACGTCGTACCGGTGGTGACGGTGGAGACGCCCGTTCCTCCAGTGCCCCTGCCGCCCTCGCCGCCGCCGAGCCTGCCAACCGTCGCCGTCGGTGTCCCACGCACGAAGATTGCCGCGTTGCCGAGCGCGAATCCGGGACTCAGCGATCCCCGCTATAATGAGTTGGGTGAGCGGAAGTTCGATCTGGGATCCTGGTGGCAGGGCGTTCGGCATCAATTCCGTCGCACGCCGGTCGGATCCAATAATCCGGAGATGGTGAAGTACTTGGCCGCGGGCAGCGTTCAGGGCCTGCGCCCGCTGCGCTTTGAACGCCGGATCGCTCGGAATCGCACGGTCGGCTTGGTCTCTGTCCTCGTGGTCGTCCTGTACGGCCTGGCGTGGGTTTTTTTCCGCCACTAAGGCCTCGGCGGTTACGTCGACCCTCAGGAAGAACGCCAGAGTCGGTTGAAGGCTACCAGCGTCGAACTCCCCGCCAAGGGCGGGCAGAGAACCGCCGGTCGAGGAGAAGGCAGGATCAGTGAGCGGTTTTCCCTGACAAGTACCACGCTCCGAAATCGTTAACGGAGGTGTCTTAAGCTCCCAATTGTGGTAAAGTCGGTTGACTTACCGGACCGTATCCATAGTTTCCGAATGTCCGAGAGGTTTTAGCCTCGATTCCTCCTGTGCCCGGTGGCGATCGTTCCAGACGCCACCGGGTTTTTATTTACCCAATTATAGCTTCTTGATGCGCAGGTTCCGAAACGCGACGGAACCATGGTCGCCTTGCAGGAGAATCGGACCGGGCTGATCGACATTGTCGTCCAACTGGCTGCCCGTGCCCTTATCGCTCAGGACGTTGTCGTGAATCTTGACCCCGTTGAGCGTGACCGTGATGTGCTGCCCAACAATCCGCGCCTCCACCTGCTGCCATTCACCCGCCTTGCGCGGAGCCGGAAGGGCCGGCGCGGCGACGTTGTAAATCGCGCCATTGCCGTTCTTGGTGGAATTGTCGCCGTCGTAAATCTGAATCTCATGGCGACCCCGGAGGTAGAATCCTGAATTGGATTTCGGGGGGACCTGATATTCAAAGCGAACCACGAAGTCGCGGAACTTCTCCTCGGAGTAGATGTCGGTGCCGTGTTCATCCTTCCCGAGGACATTGCACAGCATGCCATTTTCCACGCGCCAGGACTTGTTGCCGTCTTCGCGACGATACTTCCAGCCCTTCAACGATTGGCCGTCAAACAGGGGACGGAATCCGTCGCGTTCGTCAGCCAGCGCGGGATGATTCCAATTGCCACCGGGTTCGGCCGCCGCTTTCTCCGCACCGATCGCCCAATTGATGCCCCCCAGGATGTGCCGCTGATACGCGCTGCTCGTCCAGACGTCTTCACGATGGCCAAGGGACGTGTACCACATGCGACCGTGCCGGGCTCCGGTGCCGACGTTTTTGCACCAGGCCACCGGGTAATCGCCCGGCGTCAGATTCTGGGGATGCTTGTCGAGCGTGAGCAAGCCGTGAACCTTGGGACGGTAGAAGCTCTTGAATTCGTAGATCTCGTCGAAGATCACCCAGGATTCACCGAGGTGCCGATTCGACGGAAAAGCCGGATCCTGATTGTACGCCTGCACCTGCACCTGCGCGCCGTGCGTCAGAAATTCGCCGCCGACAAGATCGATGAACGGCCGGTAGCCGTGGAAGGTGTCGGAGCAGGAATGCATGCCAACGAATCCGTGGCCGGATTCCACCCACTTGATGAAGCCATCGCGATCGGGCAGGGGCAGATCGCCCGTGGTGTTGGCGAAAATCACCGCATCGGCCTGATTGAGTTTCGCCACGGACAACTTCGCCGCGCACTCAGCCGTCAACGCGGCGAGATTAGCGGCCTTGGTGGCGTCGTCCTTGCCGTCGGTGCGGCCGCGGACGTAGTCGATCACCGTGAAGGCGCCCGACTGTTCGCCCAGCGTGGCGATCACGTTCTCGGCGGTTTCAATCGACGAGTGGCGGAAGCCCGCTGTGGCGGTCACCACGATGACTTTTTTCGGTGCCGCTTGGGCATCGACGGCAACCCAAAGGGTGGACAGGGCGAAAGCGGGCAGGAGCGACAGCTTCATCTTCATACGGGATGCCTCCACTTCTAGACTGAAGGATCGGGCCAAGCCAAGTCCGGACACGGAGTATTTAGCGGGTGATGTCGGGCTGAGACTGGATGGTGCTCAGAGCTTGCCCTTGCTGCTGGGAATCTGGCCGGCGATCCGGGGATCATGCTGGCAGGCGAAATCCACGGCGCGGGCAAAAGCCTTGAAGAGACATTCCACGACGTGGTGGGGCTCGCCCCCGTGGAGGAGTTCCAGGTGGAGATTGCACTTCGCCTCGTTGGTGAAACCCTGGAAGAACTCCCGGGCCAGACCGAAACGGAAGCTGCTCGACATGTCCTGCGTCCGCTCCTTCAGCGGAATCGCGCGATAATCCAGCGTGTCCATTCCCTTCCAGACCAGAAAAGGGCGGCCGCTGAAATCGATGACGCAGCGGGCCAGGCATTCGTCCATGGGGACGTAGGCCTCGCCAGTGAAAGGATTGCGCGGATCAAAACCCGTGCCGTAGCGCCGGATCCCGCGCTTATCGCCGAGGGCCTGCAAGACGGCTTGTCCGAGGGCAATGCCACAGTCTTCCACCGTGTGATGCGCATCGATATGCAAGTCACCGCGGCAGCGCAGTTTCAGATCGGTAACCGAATGCCGGGTGAAGGCGGTCAGCATGTGATCGAAAAAGCCGATGCCGGTCTTGATGTCCGCGCGCCCTTTGCCATCGAGGTTGAGGTCGAGGCGGATCTTGGTCTCGGAGGTGTCGCGCTGCAGTTTTGCCCGGCGGGATATCATGCGGCGAAGCGATAGGCGAAAGGGCGAGCAACGGCTACCGGAAATTCAGGTACGACCGGCGCCAGTCCGCGGCCGCCGTTGGCCCGGTGGATCGCGCGCGCCAGCGAGATTGGAAGTGTCGGCGGTCCTGCGCTAGTGCTGCGGCATGTCGGTCGTACTGGACGTTTCCGCGCTCACCATTTCCCGTAATAACACGCAGATCCTGCGGGGCTTGTGCTGGCAGGTGCGGCAGGGTGAGCACTGGGTGGTGCTCGGTGCCAATGGTTGCGGCAAGACTTCGCTGCTGGCGGCGCTCACGGGGTATCTGATGCCGACCTCCGGCGAAATCACGCTGCTGGGCGAACGCTACGGCGAAAGCGATTGGCGGCAGCTGCGCATGCAATTGGGACTCGTTAGTTCGTCGTTGCGCCAGATGATGGGCGACACCGAGCCGGCGCTCGAAACCGTGGCCAGCGGCAAGTATGCGATGATTGATTTCTGGGGCCGACCCAAGCCGGCGGATCGGCGGCGGGCCCTGGAGCTGCTGGCGGACATCGAGTGCACGCATCTGGCCCGGCGTCCCTGGGCGGTGCTTTCCCAAGGCGAACGCCAACGCATCCTCATCGGCCGCGCGCTCATGGCGGATCCGAAATTGCTGATTCTGGATGAACCGTGCGCGGGCCTCGACCCAGTGGCCCGGGAACATTTCCTCCAATTCCTGGCGCGCCTCGCGGCTCGGCCGAATGCGCCAACGCTCGTGCTGGTGACGCACCACGTGGAGGAAATCATTCCCACCTTCACGCACGGTTTGCTGATGCGGGCCGGGGAAGTCGTTGATCAAGGACCGCTCCGCCGGGTCCTGAAATCGCGGCAATTGAGCCAGACCTTTGGCGCGGAAGTCCAGCTGCGCCGGGTGCGAGGGCGTTATCAGTTGCACATCGAGAGCCAGAGCCCCCGCATTGTTTGAGCACCGCCCGGAGGAGCGAGCGGGTGGGCTGCATTCGGGACAGCGGAGATTGACGCCGGTTGGAAAACCAGCGTTACCTGGGAATCGGCTTGCGCCACGAATTGGGTGGCAGGTTCGTTATCTCGCGACCGCCGGGTGACTCGGCCTTACCCCAACGGGGTTGCATCTTCCAGCCCAGGGTTGCCGCGCGTGCGCGGCTACCCTGGGTATTGGTCGAAAGAGGTCATCAACCCCAACGGGGTTGCATTGAGCGGGTGAGCATGCCGACGGTGCGACCCCACAAAGGTCATGTGGCCCTCAGCCCCACTTCTCGCCGCGCTGCAAGCGTTGGAGGAGTTGGGCGTCGGCCGGGGGGAATTCATATTGGGCGAGTTCGGCTGCCGTCACCCACGCGACAGCCGCGCATTCAAGGGGCTGGGGTTCACCGCGGAGCCACCGGCACACGTAGAAACGCAGGTGCACCGTCTTGGTTGGGTATCGGTGCACCACTTCTTCGAAGAGTTCACCCACGTCCACTTCCGTGCCGAGCTCTTCCCGCAGTTCCCGTTGCAGTCCGGCCGCCCACGATTCGCCCGGTTCCAATTTGCCCCC
>CANIZL010000123.1 GCA_947471985.1 Verrucomicrobiota bacterium | reverse complement strand
TGATCGGCCCGAAACTGAATCGCTGATCAAAAGCGCAAAAATCCGTGGTGAACAATGGCAAATTAATCCGGCCTCCACGGAACTTCGTCCACAGATCAATTAGCCAGCGTCTGCCTCTCCCCTCACGAAATCACGCGAAGCGCTACAGTCACGCGCGCGGGTCGTCCATTTGGCGGGCGACCAAGTCGTCAATCTCGGCCCGGTGGTCCTCGTAGTACGCCAGGCACTCGTAGACCTGTGCCCTGGTGACGGAGGTAAAACTGCTACAAACGTCGTCAACGCCCGCTCCATTGACGATCAATCCAACAACATCGTGTACGCCAGTGCGGGTGCCCTCAATGATCGTCCGGCCCGAGCGTATGCCAGCTAAGTTGATCAGATAGCGGTACGAAGTCGCTGGCATGAGACCGCGTCAGGTCGCCGGTTATCGACGGCAAGGCCTCAGTCCGGCTTCCCGCTCGCTCCTAGGGTCTGACTCAATCGACCGATCGGCTAAAGAACGAGTGAGGGCGTGTAGCGACGTGGGTTCCTGTCATTGGGGCTGGCTAGGCATACACAACCTGAGGTTTGGATGCCGGACCGCCGCCAGTGGCGGAACCAAAGCGATCGGGTCGAGGGGCGGCGGGATGGGTTGTTGAATTGGGGCTTGGCTCAGTTGGTGGGGTTTTCGCCGACCGGAAAGTCGGCGGTACGAGGCGAAGGAAGAGGGGCGAAGCGGGGCGGGAGGCTGTCGGTGCAGGCCGGTCGGTAGGTCAGCGGGCGCCGGAATGGTTCAGTTTGCCACGGCAGCGCGGGAATTTTGGGCAGCCCCAGAAGGGTGTGAAGTTGCCGACGCGCCAGACCATGATCGATTCGCACTTAGGACAGTGGTGATTGCGGGATTTCAGGAGTTCATCAAGTCTTGAAGTCGACAGCCGTCGGCAGGCGAGCGCGGCCAGGGTCGCGGATGGCGCGGATGGGGAAGAGAGACTGGGTGGGCTTCGCTTTCTATCCGCGTTATCCGCGCTATCCGCGGTTCTCAATTTCTGGGGCATGAAGGCGCCATGACTCGCCGACTGGAAAGTCAGCGGTACGAGGCGAAGGAAGAAGAGGGGGCGACCGCGGATAACGCGGATAACGCGGATAACGCGGATGGCGCGGATGGGGAAGAGGGGGACGAGGAAGTGTGAAGGAAGAATTATGAAGGAAAAAGCGGGGATATTGCCGACTCGTGGGGCGGCGAAACGACCGAGGCAAAGGGACGGATTCGGCCTCGCTTCTTATCCGCGTTATCCGCGCTATCCGCGGTTCATTTTTTCTGGGGCTGGAAGGCGCCGTGACTCGCCGACTGGAAGGTCAGCGGTACGGGGCGAAGGAAGAGGAAGGAAGAAGAGGGGGCGACCGCGGATAACGCGGATGGCGCGGATGGGGAAGAGAGGCGGATTTGGCCTCGTTTTCTATCCGTGTTATCCGCGCAATCCGCGTTATCCGCGATTCTCCATTTCTGGGGCTGGGGTGGGGCATTTGGCTGAGTTGGTCCTTGAATGATGGCGGGCGGTGGGCCCTTCCCGCCGCCAATTCGCGTGGAGTCCGGCAAGGCCCGTCTTCCGATGCAGTGTCACCAACATTCGCCGGCCGCATTGCCCCGCACGACCGCTTTTCCGACGCTCTTGATTTTTGGCATTGTCATGAAGCTTCGTGTTCTCAGGTGGCGAATGGGCTGCTTTCAGGCATTCAGATCGTCCAGCAAGCGGCTCGAGAACGACGGTAAGGCCTGCCCGAGGCGGATGAGGACGTCCTCAGTCTCCAGTTTCCGCCTTCCCGCGATTTCGCCCATGCAGCCAATGACCTGCTTTGGCTCCATTTCGTACAAAACCAGCAGGTAATCCTGCGGGTGGCTCGCGGTCACGGACCACGGTGCCAATGCCTCGGGGGGAAAATGCTTGAGATTGAAAGTGAGAATCAGCGGGCAATCACCGCGAATTGCTGCGGCCAACACATGTCGGTCGCCAGCATCATTGGTCAGCCCGGGGATGAGTCCGCCGTAGTCTTCAACAACAGCTTCGGGAAATGCCTGCTGAATCTTCTCCTGGAATGAATCCACCAAATGCGGTGGCCAGCCCAGCTTTTCCGAATGAGTTCGACGGACTTCCGACAGCACCTCGGCCGACCAATGTGGGACGATGAGTCGGGGCCGCTCGGCGAGTCGCAACAACAGGTCGCAGACACCGTGGTTGGCGAGCACGCAGGCGTCGAAGAAGACCCGGTAATCCGCCCTCATTTTTCCCCGGTGTAGTCGGAATCGTAGAGCCCCGCGGCAGCTACTTCATTCGCCAGTTTGTCGAGGGCCTGTCGACGGGTTTGATCCCGGCTTTTTTCGTAGGCGAGCAGGTCCTTGAACGTGATCCGGCGATGGGTGCCGACCTTATGGTGCGGAATTTCGTTCCGTTCCAGGAGCCCTACGAGGTGTTGCCGCGACATGCCCAGATAGTTGGCCGCCGCCTGGGTGGTGAACGCTTCGTCCTCGGGCACGAGGACGATTGCTTTGCGCTCAGACATGAGCCGCACCAACCGGGCGAAGTGAACAAAGAGCGCGTCAGGAATGTGCGTTCGATTGCCATGCTCGTCGATCAACGCGACGTGGTCCGGGCGGGCGAATACCTTGGCCAAGGCCGCGAGTTGCTCTTCCGGGATCAGTGAAGGATCCAATCGATTCGTACGTGTCGTCAGCATGATGGGGCGACCCTTCCTCAGGACGGCTCGTTTTTCAAGAGTTATTCGCTACAAACGCTACAGTCGCAATAAACGATTTCCGGCTAACGAATGGGAAAGTGGACGGAATGGCTGGGTTTGCTTCAGATCGGATGACTCGCCGACTGGAAAGTCAGCGGTACGAGAGGGGAAGGCGGGGTAACCGCGGATAGCGCGGAGGACGCGGATGGGGGAAGCGGGCGGGTTTGGCTTCCTTTTTTATCCGCGTTATCCGCGCTATCCGCGGTTCACCTTTTCTGGTGCTGGAAGGCGCCGTGACTCGCCGACTGGAAAGTCAGCGGTACGGGGCGAAGGAAGAAGAGGGGGCGACCGCGGATAACGCGGATAACGCGGATAACGCGGATGGCGCGGATGGGGAAGAGGCGGGACGGGAAGTGTGAAGGAAGAATTATGAAGGAAGAAGCGGGGGACGTTGCGGACTCGCAGGGCGGCGAAACGATAGAGGCAAATGGACGGGGTCGGCCTCGCTTCTTATCCGCGTTATCCGCGCTATCCGCGGTTCTATTTCCGGGGCTTGAAAACGCAGTGACTCGCCGACTGGAAAGTCAGCGGTACGGGGCGAAGGAAGAAGCGGGGGGCTCGGTGTTCAGTTCGGCGGCGGCGGAGCGTACGCAGTGGCAATCGCCCGCTCCAGACCGCTGATTTCATCGTCAGTCAACCGTATGAAGGCAGCGAGTCTGCGTTTGGCTTGCGAGAGGCTCCCGGCGTTTTGCAGGCACAGGCGTAGGAACAGATTGGCCGCGGGTTCCGGCAGATCCACCACGTCACGCATGGCGGCACGGGCGGCCTCGTAGGACTGAAGGAAGCGGAGCTCAGCCGGAATTTCCCTCTCGATGGTCTCGGCGAGGAAGCCGTGCAAGGCCTCGGCCATGACGGTGCAATCCAAATATCGAAAGTGGTCGAGGGTGGCGTTGTTCACGGTCAGCCCGCCGTCGGCGGAGAGATCGTAGTCGGTCCGCGCCTTCAGCGGGACGGAAAAAGCTTCCAGCGAGGCGTCGTAGTCCGCCGGTCGGTTGAGCAGGACTGCGGAGACCGGCAGGAGCACGCCTGCAGGACCGAAGCGCCGGGTGGCAAGGAGGTGATGGATGAGGAAGCGGTGGATGCGACCATTGCCATCTTCGAAGGGGTGAAAATACACGAAACTCCAGGCCACGAGGGCGGCGGCGGCAATGGGCGGCACGGCTTCAGAATTCGCCAGGTAGCGGGCGGTTTCCTGCCAGGCCTGCATCAGCGGACCGAGATCCTCGGGGCGCGGAGGCACGAGGTGGATTTCCTCCATGCCCGGGGCCAGGGTGCGGCCCACGTAGTTCTGGACGGTCCGCCAGCCAGTGGCGGCAAAGCGTGGGTCGACGATGGCGTGTTGCAGCGTGACGAGACTCTTTTCCGTCAGGAAATCCTCCGCGCCAGCGCGGGCAAGCAGGGCCATGAAGCGCTCGGCGCGTTGCTGGGTGGGCGTTTCGTGCTCGATCGCGTAGGACGTGCGCGTTTCCTTGGCGTATAGGTAGCGGAGGGCGCGGAGGAAGATTTCCGGTGCCACCTCGTCAACGAGTTCGGCACAGCGCCGGTGCAGGGCGGCGTCCCGTTCCGGCGCAAGGGCCGGGGTGCGACGCAGCATCGCGGAGTACTCCAGCGTGTGGAGAAGATTATGGTTGATCCGCCAGCGCGGGAGTTTTGTCACCCGACCGGTGAAATAGAGGTCGGGATCGGCCAGTGGCACGTAATTCCCCATCGTGAGATCGGGCAAGGGCAGGCGCCGGCCGGAGAACGATTCGTAGAGGTGGGCCAGGCGCCGGGCATTTGCCCCAGTGGGTGTGGCGCGAACGAATGCCGCCACATCGTTGGCCGCGAGCCGGGGCAGCACGCCACGCAGGAGTTGCAAATGCAGCCCCTCCCGCTTCAGGGCGAAGTCCAGATGTTCGAATACCGTGGACAGCCGATGGGCGGTGTGCGGGTAAATCTCCCGAGCACGGCTTCCCTTCCGCTCGGTCAGCCGGACGCCGGGATCCGCCGTGAATGACTCGACGAAGTGTGGTATCGGGTCGAGCTGGAACTGCTGGGCGAGCCAAGCGTAGCCAATCGGTAGGAGTTTTCGACCAGGCAACATGGTGTTACGAAACGGGATTCACGGTTGAGAATTGTTACAGCTGCTTTGAAATCATTAAAACGAGCGTATCAAGCCCATTTTTTATTACAGAACTCACCCGTAAGCTGCCGCCGGAAGGTGAAAAGTACTTTTTGCGGGTTTTTCGGCGTCCGTTTGCCTTCGATGCCCTCCACTTGGTTCGGGCGACCGATGACAGCTTCGACTTCTTGCAGGATTTCCTGACAGATTGCACCCGGGGCCTTTGATGCAGTGAGCTTTGGGAACCGGTCTGACTCGCCGACTCGAAGGACAGCGGTACGAGGCCAGGGAAGAAGGAAGAAGAGGGGGGCGATCGCGGATAGTGCGGAGGACGCGGATGGGGAAGAGGGGGAGGTGGAAGTGTGAAGGAAGAATTATGAAGGAAGAAGCGGGGGATGTTGCCGACCCGAAGGGCGGCGAAACGACAGAGGCAAAGGGACGGGTTCGGCCTCGCTTCTTATCCGCGTTATCCGCGTTATCCGCGGTTCAATTTCTGGGGCTGGAAAGCACCGTGACTCGCCGACTGGAACGTCAGCGGTACGAGGCGAGGAGGAATTGTGAAGGAAGAAGGAAGAGTGATGAAACGGGAGGCGACGCCGACTGAAAATGAGCGGACGTTACAGGCCTTTGCGGGCCAGGCGGCGCATCCGGTCGGCACGGTGCTTCACAACGGAACAGGGCAGCCCCGCCGCCGCACGCTCTTCGCCCCCAATTGATTTGTCCAGCCGGCGACACACCTCCGACACGCGATCCGCCATGTCGATCAGCCGTTCCCGGACCATCGGCCAGCTCAGCCGGGCACTCGTCGCGAGTTGGTGGAAATGCTCCGGCGAAACTTCGGCCAAGGTGGCCGCGGTACCAATCTTCATCGAGAGATGCTTCGAGAGTTCGGGCCAGGCCAGGGTGCAAACCTGATCGTAAAGCGGCGCCAATCGGCGCTCCTTCCCGGAATACAGAAACGAGAAGTTCTTACTGTGGGCATCCGCATTCCCGGTCAAGGCGGCGAAGATGACCGCGTCCAGAAAGTCCCGGATGTCGATCACCGGCAGTGACGACCATTCGCGGATCAGTTGGAAGCAATCCTTCAGCGAAGGACCACCCTCCTGCTGATATTTTCGCGACGCAGGAAAGCCCAGTGCCTGGCAGAAGTCCTCCTGGTGAAGTCGCTGGACACCTCCATCTGCCGCCGCCGCCCGATCGTACCGCTTCACAATCAGGCACGGTGTCCGACCGATGATTCGCGGATGGCTCCCGGCCACTCTCAGTCCGACCTCGCGCGCCAAATTCAGACACCACGCCTCGTTGGCCACCAATCCGGGAAAGCGTGCCGGTTCGGGTTTGAGGATGTGTGTGCTCGGTGTTCCGTCCAGCGGGAGGGCGATCCGCGGATCGGACAGGGCATCACCCTCCGACAGCACGACGGGGAGTTTGACCTGCGCTCCGGCCAGCGAGAGTCGGAGTCCCACTTCACCTGCCAGGAGCGGATGCTGCGGGAGTCGATCCACGATGGAAGCCAGGGCGGCTTCTTTCAGCCAGCGAAGCTTGCCGGCCTGCGAGGGTGGCAGCGTCTGTCCTTCGGGAAGGAGCGAAACGGCTCCGGCACAGTCACCACCGATCCGCTCCAGAATCGCAAAGTCATTTGCGCCACTGACCCCGAGAAGGGCTGCGATGCGATCGCGTGGTTCCGCCTCGGGAAGAAGCCCGGAAAAGAACGCGCGCACCGCTCGACCGGAAAATACCCCCACCTGGAGGGGCAGTTGCCGCGACAACGGATAACCGGGGCCGGCCGCCAACCAATCCGGGTCGTAGACGAAGGTGGGGTCCTCGGTGTCCGACAGGATCCCGACGCGTACACCGTTCAAATAGACGACCAAGCGCCTCATGGTTCGTCGAGTTTCAGGCGCAGTCCGAGGGACTGAAGAATTGCCAACACCTTGCCGAGTTGGCAGGTGGGCTTTCCCTGCTCCAGCTCAATGATGAAGCGCAGGCCCGTACCGGCAGCCAGCGCGAGGTCCTTTTGCGTGACCTTCAGGCGTTGCCGCGCCGTACGAATCGCCTCGCCGAGCGTTTTGGAATCAACCACGTCCATATTCCCGAACGGGAATGTATTGCGGGCGTGAGGGACTCGCAAGCATAATGTTCCCGTTCGGGAACACAGAGGCACCTAGATGCTAAAGAAGGAACCGCGGATAGGGCGGATGACGCTGATGGGGAAGAGGAAGACGAGGAAGTGTTAAGGAAGAATTATGAAGGAAGAAGCGGGGGATGTCGCCGAAACGACAGCGGCAAAGGGACGGGTTCGGCCTCGCTTCTTATCCGCGTTATCCGCGGTTCTATTTCCGGGGCTTGAAAACGCCGTGACTCACCGACTGGAAAGTCAGCGGTACGAGGCGAAGGAAGAGTCATGAAGGAAGAAGTGGGGGGCGACCGCGGATAGCGCGGAGGACGCGGATGGGGAAGGAGTGCGGATTTGGCTTCGTTTTCTATCCGCGTTATCCACGGCTCAACGTTCCAGCGGCTTGGGTGGGGCATTGCGTCCAATGGCCCCCGGCGTACACTCTTACCATGATTGCCACGAGCTACCGCTACATCGTGCGCCACGCAGGCGTTCGTTCCGGGAACGCCATTATCGAAGGGACACGTATCGGAGTGCACGACGTGGTGGCGATGATCCGGACCGGCTGCTCCGTCGACGAGGTGGTCACTTCGCTTCCCCGGTTAACCCGGGCTCAGGTCTATGAATCCCTGGCCTACTACGAAGACCATCAGGACGAACTCGAACCGCTTATCGCGGCGCAGATTGCCGAACTCGACGCGTGAAGTTTTTGATCGACGAGGATGTAGCCGTCGAGATCGACCGAAGTTTGCGTCAAGCCGGTCAAACCGTGGTGCGGGTGGCGGATGTCTTGGGTTTCCGCACGGACGATGTAGATATTTGGGAGTATGCCTGCCAACACGGCTTGATTGTCGTCACCTGTAACCGGGGTGATTTCCTGGAGCTGGCTGGAGGGACGCCCGCGACCGGATTGATCATTCTCAATCGACGCCGTACCCGACAGTCCGAATGCTCAAATCTACTGCGGCTGTTGGCAAAGGCAGGAGAAGCGGGGTTGTGCGGCAACATCAACTTTTCTTGATCTTGGTTCACGGCTGATCCCCAACGGCCTTCCGGTCGCTTCAAAAATGGGTCGAGATGCCGTGTCGGAGTGGCACCGGGACGCCGCGGAGGACGCGGATGGGGAAGAGCGGGACGGGGAAGTGTGAAGGAAGAATTATGAAGGAAGAAGCGGGGGATGTTGCCGACTCGAAGGGCGGCGAAACGACAGGGGCAAAGGGACGGGTTCGGCCTCGCTTCTTATCCGCGTTATCCGCGGTTTTCTATTTCCGGGTTTGGAAGACGCCGGGACTCGCCGACTGGAAAGGCAGCGGTACGAGGCGAGGTGGAATTTTGAAGGAAGAAGGAAGAGTGATGAAACGGGAGGCGACGCCGACAGAAAAGTCAGCGGTACAAGAGGGGAAGGCGGGGTAACCGCGGATAGCGCGGATGAGGCGAATGGGGAAGAGGGGCGGTTTTGGCTTCGTCTTCCATCCGCGTTATCCGCGTTATCCGCGGTTCACTATTTCCGGGTTTGGAAGACGCCGTGACTCGCCGACTGGAAAGTCAGCGGTGCGAGGCGAGGTGGAATTAGGAAGGAAGAAGGAAGAGTGATGGAACGGGAGGCGACGCCGACAGAAAAGTCAGCGGCACAAGAGAGGCGGGCGGGGTAACCGCGGATAGCGCGGATGACGCGGATGGGGGAAGAGAGGCGGATTTGGCTTCATTTATTATCCGTGTTATCCGCGCTATCCGCGGTTCACTATTTCCGGGGCATGAAGGCGCCGTGACTCGCCGACTGGAAAGTCAGCGGTACTACAGGGGCCCGAGAGCGGCGGGACGCCGCTGCCACATTGAGGCAAGTTGGTTCATGGCTTTTCCGCCACGACCTTCCCGTCCCGCCAGAAATAGATTGGGGTGCCGTGGTCCCGAGCGGTCTTGCGGGCGACTTTCCCGGCTCGACGCAAGGCAGCTCCAACCACTTCGGCAAAACTCTTCGTCGGCTTCTGCTTCCTGGTCGTTTTCATGGATTGATTTCGAGAAATCGCGTCGAGCATGCGTTAGCCGATCCTGCGACCCCAGTGAACTCGGTTGTGATTGGCGCAGACTTCTCCATCACAGCTGATCGGCAGATCACCGCGAACTGATCGTGGCTGCTAAACGCCCAGTTCTCGAGCGCAAATCCATCCACGCTGTTTTGGGTGGGAATTCGCCGGGAGTGACGGGACCGGTAGGCTGGGAACTCGTTGATTTACCGGGGTGACCTGCGGCATTTTCCAGGGATTCTGGGGGGCGCTTTTAGCGCTTTGGATAGCGCTGGGGGTGTTCCTGCCGGAATTACATTCGCCTAACTCGCTCGCCTTTAGGAACTAAGCGGAGTTGGTAGCGCGCACGGGAATCGAACCCGTCTTTCGTTTCACCTCATTTATAGGCCTATTTTATGCATTTTATCATCAATTTTTGAGAAATGTTGTGCACACTTTTGTTCCCATACGCTAGGGTGTGCCCATGGCAACGGTTTTCAAGCGCCCGTCATCGAAGTTTTGGAATGCCTGCTACCGGGATCGCAGCGGTGGCCTGAAGCGTCCGTCGACGAAGCAGACCGACAAGGCCGCGGCCCTCCGGATGGCGATGGAATGGGAGCGCGTCGAGCGCATGGCCAAGGAAGGCAACGCCGGCACGTTCCAGTTCCAGGCGGTCGTGAATGAGGTCGCCAAGGAGGTCAATGGGGAGAGCCTGCCCTCGCCCAGCATCCAGGCTTACCTGCATGACTTTCTGGACCGCGTCCGCCGGAACAACTCCGCCGGCACGCTGGAACGATACAGCAACACGGTGAAGCTGTTTCTGGCCCAGTTGGGGAAGGCCGCCAGCCAACCGGTCCGGAACGTCTCGCCGGTCATGATCGAGCGGTTCCTGAATCTCCGGATGGACTCGGGCTGCGCTCCCCGCACCGCGATCATTGACGTCAAAACCTTAAGTGTGGCGTTCAAACGGGCCGAGAACCTCGGTTACCTCAGCCGGAACCCGGTGCCGTCAGTGACGATGCCGAAAGTCACGGGGACGGAGCGTGAAATCTTCACGATGGAGGAAGTCGAACAGTTGGTCACCGCCAGCCCGAACCTCGATTGGCAGACGCTCATCCTCCTGGGATTCTATCTGGGCGCCCGGTTGGGGGATTGCGTTTCGATGACCTGGGACAACGTCGACGAGGCAAAGGGTCTGATCATCTTCCTGCAGAAAAAGACCGGGAAGCCGGTCGTCGTACCGCTTCATGCCCGGCTGATAAAACACCTGCACCACGTCAGTGCCACCAACGCCGACGGACCGCTGTGTCCGACTCTCCACGGGCGGACTCCCGGCGGCAAACACGGGTTGAGCGAAGGATTCAAGCGGGTGGTGAAGCGCGCTGGATTGGATCTGATGGTCGTGAAAGGGAAAGGCACGCGGAATTTTGCGAAACGCACCTTCCATTCGCTCCGCCACAGCTTCTCGTCGGCCTTGGCCAACGCGGGAGTCTCGGAAGAAATCCGGATGAAATTGACCGGTCACCTGACTTCCGATATCCACCGCAAGTACACGCACATGAGCACAGCTCCCTTAAAGGACGCGATCGATGCGATAGGGTCGACTAAAAGCCGGCTCTGAGAGCAATCCTCGGCTCTGGATAGAAACGGTGGCGGGAACCGTAGGCGACGAAAAAGCCCGACACACAGAGTGTCGGGCGTGAATTTCAAGGGCAAACGAGGCCCAACTCCCGGAGGGACCGGTGGCAGGCATGGCCGAGGATGATGTGATCCAGCACCTCAATCCGGAGCAATTGACCGGCGCGAACCAGTTCACGGGTGATCCGGATATCCGAATCGCTCGGCATCGGATCCCCGGAGGGGTGGTTGTGCATGAGGACGACGGAATGCGCCGCAGCCACAATGGCGGCCCGGAAGACCTCCCGGCTGTGAGCGAGGGCTTGGTCGAGGAGACCGATGGTCACCAAGTGATGCCCCCGAACTCGTTTCCGGGTATTGAGCAACAGGACGACGAAGCATTCGCAATCCGGGTTGAACTGCGGGGTCGTCTCAATGTGCAGTCGCCAATAGTCGGCGGCGCACTGCGGCGTATCGCAGAGCGCGAGATCTGACGGCAAGGGACAATCGCGCAGGGCGACGACCTTGTATTCGCGCGGGACCAGTCGCCTGGCTTTGCGTGGATCGGGAGGACGAAGATCGTCCTTGAACGAATCGGGGGATTGCATAATGACTCTCCTCGGGACCGTGCGACCTGTTGAAGCAGGTGTTTCCGGAAGAGGACTCTCCCTGGAAACGGCACGGTCCCATTTTTGGTTTGGGAAGCGGAAGATCAGGGGCAGTCCAACTCAGGATGCCTCTGCGAGGAAGTCTACCACGGGAACGGGTAAACTGGGTAGGAAGCCGCCAGTCGTGGATCGCTCACGAATCCACCAAGCCGACAAATCAATTGCTATCGACGGGCGATCGGGCGGCGCGGTCCCAGCAAAAGAAAACCTCTCCCGGGTGGGGAGAGGGTCGGTGAGGATCAATAATCCTCGGGAAGCAGGACGGTCGTAATGGACCGATCCCACTCGGTGATAATCCAGAACTTCGTCCCGTTGTCGGCGTGGTATGCCGAGAGCAGGCGAGATCCTTCGACGAGCGCGCGGTCGTTGGTAGACCGGTCCTCGGCGTCGACGTCGCCCCAATCACCGCGAAGGTGACGGGCAATCGCGGCGGTGATGTCCTGGGTACTGACGCTCGCAAGGACGGTGGGTGTCGCCACCAATCGGCCCAGCGTGAATTTGGGGAAGCTCATAAGTTGTAGTCCGCAAAGGTTGCGGCCAAGCAGTCTTCGTCGTCGCCCATGAGGGTCTCGAGGGCCGCCTTGGTGGCCAACCGTTCTGGGTTGGCTTTGGCGCCATCTGGACAGGCGGGGCAGTGGATGACGTTGATGACGCTCTGACCGAAGTAGAAACCGATACCGATGAACTCCTGCCGGTATCGCGGCGCCAATTTCTCGGCCCGGGGCAATGATCCCCACGCCTGCGCATCATTAGCCGGCAAAGCCGTCTCGAAGATGGCGTCGTGCCACAGGTGGTACGTATCCCACGGCTCGCCGCAGGTCGTGCAATGGACGTCCATAGGCGGGGCCTTTCACGAGAACAGTGCCGACACTTCGTCGGCGGTGAGATGTTCCGGTTGTTGACCTTCCTCTGCGAAGGCGTGAATCCGCACGAAGGCGAACCGGGCCAACCGTGCAGCGATTTCGCCGCGAGCGGCCCGGCCGGCATCATCCTCGTCCAGCATCACCAGGATCTGGTCCGAGTGAGCGGTGAAGTGGCGAATCAACGCCTCCTGTGCCGGGGACAAACTGCTCCCCATGAGCGCGACCACCTTGCGATGGCCAAGCTGATGCAGGATCATGGCGTCGAAGAAACCCTCGACGACGATCAACGGACCCGACTCGGCCTTGGCCCGGTCGAGATTGAACAACTCCAACGACTTGCGGAATCCCGGCGGGAGCTTGTACTTGGGCGTGCCCTCCGGCGGATCGCCAACATGGCGGCCCGCGTAGGCGACCACCTGACCCTCCACCGAATGGATGGGAATGGCGATACGCCCGGCCATCATGCCTTTGTCGCAGTAGCCGACACCGAAATCCACGAGGGTTTCCAGCGTCAGACCCCGTTCGACCAGGTACGGATGATCCCTCTGGAGCTTATCCAGACGGAATTTCAACGGCGGATTCGGCGCATCGCTCTCGGCCTTGGTGACCGGCGGCGTCGCCGCTGCGGTCTCTGGCTTGGGCTTGGACATTAATTCCTTCGCCACTGGCATTGCGCCCGGCTTGTTTGGCGCCCGGTCTCCTGCCGTGTAGACCTTCTCCGGATCGAGATGGAACCATTCGATGGCCTTTTGGGCCGCTGCATAAGGACTCACGTCCTCCAGACGGGCGATGAAATCCACGACGTTACCGCCGCGTTTGCATTCGCTGAAGCAGTTCCAGACGTTTTTGCTCACGCTCACCCGGAACTGTGTCGGGTTCGTGCCCTTGTGAATCGGGCAACAACCACTGAGGTTATCGCCGCTGCGCTTCATGGCCTCCAGCAGGCCGTAATGACTGAGGATCTGCTCCATCGAAACGGCCTCCCGGACCGCCCGAAAATCAACCAACTTGTTCTTCGTGGACATGGTACTCCCTTGAATGGATGTGCTGTTTGGGAAACAGGTGGATCCACCGGCAACCGCCGGGATTCACCTCCAACCAGGAATCATACCATGAAATGAAAACGCCCCGCCAAGTGCGACGAGGCTACACCACAGAAAATGGGGAACGTCGATTCCGCTTATTTACTTGAAAACGAGTCTGCAAAAACGCCACGAACCGACCAGATCCTTCCTCAACCGCTGGGCTGACCCTAAAGCCATCCTATCCAACGATTAAACTATTTCTTGTTTTGGTTCGAACCCACTATATGCCCCGTGACGTATCCACAAACAAGACCCACACCCGCGCAGGTGTAGAGTGTCGATGCATAAGGAGAGTTGAACCCTTCAAGAAACCATTCCCGAGGCGAAGGTCCAATTCCCAAAAATGTCGGGCGCATTAAGTAAGAAACCAATAGTCCGACGATACCGCCAACCAGAGTCAAACCAACCCGCCAATTGCTGGTGCTGCGAGCGGATGTAGTATCGCTGGACGACTTCGAAAACCCTGCCCCAATCGGAGGCACTTGGCTGCCCACCACGGATGCAATGGGTATCGGAAGGGCGCAACCCTCCCAGGTGACCGTAGCGTCCGCGGTGATGGCTCCACTCATGTACATAGAGCGGAGTTGTTCTTGCACAAATGGACCACGGCGATCGCCGTTGGTGATAACAAAGCACCGGGTCGTAGGAGTAATGACCGATGGCGGATTTTGAACTGAATGGAGATCGGCAAGGAATTCGCTGACGGGAGCCCACGTCCCGACATCCGGATGGGAAACCAAAGCGCCCGTAAGTTTCCCAGCGGAAAAATCGCTCTCGAGGCTCTCTAGAGTGCACTCGGATGTCGCTCCAAGAGAGCTTTTTAAAAGGTACTTCATAAACGCTGATCAATGGAACGGTTAAATCACAGTTTACCCCTGCGAATCGACGACTGATGGGAAGAATGTGGAAATGCTGGACCTAAAGCTGGACTGATGTCAAGCAACCTCTCGTCCGGCCCAACCGTGAGTCTGCACGCAGGGTTGATTGTCAGCTAGTTACAAACCCATTTTATGGCTCGTCGTTACAATTTGCTTCGTCTCGATGTCGGCATAATTGGAGCGACGGGGGGTGCGCCCGATTGCCTTGGGACGCAGGAACTGGCTTCACCTGGGCGACGAAACGGCCGTCCCCAAGATCGCCGCCATCACTTCCATTGTGGAAACCTGCCGACGCCTGGACATCAATCTCCGCGAATATCTAAGCTACGTCCTGCCCAAGCTCGGGGCCTGGCCCATCACCCGAGTGGGTGAACTCACCCCCACAGCCTGGAAAGCTGCGAACAGTGGCTGACACCCGGGCAGTTCATCCCCGCCCACCGTCCCAGCGGATAGACGTCCTTCCCCAGACGGATACATTCATTCGGAAGGCTGCGCAGTCATATCATTCTCTTCATTTTCTTCTCGAATCTGAATTATCAATTTGAATAAATCAGGGTATCTGAGCGATAAGTATCCTTTCTGATTTCCGTCAACAGGTTTTCCGTTTGCGACATTATAGCAAAATATAAGGGCGTCGGAACAGGAAATCTCAAGCTGTGGAATTACTGGGAAAGTTGTTGGATAAGACAATACTCTGGAGACGTAATTATAGTTTGTGTTTAAATTGCTTACAGTATCAAAAAGAGATTCTTCGGCATAATTGAGAAAATTATCCCAATGAATTCCAAGTTTCGGCAATAAAATAGCTAGTTCGGGGTTTACGTGAATCGAGTCTGCTAAATTTGATTCGCAAATTTCTTTAACGCTGCTAAATTCAGTGATTTGTATAGCGGCTGAATCGTGGCTATCCCTGTCGAGAATGATACTTTTAACTTCATCTATTGATTTGGCGATTACCCACTTGTTTAAGTACGCTTTGTATATTGAATACTTACCTTCATTGTCGGTGTTGGATTTGATGATAGCGGTGCTCATGTTGAACGGCAGTGACTCAGCGTGTTGAATTTGTTCTATTAGAAACGTTTTAATCTAAATCCAATTGATTAAATTAATTTTTGCGTGGGCCAAATGGTGAAGTTCTGGCATGACGATGGCTGTCGATTTTCAGTTGATGACGGTGGCGCATTTTATTGGAAAACGCTAAGAGCCTATCTAAAAACTCATTGCTTGAGAATAGTTGGTTAAAATCGTTAAAATACCAGGCAAATCGCGCGTTTATGTTTGACATGAGCCTGAGGTTGAGTTGGTCAAATTTCCGCGGAAGCGGCTGTCGGGGCGATGAAAAAATCGATTTTCGCGATCGACCTGACGGATGCTCAATGGGCATTTCTGGAAGGCATGCTGCCAAAGCCAGCACGCACGGGTAGGCCTCGCACGAACCTCAGAACGGTAATCGATGCCATCCTGTATGTTGCCAAGTCTGGTTGCCATTGGCATCTGCTCCCCAAGTCCTTTCCACCGTACAAAACGGTCTTTCATATCTTCGCAGGCTGGGCTCGGAATGGGGTTCTGGCTGGAGTGCACGATCGCCTTCGGGCCTTTGCTCGGGAACGCGAAGGTCGAGGGTGTAGGCCGGCTGCCGCAATTCTGAACAGTCAAACCGTGCGCTCGGCTGGGTTGGCGACGGAAGCCGGGTACGACGCGGGTAAGAAGACCAAGGGCCGAAAGCGCTTCATCTTGGTCGACACGATCGGGCATATCCTGGGAATTCTTGTTACGCCAGCCAACCGCTCAGTGCGGGAAGGTGCCAAAAAGTTGCTGGACAACGCTTTGATCCAGCACGGCTGGCTCCGAAAGCTCTGGGTTGATGGAGGCTATAGCGGTCAAGATTTTGCCCAGTATGTGAATCAACTGCGGCCGAAGCTGGACGTAGAG
>CANIZL010000122.1 GCA_947471985.1 Verrucomicrobiota bacterium | reverse complement strand
GATCAACGGTCCCCCCGGGCCGCCCGGGGCATCGCGAAGACCAAAAGTGAGCTGACCATCGGCCAAAACAGCCATCTCAGTCCAATTCCACCGCCCAAAGTTCACTCCGCCGCCCGCCGCATCGCCGTCGGAGGCCGCTGCGCAAGATACGGAGGCAGGCTCCCTATCCGGCGAAGATAGCGAACCCGGCACGATCTCTACGCTGGGCGAATAGGAAGGCTGGCACCGCGGGGCGGGAATGGCGAGCCTGGAGCTTTCTCGGGATCGCGGCGCCTTGGCTGGAAACAAATTTAAATTGAGGTCGAGCCAGCGCATGACGGGGAAAGCAGTTCCACAATGCAAGCGCTGATTCGGCCCGTTGGCGTTGGCGTTGGCCGAGGCGAAAATATGGTCGGTTGGGTAATGGAGGCTGATTTGGTAAGTAGCCGTGGCCGCTCAGCGCCTCTGATACCAGCGCAGAAATCCACAGATCGAGGCCAGGCATACGACAAACCCGAGAAGAAATACGAAGCCAATGTCGAAGAAGACGTCCGTCTCGTGCACCGGAACGGCTGGATAACGCCAGCGTGTGTAGATTCCCGACGCCAGCGCGCCGCCAAAAAGCGAAACTATCAGTATCGCCACCGCCGCGATCAGCTTTATGAGAATCTTCATTCGTGTTCGGCGATCAAGGAATGGGTGACGCCCCATGTGGGTTGAAGTCTGCCGGATCGGCAATATCGATACCGCTCCCCCCCGGGGGCAGCAACCGCAAAGCCCGCATACCAGAAAGGTGCGCTTCGGCGGCAATTGGTAGTGCGATACCCAGGCCGGAGGCGCTTCCCGGAATGCGACGGCTCTCGATACGATCCCTTGGTCCGGCCCGCGCGCGCAGATGCCCACGGAAGCCAGGCGGGCCATGCCGGATCGACCGACACCACGGCGGTCCTGGCCATCCGGGACCGGCACCTGGAGTGATGCCGCTGCCATGATTCGGGGTACCAGATCGGGCTCGCCAAACCGCTGGCCTGCCCAGTATCCTCAAACGGTGAAATTTGAGCGGGAGTCGATGAAATCCCAGTTGGCGGCCCTGGCGGCCCAGGGAGTCTATCTGGGTACCTCCTCGTGGAAGTACGAGGGTTGGCTCGGATCTCTTTACTCGCCCGAACGCTACGAATATCGCGGCAAGGTGGCCCGCACGCGGTTTGAGCGGGATTGCCTGAAGGAATATGCCGAGGTGTTCAAGACGGTGTGCGTCGACGCAGCCTACTACACCTTTCCGAGTGAGAAGTACCTGCAAGGACTCGCCGACCAGGTGCCGGAGGATTTCCGCTTTGGGTTCAAGGTCACCGACGCCATCACCTTGAAGCATTATCCGAACCTGCCGCGATTCGGGATCAAGGCCGGCCATCCCAACGAGGAGTTTCTCAATGCGGATCTGTTCGCCCAGCTCTTTCTACACCCGTGCGAGAGTATTCGCACGAAGGTGGGTATCCTGATGTTTGAATTCTCCCGCTTCTGGCCCGGCGACTACCAGCACGGCCGGGATTTCGTGGCGGATTTGGATGCGTTCCTGGGCAAGCTGCCGAAGGGGTGGCCGTACGGTGTGGAGATGCGGAACAAGCAGTGGCTGGCGCCGGAATACTTCGCGTGCCTGGCCCGGCACGGAGTCACGCACGTCTACAATTCCTGGGACGCCATGCCTTCGGTCGCGGAGCAAATGGCGCTGCCGGGAAGTCTGACGCATCCGGAACTCGTGGCCGCCCGTTTCCTGCTCAAACCCGGACGCAAGTACGAGGAGGCGGTGCAGTCCTTTCAGCCCTATGACGGGATCAAGGAAGTGTATGCCGAAGGACGCGAGGCCGGCGCAAAGTTGATCGCGGATGGCCTCAAGACTCCCCGTCGCAAGACGATGGCCTTCGTGAACAACCGTCTCGAAGGCAATGCCCTCGACACCACCGCCGCGATGATCGCCGGAGCGGTGGAACGGCAGCGGGCGGCTTGAAATGGGGCGGGGCAGGGTGCTTTGGGGTGCGTTGAAATTTTGCGCCCCAACCGGGAGCGATCGGGGCGGGCGACGGGGCGGGTGTATTGCGGCCCTACAGGCCTTCATTCCCTGCGACACGGAAACCTCAGGGCGATGCCCTGGGCTAAGTCATGGCGCCCCGTTGGGGCTGGGAAGTGGCGCGTATTCGGAACATCGGAGATTCACGCCGCTTGGAAAACCAGCGTTACCGGGCGGCAGATCTATTGGGGCCTCTTCTCCAATTTTCCTTGGGGGACCGTTTCGAACGAAAGGGGACCCACCCTATGAAGTACATGCTCACCTGGACCGAACGTTCACAAGGTTCACCGATCGAATACGAGAATGCCCAGAAGCGGATTCTTGAGGTTTTCACCCAGTGGAAGGCGCCCGCCAATTTCCAGATCGAGATGTTTGTGATCCGCGTGGGCGATTGGGGCGGGTATATGCTGCTGGACTGCGATGACCCGTTGGCCGTGCACAAATTCTGTTCGATGCTGCCGGCGTTTGTCTTCGAGGCCCGTCCCGTGGTGCCGGTCATGGACGCCGTCCGCGTGGAACAGGAAGCGATCGCCTTTCGGGACGGGCTCAAATCGTAAGGTCCGGCGAAGAACGATTGCCTCGGGGCGTTGGTGCGGGAGGTGCGCGCGGACTCGAATGTCAGCAGTACTATGCTTCGGGTGAGGCCGCCGTCAGCGTTTTCCCAGGATGCGCTGGGCCTGATCGGAGATGGCGGCGACGGCGGGATGCAGGATGCGCCTTTCGGCAGTGATCGCGTGGAATTGCATCCGGCAGGCCTTCGCCTGGCCGAACGACTGAAACCCATAGTGCTCGCCCGCTTCATCGACCGCCACGCTGGGGACCGCAATGAAGCCGCGACCTTCCGCTCCCATCACCTTCATGAGGGCCAGGTCCTCGAATTCAGCGACCACCCGCGGTTGAACGTGTTGGAGGCGGAACCACGACTCCAGTGACCGCCGAAAGGGCGTGTTCTCCGACGGCAACAGCGCCGGCGCGTCGTGGAGGGATTTTGGAAAATTGCGCTTCAACCGGGCGGCCAGTCCTTTCTCGGCGCAAAAATGCGTCCCCGTCTCGCCGAGCATGTGGTTGAAGGTCTTGAAGTTGATGCTGCTCGAGGCGGGTTCGTCCGAGAGCACGATGTCCAGCCGGTGCGCGGACAACTGCGCGAGGAGGTCCTCCATCTTGCCTTCGCGACAGATCACGTGCACGGCCTGGGGCAGGGAAAAGGCCGGTTTCAAAATCTCGTGGGTCACCAATTTGGGGAACGAATCCACGACCCCCACGTGCAGCCGCAGGGTTTTGCCGCCGGGCCGCTGTTTCACGACGTTCATCATCTCGCGACCCAGCGCGAAGATTTCCTCGGCAAACCCAAAAACCACCTGGCCGGTCTCGGTCAGCTTGTTGCTGCGACCTTCCCGGCGGAATAGTTTTTCCCCCAGGGCCGCCTCCAATAAATGGATCTGCTCCGAAACCGAGGGTTGCGAAACATGCAGCTTCGCCGCGGCCCGCGCGAGGTTTCCCTCCTTGGCCACGGTCCAAAAGTAGCGGAGGTGGTGATAATTCAGCCATTCCATCAGGGCGAAGGATACTTCGGGATAACCTAAGTATCCATTCGGAATTGCGTACTCATCCAAATCGCCAATCCCCAGCATACTGTCCGGGTCGACCGCGTTCGACGGCTCAGCGTGAGCCGGCCGGCGCGGTGTTCGCAACGTCAACACAGCAGGACAACGATTATGAGATTGAACGTAAAACATCTGAACGTCCCCTCACTGGATGCTCTGGATTCGTGGGTGGAGAAGCAGATCTTCGCCCTGGCCAACTCCCGGCAGATCGATGAGGCCAACGTCCGATTGGTCCGTCTCCTCGACGCCAGTCCCGCCTACCAGGTGCAGGTTCATCTGGTGACGCCGGGCCCGGATGTCTATGCGGAAGGCCGGGACCACACTCTGCGCGCGGCCTTCTCCAAGGTCATTGGGCAATTGCGCGGAACCATCACTGGTCGGGCACTGAAACGGGCCAAACGGGTCAAGAGCAACCTCAACGCCCGTCGGCAGGGCTGAGCCGCTGCCTTCCCGGGGGGGGGCGGTCCATCCGCCCCCCTTCCAAAAACGCTCTCGCAAAATCCGCCGGTCGCTCCCGTAAAAAACTCTCAACTTCGATTAACTCATGATGGATTCCCTTTGGCTCTGGATTGGTTTCAACGTGTTTGTCCTCGCGATGCTCGCGCTGGACCTCGGTGTCTTTCACCGCAAGGCCCACGTGGTCACATTCAAGGAGTCCATTGCCTGGACGATCGCGTGGGTGGCGATGGCGATGCTCTTTAACCTGGGAATTGCGCACTATCTCGGCAACGACAAGGGATTGGAGTTCTTCACGGGTTACGTGATTGAGAAATCGCTGAGCGTGGACAACGTGTTCGTCTTTGCCCTGTTGTTCTCCTATTTCGCCGTGCCGGCACTTTATCAGCACAAGGTGCTGTTCTGGGGAATCCTTGGGGCGCTACTCATGCGCGCCGCCATGATCGTCCTCGGTGCGGCCCTCATCACGAAGTTCGAATGGATCATCTATCTGTTCGGCGGCTTCCTCGTGCTCACCGGCATCAAGATGATCGTGAAGCGCGAGGAGGAGATTCATCCCGAAGCGAATCCGGTCGTGCGGTGGTTCAAAAAGCTCATGCCCGTGACGGCGGAGTACCGGGCGGATCGGTTTTTTGTGCGCGAGAACGGGGTTCGGATGGCCACGCCCTTGTTCGTGGTCCTGCTGCTGGTGGAGATTTCCGACGTGATCTTCGCGGTGGACTCCATCCCGGCGATCTTCGCCGTCACCAAGGATCCGTTCATTGTCTATACGTCCAACGTCTTCGCCATCCTGGGTCTGCGTTCGCTGTATTTCGCGCTGGCCGGGGTGATGGACAAGTTCCACTACCTGAAGATCGGTCTTGGAGTGGTGCTGACCTTTGTGGGGGTCAAAATGCTCCTCGCCCACAGTGCCTGGAAAATTGATACCCACGTGTCGCTCGGGGTGATCGTGCTGGTCCTGGCCGCATCGATACTGCTGTCCCTGCTGCGCCCCAAAAAGACGGCGGCGGTGGCGGCCCTGCCGGCAACGATCGCGCCGTCCGCCCGGTCATGATACCCTTCGAACCGGTTGTTCGGGAGGGCGCCGTCGCCGGGGCGACGGTCCTCCCACGCGGACTGAAACGTTCGTTATCGAGCCAACTGGCCCGCCTGGCGGCCCACCGATCGGATCGGCCGGTTCGGCTGGGGGAATTGACGGACGTGCTGCAATTCCGGGGTTACAATGCGCTGCTGTTGTTGCTGGCGTTTCCGTTTGTCACGCCGGTGCCGCTGCCGGGGTTCTCGACGCTCTTCGGGCTGGTGATCGCCTTGCTGGGCCTGCGGATGGCCCTGGGACAAGCCCTCTGGTTGCCGGAACGCATCACCGCCCGCGAACTCCCGGGGCGGGTGGTTCCCAAGTTGCTCTTGGGGGCCAGCCGGGCACTTGCCCGCCTGGAACGTCTCCTTCGGCCGCGGCTGTTTTATCCTGACTTTCCCGTAGCGTTCCGGTGCGCCAGTGGCGGCATCATCTGCCTGTGCGGCTTGTTGCTTCTGCTGCCGCTGCCGGTGCCGTTCAGCAATGCGTTTCCGGCGTTCACCATTCTGCTGCTCGCCGCGGCGGGACTCGAGCGCGACGGCTTGGTGTTTATTGCTGGTTGCGTTCAGTTCCTTTTTTGCCTCGCGTTTTTTGCCGCCCTCGGGCTGGGTAGCTCGGAGCTGTGGCAGCGCCTGCTTTAATCCAAACGCAGAAGCACCCAGCGTGTTCAGATCCGAAGCTGACTGCGCTGGGGCGGTAATTGTCCGCGATGGATTCCATCCGCCGTCGCGGTGCACGACGGCTCGGTAGGGTCGCTCACCTTCGTTGCGGTGACGAATTATCTCCGGGCGATCAATCAAGGTGTTTCGCCGGATCGATCCAAGCGATAGCCCACGCCGTGCACGGTCTTGAGGTAGCGGGGTTGCGCCGGATCCGGCTCCAGCTTTCCCCGCAACGCCGCCACATGCATGTCCACGGTGCGCGTCGTCGGGAAGGCATTCATGCCCCAGACAACATCCAGAAATTCCTCCCGCGTCACCGGCGCGCCGTCGGCTTCGGCCAGCAGCCGGAGAATGCCGTAGTCCTTCGGCGTCAGATGCACTTCGCGTCGGCCGGCCCGGGCTTCCAGGCGTACGAGATCGACGTCCACGGGACCGAACTTCAACTGCGTGATCGTGGGTTCCGTGCGGCGGGCGGCGCGGCGCAGCAGCGCGCGCACCCGGGCGAGGAGTTCGCTTTTGCTGAACGGCTTCACCAGATAGTCGTCGGCGCCGGCATCGAGTCCGGCCACGCGATCAGCGGTCAATCCCTTGGCGGTGAGCATCAGCACCGGCACTGCGAGACCCGAGTCCCGCAGGGCGGCGACCAACGACAAGCCGTCGAGCTTTGGCATCATCACGTCGAGCAGGATCAAATCGGGTCGCTGGCGTCGCGCCTGGCGCAGTCCCACTTCGCCGTTTTCGGCCACCACCACCCGGTATCCTTCACCTGCGAGGATGTCCACAAGCACGGTGCGCATGGCGAGTTCATCTTCCACGACGAGAATGCGCGACGACGTAACCGCGGGAGGTTTCATGGCAGCAGGGAAGGGGAGGTAGACGGGTTGAGGACGGGCTCCAGCGGCAGTTCCAGGATAAAGCGGGCGCCGCGCCCGGACTCACCGGCTTCGCACCAGACGCGGCCGCCGTGCAATTCCAGCGTTCCCCGCACCAGGGCCAGACCGAGACCAATGCCCTCGGTCTCCCGACGCAACTCGGATCCGCGACGCACAAAGCGTTGGAAGATCCGTTCGCGATCCTCCGGGGGCACGCCGGGTCCTTCGTCGGCCACGGAAAGTCGTACCTGGCGCCCGGATTCCGACGGCTGCAACTGCACTGAAATCACGCCGCCCGCGGGACTGTGTTTCAAGGCATTGTCGAGCAGATTGGTGAGGGCTTGTTGGAGGGCGAGGCTGTCCCCGAGCACTTCGTAAACGGTTTTGTGCGATGTTCCCGTTGTGGACCGTGCGGCTATCGGCCCATTGAGCCGCACGGCTTGTTCCTCGGCCTGCGGGGCAAAGGCCGCCAGCGTGTCGGTCACGAGGCGGCCCAGATCGAGGGGTTCGGCGAGGAATTCCCGTCGATCCGATTCCAAGCGGCGCGTGGCGAGCACATTTTGAATCAGCTGTCCGAGGCGGCGGCATTCCCGCGCGATCAGCCGCAGGTACTCCGCGCGGCCGGCGGCATCGAGGCCGGAAACCCCGCGCAATTGTTCCACCATCAGGCCCAGGCTGGCCACCGGTGAACGCAGTTCGTGGGAGACACTGGAAACAAAATTCGCCTGTTGTTCGTTCAGCTCCTGCTGACGACGAAGCGCCCGCTGCAATTGCCAGAAGCCGGCCAGCGAAATCAGTGCGGAGCCGATGACGAGCCCGCTCAACCACCAGCGACGGCGCCGGTGATCGGCGAACAACAGATCGCGATCGGCCAGCTCATAGCCGGCCCACCCGGGGATCATCGTCCCGCCCGGCAGCCGCACCTGCAAGGGACGAAAAGGTCCGGGGGATAGGAAAGCGGCCGCCGCGGGAATCTCCGAGTGCAGATCCGTCAACGAGCCTCCCGCCAGCGACGCCTGCATGCGCGCGTAGGGTGGGGTTTCCGGCGCGAGTTGCGTGGCCAAAATTCGGACGGTCGCCCCGAGCGCTTCCGCGGGCGCGAAGCTGACGATCCAGGTCGCGGTGCGGATTTGGTGTGGCCGATTCGTCGACGTCTCGGGCACTGAATCCAGTGTGGCCAAAAGCACGTTCGTGCCCGCAACGATCCAACGGGCTTCTGCGTGCCACTCGGCAGCGGGCCACTGCTTTCGCCACGCGGCCAGGTGCTCCTGTTCGCCGGCGCGAAAATCCCCGAGTGCCCGGAAGCTTTGGATTTCGGGCCGCGCGGCGAGATCGGTTTGTTCCAGGCGCGTCCGCAGTTCGGGCCAGGTGCCGGGATGTTCGGCCAGTAGGAATTGTTGGAGATTCGCTGCCAGGGCCGGGAAGGCATCCGTCGTCATCGGCGACTGAAGTTGGCGCCAAATCGAGGCTTCGGTCAGGGAGAGTCCGCTGGGGAGCAGAGCGACATTTCCGGCGGTGACGGAAGCGATCGGGACTGTTTCCGGATGCGTGCGGCGCTGCCGTTCGAAGTTCCAGATCCGCTGGGCTTCTTCTGAGAGGAACGCGGGTGCGGCCTGGGAATTTGGGGTCGAATCCACCGCGGGCGATCCCAAGGCCATTTGATAAGCCATCCGCTGCTCGGCGTTGAGCGCGAGCCACCACGACGGGGGTACGGGTACTTCGGGCGCAAAATACACGTCGACGGGATCGCCGGCGGCGTCCAGTCGCCAGGAGGTGGTGACGGCGGCGGGATGGATCGTTGGGTTCGCGAAATCGACGGTGGCGACGTCGAGCTTGGGCGCGAGGTCGCTGGCGAGGCGCAATTCCAGTTGGGTGACGAGCCGGGCGGAGAGCGAACTGAGTTCCCGCAACGCGGTGGATTCCAATGCGGCCTCATCGGTGCGCAGCGCCCGCAGCGCGAGGATGGCAAGCGCGCCGATGGGCCCGAGCGATAACCCGGCGAACTTCCAGCGCGAGCTCTGAGCGGAGGAAGTCATTTACGGAAACCTCGAACGTGCCGCGGGGCCATCGGACCACCGACTCGGCCTCGATGCGGCTTTGATTGTCCCCGTAGGGAAGGGCGCGGGAGGGTCCGGAATGAGCTTCAGGATTCCCACTGCGGAATCCAATCGCGCGCTCGTGAGGTTCGCGGAATCCTTCATGGTTTGGGCAGCGGATAGAGCGTCACCTGATCGCCGTCCTGCAGGACAAACCCGTCGCCATCGGGAAATTCTTCCCCGCCGGCCGCACTTGAAATCGAACCAGCCGGGCGCGGCGACGGTGGTGCCAGTGAGCGCCCCACCGCGACGGGGACTCCCGGGACGGCCGGAACCGGGATGGCCGGGGGTAGAGATGGTGGGGGGATGTTAAACACCCCCGCCACGGGGACTCCAGGGCCGCCGTAAACCGGGAGGACCGGACCGGAACGGGTTTGGGACCCCAAGGTCGCATCAAACCGAAACACCCGATCCAACGCTCCCGGCTCTCCCGGCCGAACCACCCGGAATCGACCGTGGAATTTCTGCTGGAAATGCTCGCTCTGCCATTGCGCCAACGTCCGAATCATTTGGTAAATGCTCGTCGATCCGAAGGACTTGGCGCTCTTAGGTTCGACGATCGCCCCCAATTCAAACGTGAACGACTGCGCGGGCTCAGTGCCCACTCCCAGCCGGATGACTTTTCGAATCGCCAACTGGAGGGCCTGGGCTTTCTCCGCGGGGAGGACGTACGGCTCCGTATCACCCTTCCGGGGTTGCTTGGGAACGATCAGCAGATCGCCCCAATTCAAGCGCAGACTCTTGCCGAAATCGCCGGTCTCAATGAGGGCGGCCAAATTGACCGGCGTTTGTTTCGGCGGCTCCGTGCGGACGAGATCATTGTAGATATAGGCCCCCGCCAGATCCGGATACCACGGCATTACGGTTTGTTCCTGCTGCCCCGGTTCCAGACTGCGGAGTAGGACGCGATCCAACAATTCCGCCAGGGTGAACTCCCGCTCCACGCTGACCGGAGTCTGTTGAAAAAGCGGGTAGATTCGGTTGGTAATGGCGGTGGCAAAACCCACGGCGCCCGGGGTGCAAATCATGCGGCGCCCCCCTTTGGCCACGAGCAGGTCATAAATCTGCCGGCGGTCCTCGGGACTCAGAAAAAAGAATCGACGACTGGCCACGCGCGGATCCTGGCTGCCGGGCTGATACAATCCACCTTCGGGTTCCGCGGTGGAGGGGGTTAGTAGCTGACGATGGGCCATCTCGAAGGCGGTTTCGGCGGGAGGCCGCATGCCGGTATAACGATCGGGTATGAAGCTTACTTTGCCGGGCTGGTTGGGGTCGGCACCCGCTTCCAGGAGCTGGGCGGTGATCGCTGCGCTGGTTCTTACGGCGGCGAGGAGCGGTGGCGTCTCCTCGTTCGACAGGCTCGGCGCTTCGCCGCGCTTCAACGCCAGCACCACCAGCTCCGGGTCTTCGGTAAACACGCACATCAACAACAAGCGTACCTCGACCGAGCTGGTTTTGGCCCCGGCTTTCAACAGCATCTCCACGATGGTTCGGCGATCCCGACGCACTTCGGCCGGCGCTCGCTGATGCGACTCGGATTCCAAGGCGAGTCCCAACACCGAATTCGATTGCACCCAACCGTCGGTACGGGCGCCTTTTTCCAACAGGAGTTTCACCATCTCCGGATCTTGCTTCCTGATGGCCCCCCAGAGCGGGCTCTCGCCGTTCGAGAAGCGCTGGTTGGGATCCGCCCCGGCGGCGAGCAATTCCAGCTGAATTCTTCGATTCTTCGCGGCTAGCAGCGGGGTGACGCCGGCGCTATCCGGTCGGTTGACCTCAGCGCCGTGCGCCAACAAAAACGTGACCAGATCCGCCGCCTCGGCCCGCACGGCAATCGCCAACGGCGTTCGTCCGACCGCGTCCGGCTGATTGAGATCGGCGCCGGCCGCGGCGAGAACTTCCAAGCCCACGCGGGATTGGTTGAAAACCGCGGCATGCACCGCCGCCAAGGTCCGCGATCCGCTGCCGCCCGGAGGGCCGTCGATGTTGTAGCCAAACGTGCCGTTCCGATAGGGTCCCAAGGCGTTCACGCTCGCTCCGGCCTTCAGCAGTGCTTCCAGAACCCGGCGATGTCCCTTTGCGGCGGCGCACGCGAGGGGGGTGGGGTAATCAAGGGCTTCATTCGGATCCGCTCCGAGCCGAAGGAGTTCCTGTACGGCCGCCAACTGGCCCGATTGCGCGGCCAGGCCCAGCGCCAAAGTGCCTTGCGGGCGAATGCCGTTGGTCGCCAGAAAAGTGAGGACCTTGGTAAAACCCCGCGCCGCGGCGGCTTCGAATGGGGAGCGCTGCTCCGTGCCGGTACGCATCGACAACACGTCGGGACTGTCGCGCAAAATCTTCCGCACCCGCTCCAACTCCGCGCGCTCCTCCGCACTGAGATCCGCATCGGCATCGGCGGAGGCGGCCTTCGGCGAAACGACGGCCCCCGGGACTCCCTCGGTGGGTTGATGGTTCGCGATGTGTCGCAAGACGCCCACGACCTCCGCGGTTTCCTGAGCGATCTGTTTCGGGAGGAGGTCAAGGGAACGCAGATATTCCTGAATTTTCGGGTGATCGTTTCCCAAATTTGCCCGCGCGGAGTTGAACGCTTCCTTCAGCTGATCGAGTTGTTGTTCCAGGAGGGCGAGTCTCGGCGGCTTCACGCCCTGAAGTTGCAACCACACCGACCATTGGTCGGGCGGCAATTGATCCAACTGGCCCACGGACGCAGCGGCAATCGTCAGCGGCGTAGCTTCGACTCCCGGGCGGCCGCCATTGGACATTTTGGCCCCGACCGACTCCCGCTGGGCGTTCGGGTTGGGACTCGTCGGACTGGGGAGCCGCTCGCGGATGAGCGAGAGCAGGTTGGTTTGATCGGCGTACTGGGCGGCCAGAAGGCGCCAGGTTCCGACCGCCTCGTTGGTCTTCCCGGCGCGCCATTCCAATTCCCCGAGACGATACAACGCGGTGGCGGTGGCGACGCGTTGAACTTCTCCGGCCTCGGCGGCGCGCCGATACAGACCGGCGGCTTCGTCCGGACCCTTGCCGGTTTCCTCGGCCACGACTCCCTGCCGGAGCAACTCCGTTGGTGCGCCGCCCGGAGCGGCCGAGTGCAACAGCAGGTGCAGACCCAGGCACCAGCCCAGGCAAAACAACTTGGTGCGTTTCATCGCTGCAGACGGTGCCTTTGTTTTCATCCCCGGGTTGTATGGGTTTTGTAAAGGTTTGCCCGGGCGATGGGAATGGGAATTGAGGGAGGGAAAAGCCTGCACCGGACCGCGGGTCTCCGACCCGCGAAGCGACTCAAGCCGAATGAACGCTGAAACTACCCGCGGGCGTGGGTTGCATTCTTTGGGTTCGCCGTACGCCAAGGCATGCGGCATTCCAAAGCGGTAGGGGACAACCGCAGTCCACGACGCTGGCGCGACTTCTCACGCGCCGGATGAATTCCGCAAGGTCTTGGACTGCGGCAGTCCTCTGCCGCTTTGGAGTTAGACAGGCGAGCCGAACGAACGCCGAAATTACCTGCGGGCGTGGGTTGCAGTTTTTGGGTTCGCCCTACGCCCGGGCCTGCGGCATTCCAAAGCGGTAGGGGACAACCGCAGTCCACGACGCTGGCGCGACTTCTCACGCGCCGGATGAATTCCGCAAGGTTTTGGACTGCGGCAGTCCTCTGCCGCTTTGGAAATGAAACGTGCGAGCCGGACCATCGCCCGTTTACCCAGCGCCCACGCTTCACCCTTCTCCGCACGCCCCAAGCCAGCGTTGACACCCATCCCGGCAGCGATGGATGGTTCGTACGCCGAGAGCGCCTAAATCCCGTTCGCCCGACAATCCATCCCCTCCCGCCATGATTGCAACGATCTTCCGCTTTCGAGCAAACCTCACGCTGCTGCTGGGGATTCTGGCGGCCCAGACGAGCGCCGTAGCCCAAGCCACCGTGTACATTAATTCCGCCCGGGATGACCGCCCTCGCGTACAAATCGACGGCGTCAACGTCCAACCCGACGACGACGTGGTGATGGAGGTCTTGATTTCCGGTGTCGGCTATCCAACCCCGTACCACCTTATGGGTTCAGCTGCGGAACCATTCCCCTTGCGGCTGCGGGGCGGTAACGCTGGCCTCTTCAGCAAGGGAGCTTTGATCATCCAGGGGCTCCCTGGAGGCACCGTCGTCGATCTCACGCTGCGCGCTTGGAAAAGGGATTCAGGGACAAATTATGAGACCGCGACGGTGCGAGCCGGCACGACCTTCACGATTAAAACCGGAGGAGAAATTGATGAGAACGGCATCGCCAATCTGCCGGCGTACATTGTTGGCTCGGGGAAATTTACCGGGCTGAATCTACAGACAGTGACCACGACTGTAGTCAGCCGCACAATTTCTCCGGCCAGCTCATCGGCGCCCTCCGCCCATGCCTCCCTTTCCAGCACCCGCAGTCGTCCGGCCCGGGATCCTGAATCAAAAAACACTCCAGGCAGTTCCACGGCCGATCCGGCGGCGGCTAGATCAACCCCGCCAACCCCGGCCCGCTGCGCTACCTGTCGCACCTTGACCATCCTGCGCTCGGCGGGGGAAGCCCCCGTGAACCTGCCTTTTGATGCTGCGAAGGAAGACGTGGAGTACGCCGCCGACCTCCACGGGCCCTGGCGCAAGATCTACTCGAATCAATCCTCACTGCGCGTGGAGGTCTTCGAAAACCAGGCCGAATTCTTCCGGGTCGTCGCCCGCGAGGCCGCCGCGCGTTAATCGCGGGCAGTGAGATGCTTCGGAGCCGGACGATTGCGGTCGAACCTCATTGGGGCGAATCGTCGGCTGGCGGCCAGTGCGCACCGGGTTGTTGAAATTTCCTTTTCTCCAGAATCCAGCCATCGGGCGTTTAGATTCGCCGGCGCTGCTTTTGTTCTCTCGTTTATACAAATTCGCCCTCCGTGGTGTCCAGCTCTCAGACGGTGGTGAACAACTATGCACAACGGTGAAGGGAACGACGAGGACGTGGGGGTGAAGAACCGAAGAATGTGGCTTTCCGGCATCGGATTGTTGGTGGCGGTGATGCTGGCTTTTCTCGGGCTACTTTACCGGTGGTCGAGCCCGGCCGGGAAAACACCCGCGTCATCCGCGGCGGCCAACGCACGGACCGACTCCCCGGGAAGAGGGATCGCAAATGTCGAGGTCCGTCCGCGGCTCCCCCGGTGGGCGGCGCCGCGCGGAGTGAGCGCGGCCGAGATCGTGAACTCGAAGTTGATCCAATTCGGTCAATCGCGGCGCCGTCTGGCGGAAATCCTCGCGCGGCGGCACGGAGTGGTCGTCACCGACGAGGTGAAGCGGTTCTTCGATGCGGTGGAAACGGGTCGATGGGAGGAAATCGAATCGGCCTTTAAACAAATCAACGGTGGCGATGACAGCGCCTCGCATTCGGACAATCGGCCCTCCGGTGTGGCGGAGTTATGGCCCGCCATCATTGATGCGTATGGGGTCGCGGAGCAGGTGCATCTGTGGCCGCCGGATAAATTACTCGAGTACGGTAACGGCATTTTGGAGGCGCTGAAGCCCGGAATGATTTACGTCGGGGGCACGGACAGCGGCCGTTGGATTCCCGAATTGCTCAATGAAACCGGGGATGGGGAGCGGCATATCATCATTACCCAAAACGGACTCGCGGCGTCGGACTATCTGGAATACGTCCGTTTGCAATATGGCGACCAACTTCAGATCCCGACCGACGACGCGACCAAAGGAATGTTTACCGAGTATGTCGCCGACGCCCAACGGCGGTACTTACATGATCAGGAACATCCGGAGGAGGCCAAGCAGGTGCGTCCGGGCGAGGAGATCCAGCTGGTGGACGGCAAGGCGTCGGTGTCTGGATCGACGGCGGTGATGAGCATCAACGAGAAGATTCTCGGATCGCTACTGAAGCTGAATCCGGATCGCTCCTTCGCGCTGCAGGAATCCTTTCCCCTCAAAGGCACCTATGCGGAAGCGGTGCCCTTGGGGCCCCTGATGGAATTGCGGGTGGCGGATCCGGACCGGCCGTTTGACGCGCGACGGGCGGCGGAGAGTGTTGATTATTGGCGGGACGTGGCCCAGCGCTTCGAGGCGGACCCGGCCTCCCCGGAGTCGACGGAGACGGGCAAGTCCTATTCCCACGACACAGCGGCGGCGGCCAATCTGCTGGTGGCGCGGGAGTTCTATCGCGAGGCGGAAGAGGGCTATCGGTTGGCGATTAAACTATGGCCGGGCAATCCGGAGGCGACGGGAGGACTGGCGGACTTGATGGAACGAAAGGGGCAATCCGCGGGCGCGCGCCGCCTGCTGGAGGAATTCGTCCTGGCCCACGCCGACCAGCGAGAGTCCCTGGAACGGGTTAGCGAGACCTTCCGGAAGGATCGTTCCGGCGCCAAGCCCGGCCCCTGACACCGGAACACGGTGCCAGTTTCACTATTCAGCGTCGCCGCAAGTGGGGTGCCAAGCTCAATATTTGGCCCATTGCCGGGGCGGCGGCGTTACCCCAACGGGGTTGTATCGGGCGGGTGAGGCGTCGGTGGCGCGGCCCCATTTGGGTTGGCTGCATCGCGCACAGCGGAGATTCACGCCGGTTGGAAAATCAGCGCCACATGGGAGTCGGCCTGCGCCATGGATGGGGTGCCAGGTTCAAAATCTGGGGCTCGGCCCGGGCTGCCGCCGTACCCCAACGGGGTTGCATCTACCAGCCCAGGGTTGCCGCGATTGCGCGGCTACCCTGGGTAACGGTCGAAAGAAATCCCCAACCCCAACGGGGTTGCATCGGCCGCGCGGGAATGCCGGCGATACGACCCCATTCGGGCGGGCCGCATTCGGAACAGCGAAGGTCCTCGCCGGTTGGAAAACCAGCGTTACATGGGCTTGGACCTGTGCCGGAAATTGGGTGCCAGGCTCGTTATCTCGTTATCGTTGAACAGATTGCAATCAACCCAAACGGGATTGCGTCGGGCGGGTGAGCACGCCGGTTATGCGCTCCTGGAGGGCAATGCGCGTTGGGGTCGGGAAGATGGGCGGATGATCCCGGGGAGTTCGCCGGTTGGAAAACCAGCGTTAACCCAAAGCCGGATTCACGCCGATTCGGGTGCGGGTTCAGTTAAGCATTTGCCGAACCGCGGTGGTCTGAGGTGCCCTTGGGCCGTCCGGGCCACAGTGGGGTTACACCCTATGGCAAGGCTTTCCCCGCCGGCGCACTCTGCAGGCTCACACCGGTGTCGAGTCCCGCGCGGTCGGCTTTGAAACCATCGCATTGCGCCGGACCCCGACACCAATCGACAACAGAAATCAATAGAATATGAACACTCAAACACACTCGAATCGTCTCCTGCGTTCCAGTCTCGCCCTGGGCTTGGCTCTCGCCGTCTGGGTGCCCAGTCCGGCACGTTCTGCCGAACATGAGGCGACCAAAAAGATGTCGGAAGCCAAAATGATGGAGCAATGCCAGGACATGAAGGAGCAGAAGGCGAAGATGAAGGCCGAAATGAAGAGTTATGACGCTCAACTCACCGAGCAGATTGCCGCGATGAACCGTGCGCCGGAGGACAAAAAGACCGCCCTGATGGCCACCATCATTACCCAAATGGCGGAGCCAACGGTGTCTGTCTAGTTTCACAGGTAAGCTTTCATAGCTTTGCGGAAGTGGCTCAGGGCGGCCGTCCAGCGCAGAGCGCGGATAATTCCGTTGCGCAGCGCCCGGATAAACTGGGCGGTCAATTGCACGATTGCCGGAAGTTTCTCCTGGAACCGGGCCACCGTTCGTCCGTGCTGCGTGGCCTTTTC
>CANIZL010000121.1 GCA_947471985.1 Verrucomicrobiota bacterium | reverse complement strand
CGGCACGGGATGCAGGAGGTTTTCGGGTGCGCCCGGATGTATTTCGGTCCGCCCCCCGGGCTCCCCTTATCCGAGATCTTCGGGGTGACAACCTTCGAACTCGGCTGAGCCGCCGCCCCGTGCGGTGGGCATCGAAGCCCTTGCGCTGGAACTGATTCCAAGCGGGAAACGGGCCGCCAAAGGCATCCGCAAGCAAGAATCGCGCTCCCGACGATCCTCAGCTAGGGTAGCCTTTGAAAGAGTTTTCATGCATTTTGATGATTTGAAGTTGGCCGACGTTGTTTTACGCGCGGTCCATGCCGAGGGGTATGAAGTCCCCACCCCGATCCAGCAGAAGGCGATCCCGCACGTTTTGGCCGGCCAGGATTTGTTGGGCTGTGCCCAGACCGGCACCGGCAAGACGGCTGCCTTTGCCCTGCCGATCCTCAGCCGCCTGAGCGCGGCGGACGCTCCCGCACGCGCGGGCGCCTCCGCCCACCCCATTCGCGTGCTTGTTTTAACGCCGACCCGTGAACTCGCCGTGCAGATCGCCGAGTCCTTCACGACCTACGGCAAGTTCACCAACCTCCGCGTAGGCCTGATCTTCGGCGGCGTCAGCCAGGGCAGCCAGGAACGCATGCTGCGCAATGGCGTCGATATCGTGGTCGCCACGCCCGGCCGCTTGATGGACATGATGAACCAGCGCCTGGTTCACCTGCAATCGATCGAAGTGTTCGTGTTGGACGAAGCCGACCGGATGCTGGACATGGGTTTCATTGCGGACATCCGCAAGATCATCACCCGGCTGCCGGCCCAGCGACAGAACCTCATGTTCTCCGCCACCATGCCGCCGGAGATCAAGCGTTTGGCCGATGGCATCCTCCAACGGCCCGTTCACGTGGCCGTCGCACCGATCGCCTCCACTGCAGAACGCGTGGAGCAATCCGTGTATCACCTGGAGCGGCGTGCGAAGCCGACGCTGCTGCTGCACCTGCTGGATTCGGACCGCAGCATCACCCGCGTGCTCATCTTCACCCGCACCAAGCACGGCGCCGATCGTTTGGCCAAAGGCCTCGACAAGCACGGCATCGCCGCCGAGGCAATCCACGGCAACAAGAGCCAGAACCAACGGCAGCGGGCGCTCGATACCTTTAAGCAGGGACAGAACCGCGTGCTGGTGGCCACGGATATCGCGGCCCGCGGATTGGACATCGATTTGGTGTCCCACGTGATCAACTACGAGCTGCCGAACATTCCGGAAAGCTACGTGCACCGGATCGGGCGCACGGCGCGGGCGGGCGAGAGTGGTATCGCCATCAGCTTCTGCGACCCCGAAGAACGCGAATTTCTGCGGGACATCGAACGGCTGATCGGCCGCAAGGTGCCGGTCGCGGTCAACCCGAGCAGCATCGGCGCGGCGGAGAAGACCTTTGGACAGGAACGGGATTCCGATCGCCGGGCCTTGCACGGCAGCGGCGGCGGCCGCGGTCAGGGTGGCGGTCGTGATCGCTCCGGCGGCCACCGTGGACCGGAACGTTCCACCCACGCGCCGGCAGACGCCGGGCGTCGTCCCGCCCCGCACGCCGCGGCCCGGCCTCCCCAGCGCGCTGCGGCACCGTCCGCCGCGCCCCGGCATGCCGGTCCGGCCCGTCCCCCCGCCCGGGGACACTCGGAGGCCCCGGCCCCGTCGTATCGCAATGAGCGCCCCGATCACAGTGATCGCAGCGCACGCCCGGAACGGGCCGACCGCGGTGATCGCGCCGAATACGGCGCCTCGCGGACCAGTGGCTTTTCTTCACCGCCGCCGCCGCGCTATGCCAATCCGCCCGCCGGACGCGGCCCGGCTCCCCGACCGGACCGGGGCGAGGCCCATCGTTCCAGTGCTCCGGCGCCCCGGGGACCGTGGCGCGGCGAAAGCGCGCCGGCGGGCCGGAACGACTCCACCGGATACCGGGACAACCGGGGATCCAGCGGATCGAGCGGCCCCGCCCGCTCCGGAGGTGACGCGGGATCGCGTTCCCCGCGCCCGCCCGCCGGCGGTGATTTTCGTCGCGGAAGCAGCGGTGGTGGTGGCGGTTACGCGGGTTCCGACCGGCCGTCCCGACCGGGATCGCCGCCGTCCAATCGTGGCGATCAGCGCCACCGTTAAGTCGGCTACGTAGCGGGTGGTGGCGGTGTCCCAACGCACCGCCACCCGTTACCGTTTTACTCTTGGCCAGATAACCGGGGCGCCGCTTTCGGCCACTCGGTTCAAGTCTTTCACTTCACCTCGAACACGCGCTCTTTGGCCGGTGATTTCGGTGCGGGCGTCGGGCTGGAGGGTTCCGCCGCCAACGCCGGATCGGCGACCGTCATAAACGTTTGCGGTGGCCGCGAAATTCCCGGCACATAGGCCCCGTCCTCCCACCACCGCCACGCGAGCACCAGCAAAACCAAGGCCCCCAATATACCCAAGGTGAGTCGCCCCAGGCGTCGATTGTAATTCACCGGCCGGGCCGCCTTCGGAACGCCTTCGTCCGCGGACAACTTCGCCGGATCCCGCACCCACTCGCCCACCCGCTGCAATAGCCGTTCGACGTCCGTCCCGATGTCCGGCTGAATCCGCAGGACATAGAACTGGGACGTGCAGGTGTTGCGACCACACGACCCCAGACGCACCCGCCGCAGCTTGGCGTAATTCGGATCCGCCTCGCTCAATTGCTCCAGGCTCAACAGTTCAGCCATCGTCAGCCGCAGCCCACAACCCACGCATTCCAACTCCACCTGTCGGGCGAAAACGTCCTCCATCCTCGACCCGCCAATGCCCGCCTCGCCGAGCCCACGAATCAAGGCGGCCGGCACGATCGACAGGCGGGAAACGGGGATCTGGAGGCTCCCGGGCGAGGACGTCGGCGTCATCGGCGTCATATCAACGGCCCGCGGAGGCCGGATTCGCCGGCTGGTACCAAATCCACTCGGCCGTGGGCTCGTAGGGATACTTCGGATCGTTCATCAGGGACCGGGAAAAATTATGCAGCGCGCTGTGACCGTCCCCAAACAAGATGGGCGAGTAATACATCGCCGGCGCCACCGTCGGATCCCCAAAGGTCGTGCGCCCCTTGTTGCGATGCCATTGGGACCAGGCCGCGGGGTACCCTTCGCAACCCCAGGGTCGGGCCGGCGGCTCGTTCATGATAATGTAGCGGGACGGCTCCGTCACCCAGCCCTCGGATTTTCCACTAACGCCATCGATCGGATCCGCCTCCGGCACCCGCGTCCCCGGGAACGCGAGCCGGGTCAGGCTCCCCGCGTTGTAGCGATAGCTGCAGCCGATGTCCTCCCAGTTGGATTGAAGGGGTTCGGAAGTGGCGCAATGATGGATCGTCATGCCTTTGTCCGCCGGACACCGGAAGGAGCGCGGCGCGGGGACGTAGGGATTCAAAGGCCGATCCGCCGCCGAAACATAGAGTTGGGCGAACTGCGGTCGATTCTCCGACACGGATCGGCCTCCCAGGGTGCCGCGCAAACTCACGTCCACAATCGAACCGTCGGACAGGCGCATCGCCTTCCAGGCGCGTGGGTACATCTGCCGGTGATCATTGATATACATCTGCATTCCCAAGCCCATCTGCCGGAGATTGTTGATGCAGACGATCTCATTGGCCCGGCCCTTCGCCGTCCCCAGGGAGGGCAGCAACAGACTCGCGAGAATTCCGATGATGGCGATGACGACCAGCAGTTCGATCAGCGTGAAGGCCCGTACGCCTCGATATCGGCGGGATGAAGCTGGGCGGCACGGGCGCATAATTATAGGAACTGCGGGCCAGGAAATCTCCCCGCCAGCAAACTTAAGACCGGAGTTCGTAGCGTTCGTTTCGACGAACCCGCAGGAAATAAGTCACAATCATGGAACGGGCCGGTCTCCGATTTACGCGGACCCATCGACCGACGGCAGACCGGCTCCGGCCTTGCGCCACGGCTTCGCCCGTAGGATCCCATCCAAGACCGCAGCCGCGCCGATGCCGACGGCATAAGCCGCCAGATCCCTGAAGGAAAACGTGGACCCCAGCACCAAATGACCGGCCGTCGTCGCCCGCACCGCGTCAATCCAGGGCGCGTGATAGAGCTGGGAGAATTCCACCAGGAATGACGTGAGCAGCGCCGCGCTCGCGAGCCGAACAGAGGAGGCGGCCGGCCGGATCAGCGCCCAGCCAAAAAACACCATGAGCGCCCACAGCGCGTCGCCCGGGTACTTTCCCAATGCCGTTGGAAATAGGCCCGGATAGCGGCGCGAGGCGAGTCCCAAAACGATCACGACCAAGAGGCCGACCAACAGACCAGCACGTTGGCGTTGGGGTGACGACGGTTTCATACGGGCCAACTCCACCCGGGTGCCGCCGTCGGGAAGGGTTGGGGCACACTAGGGTTTCCAATCACCATCAGCGGTTCCATAAGGACTGGCGAGCACCACACGGTAACCATCCGGATCGCGCAACCAGATTTCCCAGTGGTTCGGACCACCCTTGCCGTCGGCCGGATTCTGGTGACGGGGCAGGATGATCTCCGCCTTCAGCTCCCGGGAACGCTCCACGGCGGCATCGAAATCCTCCACTTCGAACCAGAGGAGCACGCCGTTGCCGTAAGGTTTGAGTCGGGGATCGGCGATCCGGCCATGATCATGCTCCACCTCCCACCGGTGCAACTGCAGCACCAACTCGCCGTCCATCACCAACCGTTCGTAGTCACAGCCACCATGATCCCCCTGGCATCCCAGCAGGGTCTGATACCACCGGCTGCTGGCCGGAACGTCGTGAACACAGATCAAAGGTTGTGCACGCATGCGGTGGCTGAGATTCGGCACTAATTCGGCCCCCGATCCTCAACGCCAGCGGCCGGGGCTGTGGTGCCATCCCCGTTCACCGCGAGTCCAATGCGCCTCGATCCACACCACTCCCGGTTGCGGGGGTACCAGCCAGCGCCCGGGCAGCCAAACCCAACCCGCCCCATTCCAGGTCAATTCCCCGGGACACCAGGCATATCCGGGTCCCGGCGCCACCACGAGAACCTCGGTCGGCGGTGGCGGAGGTGCCTGCGGGGCCACCTGGTCGCTGCCCGTGGCAATCATCAGGTTGATCACGGCTTCCGAGGCTCCCGCGTTCTTCAAATCGATGATCTCAAACGCCGCCAAGTGATACACGCCGTGCGTCGCCTGAATCTGATGAAGGATGACGTCCGGACTCACCCCGGAGCGGCACATCATCTGGACTTCGAAAACCGTTGGCGGAGGACCGGCCGGCGGGGGCGCGACAACCACCGGCGCGGGGGGCGGGGGAGGCGTCGACACCACATAAACCGGCGGCGACGGCGGAGGCGTGTAGTAGATCGGCCGACGGGCATCGGCATCCATACCGGCTCCGATGAGGCCGCCCGTCAACGCCCCCGCGGCTCCACCGATCAGTGCGCCGGTGCCGGGATGACGGCTGTTGAGGGCGGCCCCGAGCAATGCGCCCGTGCCACCGCCGATCAAGGCCCCGCCCCCGGTGTAATTGGGCCGACCATAAGGGTCGACGCACCCGGCGAGCAGGGGCACCAGCAACCATCCCGCCAACCACCGAAAATCTCCAACCTGCCGATCGCACATTCGCACCCGCAACCGGACAGGGAATTCCCGCCGACGTCCAAGGAAATCAGGCCATGCCATCCCGCGAGATTGCCGCGATTTGCGATGGCGGACGGGGTAACCGACCCGAAAGGTGGCGCCGACATGTCACTTCGCTTCCATGTAGGACAACGCTGGGTCAGCGAGACCGAACCCGAACTGGGTTTGGGCGCGATCCGCGGTGGCACCGAACGGACCGTCATCGTGGGGTTTGGTGCGAGTGGGGAAACCCGCGAATACTCGCGCGAGAACCTGCCCCTGCGGCGCGTGCGATTTCAGTCCGGCGACAGCCTCCACACCCGCGACGGCCTCACTCTGGCCGTGGCCGACGTGACGGAACGAGGCGGCTTGCTCTTCTACCGGGGCGACGGGCTCGAAGTGTGCGAGACCGAACTCAGCGATACCCTCAGTTTCAATCAGCCCGAGCAACGCCTTTTGGCAGGACAGGTCGATGACCCCGAGGTCTTCGATCTGCGCCTCGCGGCGCTGCGGCATCAACATCAGCGCCGAAAATCCGCGGTGCGCGGTTTTGTCGGCGGTCGAATTGATCTGATTCCGCACCAACTCGGGATTGCGTCGGAGGTGGCCGGCCGGTTGCTGCCGCGCGTCCTGCTGGCCGATGAAGTGGGACTCGGTAAAACCATTGAGGCGTGCCTGATTCTGCACCGCTTGATCCTCACCGGTCGCGCACGCCGGGTGTTGATCCTGCTGCCCGAATCGCTGGTGCATCAGTGGTTCGTGGAACTGCTGCGCCGGTTCAATCTCTGGTTCCACATCTTCGACGAGGAACGCTGCGCGGCCATTGAGGCGGCGGGTCCCGACATCAATCCATTCCTCGACGATCAACTGGTCCTCGCAAGCATCGGATTGTTTACCGCGCAGGAAGGGCGACGTCAGCAGGCGCTGGCAGCGGGATGGGACCTGCTGGTCGTCGACGAGGCGCATCATCTCGGCTGGTCGCCGGGTTCGGTGAGCCCTGCCTACGCGGTGGTGGAGACACTCGGGCGGGCCATTCCCGGCCTGTTGTTGCTGACCGCCACGCCGGAGCAACTCGGCATGGCCAGCCACTTCGCCCGACTGCGGCTGCTGGATCCGGACCGCTTCTACGATCTGGCGGAATTCCTCCGGGAAGCCGAAGGCTATCGGGAGGTGGCCCGGCTCGCGGAAAAGCTTCGGGGAAATCAACCGCTGATGCTCGATGACGTCGCCGCGCTAAACCAGCTCCTCGCGGCCGGTGGCGAACCGGTGACCCCGAGTTCGGACAAGGCAGACTCCCCGGCGAGCCGCGCGGAGCTGCTGGCCGCGTTGCTGGATCGACACGGCACCGGTCGGGTGATGTTCCGCAATACCCGCACCACCATCACCGGTTTTCCCCGGCGGATCGCCCGGTTGCAAGCCCTGGAACCCGGGGCGGAATCCACCGCCCAATTCGACGCGTTGGCCGAGGAATTTGCCGCCGATGTGGACGCCAGCCTGACCCCGCATTTCCAACCGGAGCTCAGCGCGGACCGGCGCATCGCGTGGCTGGCGGAGCTGCTCCGCAAGCTGGAGGGTGAAAAGGTGCTGCTCCTCTGCCGCACCCAACGCAAAGTGGAAGCAATCGATGCGGCCCTGCGCCTGCGTCTGAACGTCAAGATGGCGGTCTTCCATGAAGGACTTTCGCTGGTGCAACGAGACCGGCACGCCGCCTGGTTCGCCGAGGCCGACGGCGCGGTGATTCTCCTGTGCTCGGAGATCGGCAGCGAGGGCCGGAACTTTCAGTTCGCTCATCACCTCGTTCTGTTGGATCTCCCGCTGGACCCCGAACTGCTGGAACAGCGCATCGGACGCCTGGATCGCATCGGTCAGACCTCGGAGATCCAGATCCATGTTCCGTTTGTCGACGGCAGTTCGCCGGAGGTGTTGGCCCGCTGGTATCACTGGGGCTTGAATGCGCTGGAGAAAAATCTCCCCGGCGGACGCGCGCTGCTCGAACGATTCGGCGGCCAAATCCACGATCTGGCTCTGGAATTTCACGAAACCGCACCGGCCTCACGCACCGCCCTGGAACAGCTCCTCGCGGAGACCCGGGTGGCGCAACGCGAATTGAGTGAACGCCTCGAACAAGGCCGCGATCGCCTGCTGGAATGGAACTCGTTCCGACCCGAAGTCGCGGCCCGATTGGTGGGCGAGATTGGCCGACAGGATGCGGATCGGGGTCTCGACGCGTTCATGATTTCGGTCTTTGACCACTACTCGATTCAGGTCGAGGAGATCGGACCACGGACGTATCGACTGGGCAGCGCCGGGGTGTTTGCGGAATCGTTTCCCGGCCTGCCGGCCGCCGGCTTCACAGTGACCTGCGACCGACGTCACGCTCTGGCCCGCGAGGAGATCCAGTTTCTGACGTGGGACCATCCGCTGGTCACTGGAGCGCTGGATCTGCTGCTCGGGTCGGAATCGGGCAACAGCAGTTTCGCACGATGGCCGGACGCCCGAAATGCCGGGCTCTATCTGGAAGCGGTGTACGTGCTCGAATGCATTGCTCCACCGGCGCTGACCGTGGATCGATTCCTTCCCCCCACACCGCTGCACGTGGTGGTGGATCACCGCGGCGCCGATGCGAGCGCTGCCTTCACGACGGCGCGGCGAACTCTCTCGTTGCTGAAGGGCAACCCCCACCCACTCCTGGATCGTTCGGAACTGCGCGAGGAACTGCTACCGGATCTGTTGGCAGCGGCCGCGGAATTGGCGCGGCGACAAATCCCCGCAATGGTGTCTCGAGCCCGACAGGAGATGACCCAGCAACTCGGCCACGAAATCACCCGGCTGCAGGAACTGCGCAAGGTCAACCGCAGCGTTCGACCGGAAGAGATCGAAGCCCTGCGGGAACAGCAGGACGCCCTGGCCCGACACCTCGCGGGCGCGCGCTTGCGCCTCGATGCGATCCGATTGATCCAACGCGGCCCGGTTTGATTCCCTTCCACCCGTGGTCGCGACCGCGTGCAACTGACGGTGCTGGAACAGTTGCTAGACAGTTATGCGGACCCTGCCCACACTCGCGCCCGTGAACCCCGAAATTAGATCGGCCCAGCGGATTGGGCAGAACGCCCAGCCCTCAAACCGACTCGCCGGATTCTGCGCCGTCCTGCTCCTGGCGGCCGCTCTCCCCAGCCCCAGCCTCGCCGCGACGCCCAACCCGGCGTTGGATTGGCCCGCCTGGCGGGGTCCGGCCCGCGACGGTCGGGGCGCGCCGGGACAGAACCTGCCGCTCAAATGGAGCGACACCGAAAACGTCGTCTGGAAAACTCCCATACCGGGGCGCGGCCACGGATCCCCCACCGTTGTGGGCGATCGCATCTACCTGGCCACTGCTGACCCGGTGAAACACTCCCAATCCGTATTGTGTCTCGATCGGCGGACCGGCAAGGAGCTCTGGCAGACCCAGGTGCACGCCGACCACGCCGATCCCGGCCACCACGCAAATTCCTCCGCGGCCTCCTCCACCGTCACGTGCGACGGGGAACGCCTCTACATCAATTTCCTCAACGCCGGAGCGGTCCATACGTCCGCGCTGGATCTGGCCGGCAAGGTTCTCTGGCAACAGAAGATTTGCGACTACATGACCCATCAGGGATTCGCCTCCTCACCGGTGGTTCATGAATCGCTTGTCTTGGTTTCCGCCGATCACAAGGGCGGCGGTGTCCTCGCCGGCCTCGATCGCCAGACCGGGAAAATGGTCTGGAGCGAGCCGCGCCCAAAACACCACAACTATACCACGCCGTCGATCATTCAGGCCGCGGGTCGCACCCAGATGGTGCTCGCCGGTTGCAATTTGATCACGAGTCTCGATCCCCTCACCGGCCGGAAACTTTGGGAGCTTAATGGATCGACCGAGGAATGCGTGGGATCGGTCGTCACGGATGGCACCCGGATTTTTGCCAGCGGCGGGTATCCGCGAAATCACACGGTGGCCGTGGTGGCCGACGGCTCGGGAACCATTGCGTGGCAGAACAACACGCGGGTTTATGTGCCGTCGATGATCGTCAAGGACGGCCATTTATACGCGGTGACGGACGCGGGCTTTGCCGTGTGCTGGAAATCGGATACCGGAGAGGAGCTTTGGAAGGAGCGGCTGGGCGGCGACTTCTTCGCCTCGCCGGTGATGGTGGATGATCGAATCTATGCCTCGAACGTCAGCGGCAAAACGTTTATCTTCGAGGCCACACCCCGTGGGTTCAAGTTGCTGTCGCAAAATCAGCTCGGTGAAGAGGCGTATGCGTCGCCGGTGGTCTGCGGGCAACGCGTTTTCCTGCGGGTCGCCACCCGCGGCGACAACCGACAGGAATACTTGTACTGCCTGGGGAATAGCAGCGACCCGACACGGCGTTAGGCGGCTGTCATCGCGCCAGGATCGCTGGCGGCCGGGGGCCTAAACATCTCCCGCCGCCAACCGTCCGCCCTCGCCTTCAAATCGGCCGAGTTCGTCCGGTCCCTCTCCTTGGGTCGTTCCGCCGGAAGCCGCCCGGGTCCAGATTTCCAATAGGGCTGTAGTGAGGGTTAGGATGATCGGGCCGAGAATGAAGCCCGCCGCGCCAAACAACAGCAGCCCGCCCATCACCGACAGGAAGGCGAGCACGGTGTGAAGCTTCAGCCGATTCGCCACGAAGAGGGGTGCGAGCAGGTTGTCGATGGTGCCCACCACGAGCAGTCCCCAGAGGGAAAGTATCAAGGCCTGTCCCCAATGCCCCTCCAACGCGAGAAAACCGGCGGCGGGTATCCAGATCACAAACGCCCCCAGCACCGGCACCACAGCCAGCAGGCCCATCACCACCCCCCAAAGCAGGGGCGCCGGCAGGCCCAGCCACCAGAACATGAGGCCGCCCAGCAATCCCTGCACAACGGAGACCATCAGCGTCCCATAGACCGTGGCATGAAGCGTGTCGCTGACCCGCCCCAAAACTACCTCCGTCTCAACCACCGGCAGAGGCGACAGCTGGTGCAATGCTCGCAGGACCTTTTGTCCATCCCGTAGGAAGAAGAAAAGCAGATAGAGTGTCAGGCAGAAATCGATCGCTTGAAACACCGATCCCCGAACGATGGATCCGGCGGTGGTGCTGAGCCAGGTGGTGAGCATTCGGACGGCCCCTGGCAGGTCGATCCGCCGCTCGATGCGGTCGGCGAGTGCTGCCCAGCGCGGGTGCTCATCGAGAGCGTGGCGCCATTCACCCGATTTGACTCGGGCCTCGAGGAGTTCGGCTCCCCGGGTGGCCTCCAGGAGGATCCGCTGGCCAACAAAGGTCGCCGGAATAACCACACAAAGGCCGATCAACACCACGGAAAGTCCCGCCGCGAATCCGGCCGGCTTGACTTGGACCTCCAACCACCGTTGAAAGCGGGCGAACAAGACCGCCAGCGATGCCGACCAGATAAGGGCCGACAAAAACGGCAGCGCCATCCGATAGCACAAGTAGATTCCCAACGCGGTTGCTACCATCAAGACCAGCGCTTGAATTCGGCTCCGGGAGGCCCAATCGCCCGGATGGAATTCATTTACTGGCGCGGTGTCTGAAGCGTTCATGTTTTTTGTTCGTCACCCAACACGGCTTCAACACCTCGACGGCGGCCGAGTATTTGCGCGGACGAGCTATGGTTACTTCCGTCGGCCCCGTGCCTAAGTTTTCCGAACCGTTCGAAAATCCGTAGGATCGCCCGGATCGGGCGTACTCCGGCGCTTGAAGGTTGCCGACCTCTCAGGCCGACCGCCCTTTTCGTCACGCCTCGCCCCGACCACCATCTGCCGAAACGGCCAACGCGCCATGGGGCCAATTCCTACCTTTCCACCCAAGACAATTAGATTCCCGCCACCGCGCCAGGTTCACTGCCAAATCCATGAATTCCGCAGACTCCCACCTGTAGGGGTGCCCTCCAAAGGATCTGCGGTGGCTTTGGCCCAGCCAAGCAACCGTGGAGCGTCAGAATCCATGGCTACCACTCCTGGTGCTCGGTCCCTGCAGCGGATGAATGCCCGTCAATTGTGCGCTTTCAGGGGGAGATCCGCGCGGGCCAATGGACGGCGGTAGGTCCGGAGTATTTATCTCCAGTTATGGCAGCGCCGGCACGGGTTCGTTTTGATCCACGGTCCCGGCCGTAACGGCTGATTGGCCGAGGACTTATCCCCACAGCCGCCGGTCCAGGCTGCGATACTGAATCGCCTCACCCATATGCTCGGCGAGGATTCGTTCGCTCGCGGCCAGATCAGCGATGGTTCGGGCCACGCGCAGGACACGGTCATAGGCCCGCGCGGAGAGGTTCAGATCCGTCATCGCATGTTTCAAGAGCTCGGCAGTGGTGGCATCCACAGCACAAAATTGCCGCATCTCCGTGCTGCCCATCCGCGCATTGCAGGTAATGCGAGGTTTGTGCGCGAATCGTTGCCGTTGGATCGCCCGCGCGGCCATCACCCGCTCGCGAACCACCGCCGAGGCTTCTCCCGGCCGCCCGTCCCGCATCTCCGTGAATTTGACCGGCGGCACTTCCACGTGGAGATCAATGCGATCCAGCAAGGGACCGGAAATTCACCCGAGGTACGCCTGCATCTCTCTCGGTGAACCGCGACTTTCATGCGGCATTTTTCCGTCGGGCGTGCGCGATGTTGCCCCTTTGTGAGAGAGTTTTGCACACCTCTCGCCGGGACTTCCTGCCTCGGCGGAGCCGCGGAATCATCGTCCCAACCGAACCCACGACCATAGGCGGACACCTTCGCCGTCGCCGCCTCCAACTCGGGATCTACCAGTCCAAGGCCGCTCGAATGCTGGGGGTTAGCATGGTCACCTTGAGTAAGTGGGAAGGAGACCGGATCTACCCGGCATGGGGTCAAAGAGGTTCGATATCCGCCTACCTGGGGTACGATCCGTTCCAAACGATCCCTGATCCAAAGCTTGTGGCCGTCAAAAGCAACGAATCAAAAAGCGTTGCCTATTTAACACCAGCGGAGGCGACTGGACGGGCACTGAAACTACGGCGCTTGGAACTCCAACTGACCCAAGAAGCACTCGCCAAACAACTCGGAGTCCACCCGAGAACCCTCCGTGAATGGGAGTGCGGGAAGCATCAGCCGATTGGTCAAGGACGGCTCAGTGTCGAGACCTTTCTCGGAAATCCTCCAACCTTAAACTCCACAAACTATCCAATGCCCAAACCGGGTATTCCCCCATCCCTCTCGATAACCTGACGAAAATCGATCAGCTTCCACCGTCGACTCCCGATACCTCCCAATTCCAACCACTGGAATCAAACTACCAAATTTTGGCCGTCATGACGTCCGCCGTCTCCATTCTGGACACCGTGATCCTGAACCAGGGTCGGCCTTGCCAATTTCCGGAGGCGCCGTCCGGACATTCGATATTGGCTTGGCCACCTTCCAGCTTTGGTACGGGAAGTCCTCGGCATCCCTTTCACCAGCCGAAGCCTTGGCCCAGGCCACATTGAATTGGCGACCGAGATCGGCATCCCGGACCTTCCGTTTCCTTTCCGCCAGTTCGGCAATCCAATTCGTCTGCCCCATAACGGCATCCGACCCCAGCGACTCGGCTTCCGACTGCTCCGGCATCATCATTCTCGCATCCACGAGCAGGGCCAGCGACTTGCCGAATTCCTTTTGTTCGGCGGCGACATTACCGGCGGCCAGTGTCTGTCAGTAAGTCACCAGGGTCTGCTGGCGTTCGGCGTTCACTTTGCCCGCCCGAATCTTCTCCTGCAGCGCGATGGTCACCGCGTCGCTCGGCATTTCCGTCACGGCGACTCCCAGGACTCTCAAGGCCACATCAAGTTCATTCCGCTCGGCCAACTCCCGGACCTGACCCCAGAAACCGCGGATCCGAAACTCCGACAGAAGCTTCGTTACGGTGGCATCGCCCGGTTGTATGGTCGGCACGGCTTCCAGATACCGGAGCGCCGAGCCGAATTGATTCATCTTCTGACTTCGTCGGGCCCTTTCCATCAACTCCCGGTACTGGGTGTTGACCCGTGGAATTACCAGGTGAGCCGCCGCGATCGCACACCCGGAGAACTACCGGAGTAGAATTAAATGACTCCGCCCCAATTCACGCTTGCCATTCTTATGGCGGCTGTTAGATTGGATGATATTCACCATCCACCTCGATGCTCATTAAGCCGTCGACACGCAAATAAGGAGCGAACTATGCCACGCATGCACAAGATGTCACGCGGAAGCGATAGCCAAACAGCCGGCTAGGTGAAGTACAGGTGGTCAACGGATCTATTTCATTGATGCAAATATCCACTTCTGCTCCGAAAAACAAAACAATAAATATAATGAACTCATACAAGCTAAAGGCTACCGTCGCAACGGCTACAATTGTTGTAACTGCATACGCATGTGAATTGACAAATACTTCTGCATGTAGTCAGGATGGTATAGGCTTCACTGAAACTGTCTACTGGGAGGCAGAAGAACGAGGGGTTGAAGCCAAATACCTAAGATCTGTAACTGCGACGTTTACATCAGCTTTTAAAATGTATAGGCCATGCGGGGGTGCACTTGTAGATATTGAAGAACCCGGGTTACCTAAGACCACGACGTCCATGACCCAAGGTTTGTATAACTTTAGCCCTTATGATCAAATAATAGATGCTGAAATTTACGCTGGAGGGGCAGGTCATGCCGTCGCTGCTATTACCAATTGAATACCACGGTTAGGATTTTATTGATAGCCAATACATAGTTACCAATAGTCGCGGTTTTGAGATGATTGAAACCGCGGCTACGCCACTTATGACAGCTCATCAAAAGTCACCAAACAACCGAGCCCAGTTTGCATTCTGGCTAGTCTCATTAGTGGTCGCGTATCTCTGCGGGCGATCAAGCGTCGCCATGAAGTCAGCCTCCAACTTTAACATAACGTCAGTGGATGGACGTGCACAAAAAGGCTTCGCGCAATCGCGAGTTTATACCACCCCTCAAGGAGGGGGTAGGGTAAACGAAAAGCAAGATGAGCCCTCACCTGACATTGATAAACAACGACAACGATATCTGAATTCAGTAGAACAATTTACTGACGCAGAGGCGCGTCGTCGACAAACTGAATATGCACCGGTGCTAGAGGCCCTCGGGGTGAGCGGTGATAAAGCAGACTTGGTACTGTCTAACATGTATTCGCTCCATAAGGAGGCGATGTTTGCTGGAGACAAGATGATGGAGTTCCTCACAACCAAGAATCAGCTAGTGAAATCACTTGAAAAGGAACTTGGCTCCGATGCATTTCAGGCATATAAAGCCTATGAACAAAATAAGCCCTATAGAAGAGAAGCGGTTGAATTCTAACGCTTTTGTTCCGACCACAACGTTTCCCTCACACAAAATACATTGGAGCTTATAGCTGATATCTTTGCTAAATCGCAATATCAGACAATGGAATCGTGGGACGGTCCATTTGATCCAAATCCGAACCCGAAAGTCGGAGTCGAGGCGGTTACGGCGGATAATTTAGCAAAGCTAGACTCTTTGGCAATGACTTCTCAGGCCTTATTTCAACTAGATCAATTCAAACAATTGGAGCCAGGGGTAGCAGATTTAATAACTCAATACGCTAATGGACGAAAAACAGAACTTGAAGATAGCAATTACCTAATTTCGCTGCCCTCGGCGGAGCGAAGAAAAATAATCGCGGAACGAATCGCGCAGAAAAACAAAGAAATGGCATCTAGGCCGAAACCGTAGTAACATGACGGTGCGCACCTAACTTTGCCCTAATCAGTTAGGTGGCAGCCTTAATAGCTACGGTCATCGATTAATCCCTAACTTAGGAAGTCAATTCATCGATTTTGTCGGTGCAGATCACCATGCGTGGTTCGACCGTCACAAATGTGGCTTAGTAATTTAAAATCGAGCCTCCGAACCAATAGTGTGGGATTCGCGGAGACAATTGTGACACCTTGACATTGCTTTGATCGCAAATTCGAGTCCGTTTAATTGTGGCTTTCAAAATAGATGCCACCATACCTTGCAGTGTATCACCGTGGCCAGCATCAGCGAAGATGAGCTAAAATCCAGCCATTCCTTTAAAAGTCCACTTGCTTACGAAGCGGCAGCAGCGATTTTACGGCGATTGCCATTCCTGTATGTCTTCGGGATAACTGCGCCTCTTTTGTGGATGCCTCAAAGTGTTGTACAGTACATATATTTTCCAGAACTTTGCTGCCTGCACTTTCGCACGCCGTGTCAACGGGCACTTTCCATACCCTAGAAGCTTTGTTGCTCAGTGCCCTTTGGCATCGATCGCGACCACGAAGCAATCTCCACGCGAATAGCTTTTCTGCCGTCATGGCGAACAGATCTGAGTGTAGTGTTAGGAATACTTTATTTCAGCAAACACCGCCCACTTACTACCGGTCTTGGGAGAATAGATTAGGCATGTCCCGCCAATTTGGAACGGGTCAAACCCGGCAGGGTTGCTGGAGAGTCGGCAGAAAGCGCTTCCCTGAAGGCAAGCCTGTCCAGCATCCTTCTAGTTAATGCGTCAAACGGCCATCGCTTCTAATACACGTATTTAGTGGCCTACTTGGCAGTGAATTACCTATAAACACCAGCTCTAGAATTGCCTAATTCTAATATGCTATGATCAAGTTTGCGCGCAATAACTTTTGGCACACATTATTGCACGCTGAGGGACGGATCAGCCTACGACTCTCAGTTCGCCGAGCCGAACGATGAAAGCGGTCAAACAAATAAAATGAAACGCGGGCGCTCCATGTCTCCATACAAAGTCTTGCGGAGTACTGTGACATGATTTCGCACCTGTTTCAGCGTCACCGGCACAATCGCAGCGTGCGCCCAACGTTACATCATTGGCCTGTTGAGTTCGGCCGCCCGCAAGAAGATGGAGCGCATGGGCGAGGCGATTCTCAAGACAGACGGCCCGCAATTGCAGTATTTACTATCAGCAATACTTACGCTATGCGTATACTTAATACATTTTGTTGATTTACACCTGAGATATGAAGACAATTAAAATTCTGATAGTATCACATAGCGCACTTATGTATACTGGACTGGCTGAAGTAAACAGGATTATTTTTTAAAATCTTCTTAAATCGTTTCCGTGCAAATATGAACTTAAACAAGTAGGGTTATTACACGTAAGTGCCATTTCAGAGACAGCTTCATGGGAGATCATACCAACTAAATGCGTTAAACACTCATCAGGAGTGATATCCTTAGCAGCGGAGGACCTTAATGGTCAGGAGACGTTTATCCGCACAGTTAAAGAATGGGAGCCAGACATCGTTTTTGCATTCAGAGCCCATCTGAAAACTCATTGCTTGAGAATAGTGGGTTAAAATCGTTAAAATACTGAGCAAATCGCGCGTTTATGTTTGACATGAGCCTGAGGTTGAGTTGGTCAACTTTCCGCGGCAGCGGCTGTCGGGGCGATGAAAAAATCGAT